>CAWJFK010000021.1:0-33274 GCA_963842165.1 uncultured Thermoplasmata archaeon | reverse complement strand
AGAAGCGTCGCGACCGCATGCCGTGGGGATGGGGGAAAAAAGGCTCACTTGCCAGCATCGCCGACTCTGGGATCTGGCGCACCACCTAACCATCCGGTGCGACCCCTCCCCTCTATCGCGCGGGAGTCGACCGCCCCACCCCTCCCGGGACCCGTCAGGTTTCGCATCGACAATGTGTACACAATCATGGGTGTCGGATGCGTGGCCGCGGGGGAAGTAGTGGAGGGGATAATCCGACCTCCTCTGACGATGAGGGTAGTGACCCTGAGTCCGCGCCCAGGTACTGCCGAAACGGCCCAGGTGGTGAGCGTGACGGCGCACCGGAAGGAGGTCTCGGAACTGGCGCCCGGCACTTCCGGGCGGCTTGAAATTGAGTGGGGTGGAGGGGGTGAAAACCCACCCAATTCTCCCCGGCGGGGTCCATCCACAGGAAGTCGCCGGTAGAAGTGGGAGATCTGATGGTGTCACCGTGAACGCCGCAGGTCCCAGGTAAGTGGGCGAGCCTCGGCAGTTGAAGACTGCACTGTCTTGTGGCACCCGGCGCTAGGCCCGCGCAGAGGGCGGGACCCGTGGATCCACTTACTTACTCGGTGAATGGTTCGTCGGGGCCGTCGGTCGGCTCCCCATCAACGCCATCCCCGCCCTCTTCGGAGTCCGGGGGAGCTGGCTCCCCTGCGGGGAATCGCCCCCCGGATCTCCGATACCACAAGAGCACCCCGATCGTGCCCAACACAAGAAGACCACCGAAGGCTCCGATCTCCAAGAGCGGTAGCCCGGTCGACGACGAGCCGAGGACGTTCGTCACGTTCGCGGGGGCCGGCGTTACCACGACCTCCACCCAGGCTCCCACGGTCCCGTTGACTGCATCCGTGACATTCACGGAGACATTGAAGGTCCCGGCCCCGCGGGGAGAACACGTCAGAGAGGAGTTGTCCCTTCCCGAACATCCGGTCGGGAGCGTGGCCCAAAGGTACTGGTATGGGGCGGTGCCGTCCACCACGACCGCCGTGAAGTTCGTGGAGCCGTCCACTGGCAGGTTGGAGGGGGCCGCGACCAAGGGAGAGTCCGCGGGGGTCGGAATTAATTACTTTCACTTGCAATGAGCTCGTCCCCGGCGGTCCCCTTCCGTCGGAAACGGTCAGCTCTATGTCGAACGAGCCCGCGGCCGTCGGTTTGCAGTTCAGTACAGGACTGATTCGTCCCAGAACAACCGCCCGGCAGCTTGGCGAACGCGTAGCTCAGGTTCCCGCTCCCCCCGGTCGTGGACGCCGAAAGCTGCAACAATTGACCGAGGTCGATCACATCGTGGACCGCTTCGAACTCCGAGATCTTCAAGTCGTTCGCGATCTGGACCGAGGCGTAGGCATTGGCCGAGGCGCCCACGGAGTCTATCACTATGATCTCTACGGAGAAGGTTCCATTCTCGGTAGGGAGGCAGTCCAGCTCCGGGGAGTCCTTCGAGGCGCATCCAGTCGGCAAGCCCAGGTAGTCGTAGGAGAGGGGTCCCGTTCCCCCGGAGAGGTGGGCCGTCAGGTCGAAGGATTCTTCCTGGTCCAGGAGCGCCGGGGAGACGGAGAGCCGGCTCACCTCAAGGATCGGATTTACCCCGAGCGTGGCCAATCGGTTCACATTGACCCCGTGAGCATCAGAGACGGTCGCGGTGACCGTGAAATTCCCCGTGGCCGAGGGGGTGCACTCGAGGAGCGTCGAATTCGCCCCCACGCAGCCCGGGGGCAGTCCGGCCAGGAGACGGTGAACGGAGCGGTGCCACCGGTCACGCTGACCGTGAAGTGGGTGGGAATCCCCACATCGTCCGTCGCCGAAGTCAGCAGGAGCCCCGTTGTAGGTCGGGCGTGGACCTGGAGTCCAACGGGGGTCGAAGTCGCTGACCCTCCCAGGCCATCGGTCACCGTCACGGTGAGCGAAAAGTTCCCCGAAGACTGGGGAGTGCACTGCAGGTTGGAGGTGTTCGCACTGGTACATCCGCTCGGTAGGCCCGAGTACCTCCCATCGATCCCCGCCTCCCCTCCGGACGAGGTCGTACCCAGCCGGACCTCCAGCCCCACGTCGGTCCTCGCGGTGCTCGCGGTGAAGTTGACCGAGAGGGGCGGGAGCACGGTCAAGTTCCAGGTAGCGTTCGCCTTCAGGCCTTCCGGATCCTCGAGGTGGGCCACCACGCGGTACGAGCCATTGTACATCGTCGTGCAATGGAGGAGCGACGAGTTCTGCGACGGACAGTCGGCGGGCAAGCCTGTGAATGAATAGTTCAATGGGCTCTGGCCCCCCGCGGAAGTCACGTTGAGGAGGAACGCCTCGTGGGCATCCACCCGGGCGGGACCCCGGAGCTCGACGAGGAACCCGGCGGTCAAGCCCCACGTCCAATCCAACCCAGTGCTGCTCGCGTCGGCCCCCCCAAAGGACACCTCTCCCGAGCCGTTCCGGGTCGAACGCCATCCCCGTATCGCACTGCCCAGGGGGGACCCCGGTCACGTTCGTCCAATTGGTCCAGTTCCCGCCGGCGAACACCCAGGTATCCGTGAGGGGTGCCGGGCAGCCCTGGGCTGGGGCTCCTCCGCTCACTATGACCCCTCCAACGTTGGGATCGTACGCGGCACTGGTCAACCAGCGCCCCGAGGGGCTTTGATTGGTGGAAAGTTGGGTCCACGTGTCATTCTGGAAGCTCCACGTATCGTTCAGAGGGTCGAAAGAGTAGTCTGTGCCCCCGAACAGAAGGAGGTACCCGTCGCCCGCATCGTACGCGGCGGCACTCCCCCGACGTGGCGAGGGGGCGTGATTGCCAGCAGGAGAAAGCTGGGACCAGAGGCCGGACGAAAATTCCCAAGTGTCATTGTAGTACATCCCCGCCGCCCCCGTACGACCCGCCGAAGAGGATGACCCCCCCGGCCGAGGGATCGTCCACCAGAGCGGCCTCGTACCGTTGCGCGGGGGCGACGGAGAGGTTGAGCTCGGTCCACTTCCCGTGAAGGAATGTCCAAGTGTCGTTCGAATCCAATGTTAATCCCCGGGGATCCACCAAACAATAGAATGTACCTGTCCGTGGAATCCCAAACCATCGATGGGTCGTAGCGGGGGGATGGGGCGGCCCCGGCAGTGAGGCTGATGTCCGTCCACGTGTAGTTCTCCCAAATCCAAGTGTCGTTGTAGTACGCGAAGCCCCCGGGGGTGTTCTCGCCACCCCCGAACATCACCAGGTAGTGGTCCACCGGGTCGTACGCGAGGCCGTACCCTCCGCGCGCCGAGGGGGCGTTAGTCGCCAGGGGGCTCAAGTTCGTCCACGAGGCGTTGGTGGCGGGAGCCGAGGGGGGAGGCGGTCGGGCGCCAGGAGATGCTGCCGCCGTGATGCCGGGGGACGTTGAACCCCGGTGGGACGGAGCCGCCTCGCTCGGGAGTGCCAGGGCCGAGAGAAGCAGGATCGCGGCGAGGGCGAGGATCAACGGCCGAGGACCCACCACGTCGGTCGCGACCGACTCTTCCCAAATTAATGTTTCTTGACTGGCCGCAGAATTGACGTTAGCCGAGAAGGGCGGCCACCGCCTCGCCGCCCGGTGGAGGGGCCCCCCCCTTGAGCGTTAAATACACGTGCCACGCTGTGACTCGACCTCGCCGGGTCCCAGAAGGATTGCGGAGTGCGAACAATGCAGAAGAGCGGCGTCGGAGTGATCCTTGTGCTTGCGGTCATGGTAGCCGGTGGCTTGTACGTACCCGGGGGCTCTAATCCATGCTTCCGGTGTAGCCGCCTCCTCCGGCTCTCCCGCCCCGACGGTCCTTCCCATCGCCAGCTCGGCACCCGCGGGGGTCCACACCCTGGTCGCCCGGACCACGCCCGCCGGGGTCCACCCCCAAAGCACGACCTTCCCGCGGACGGTGCTCATCGAGACCTTTACCGCGGAATGGTGCGAGTTCTGTCCGAACGAGTCTCAAGCCATTTTCTGGATCGCCCAGAACTACAGCCACAACGTCATCGACGTCGCGGAACTCCACTCGGCCGACCCCCTTCAGTCCGTAGACGCCACGGTCACGCAGCGTTCGGCTTTCTACGCCGTTACGGGGATCCCGGACGTCGTCGATCAACGGGCGCAGCTCGCTCGATGGCGACCAATACCCGACGATGAACCAGATGAAGGCGTGGTACCTGCGGTCGATCGACAACGCCTCGGCGATCCCCGCAAACCTCTCCATTTCCGAGAACGCCTCTGTCATGTCCAGTGGCGGAGGTTCCGGTCGCATAGTATCCAACCATGTCAACATCACTTCGGGGATCTCGGGCACGTTCAATGCCGTCACGTATCTCCTCGAGAACATCGGGAAGAACATCAGTACCACCGACGGGGACAGCCTTCCCGGATGCTCCGGGAATGACCCCTGCGCGATCCACGACATTCGACTATGTGGTCCGACGGTCGCTCTACAATCACCCAGTCACACTGGTCGAGGGAACCACGACCGAGAATCAACGAGTCGGGCGTGATCAATGCCGGTTGGAATACCCTCAACCTGAGCACGGTGACCTTCGTCCAGCTGAACAGCACCAAGATGGTGGAGAACGCCAACTGGGAACCTGTCTCGACCCTTCTAACGAACGTGACCGCCTCTCCCTCGTATCGTTCCCGCCTTCGACAACGCCTCCATCACGGTCCACGCCACAAACAGCACCACGGGGGCCGCCGTCGCCGGGGCGACGGTCCAGCTGACCTCGACCGGCGGGGCTCGTTCTCGACGGCGACCGGGGTGACCTCTCCGACAGGTATGCTCACGGTCAACTTCACGGCGCCTCGAGTCACTTCGGTGACCCCTGAGGTCGATCCTCCGCCCAGGTCACGGCCCACGGCTACGCAGCCGCACCGGGGACCGCGACCATCTCCATCAACCCGGTGGACCCGCCCACTTCGCCGTCCGCGGTGATCGTGTCCCCCGGGCCCGAACCAGCATCGCTGAACCTCACCTGGACGCCTCCCGCTTCCGGGGGAGGGGGCGTCACCTACCACGTGTACCGGTCTACCTCCTCCGCATCGGGATTTGCGGCCGTCGGCTCGCCCTCTGTCCCGAACTTCGAGGACACCGGATTGGCCAGCGGCGTGACGTACTGGTACATGGTGAGCGCGTCCAACTTGGCGGGCGCCTCGGCGAACACCACGGCAATCTTCGCAACCCCCGTCACCGTCGCCCCCAAGGGCCTGCCGGCGGGCCCCGGCTGGTCGTTCTCCATCGACTCGGGCGCGTTCAATTCCTCGACGGACTCCAGTATCTCACTGTACCTGCCGTCGGGGACCTTCCCCTACGCAGTTACCCGGCCACGTACGCGTGGGTCGTGTCGCCGCAGTTCGGCAACCTCACGGTGACCCCCGCCGCCCAGAAGATCACCGCGACCTTCTCGCCCCGCTACGCCATCCTCTCGGGCACAGTCGATCCGGCCACAGCGACCGTCACCGTCAATGGGACCCCAGTCTCAGTGATCGATGGGACGTTCCTGCAGCTCCTGACGGAGGGGATTTACCCGTTCTCGGTGACTGCGCCGGGGTTCCAAACCGATAACGGCACGATCATCATGACACCGGGCAATACGACCGCCCTGCCCGTCAAGTTGACGGCGGTAGTGGCCACCCCAGGCCCCAACTCGGGATCGACGACCTCCAGCGGCGGCCTGACGGTCACGGAGGACGTCGCCCTCGCGGCGATCGCCGTGGCGGCCGCGGCGGTGGTCGGCGGACGATGAGGACGAAGGGTGGCCCCCCGCCCCGGACGCGACCAAAGGCGGCCCGCTCGCCCCCGCCACCCCCCGTCCAAGAACCGTAAAGCTGCAGGACTCGAACATCCCTCGGGGCACAGGCGACCCCACGGGGGCGCGCCGATTGGAGGACTCTTCTCCCGTGGCGACCCAGCAAGAGGCGTCCTCTCCGTGATTTCCGGGGACCGAGGGGTTCCTCGACCCTCCCCCGACGCTTCGGCAGTGGCTTAAATACGAGCATGCCGCTCGTCGACCTCGCGCACGGGCACGCATCAAGGTAGAGACGGTTTTCACGGGAGCCCTGAGCATGGAGAGGACGGTACGTAGGAGGGGGTTCGTTGTCGTACTCCTGACGGCAATGCTCGCGCTTTCCGCGTTTACGAATCTTCTCGGCCGGCTCCTCCTCCGCAACCTCGGCGAGCCGGCCACTTTCCACTCCAGCGCTCTTCCCGGGTCACTCCGCGGCCGCGCTCGGCGCGGCGGCGTCGCCCGACGGGATCCATCCTGCCGCGAGCAGTGGGCAAGTCCTTGCCATCACCCAGTCGGCCAGCGTGCTCAACGAGTCGCAACAGCTGACCGTCTCGGTCGAGGTCTTGAACGCGTCCAACGTTTCGGACATGCACTTCACTTTCTGCGAGATCTCGCCGGTGAGCCAGTGCTTCCTGCCGACAGAGATGGCGGCGCCCTCCGGATCGAACTGGTTCGTCGGGACCACCGAGGCGATGGACGACTACGGCTTGGGCCCCGTGCCGGGTCGGGTACAACATCACCATCAACCTGACGGCGGTGGGGTTCGTGTGGGAGCCGACCACACCGAATCCCTTCACGAACCTGACCACTTCGATCGTGCCCATCACGGGAGAGGAGTGCTTCGAGAGATGACCACCGGCGAATTCCTCGGTCGCCCTCGAGAACTATCAGCTGAGCGGGGAAGTTCGAGATAACACGACCGGCGCAGCGATCCCGGGGGCTCAGCTCACGCTCGCCCCAGGGAACGCCACGACCGCCAGTAGTGCCCTCGGGGGCTTCGTCTTCCCCCACGTGGTCAACGGGAGCTATTCCCTGAGCGTCGAAAAAGCGGGGGACATCCCGCAGTTCGCTCGAATGTCACGATCTCCGGCTCGAACCTGACCCTCACGATGGAGATGACCAATGCGACCCCCGGCCCAGTGGGACCAATGCCCCCCCCGCCGCGTCCCTCGCCCCGACGTTCACGCTGAAGACGATTCACGGCCAGACCTTCTCGCTCCAGTCGTTCCGGGGCCATGATGTGGTGCTCGTGGAATTCACTTCCCTTTCCTGCGCCGAATGCCAAGTCGTCGAGAAGACCCTGAGTTCGCTCTATGCCGCTGGACAACGGGACCGGGCACACCAACGTCGTGCTCCTCTCGAATCTCGTGGAGCCTCAGTACCGGCGACTCGATCCCCGCGCTCCAGACCTACCACCAGAGCCACAACATCACCTGGGCGATGGCCCAGGACACCGACAGCCTCGCGGTCTACACGGCCTACGGGGTCACCGACATCCCGACCGTGGTAATGATCAACGAGAAGGGCCAGGCGGTCTACGACCAATCGGGCGCACAGAGCCAGGCGACGCTCCAATCCACGATCGCGCGCCAATGCGGGACTGCGCCGCGAATCTCCATCGTCACCGTGAGCGTCTTTGCCCTGGCCGCGATCGCGGGCGTCACGACCTTCTTCTCGCCGTGCGCCTTCCCGATGTTCCCCGGGTACATGACCCTCTTTCTGGGGCTCAACGCGAACACCGCGCAGGCCGCTCCTCCCTCCGGCGGCGGTACAAGGGCGCTGTGCGTCGCGCCCTGTCGGCGGGGTCGATCACGGCGCTCGGCATGATCGTCGTCTTCCTGCTGGTCGGCGTCGCGCTGATCCTCGCTGCGAACGCCGTGAGCGGATACATCCCCGATTTCCTGATCATCGTCGGCGTCGCGCTGGTCGCCTTGGGCGGCTTGCTCCTGACGAACCTCCGGTACTGGCGCATCGTCGCGCCGCTGCAGCGCCTGTGGCGGCCACATCACCGGGAAGCAGTCGACGGACTCCGTGATCGGCGACACCCCGGCCACGGGACGCGCGTTCTACCTCAAGCTGTTCAGCTACGGGCTGGGTACGGGCGGCGTCGCCGGCTGCGTCGCACCGGTCATCTTCTCGGCGATCATCGCGGGCCTGGCGCTCGGACTGCTCGGCGGGGTCGTGAACATCCTCATCTACAGCCTGACCGCGGCGCTGCTCATGATCGTGGTCACCGTCATGCTGGCTATGGCGGGACAGAGTACGTGAACCAGCTGAAGGCCTACACACCGGTGATCAAGAAGATCAGCGCCGTGGCCCTCATCCTGGTCGGGGTCTATCTGATCTACTTCTTCTACACCGCTTGGGTCGTCTGAGCCGCCGCCCTCGGGAACCGGTGGCCCCCCGCCGGGGTCGACGGGGCTGGGCGCGTTCCCTTGGGTCCTTTCCCACTCTCCGGGGCCGACTCCGACCACTCGGCGGCGGTCGCGCTGCCCGGCGCCCTTCGGGCCACGCCCGCCTCGGGTGATCAAGGCCACGATCCCGATCACCAGCGCGAGGACGGCCACGGCGATCGCCGCGCCGATCCCGGCATCGAACGAATCGGTCGAGACGAGGGAGGTCGCGGAGGTGGGCGCGTACGTGGCCGCGACGCCCGCGGATGCACCGACGACCTTCAGGGACCCGGACCCGCCGGAGAGAGTGTAGCCGGTCACGTTCGACAAGGTGTAGCCGTACGTTCCGTTCGGCAGTTCAAGGTGATCGAACCCCCAGGGACGATTGGGTCTCCCCGTTCACCATCACGGACCAGACCGTGCCCGGCGGCGAGCCCGCTCTCCGAGACCGTGATCGGATAGGTGACGAGGACGAACGACACGGCGACGTTGTACGTCCCCGAAGTGGCCGTGAGCGTACCGTTGGGCGGGGAGTCGGTGTACCCGACGACGGGCGATATCTGGTACCGGTACGTCCCCGACGTCGTCGGGAAGGAGAGCGTCGCGCCCGTCCCGTTCTCGGCCACGCCCCCGACGCTGGCCGACCACCGAGTCCCCCGGCGAGCCCGCTCTCGGTCACCGCCACGGTCACGGGGGACGCCAGCGGGGCGAACACCACCGGAGAGGGTCTCGCCGGAGCACTCCCAGGTAAATGTTCGCCGGCGGAGGGGGTGACCGAGTCAGCCGGCGACCGGGGTGATCTTCGAAACCGTACACGCCCTGCGGCAGTTCCCAGTCGAGGGACGAGGTCTCCCGGGCGTCCGCGACCCCACCGACCGTAGCGCTCCACTCCATCCCCGCCGGGAGGCCGGTTTCGGTGAGGGTGACCGAGTACTCGGGCACGAATGTGAGGTCCTCCGAGACCGCGGCGCCACTGGCCACGAGGGTGCCATGGTCCTGGCTCGCGGCATAATCGGAGACATTGTGGGGGAGGGACCAGTGGACGTTCCCGGGAGGACCTCGAACAGCAACGTCGGGGTGGTGGTGGTCTGCGTCTCCCCGTGGAAGGTGACCGACCAACTGACTCCGGACGCGAGACCGCTCTCGAAGAAGTAGACCGCGACCATCCCTTCTGGGGCGCCGAGCGGGTAGTAGTCGAAATTGCCGTTCGCCAGCGGGTACGGGGCGAGGGACCCGGTGCGGTGTAGGTGTGCCAGTCGGACCAGTAGTTGCCGGTCCCCTGCCAATCGAACTGGTTGTCCCCGCCCGAACTGGCATACGCCTGGATGTTTGCCGAGCTGTAGTTGGCGCCGGCCCCGTCGTTGCCGAGGAAGCTGTTCTCGTACACGATGTTCCCGTCGCCGGAGGAGATGTTGACTCCATAGCCCAAGCTGCCCACGAAGCTGCTCCCGGTCACCAGGTTGCGGGAGGCGCCGCCGACGAGCTCCACGGCCACCGTGTCCTGGTAGGCCCCGATGCCGCTGAAGGAGCCCGAGAGGGTGTCATCGAGGTACAGGGCGAACAGGGTGGAGGTGGCGTTGACGTCGTTGACCTGGAGCTCGGTCCGACCCAACGTCGTAGTACGCCGCGGGGTAGACCAGTGCGGAAACGTTCGAGATCGAATCGTACTGGTCGTCCTCGGTCACGACCGCCGCGACCCCGGGCAGGTGGAACAGCGGAGCGGACCACGGGCTCGAGAGGGTGGCGTTGGAGGCCGTCACCCCGGTGATGGAGGTCCACTCCGAGCCCGACGAGAAGACCGCGACGGAGTTGTTGGTGACGGTCGCGTTCAGGACGTTGGTCCAACTGGAGTTAACGACGGCGACCCCTACGGATTCGCCGGAGGCGGAGACCGCGCTCACGTTCGTCCCCACGTAGTCGTCGACCGCGAACCCCGCGGAGTTCCCGGTGGCGGTGACGCCGGTGACCGTTGCTCCCACGCCCGCGGTCAGGATGACACCGGCCAGGGCGATCGGGCTGGTCGCAGTGAGATCGGTGATCGTGGTGTCGGTGAGCTCGACCTGTACACGCCCACCTCCTCGTCGACGACGGAAAGGCCGGTCACGGTCGTGGCGGAGGATTCGCCCCACAGGGAACCGGGCGCCGAACGGCATGTTCTCCAGCGTGTATCCGGTGATCGTCGTGGCCGTCGCGTTCCACAGGTCGATCCCCGTCCCCCAGTTGGCGACCAAGGAGTTCACGGCGGTATCGACCGATCCGTCGAGCCGGAGGCCGTGCGGACGACTCGAAGAATGGGTCGTAGACCGAGACGTTGTTGAGGGTCGTTCCGTGGAGTAGGTGAAGTTCGCCCCGAGGCTGCCGACGCTGACATTGAGCTCGTTGACGGTCACGTCGGTACGTACCGGGGAGGTCGTAGTAGACGGGTGGCCGAAGTCGCCTCCCGTCGAGATGCCCGTTCCCGAAGTCCGTCACGTTGATCCAGGAGTACGTGCTTCCGGTGCTGCTGAGACCCTCGATGCCCAGGCCCCCCTCCACGTTGAGGTTCCACGCGGTGGTCCGTGACGAGTCGAAGATCGGTCACTCCCGTGGCGCCGAGGACCGAGAGGTTCCCGACGACGATCCCCGTCGAATCGCCCACCCAGACCCCGGACGACCCGAAGAGCGAGTGCGTGTCCCAGACGGTGCTGTCCGTCTCCTGCCAGAGGACGACCTCCCCTCCCTGGCCGTTGGCGTCTCCTCGAGCGTCTCGTTCGTCACGTGGTCGTTCGACCCGCCGAAGAGGTTGATCTGGCTCGTCATGTTCGGGCAGGGCGAACGGAAGGATCTGCGGCGGTCGGACGGAGTATGCCCGGTCGGTGCCCGAGAGCGGCCATCGTAGAAGTAGAAGTTGCCGAACGCGCGAGTCCGCGCCCTGGTTGGCATTGTTGACGTCCATGGGGTGCGGTGACCCCCTGCGACATGAACAGCTCGAACGACGGGAACAGGTAGTCGTTCAGGTGATTGAACGTGTAGTTGATGTTGACCGTCAGGCCGTTGAACACGAACGGGGGCGTCGACGAACCGCGTCACGGTCGCCGGCCAGGCTCGCCGCCTGGGCGTTCGAGAACGTGTACAGCGGGGCGTTGAGCTGCCCGGCGCGGAGGTGAGGCGCAGAGCGTACGACGCGTCACGGACCGGCAACGGCGTGCCGTTCAGCTCCGCAAAGCCGTCGGCGAACGCCTGCACGTAGTACTGGGTCGTCCACGGCGAGCCGAGGGGAGGCAGGTACGTGTTGAACGTCCCTGCGTTCGTGGTCGGGAGCCAGCTGAGGTTGGAACCGTAGACGTCGGGCGCGAGGTTCCCTACGAAGACGAACCCGTAGGCGGGCGAGATGGACCCCGAGAGCGTGGATATCCCCGGACGGGACGGAGACCCACGGCGCGGCATCCCAGAGGCCGTAGAGCATGGAGGGCCCTTGGTGGAACTCCAGGGTGTGGTTCGGGGTCCAGTAGTCCGCGATGCCCGAACGAGGTCTCCCCGGTGTCGGTGCCGCAGTTGTACGCCGAGGGCACGTTCTGGAAGACTCCCGAGGCTCGCCGTTGGCGTACTCGAGGTTCACCGAGCCGTTGAGCGTGCGGAACGCCGCGTTGTCGCCACCGATGCCGCCCACGAGGACGATCTCGGCGTCGCGCAGGAGTCCCGCGGGAGCCGGGGCGAAGCCGTCGATGGAGAAGCCCGGGGTGTTCGCGGGCGGAGCCGACACGGTGGCGTTCGGGTTGTTGAAGACGACCGTGTCGCTGACGCCGTGAGAACCTGACCGTCCCGCTTTCGATGATCTGGTAGCCGTAGGCGACCTGCGTGTCGTTCTGGGCGTTGACCGAGGCGTTGTTGTACGAGCGGAGCGTCACCGGGTACGAGGCGGGGCTGACCGGGACGTGCCCGCCAACGCATTGGAACACCCCGCCGTAGACGTCGAGGATCGATCTGGACGCCGGCGTGTTGTTGTTGCACGCCGAGAGGATCGTGCCCGGGGGCGATGTAGAACGAGTTGACGGTCCCGCTGGTCATGTTGAACGTGTCGGAGACGAAGTGGATGCCCGTGTCGTTCCAGTTGACCACGTTCTGGGTCCAGAAGAACCCCTGGTCGGAGCCCGGGATCGACATGTTCGTGGCGACGGTGTTCAGCTGGATCCCGAACTCGTACAGGCTCCCCGTCTCGCCCTCGTGTTCGGCCCCGGCCGACGGCTCGACCACGCCGGTGCCGCCGACCTGGGTGGCGTTGGGTGGCGCATTGAACGTGACCTGCCCGAGGAGGTCGGAGACGTTGTACGAGTACGGGGTCGCGCCGAGCCCGATAGTCGGCGAGACCGAGAGGTGCCGGTTGGGCCACGTACGAGGGAAGGACCGTCTGAGCTACCGAACGGGCGGGGTGTTTGAGCAGGTTCAGATTCGGCAGCGACGTCAGAGGGTGGAGCGTGGGGCCTTGATGGGTCAGCGAACGCACCCATGGGACTCGGCTGAGGCTGGACGGGAGACCCGAGAACAGCGCCGAGAGGCCGCTCGACCGAGCGGCGGCCCCGGGCCCAGCGAATTGGGAGATGTGGATGGGCCGAGGCGGCCTTCTGAGGTCGGCGGCCCCCCTGCCGAGCCGTCCGCCAGGACCACCGCATGCCCGCTGATGGCGGCCGGGGCCATCCAGCTGCCTCCGGGCAGGACCATGAGCCCGGCGACCACGATCGCGATCGACAGTAGCCCGACATTCCTGCGAGCGGACCCCGGTTGCGTCATAGTCCTCAGCGAGGCTCGGTGGAGGCGCCAAAAATACATTATCCCATCGAGCGGGGGTTCGACGACCCGGTCCGGCCATCGGACATTGGGCGTTCGGACCCCCGACACCGTCCACGGCGCATCGGCCGTCGGCAGAGTTTGGCGGGTTGACTCGAACACCGTGACGGGTTCGGTTATAGCTTCGGGAAGGGAACCGGCCGATATGGCGACGGTGCAGGTCGGTGGCGTGACCCTCTACTGGTCGGAACAGGGATCCGGCCCTACGGTGGTGTTCGTGCACGGCATCCCGACCGATCACCGGGCATGGGATGCGCAGACCTCCGCCCTCTCCGGGAAGTTCCGAACCCTGAGCTACAGCCGGCGGTACGCCCACCCCAACCCACGGGTCGGCGACCTGTCGGACAGCACAGTCGAGAACAACGCGACCGACCTCGCGGGATTCATCTGCCCAGATTGGACCGGCTCCGGTGCACCTCGTCGGTCACTCGTACGGCAGGATTCATCGCAGCCTACCTGGCGACGCGACGGCCCGAGCTCCTCCGCTCGCTGACGCTTGGTCGAACCCGCGATCGCCTCCCTCCTTCTTACCGACCCGAAGAGCAAGCTCCGAGGCGGTCGGCCTCTTGCTGCGGCACCCCCGCAGTCGCGCTCTCCGCCCAGCGGTTCCTGACTCGGTCGAACGGCCCCGCCCGGATGGCGCTCCGTCGCAACGACCTCTCCGGCCGCCGTCCGGTTCAACCTCGACGGGGTCGAGGACCGTCCCGGAGTGCTCGGAACAATTGCCCGCACGGGATTCAGGCAAATGATGCTCGACAACGCGCGGACCGTCCGAAGGAGACGGACACCCCATTCCCCGCGGTTACCCGGGGTCGGAGCTCTGCCGCATCCGCGTGCCGACCTTGATGATCCACGGCCAGACGAGCGCGCTGTGGCTGCGGGCGATCGCCGAGATGACGGCGTCCGCGATCCCCGGTAGCGAACGGGCGATCGTGACGTCAGGCCACTACCCTCATGTGCAGAACCCCGCGGGCATTCAATGCGATCCTCCTCTCCTTCCTCGAAGGTGTGCCGGGATAGGGCCTAGCGTGGCACCCTCACGGGCGAACCCGCGGGTCCACTCCCGGCCGGGCTGGAGTGAACGCGGGAGCAATCGCTACGGCTGGGCCGTGCGCCGGGCTCTCGGGACCTGGGGCATACCCAGCGCGGCCTTCAACGGCCGAGGCAGAGCAGCCACGCGGCCTTCATCAGATTCACCTCCGAAGATCCGCTCGAGACGGCTCGTCGGGACCCCGGTCCGGTCCAGGAGCCCGAGTAGGCCTTCGAGCATCGATCGGATCTCCGCGAGTCGGAGCGGGTCGACGACCGAGGCGGGCGGCTGCGCCGCCAGGTCGCGCAGGTGCCGAGGGCCTGATTGCGCCTCCCGATGGAGTCGCGTGATCGTCTCCTCGGTGTGTCGATGGATCGATCGGAAGCAGGGGCATTGGGGATCACCTTTGCTACCGGCTTCCAGGCATTAGTTAGCTTCGGTCCCCCTGGGCGATGAATTTCCTGTCGGCACGGGCGAGATGGGGCCTAGCGAAGGTCGGTCAGCCGCGACGGCTTCGCGGGGGCCCTCGCGGCCTCGGCGGCGGCGATGAGGTCCCGGGCGAGTCGCCATCGCCTCCCGAACCAGCGCGTCCGCGGCCGCCGCGTCGGTCGCCTCGGCAAAGACCCGCAACAGCGGTTCCGTGCCGCTGGGCCGGAGGAGGATCCAGGAGCTCCCGCGGTAGATCTTCGATCCCGTCGATGTCGACGACCCGGTCCGCGTCCTCGGCTCAAGGCCGTCCGGAGCCCTTCGAGCACGGGCGCGACCAGCGGTTGCGGGCACGGGATCTTCTCCTTGCGGAGCGCGTAGGCGGGGATCGTCCGCAGCGCCTCCGCGAGGCTCGTGCCGAGTCCGGGTCAGCATCTCCAGCATCGCCGCCGCGCTCATGGCGCCGTCCCGCGCGAGCTGGTGGACCGGGAAGATCGAGTCCGCCGTTCTCCTCGCCACCGAACACCGCGTGCCGCTCCTGCATCGCCCGCGTGACCGTGGGAGACCCGATGCGGGTGTAGACGAGCTCGCCGCCCTGCGGCCGCACGACGAGCTCTTCGACGACCCGCGAGCTCGACACGGGGGTGACCACGACACCCTTCGGATGTCGCCGGACCATCTCGCGCGCGAACAGGGCGAGCGCGCGCTCCCCGGGCACGTACCTGCCCGTCGCCGTCGAGGAAGACCGCCCGGTCCGCGTCGCCGTCGTGGACGATTCCGAGGTCCGCTCCGAGCCGCCGGGACCGAGCGGCGCGACCGCTGCCAGGTTCGCCTCCGTCGGCTCGGACGGATGGCCGGGGAAGAGACCGTCGATGTTGGCATTGAGGGCGATCACCCGGCAGCCCAGCGCGCCGGAGGAGGTCGGGGCTCGTGACCGCACCCGCCCCGTTCGCCACAGTCCAGCACGACGGTGAACTTCCGCGGCGCGGATCGCCTCCCGGTCCACCGAGGGCCAGGATCCCCTCGATGTAGCGGCGACGCCCCGTGCGGTCCGACGATCGACCCGATGTGCGGTGTACGCGGCGGACGGTCGCTCGGCCGGCCGCGACCTCCTCCTCGACCGCTCCTCGACCGCCCGGGGCACCTCGAGCCCGTCGGCGGCGATGCAGCTTGATCCCGTTGAACTCGGGCGGGTTGTGGGAGGCGGTCACGATGACGCCGAGCGCGCGCCTTGACCCGGGGCACGTTGTACTGGACGCGCCGGCGTCGGCAGGAGCCCGAGGTCGACCACCCGGTGACCCGCCGACGGCGAGCGTCCCCGCGACGACCTGCGCGAACGCGTCACTGGAGGTCCGGCCGTCGCGTCCGACCGCGACGATGATCCGGGCGGCACCTGGTGGCCCGATCGCCTGGCGCGACGCGAGTGACGAACGGGGCGGTGAACCGGGTGCCGACCACTTCCCGGATGCCGTTCGTCCCGAAGAGCCGCACGGTCGCGCCCGACGCCTCATTTCAGATAACGGCTTCGGGGCGCGCGGCCGTTATCGGGGCCGCGGACCTCTCCGGGCATGGCCGAGCCCCCGTTGGATGGTCGACGAGATGCTCGGCCGGCTGGCCCGCTCCCTGCGGGTGCTCGGCCATGACACGGTCTACGTGACCGGGCTCCCGGACGCCGATATCGCGGACCGGGCGTCGCGCGAGTCGCGCGTGCTCGTCACCCGGGATAAGGCTCTGGCCGCGCGAGTGCCCGGCAGCGTCCTGCTGACAAGCGGGGAGTGGTCGGAACAGATCCGCGCAGCTGCGCGCCGCCCATCCCGAAGCATCTTGGGCACCGCGATTCGATCGCTGCACCTTGTGCAATGGGGACCTCACGCTCCTTCCTCCCGGGGAGGCGATGCCCGCGACCGGTGCCTCTTCCATGCCCCCGGCCGTCCGCGAAGGACGGGAACCGCTCTACCGGTGTCGGGAGTGCGACCATCTGTACTGGGAAGGGAGCCACACTCGCCAGATGCGTGATCGGTTCGCCCAGCTGGGGGTGGCCCCATCGCCACCGTGAAGATCTGGGTCGAGGCGTCGGGGGAGAACCCCGACCTGGCCGTGGCCGAGCTGGAAGGAGCGATCGCCGCGCTCGGGCTCGGAGCGTCCGAGGCTCTCGACGGGCTTGCGGGGTGGCGCAGCGTGGAGTTGGACCGCCGGGGAGTTGGCGGGGACCTTGGCGGCGCGTCTCGCCCTCGGTCACCGCGTGCTCGAGCCGCTCGGCCCGGCAGCGGGTCCGGCCGAAGCCGTGGCCTCGGTGGAACACGACGCCTCCGAGATTCCCGGGCGGGGCGCGCGGTTCGACTGGTTGGGGACGCCTCCGAAGGATGCAGAGGCTCTCCGGGATCGCCTCGTCGCCGGGTACCGGAGCGCGGGCGGCCGCCTCCGCCTGACACGGCCCGAGGTGGAGTTCCTCCTCCTCTTCCACGCGGGGCGACTCTCAGTGGCGCGGCGTCTGGCGGACGTCGATCGCCGCTCGTTCAGCGCCCGCCGGATGCCGAAGCTCCCGTTCCAGCGGCCGGTCAGCCTTCCGCCCCGGCTCGCCCGGGCCGCGGTGAACCTCTCCCGGGTGCGGCCCGGGGAGCTCGTCGTGGACCCGTTCGTGGGCACGGGGGCGATGCTGCTCGAGGCGGCTCTGCTCGGCGCCCGGGTGGTCGGGGTCGACCGGGACCCGCGCATGGTACAGGGTGCGTTGCGCAACTTTGCTGCGTTCGACCGTTCGCCCGAGAGCCTCTCGGCCGAGGATGGGGAGAGCGCGGCCGCCCGGTTCCGACCGGGCTCGGTCGATGCCCTCGTGACGGACCCGCCGTACGGTCGGGCCTCCTCGACTCGGGGGGAGGCTGCCGACTCACTCGCCGCCCGGGTCCTCTCCGCCTGGGCGCCGACGCTGCGACCGGACGGTCGGATCGTCGCGGTGGTCCCCGCGGGGAGCGCGGACCCACTGGGAACCCCATGGGTTCGCGCGATCGCGATCCCGCACCGGGTCCACCGCAGCCTGACGCGGGAGTTCCGGGTCTACCAGCGTCGTCAGGCGCCGTAGATCTGAACGGAGTAGGTCTGGGGCGAGCTGCCGCCCGCATCCGGGCAGATCTGGGTCACCGTGAGGGTGACCTCGACGATCGACGCGGCCGAGTTCTCGTACTCCACGTGGAACGCGCCACTGGCCCCGGCGTCGATCGTGCTCACGGCGTTGACCGGGAACGACCAGTTCCCGACGCCGGGGAAGCTGCTCGCCGTGCCGTTCGGGGAGATCACCCACCAAGTGGAGTTCGCCTCGAACGCCTGGAGCGCGCTCCCGCTGAGCTGGGTCGTGTTGCCGCTCGCGTTGGAGAGCACGGTCGTGATCCCGCCCTGGATCGTGTAGGCGTGGGAGACGTCGTCCTGGTTCACCACCACCAGGCTCAGGTTGTCGGCCATGGCGATCCCGGCCGGGGCAGGGGCGTGGCCCCACGCCTGGTCGTTGAGAGCGAACGTGCCGGCCGGGTCGCGATCGGGACCGCCACGAACCCCCCGATGAGCAGGGCGATCGCCACGGCGCCCACCACGAACCTCTTGCCGTCCAGCGGGGAGATGTCGTTGAGCGGCGGCGGGTGGCGCATGCCGAGGAACACGATCAGGATGGCGAACAGGAGCCAGCCGACGTATCCGAAGACGAGGGCGAGGCCGATGACCAGAGGACGGCGGCGTAGCTCGCGTAGCGCGAGCGGTCGCCGAAGAGCGCCCGGGCGACGTGCCCTCCGTCGAGCTGGCCGCGGGAGCAGGTTGATCGCCGTGACGAGGATCCCGACCCACCCGGCGAGGGCGAGAGGGTGGACGTTCAGCGAACTCCGGGCCGGGAAGAAGAGCCCGATGGCGACCGCAGAGCAGCGACGGGTTGAACACGAGGCCCGCCGTAGGAGACCCCGAGGATGGTCGGCCCGCAGTACGTGACCGGCAGCGCCGGGGGCGTGCGCGGAGAGGAAGATACCCGGCGAACGTCACCGGGACGGCGACCAGGAAGCCGGCGAGTCGGCCCGAGGCCCCGATGTCGAGGAGCGCCTTGCGGTCGGGGATCGGCTCCCGGAGGCTCATGATCGCGCCGAACGTGCCGAAGAGGAGGAACGGCGGGGGGACCGGGATGAAGTACGGCAACGACGCCTCCACGTGGTGGCGCCGGGCCATGACGAAGTGCGCGAGCTCGTGCACGCCGAGGATCGTCATGAGCGGCAGTGCGAAGTAGAGTCCCCCGTACAGGAAGTCCGTCCCGGTGACCGTGGTGCCGCCGACGTACGCCAGGTAGAGGAACGCCCCGGCCGCGACGGTCGATGCCGCGGTGATGATCAACAGGATCAGGTTGACGATCGGGCCCCAGACGCTCCGGATCGGGCGGCGCACGATCTCGAGAAGGAACTCGCCCTGCTCGCGTCGGATCTGGCAGACGGTACTTCTTTTCCCACAGCTCCTGACGCAACCGATCGAACTGGAGCTCGAGCCGGGCCGGGTCGGCGTGGACGAGGAGGACGAGCGAGAACGCGGTGACGCGGGTCTCGTAGACGGGGAAGTACTGGGTGACGACCGACCTGAGGCGCTCGAGTTCGGTGGAGGAGGGAGGGAGCGGGGAGGAGCCCGCCACCGTCAGTCGCCCCCGGTCCCGCCGAGTGCGCCGCCTTCTTGAGCTTCGAGGAGCGCTCCTTCGCTGTGTAGCCGGTCGCCGTCTCGAGGAACCGGTTGTACCGCTGGATTGTCGCCTGCGCCACCTCGATGGGCACCTTCGGGTTCATCTGGGTCTCCACGACGAGGTCCTTCCCCTCGAGCCGCACGGTGAGCGCGGCCAAGGCCCCGTAGCTCGCTCGAAAGCCGGGGCCGTCGGGGGTGACGCCTTCGAAGATCTCCTCCAGGATGGCCCGCAGCCGGGCCTCGGTCAACTCCCTCCGCACCGCGGGACGGATCGGATAGTGCTGCACGTCGGACGAACCACCGAGACGGCCGATTTAAGGTTGACCGGGTTTCGGATCAAACGGTCTCGATCTCGAAGAGAACGCGGTAGCCCCGGAGGCAGCCCCGAGACCTCGTCGCACAGTTCGGCGAGCTGCTCGGAGGTGGCGGCGCTCTTCCAATCGTAGACGAAATCGTAGTTGCCCTGCGTCGGCGCGAAGCCGAACTGGACGAGGCGGTCGGCGACCTCCGAGGGGGTCGCGCCGTCGCTGTGGAACGTCAGCCGGAAGGGACGTCTCCATTTCGTGCGCTCCAAATCAGGCGGGAGGGATAGGCTTTCCCCCGCCCCACGGCCCTCCCACCCGTGGCAACTGCCGGGCCACGGCTCGGGCGACCTCGGCGTCCGTGGCCGAGGCCGAGAGGCGCGCTCGCCCCTCCGCGAGGGGAGGGCGTCGGATGCGGAGCTCGACTCTCCCGGGCCTTCGGCTGGACCACAGCTCGTACTCGGCCGCCGCCGCGTGGCCCGCCCAGCGGACAGAAACCCCCGGGACGGCGGCGGAGATCCCGTCCCGCGCGGCCCGGCGCCAACGCGACGGGCCCCGATAGGCGACAAGGAGAGGCGTGAGGCGCCGCCCTTCACGATCGATCCGGCCCTCGGACCCGGCGGAGCTGATCGGCAGGCCATCCTGGGCGAGATGGAGCCGCACCAGATGGATCGCGAGCGGGGGGAGGCCACGGCGCCGGCGTTCCCGGTTCACCGGATGCGGCCCCCGCCCGCGTGTCCTCCGACGCGACGAGCAGCTGCGGCCCGGGATCGACGGAGCGCCCCCAGGGCGTCCGCAAGGGCACGACGTGCCACCGGGAGCGCGGATACCGGCCGACGAGGTACGCCACGAGCGCCCGCCGTCGGGTCGCGTACCCCGCAATGCGGCGCCCGAGCGGCTTCGGATGCTCCGCGAGGAACCCGTCGGTGGTCAATCCGATGGCGACGACTGGGCCCGCTCGGAACGCCGCGTCCAACAGTTCCCGATGGCCGGCATGGAGCCGATCGAATGTGCCGCCCACGACGGCGAACCGAACGGGCATCGCGCGACGGCCCTCTCAGCGGATCACGCCGAGCAGCACCGAAGAAGAGGATGAACGCGAGGCCGGCGTACATCAGGTACATCGTGTTCTGGCGCGACCGCTGGTTCGCCTCCATCGTCTAGCGGCACGCGGGGCTGCAGACCTTGTCCCCCTTGACGATGACCTTGCCGCAGACCTTGCAATGGCGATGGTCGTCCTCGGGCATTGCAGCTTAGGAGCGCCGAGGCACGGATAGGCGTTTTCCCCGCGTGCCACGCTCAGCCGGGAGCGTCGCCGACGGGGAGGCGCCTCCGCCTCGTCGTCGAGCTCGTCATCCCGGGGCGCCAGGTCGTCGTCGCGGTCGGACGCACTGTCCCGGAGTCGGCGGTTGCGCATTTCGGCGAGCCCGCGCGCCATGATGCCCCAGACCTGCTCCTGCTGGCCGATCCGGTCCTCGAGGCGCTGCCGGAGGTCTCGGGTGCGGTCGGAGTGGTCGTCGCTGAGCCGGCGCAGCTCGTCCTTGATCTCCCGGCGGAGCTCGTCGACCTTCAGCTCGAGGTTCCGGCGAAGCCCTCTTCCGCCGTGCGGTCCATCTCGGCGATCCGGATCCATGTCTTGCGGATCACCGGGATCATCCGTTCGGTCAGCATCACGAGCCGCCGGTCGATCTGCCGTCAGCTCGCCGCGGAGCGGTCCTCGATCTGCGAGAGCTCCATCGTCTGCTTCTGCAGGTCGAGCTCGACCGCCTCGACCTTCTCCATCGACTGGGTCGCATGGACTGGCGAGCGTCATCGCACGTTCTCCATCAGCCGCTTGTCGATCAGTGCCGCTAGCTCGCTGCGCAGCACCTCGCTCGACTGCTGCATGCGCTCCTTCAAGATCAACTCGAGCCGGTTCGCGTCGAGCATCCCGGCCAGCGTCGTCTGGAAGCTCCTGGCGCAGCTGCGCGATGTCCTGCCGGGACGTCTCGCGCTCGCGGTCGACGAGCCGCTTCGCACGGAGGTCCGTATACGATCTGCGTCCTCTGGCGGGTCTCGACGTCGACCCGACCGATCGTGTCCTGGAACGTCTTCGCCTGTTGGCCGAAGTCTTCGTGGCCGGAGCCGCTCCTCCAGCGGGCCGGAGCGCTCCTCGGCTGGCGCAGCTTCGCCTCGACCTCCTGCAGCGGCGTGTTCCAGTGACCCCGCTCGCTCTCCATCGCCGCGACGCGGGACTCGGTCTCCTCATCGACCTTCCGCCGGAGCGCCTCCCCCTGGGCGGTGAGGCGAGACTCGAGGTCTGCCCCCGCCCGCGCGAGAACCTCCTGGCGGAACTGGTTGAGGGACTTCGGATGATGCCGCGTCCCGCTCGGCGAGCCGGTGGTCGAGCTGGGCGTGGGGAGGCTCTCCGGGGGAGCGGAGCCCGCGGGCGGCGGCAGCGCCGCCTCCGCACCGGTCAGCGCGGCGCAGCAGCTTCCACCGCTCGTCGAGCCGCTTTTCGAGCTGCTGGAGCGCCTGGGCGTTCGCCTCGAGGCGGCCTGCCGCTGGGCCTCCAGCTTCTGGGCCAATCCTTCGCCGAACGGGCTCGGCGTCCCCGCCGTCTGTGGCAACCCCGCGGATTCGAGGAGGCCCGCGCGTCCGGCGGTCGATCGCATCATCGAGCGAGCCGAGGCCCCGGATCCGGTCCTCGACGGCCTTGAGCCGCCGACCGACCTCGGCATCGGTGATCCCTTTCTCCGTGGCGAGCCGTTTCGACCACCCCTCATCGAGCGCGCCGTGTTCCGCGGCGAGCCGTCGGGCCCACTCCTCCTCGAGCGCGGACTTCTCGACGGCGAGCCGCTCGGACCAGGTCTGGTCGAGGCTCTCCCGTTGGGCCCCAAGCCTCTGGGCCCAGGAGCACTCCAGGGCGCTGCGCTCGGTGGTGAGCCGCGTCGCGACCGCCGCATCGAATGCGAGCTGGGCCTCGGTGAGGCGCTTCGACCATTCCGCGTCGAGGGCTGCACGCTCCGAGGCGAGCCTCTCGGCCCATTGGCGTCCTGCTCCGCCTTCTCGGCGGCGAGGCGCGCGGGAGAGCCCGGCCTCGACGTCGCGCGCTCGCGCTACGCTTGGAACCTTCCGTGTCCAGGGCCACGCGCTCCGCCGCGATGCGGCGGGAGAGCTCGGTGTCCCAGGTGCTCTTCTCGTGGGCGGTCCGCCGTGCAAACTCGGCTTCCCAGGCGCTCTTCTCCTGGACGAGGCGCTTGGTCCATTCGATGTCCCACGCGCTCTTGGCGGCGGCGATCTGGGAGGTGAGTGCGGCGTCCCGGGCCGACTTCTCGGCCGCGGCCCGTTGCGCGAGCTCGGCATCCGGGCGGCCCGCTCGGCGGCGGCGCGCTTCGTCCACGCGGAATCGAGCGACTCCTTTTCCGCCGCGAGCCGGTGCGACGAACGCTTCGTCCCGGGCGGCGAGCCTCCTTGGTCAGTCGCGCGACGGCCTCCTCGCGGGCGGTCGTGTCCCCGGTGAGCCGGGCGTCCATCTGCCGGCGGATCTCCTGATAGCGCTCCTCGATGCGGGCCCGGATCGCGTCGAGCTGGGCGTTCCGCTGCGCCTCCGCCTCGGCGGTCGGTCCGAGCTTGCCCTGCCAGCGCGTGTCCATGTCGGTGATTGTTCGGGCGAGCCGGTTCTCGGTGGCCTGCATCATCTGGTTGAGCTTCGTTTCCGCGTTCGCAAAGCCGCGGCGGTCGAGCTCGGCCCGGACCGCGCGCTCGAGCTCTTGCGGGCTCACTCCCGGGGGCGGGAACGGGATGGGGGCCGACGGCGTCGCCGGGAGGCCGACCCTCTCGACCTGCCGGTACCGGGGAGGGTGGCGGGGCGGTCTGCACGGTCGGCATTGGAGGAACGGGGGAAGCGGGACGGAAGGCCGGTCCCGACGGGGTCGAGGAGGGGAGTGCGGGGTGGCCCGGGGCGACCGTGGGGCCCGGGGCCTGGGAGGGAAGGAGGAGGGAAGGGTCCTCGCTGGTGGAGACGGGAACGACCTCGCGCGGCACTGCCCCGGCGGGGCTTGCCCGGACGGGCGCGTTCGGGGCCACGGGGGGCTTGGAGAGCCAGGACGGAAGGGGCTTCGCTCCCGGGAGTTGCGGTTGATGCGCCCGCGGCCGTGACCGCCCCGGCCTCGGTGGCGGGTCCGGTGGTCGGCTTCGGGACCTCGGCCTGGATGTACGCCTGGCGCCCGTCGGGTCACCTCGGTGGTAGCGGCGGGGACCGTCCGTCCCTTCACCTTGCCGAGTTGCAGTGCGGCGGTCTCCATCGCCGTGCCGATCCGCCACATCTCCTTGCGGCGGTCCTTGCCGCTGGCGCGCTCGGGATCGAGCAGCGACGGCGCGTGACCTTCGGGAGCTCGACCATGTCGACCCGCTGGACGATCGGGCGCGAGCTTGCCCGGTGTGGTCCCGCAAGTACTGGAGGACCGAGGGGAACGCGTGTCCTTGCCCTTCGCGGACGCGGGGGGAACCCCTCGGTGAGGTCGCGGAACGTGACCTTCGTCGACTCCCAGCTCGCGATCCGCTTCGCGTGGCGGTCGCCCGGCCGCCTCGGACGGGGGGATCCGCATGACCGCGAGCGCGAGCGGCATCTGCTCGGTGAACTCGGCGAGGTTCGTCTTCGGCTGGGGGAGGAAGTAGGGGAAGACGAGGATCGCGCCGAGCATGAGGAGCGAGGCGGGCATGTTCCGGACGAGCTCGGAGACGACCTCCAGGCACGCCGCCCACTCGGTCGAGGCGGCGACGACGACCGGCGCCGTCTCGCCTCGGTGGAAGAGGAGCCCCTCGCCGAGCAGCGCGTAGAGGCTCGGGCTCGGGATCGGCGGCGGCCGACCGCCGGAGCGCGGCCGGCCCCATCGTGGCGTGCCAGCGCAGGATCGCTCCGCCGAAGTCCCCGGATTGCAGGAGCTGCTGCGGTGTCGAGGACGAACGTCTTCATCCCGAGGCGGGGGCGGTCCTCGGTCGAGAGGAACATCCGGCCGACGCAGATGTACCGGCCGCCGTAGGCCGGGTAGACGAACAGGTTCGGGTAGTACGCGAGCGGCGACGGGGGGCCCGGTGTCCAGTAGTCGGAGGTGTCGGCGACGTTGATGGTGAGGTTCCCGACGACCCGGATGATCTCGAGCGTCTCGGCCCGGCCCGGGAACTGGTCCGGGACGGTCGTGTACCCGGGGCTCTCCGCCTCGTTGTCGACCTGGCGGCACCAGACGACCGCGACGGGGCCGCTGGAGGCGGGGCCCGCGGGGCCGGCGGCCGTCGCCGCCAGGGCCGCCTCCTCCGTCGCGGACACCGTGGACGTCACCCTCCCTTCGTCGCTCTCCGTTCGAGGACCCGCTCGCAGACGCGGGCCAGCGGCATCGTCGTGTTGACCATCACCGGCACCCCCGGCGCCTCCGCCCCGTCCTCCGAGGCGGCGAACATCGCCGGGTCCTGCAGCAGCATCGGGACGCCCTCGCCGCTGCTCACGGCCGACGAGATCAGGAAGACGTCCTCCTTCGTGGTGAACCCCTTCCCTTCGTTGGCGACGAGGATGGTCCCGAGCGACGGCGCCGTCCCGGTCGATCAGGAACTGGTGCGTGTCGAACTCGCTCGTGGAACGTCCGGTCCTTGACGAGCCGCTCGATCTCCGCGTAGAAGTCGTGCAGCTTGTCCGCCTTGGAGACAGCGATGACGAGCGGGATGTTCTTGGCCGACAGTACCGGAAGACGCCCCGGGCGAGGTTCACCTGCTGCGCCTGGTCGCGCAGCGATGGGAGCGAGGGCGAGAAGCAGCAGGATGATGCCGTCCGCCTCGGTGACGAAGCGGCCGAGCATGGTGACCCGCGGCGCCAGAGCTCGCGGCGGTCCGGTCGCCACGTGTCGAAGTGCGGGATCACCCGGCAGGTCTTCTCGTCGACCTCCTTCGTCGCGCCGTCGATCCACAATCGGTCGTAGGTGAAGTAGTCCGAGATGATCCCCCGGCCTCGTCGACGGTGTGCAGCACCATCGGCTTGGACTCGCCGGTCGACGGTCGTGCCGTACCGGAAGTGCATCTTCATCTCGACGAACTGGTTGAACTTCGTCGGGAGCGGGTAATTCGTCAGCACTCCCTGCTCCTCGCGCCCGGCGGAGAGCTCGACCCAGAGCTTCCTGCGGTCGTCCATCGGGCGATTGACGTAGTAGCGGGTCGTCGTCTCGTAGCCGCCCTCGGTGTCGGTCGGGTCGGTCGTCTCGAAGGTCGTCTCCTCGAGGATCACGTCGCTGTTCAGGTCGCCGTACAGGGGAAGCGTCGCGGCGTCCGTGCGCGAGGGCACGTAGACGATCGGCAGGTTCAGCCCGAAGTGCCCGGAGAGGAACCGGAAGTAGGTGGTCTTGCCCGACGCGGGATTCCGCACCACGGCGATGCGGGTCGCCACCGACCTCGGTGACGCCGCCTTCTCTGCCGCCTTTGTCGCGGGGCCCTTCGTCTTTCCGCGGCTCTTCACCTGTGGCACTGTGTGTCCCCTCCTACCGCATCTCCGCCAAGCAGATCTCGAGGAAATCGAGCGCGCCGTCGACGTTCGGGTCCGTCCCGGCGACCTCCAGGCGGATGTCCTGCAGCTGGCCGAAGAGCACCTGGACCGCGTCCTCGTGCGCCGACGCGGCCGCGCCGCCCGTCACGTCCCGTTCCCCCGGGTTCCGATCGACGCGCGTCAGTTGATAGGTGGCGCGTAAGTTCATCAGGCCGTCGAACAACTCGTCGAGGCGGTCCCGGAGCTTCGGGTCCCCCTTGGCGAGGCGCGACTGGGTCTCGTCCACGAGCCGGACGAGCCTCGGTCTCGTTGTCGTTCTGCGGCGCGCCTGGAGGAGAGCGAGCCGCCTCACGATGCGCCCGCGGCTGGCGCGCGGGAGCTTCTCGGCCTCGCTCCACGCCTGCAACAGCGCCCGGGCGCGCTTCGACGATCAGCCCCTTGGCGAAATCGATCCGCGCCTCCCAGTAAAGGCGGGTCACCGGTGGGATCACGGTCGCAGAGGCGCGCAGCCGCGCGAGCGCCTGGTCGTACTCGTGGGCGAGGTACGACTCGATGACGCTGCCGAGCGGGCCGTAGCGGTCCTTGAGGTACGGCGGCATCGACCCACCCGGCGCGTCGACCACGTCGACCTCGAGCGCCTCGCTCGAGTGGGCGGGCGTGGCCGGAGCGTCCTTCGGGACCGAGAGCCGCCCGATGGTGCGTGCTGCTCCGGGTCCTTGAGCGCCCGGGCGGCGTTCGCCGCATGGCGGGCGAGCTCTTCCGGGTGGAGCTCCTCGAACGGGCGGGAGCCCTCGAAGCCGACGTCCAGGAACGCGTTCACCATCTGGTTGAACAGCTGCGCCCCCGTGACGACCTCCTGGTAGCGTGAAGTTCGCCGGCACGGCGAGGCCGCGGGCGCGGAAGTTGAGCTGGCCGAGCAGCAGGTCCATCGCCGCCGAATCGACCCCCTTGTCGCGCTCGGCCCCGTCGCCGATCCCGATGACCTTGAGGTTGACGTCCGAGTTCGGCGGCAGCATGTACTCGACGAGGTTCATCCGGGGGTCGCGGGTGTTGCGCGTGTTCGGATCGGCGACCGTGAAGCGGGTGGAGGCGTTGTCCCAACCATCCGTCACCAAGAGGATCTTGTCCCCGCACCCCGCCATGCAGCGAGCGCAGCAGGTCCGCCGCGAGGGCGAGCGCGTCCCAGATCGCCGAGCGCCCGCTCGGCTGGAGCATCGAGAGCAGGCTCTCGATGGACGGGAGGTTCTCCCGCCGCATCTCGGTCAGCGGGACGGCGACCCGAGCGACCTCGGTGAACGTCACTAGTCCGAAGGAGGCGCGGACGCGGACGGCGTTCTCCAGGATCCGATAGACCGCGGTGCGGGCGACCTCGATCTTCTTCGGCTGGGCGCCGCCCGGTCCCCGTCGGGTCGGGGAGCGGGGCGAGCATCGACTTCGAAAGGTCGAGGACAAGGATCTGCCGCTCCCGGCCGCCCAGCGCGGCCGAGGCGTCCGAGGCCTCGTCCATTGATGCGCCTGCCATCCCGTGTCGGTCCCTCGCCTATCCCCGAAGACTACGTGGCTCGGTCAATGGGGGTACCCTGCCGCGGGAGGAGACGAGTGAAGGCACCCACATGCCGAAAAGAGCAGGGATGGGTATTTGGAACTTGTCATTGTCAACCTCTGAGAAGTCGGGCCATCCGGCTTCCCCCGGGGGTTCCCGGGCCGACCTCACGGGCCTCCCACGGGGATGGGCATGCCGTCGGTCACGCTCACGATACGGCCCGCGAGCCGCGGGAGCGCGGCGGCGTACCGGGCGGGGTTCTCGGTGTGCACCGGGATGATGAGGCGGGGGTTCGCCCGCTCCACCAGGCGGAGCAGGTCGCCCTCGGGAGCATGCCCGGAGGCGTGGAACTCCCCCGTGAAGCGCGTCGTCCCGGCCGGGCCCTCCACCTCGAATCCGATCGACCGCATCCCGGCCCAGTCGATCCAGTTCTGAGGCGGCGGAAATCGAACTCCTGCTCCTCCCCGTGCGCCTCGCTGGAGGAGTAGAGCCAGGCCCTCCGCGCTCCCCTTGCGAAGATCGACCAGCTCGTTCGCGTCGAAGAAGCTGAAGGCGACGAGCCAGCGCCCGGGGTTCGCGGCGATCTTCGGCGGAGTCGACATAGGCGTCCGGGTAGAGTTGCCCGCACCACGCTCCTGCCAAAGCCGCTCCGAGCCGGCGGTCGGCTTGTCGTGGATCCGCATCGCCCGGCGCCAGGTCGAGGGGGACCGTGGGGCCGGCGGCGGCCAGGCACGTCAGGAGGTAGGCGTCCTTCGCCGTGAGCACCAGTTCGCGGCCCGTCTCCTGAGCCACCCGGCGGAAGGTGGCGAGCCGTTCGACGTTGCGGGGTCCGAAGTCCGCCACCACGAAGCGCCCGTCGTACTGCCGGACCTGTTGCGGCCGCGTTCTTTTCGACCTCCTCCTCGCTCCGATCGACGCGGCCAGGCCCCGGCCCCTCCGGCGCCCTGCAACCGGGTCCCCTCGACGATCAGGACGTCCGGTTGCCGCGCCTCCAGCTGCCCGGAGGAATGCATCGGTCTCCCGACCGTGGATCCTGGAATCGCAGGTCCCCGTGTAGACGATCTCGGCGCCGTCGACCTCCAGGAAGAACGCGCAGGCGCCCCACACGGAGTGGTCGACCGGGGCCGCCCGCACCTGGATTCCGTCGGTGACCGCTGCGGTCGCCGCTTCCGGGAGAGGGCCGCCGAGCTCGGTGCGCTTGCCGACGGCTCCCCCCACCAGCTCCCGGAGCGGTGCGGGACACTCCCCGAAGAGGCGGAACGGCCGGCGTTGGGGAGGCTCCTCCCGCGCGGCGGCGAGCACCGACGGGCGGCCGGGGCGGGGCGCCTTCTCGCGATGGTACGTCACCTCGTTCGGAAGCGTCCTGCGGCGCCGTCTCCTGCCACGCGCGGAGCATTGCGAGCGTCATCGGCGTCGCGTAAACGCGGGATCGTCGGGTCGAGCGCGGAGACCGCCCCGCAGTGGTCAAGGTGGCCGTGGGTGAGCAGCACGGCCGAGGGCGGGTCGCCCGGGAATTCGGCATCGCCCCGGGGGAACTCGGTGCTCGGGAGGAGGTCGCGCCGGTAGAAGCCGCGCGCGCGCGGGGCAGGATGCCCAGCGCGAGCAGGTCGACGAGGCCCCGCGTCGCCCGCGGACGGACGAACTCCTCGTAATACTGCTGGTAGCGCTTGTAGTTCGTCCCGAAGTCGACGAGCACGCGGCTCGCTCCCGCTCGAGGAACGAGTCTTTGGTGCCCCCGATGCAGTCGTGACCGTCCAGCACGGTGACCGAGGCGGGGGGTCCATCGCCGGCGGAGCGGAGGCCGCCGTATTCACGCTATCGACGGTGAACTCGACACGGCGGCGCCACCGTTATTAAGGGCACCCGGGTCCGCGCGAGTCACTCATGGGCAGCATCCGGCAAACGTACATCAAGCGGGTCGCGATCGAACTGATCCGCCAGTACCCCGACGCCTTCACCGGAGATTACGCCCACAACAAGCAAAAGGTCCTCGAGCTCACGGACCTCGGCGTCGTCGTGGACGGACAGATGCACGTGACGTACAAGAAGCTCGCGAACCGGATCGCCGGCTACGCCACCGCGCTACGTCAAGCGAGCCCGCGGCCAGTAAGTCGGAAACCCGGCCGCGGACCGCGTGCACTCCCGCGGCAGCGCGATCAGTCAGATCGGAACCCTTCTTGCAGGTGGACGATCTCCACCGGGGTCGTCATCAGTCCCACGACCAGCCGCCGCGCCCGTTCGCCACGACCGAGGCCCCGACGACGGGCACGCCGAAGTTCGCCGTGGAACGGGCGACCGGGACGTGCAGGAGCTCGACGAGCGTGGCGATCTCGGCCTCGGTCGCCCTCGGATGGACGACCACGCCCTTGTTCGTCGCGCAGCCGGCGGTGCCCACGGTGGCGAGCCCGGCGATCGTGCCGCGGCGGGCGGGCACGCCCAGCGCCTCGCCGATCCGCTGGACCACGGGCTCCGGATACGACGGGTGCACCAACGCCCCGAAGTCGTTGGCGAGTACGTTGTTCCCCACCGCGTTCTCGCGCAGCGCCAGCTCGGTCAGCGGAAGCTTGGCCTCGAGGAGATGCTTCTCCCGCGGCGCGAGCCGGTCGACCGACCAGCGCCCCGTGGGAGTTCACGACGCAGAGGGAGCCGGTGAGCTCGCTCTCGGAGACGGTGGTCTGGACCGTGGGCACCTCGAGCCACCGGGCCAGGTCGCGCGCCAACGTGGGCGGCGCGCTCGGCGACACGATCGCCAGCTCGATCGCTCACGCGCAGGTACACCCCGATGTACGGACTGCCCGCGACGGAGGCGCGGCCGACGGGCACCCGGTCCTACCCCCCGATGCCTATGCGGCGTCGATCAGATCGACCTCGATCAGGCCGTCTTCGAAGCGGATCGCCTTCACCCGGACGTTCCGCGGGATGTGCTGGACCCCGCGCTTCCACAGGTGCTCGTTGAGGCGCGGATCGAGCCAGACCTGCTCGACGGTGCCGTGCATGTGCCGGGCGATGAACTGGCGGATGGTGCTGGAGGCGTGACCGGCGCGGCGGCGCCGCGAGGGCCGGAACTGGCTCGCCCGCAGCGGCACGACGTACTCCCGCTCCAGCTCTTCGGTCCGTGCCTTCTTCGATTCGGTGCGTGCCATCGTCCGTCCTCCGTTACAGCTGCATGTGCCCGCGCTTCCACGTGCGGCGCTTCGGGTGGCGCATCACGTGGCGGCTCGTCCGCTGCATGACCCACGCCGGGACCCGGTGGTTGCTCTTGGTCGCGCGCAACAGTCGGCTCTTCCGGGCCTTGCTCTTCCTACGATTCGCCATGGATTGGTGCTCCGGGATCGACCGGCGGGTCAATCTCGACCTCGCGGCGATCGGGCGCGATCCTCTCGAGAAGTGCCCGCAGCATGGCGTCATCCACCGGACGGCCGAGCCGGCCGGTCGAGGCGAGCTGGATGACCTGCTGCTCCACGGCCTGGGCGATATCGGGCTTCGCCATCTTGCAGCCGCCCCAACCGCTCGCGCGCTTCCGGGGTGAAGATGCGCCGGAGGACCTCCTGCCGCTCGGACTCCCGGCGCTGCTGCTCCTGCTCCTGCGCGGCGGCGTACGCGTCCTGGGCCGTGGGCATCGGGGGGGCGGATTGCGACTCCCGAAGCTCCGCGGACCCGGCGCTGCCGCAGCTCCTGCAGTTCGGTATCCTCCGGCGACGCCATCGACTCCTCGCTAACCCCGATCCTAGAGGTACTTCGCCAGCTCCGGCTGCTTCTCCGCGAGCTCCTTGAGGGTGCTGCGCGAGAGCGCCGAGAGGATTCATCCCTTGCGGGGTCAACTGCCGGCCGCGGTTCGCCTTCACCAGCCCGACTTCTCCAGGCGCGGGGTCTGACATCCGGCGGCCGCCGGGCGGGGGGGGTGCACGACAATTTTGTGGGTAAGCAAGATCGTTTAGCCGGGCTGGCCGGTCAGGCGGGGATCGTCTGGTTGTGACGTGCGCGCCAGATGCGGTCTTCGGGTCGGCTGGCTTGCTGGCAGCGGAGGGTGGCGATGGCGTCGGCGCCGGTGACGGTCCAGCGCATGCCGGAGAGCTTGAGCCGTTGCCCGATGACTGCCTTGCAGCCTGACTCGACGACGCCGGAGCCGACGAACAGGCCGCGGGAGCGGAACCACTTGTAGCGCATGCGGGGGGCGTTGTTGAGGAAGTAACCGAGTTCGCGGTCGGTTGCTTCTTTTTTCACGCCTTCGAGGGGGAACTCGCGGACGGCGGCCTCGATGCCGTCGATGTCGCCGTAGTCGAGGTCTTCCCTGCGGGCGGCGAGCCATTCGCCGTAGCGGTCCAGGAGCATGAACTCCAGGGATTTAGCGAGGCTGGTGAGGTGCTCGCGGGCGTGGTAGAGATCAACGATGCAGGTGGCCTCAGGAAAGATGGCGGCGGCGAGGTTCCAGATCCAGGCGGCGCCGTCGCCGAGGATGGTGAGCTGCCGGACGCGGTCCGCGCCCCGGCGGATTCCCTCGGCTTTCACCAGGTCCGTGAACACGGAGACGGGCTCGAACGTGGCGATGTAGGAGGTGGAGTCCCGGTCGCGGACCGGGTAGCCCTCGTCGTCGAGCTCGTCCTGGGTGAAGAAGACGCCGAGCTTGAGCTCGCGGGTGCGGGCACGCCCGTCTTCGCCCTTGCCTTCCCGTCCTTCGGTTTCCCTCGCGGTCATGGTGACTCCGGTTCCGTCGATCGCGCCGTAGAGCATGTCCGGGAGCGGCTGCGGCGGCAGGGGAACGATCTTCCGGGCGGTGATCGCGGCGGCCCGTTCCCGGACGGCGGCGGACTGCGCGGCGCCGCTGGCCTCGGCCGCACGCTCGACCCGCTTGACGGTGAGCGTGACCCCGGCCAGGGTCTCCAGCAGCACCGAGGCTTTCGCGAACGGCCCGGCCGCCGCCACCGTGTCGGTCATCGCGGCAAGTCCCGGGGACAGGGTTGTGCCCGTGACGCCGAGCTCGGCATCCCGCGGCGCGAGGCCGTGCCCGCATTCCGCGCAGGCGTACCAGGCACGGTGCAGGGTGACCGGGCCGAGGACGGTATCAACCGTCTTATCCCGGTAATCGATGAGGACGGCCTGGTGCCCGTTCCCGCACGGCACCCGCGGGCCGCGGTAACCGGGATCGGCGGACAGCAGCCGCCCGAGCATGCTCCCGCCGAGCGACAGCAGGCCCTCACGGAGGACGGCCTCGGCGGCCCCCAGGCCGTTTTCGCAGCCCAGCGCCCGGGCGGCCTCCGCGGTAAGCCGGGTCAGCTCGGCGGACTTCTCTTCCGCGAGCGCGGTGAAGAGCCCCCTTTTTCGCCCTCCGGCACCGGGGGCGCGACGGTTCCGGCCGGCGGCCTCGCCTCGCAGATCATCTCGTTGACCTCGACGATCTGCGTGCTGATCTCCTCGAACTCGGCATGCCGGGCGATCTCGGCCCGGACCTTGCCCACCTCCCCGGCGGCCAGCTGCCTGCCCGTGGTCTTCCGCCGCCCGGCTGACCGGGTCCACAGGAACCGGGGCCCGTGGCCGGGATGGTCCTGGTCTGCGCAGGCGCAGTTCGGCTTCCCGCACCGGCGGTAGTTCACCGACACCGATCCCCGCCGGAAGTCGCCCACGGTCGCCAGCCGCGCGTACAGCCGGTCCCGCAGGGCCTCCAGCTCCGGAAGCGACGGCTCGGCCATGAGCACCCCTCATTCTGGTTGTTACAGTCACAACCAGACTGACATCATAACCAGCCCAAACGTGGGACCCCCACGAATGTGTCGCGCACCCGT
>CAWJFK010000020.1:0-57484 GCA_963842165.1 uncultured Thermoplasmata archaeon | reverse complement strand
CCCACGCCTCGTGGCTCATCGACCACCGGATCCACGGGTCGTCGCGGGCGGCTCCCTGGGCGAGGGGTCCACCCTATCGTTCGATGAACGAATTCTCCTGGTCCGGGAGCTCGCGCGGAGCTGCATGGGCGCGCGCCGGTCATCGCGGCCATCGCGGCGAGTCGGACCGCCGATGCGGTGGCACTGGCGCGGGGAGCCGCCGAGGCCGGGGCCAGCGGGCTGTTGGTCCTGCCACCGTACGTGTATCGCCCCGACGCCCGCGAGACCCTCTCTCACTTCCATGAGGTCCTGGGTGCCACCGCTCTTCCGTGCATGCTGTACAACAACCCTTCCGCGTACGGTACGGATGTGCTCCCGGTCCAGATCGCTCCGGCTGGCGGCGGAGCACCCGAGCCTGACCGGAGTCAAGGAGTCGAGCGGGGATGTCCGGATCACCGCCTCCGGGCCCTCCTCGGGGACCGGCTCGACCTCGCCGTCGGTCTCGACGATGCCATCCTGGAAGGGATCCGCGCCGGCGCCGTCGGCTGGGTCGCGGGACTGGCTAACGCCTTCCCGGAGGCGTCGGTCGAACTCTTCGAGCGGGCCAACCGGGGTCCCAGGGAATCGGCGGACGAGCTCTACAGGTGGTTCCTGCCGCTGCTGAGGGTGGACACGACCATCAAGTTCGTCCAAGAGATCAAGCTCGTCCAGTCCGAGGTCGGACGAGGGTCGACCCGGGTCCGTCCTCCGCGCCTCGAGCTCGAGGGCGACGAACTGATGGCCGTGAGATCCGCCGTCCGTGAGGCGCTCGCCCACCCTCCGACGGGCGTCCCGCTCCGCTAGTCCGGCGCGCTCATCGAGGTTTACGTCGGAGCAAGCGGTCGATCCCCGTCCCGTACCTGAAGCGCCTTCTTCGGGCGGAGCGCGATCAACGCGGGCAGGCCGCGTCTCAGGGCAAAGGCGCGGAACGCCGCCTTGGGTTCGGTCCCAGCCCAGCGCTCGGACAGCGGAATGTCCTGTACGGCCGCCCGAAAACCCGGGTCGAGGTACGGCGCGACCACTTCGCGCCCCAGGACCGCCGCGATACGTCGTGAGCGGGGCCAAGCCTCCGTCAACAGGTACTCGAGGTCCTCCTCTCCCCATCACCGGGCGCCGGCCCCGTCCAGACCGCGGAAATGGGCGTACCCGTAGAACAGTTCGTCCGCTCCCTGGCCGCAGAGTACCGGCCCCGGCGGCGCCGGTAGACTGCGACCGCGAACGCCACCTCCACCGACCGGGCGGTCGGCGAGAGCGTGCCGATCTCCCCTTCGATCCTGTGGGCCATGGCGAGGACCTCGTCCTCGCGGACGACGAGACGGCTCCAGGGGAACGGGAGCTCCCGCGCGGCGTCCTCCGCGGCCGCGAGGTCGGCCGAGCCTTCGAGGCCGACGGTGGCGAGGGTGACGTCTTTGTCGGTCCGAAGTTCCCAGGCGAGCAGTCCCGAATCCACCCCGCCCGAGAACAGGAGGCTTCGAGGGACCGCCGCGGGGAGGGCGGCGAGTGCTTCGTGGAGCGCACCGGCGAGGGGGACGTCCCACGCTGCGGGGGAGGTAGCGCCGGCCACGGCCTCGAGTGAACCCTGTCCCGGACAGGGCTCGCGTGAATCCTTAAGCGCGCCGGCGGTGGGCAAGGGCGTGCCCCCTTCCACCGCCCCCTCCGACACGTCGCGCCGGCGGGCGCTCTTTGTCGACCGGGATGGCACCCTGAATCCCGACCTCCACTATCTCCGGGACGCCGACCGACTCGAGCTCTACCGCGGCGTCGGGGCGGCGCTCTCGCTCGCCCACCAGCACGACTACCTGGTCGTTTGCGTGACGAACCAGTCGGGGATCGAGCGCGGGTTCTACACCGTCGAGGACGTCGAGCGGATCCATGCCCGAGTGAACGACCTCCTCCGACCCAGCGGGACGCAGGTCGACGCGTTCTACTACTGCCCCCATGCCCCCGACCGCCGGGTGCCGCTGCCGAAAGCCCGGCACCGGGCTCTTCGAGGACGCCGCGCGAGACCTCAGCATCGACTTTGGCGCCAGTGCGATCCTCGGGGACCGTTCGATCGACATCGAGGCCGGTGAGAAGCTCGGACTGCTCACGGGCCTGGTGGTCCCGCCGGGCCATGAGGAAGCGCTGCGGGAGGAGACGCGGTCCCACGGGACCCGGCCGGACGTGGTGGCGTCCACGTTCCTGGGTGCCGTTCTGCGGGTCCTCAGCCGGGGATGAGGGGCCGAGAAGCCGTTAAGCGCCTCGCACCCTCGCTCCCCGGGAGCCGACCGTAATGCTCTCCCTCCTTCCGGCGGCCGTCGCCATTTTGGCGACGGTGGCCCTTGCACTGGGCGCCACGTTGGCCCGGGCCCTCACCCCGGCCGCGGGGGTGGTCGCCGCGGTGTTCGGGTCGATCATCGTCGTGTTCGCCGGCTATGCCTTTCTGGCGCTGCTGATCTTGTTCGTCGTCGCGAGCGTGTTCGCCACGCGCTACCGTTTCGAGGAGAAGCAGCAGCGCAACGTCCAGGAGGGCGTCCACGGCGAACGAGGGATCGCGAACGTCGTAGCGCACATCATCGTCCCGACCGGTCTCGCCCTCTCGGTCGGTTGGAACGCCAGCCTCCTGCCCATGCCGGTGGTGGCGACTCTGTTTGCGTCGGCGCTCGCGTTCGGTGCCTCCGACACGTTCGGGAGCGAGTTCGGCGTGCTGGCGGGTCACGCTCGCAGCATCCTCACCGGCCGTTCGGTGACCCCCGGGACCAATGGGGGAGTGTCCGCGACCGGTGAGCTCTGGGCCGCGATCGGTGCGGGGACCACGGGGCTCTTCGGGTACGCCCTCTTCTTTCTGTTCGGTACCGCGACCCCGCCGGGCGCGATCCTCGTCGGGGTCGTTGCGGTCGCCGGATTCCTCGGCTGCCAGATCGACTCCGTGCTCGGGGAAACGCTCGAGAACCGCGGGCTTCTCACCAAGCACTCCACGAATCTGCTGGGCATGCTCTCGTCCGTCGCGATGGCGGCCACGCTGCTCTGGGCCCTCGGGTGGTGGCGGTGAGCGCTGCCTCTCGGCGCGGGGGCTGCGTGGTCCTCCTCTCCGGTGGGATGGATTCCGCGACGTGCCTCGCGCTCGCCTCGCGGGATGCCCGTCCGGTACACGCTCTGACGGTCGGGTACGGCCAGCGGCACGCACGGGAGATCCGATCCGCCCGGGCTCTCGGGCGCCACTACCGGGTCGCCCGTCACACCGTCCTCGACCTGCCGCTCGGGCCCCTCCTCGATTCCGTCGCTCACGCGGCGAACGAGGTCTCTCCCGCGCTCGGGCGGTCGTCGGGGCCGCATTCCGTCGACGTACGTCCCGGCCCGGAACACGATCCTCCTCGCGGTCGCCCTGGGCTACGCGGAGAGCCATCGGCTCGACTCCATCTACATCGGCGCCAACGCGATCGACTATTCCGGATATCCCGACTGCCGACCCCCATTTCTCCGCGCCTTTGAGCGAGTGGCCCGATTGGGAACTCGGACCGGGGTCGAGAGCGGGAAGGGAATTCGGGTTCGGGCCCCGCTGCTCCGTCTTTCGAAGGAGAGGATCGTACGGCTCGGCGAGCGACTGGGAGTTCCGTGGCGGCTCACTTGGAGTTGTTACGCCGGGGGCCCGGAACCGTGCGGACGATGCGATGCCTGCCGTTTGCGAGCGCTCGGATTCTCCGGGGCTGGTGTTCGGGACCCGGTGGCCTGATCGGCAGGTCCGTTGCCTTAGGCGGCCACCGGCGTGACCGTCGAAGTGCAGAAACCGCACCGGGTCGCTTTGACGGGGATCTGGTTGCAGCAGGCCGGGCACTCCCGCGTCGTGGGCGCGGCCGCCTTGGCGCGAGCCGCCTGACGTTCCTGGTACTTCTGGTAGGGATAGACGATCAGGAAAAAGACGACGAGCATGAGGACGAGGAAGTTGACCAAGGCTCCCAGCAACGCTCCTCCGAGGATCTGGCTCCCATTGACCGTGAGGATCCCGAGTTGCGAGAAATTGATGTGGCCGGCGGCACCGATCAACGGATTGATGATGTCCGCGACGAGCGCCCCGATCAGCGCCACGATGGCCAGACCGACTACGAATGCGGTGGCCAAGGTGATGAGATTCCCGGTGATCAGAAATTTCTTGAAATCCTCCAACGCGCCCATCGGTGCATCCTCGGTTCGGAAACTAAGGACCCGTTATTAAGCTCACGTGGGGCGTACCCCTCGGGGGTCGCGACGGTCGAGAATTCGCACCCGGGGCCGGCCCTCTCAGATGATCCAATGGGTCACATCGCTTCGAGAAGGGGGATTCCGAGCAGGTCGAGCGAGTTTCCGAGGGTCTGCCGGACGGCCGCCACCAGCGCGACGCGGCTCGGCCGCTCCTCGCCCGATCGCAGCACCGGCACGGCGTGATAGAATCGATTGAACTGGTCCGCGAGGTCGTGGGTATAGCCAGCGAGCGCGTGAACGTGGTTCCGTCGGGCGGCGTACTGGACCGTGCGGGGCAATCGCGCGATCACGCGAACGAGCGCGGCTTCCTCGGGGTCGACGAGCCGGGCGGCTTCGAACGGATACGGGGGCTGGGGGGCTTCGGCCTTCCTGAGGACGCTGACCGCCCGGACGTAGGAGTACTGGCAGAACGGCCCGCTCCGTCCCTCGAAGGAGAGGGCGTCCTCCCATCGGAACACCACCGGTTTCTCGGACGCGACCCGGACGATGTGGTACCGGACGGCCCCTGTGGCGACCGCCTCCGCGATACGCTCCACCTCCCCCGAACCCAAGTCCTCCCGTCGCGCGAGGACCTCCTTCCGCGCTCGCTCGACCGCTTCCGCCAGGAGATGGTCGAGCCAGACGGCCGAACCTCCCCGCGTCGACATCCGGCCTCCCTCGGGCACGGTGATGTCCTGGTAGATCACGAACTCTGGGCGCCGGGGCTCGCCGATCTCGGCGAAGAGGGCCTCGAGGGTCCGGGCGTGCAGCCGGTGATCCTGTCCCAGCACGTCCACGACGCGCTGGAACCGGGCGAACTTCGAGAGGTGGTAGGCGACGTCGCGGGTCACGTAGAGGCTCGTGCCGTCGCCCCGCTGGACCACGACCGACTTGGAATCCTTCGGTAACCCGTAGGAGGAGGTGTCGATGGCCCACGCACCGTTCTCCTCCCGGAGCGCATGCGGGGCCGCGTGGAGCCGTTCGAGCACGCGCTCGACCGACCCGTCCCGGAGAAAATCGGATTCCCAAACGAACTCGTCGAATCGGATGTTCAGCCGGGCGAGCGACTCGAGCATCCCATCGAGGATCGCCTGCGTGAGCGGCCGGTGCTGCTCCGGCGGATGGCCGGCTTCGGTCTCCTGGATGATCGCGGCGACCTCGGCCTGCGCGTCGGGATGCGTCTTCAGATACGCGCTGGCTGCCGGGTACGGTCGGCCCCGATGTGAGTCGACCTTCTCGCCCGGGACTTCGAGCCCATCCACGGCGGCCCGGATCTCGGGGGGCCACTGGTCCCGAGGCTTGGACCAGATCCATGTGATCATCGCGGCCTGTCGGCCCATGTCGTCGATGTAGTAGTGGGTCGTGACGGGAGTGCCTGCGGCCCGCAAGGCTCGCGCCAGCGTGTCCCCGATGATCGCGTTGCGGACCCGGCCGATGTGGAACGGACCGGTCGCGTTGGCGCTCGTGTGTTCCACGCACGCCGCGATCCCCGCGTTGTCCGCATGACCGTAGCGAGCACCCCGCTCGAAGACCGTCCGCAGGGTCCGCTCGGTGAGTCGCATGGTGTCGGCCCGGAAATTGAGGTAGGCGCCCGCGGCCGTGACTTCGCGGATCTCGGTTCCCGGCGGGAGGGCCGCGAGGAGGCGATTGGCCAGGGCCGGTGGGCGCCAGGCCCGAGGCGCCCACGAATCGATGAACGGGGAACGCGACGTCGCCCTGCGGACCACCGTCCAGATTCAGCTGGTTGGAGATGGCGGTGGCGTCGGTCGGCAGACCAATCGCCGTCATGCCCTCAGAGAGCGACGTCGACGACCGACTGCGACGAACGGCGCCCAAGGGTCGGTCGAATCGGAGGGGGACGCGGTCGACTCGGTCACGCCCTGCCTTCCGGGAACCGCTTTACGGGCGCGCTCGTCTTAACGTTCTCCATGGCGTCGCTGCTTCTCGTCCGGTACGGGGAGCTCGCGCTCAAGTCCCCGCCCGTTCGTCGCGAGTTCGAGTCGACGCTCCGGCGGAACATACTCGACCTCTTCGTCAGCGCAGGTTTGGAGGGCCGGGTCCGAGCCGACCACGGCCACATGTACGTCGAATCAACGGACGCCGAACGCGCCATCCGGCTGGTCGGCCGAGTGTTCGGAGTGACGTCCGTCAGTCTCGTCCACGAGGTGCCCACCGACCGGGCGGCCATTACCGCGCGGCTGCTCGAGCTCGCCGAGCCCCGGTTGGCGAAGGGCACCCGCTTCGCGGTCCGGGCGCGCCGCACCGGCCAGCACCCGTTCACGAGTCAGGAGCTGGCCCGAGACCTCGGCGGTGACATCTTCGACCGGTTCCCGGATCGGGAGCTCCACGTCGACCTCGACCACCCCGAGGTCGAGCTGTTCGTCGAGGTGCGCGGTCCCCGGACCTACCTGTATTTCGATCGCATCCCCGGACCGGGGGGCCTCCCGCTCGGTGTGGCCGGTCGGCTGGTCGCTCTGGTCGACGGACCTCGGGGCGCGCTCGGCGCCTACCTCATGATGAAGCGCGGGTGCCGCGTGGGATTCGTCGCGCCACCCGGCGGGGAGGACCTAGCGACTTCACGTGCTTGCGCACTACGACCCCCATGCCCGCATCGTCTCGGTCGGAGGGGGGCCTGAGTCGTGGGCTTCGACCATCGGGGACGTCGCGGAAGCGACCCACGCGGACGGAGTCGTACTCCCCCTCGTGGTCGAGGACTACTCCGGGGTCCGGGGGCGTTGGGGGGACCGGGTAATCTTCTCGCCCACCGTAGGGTTGACCGACGCGGAGGTGACCGAGCGATGGGAGAGCGTCGTGTCGCGAGCATCCTGAACCAAAAGACGCTGAGCGAGGAGCCGACGACCGAGGCCCACGAGCCGCTCCCCGCCGACCCGACTCCAGCACCCTCACCGGAACCCACGCCCCGGCCCGTCGTCTACGAACCGGTCGCACCTTCCAGTACGGCGCTACAGGAACGTCAGCTGCGCTGGCTGAGGGAACGGGACCGCAGATCGGCCGCGATCAAGGATTCGGCGGGCCGCGCCAAAGGATAGACTGCCCCGAACCGCCCGGTTAGGGTTAAGTGGGTCACCCGGGTGGGCGCCGCGCCGAGGTCCCTATGCCGACGTTCAGCGTTCGTGGAAGCTTCTACGCCCGCCGGGGATACTGGCAGACGTTTACGAAGGAGCACGACGCCGAAACCGAGGCGACGGCCCTCCACTGGGCCCTCTCGGAGATCGGGGGCTGCCACAACGTCAAGCGGCACCTGATCCGGATCGAGTCGGTCTCGGAAGTCGCCTCCCCCGCCGCCGCCTGATCGAACTTTCAGACGGCCGCCCTCCCCGTCTCACCTCCTCACCGGTCGACGGGCACCTCCTGAAGCAGCGCACCGACCTCGGACGGCCGGCCGAGACGTTATGTGGTCCAAGTCGCCTCCCAACCCGCTTCAATGGCTACGAACGAACTGGCCGCGGACGAAAAGATGGAAGCCGAGGTCCAGGAGGACCTCATGCGCCTCGAGGCGTACCGCAACCAACTTTCGGCCAGTCTTCAGCAACACCAGATCCTCACCGCGTCCCGCGCCGAGCACGACCGGGCGCGCGAGAGCCTAGAAGGAGTCGATCGGGCTGCCGCGGACGCCGAGCTCCTCATCCCTCTCGGAGGGGAAACCTTCGTCCGGGGAACCGTCGACCGCACGGGCCGGGTCCTCATCGGGATGGGTTCCGGCGTCGTGGTGGAGATGGATCGCCCGAAGGTCGTGGAACTCCTCGCCCAGCGGATCGTCAAGATCGACCAGGCCGTCCGTGACCTGGAGGGCCAGATGAACGCCCTCGACGAGCGGATCCAGATGCTTTCGAGGCGGCTCGAGTCCGTCTCCCGCGGCCCGACCTCAGGCAATGTGGGCGGCGATTAAGGCCCGCTTGCGGCGGTCCCAGGCCCCCGACGTTCCGGAGGCCGAGTCCGCGCCTCCCGCGACGGGGTCGTCCCGTCCCTCCGAAGGTTCTCCGACCCGCCCCACGTCCCCGGGAACCACCAAGGACGAGGCGATGTTCACCGAGGGGTTCCTCGGGCGCAAGATCCGCGAGACCACCGTCGATGAGGTCTTCGACGACCTCGAGATCGCTCTCCTCCAATCCGACGTCGCGTTGCCGGTCATCGACAAGATGCGCAAGGACCTGCGGCGTGACCTCGCGGGCCGCAAGCTCCGCCTCGGGGTCGACGCGGAGGACGCGATCCGGACCTCGCTCATCGGGTCGGTCCGCTCCGTCCTCACGCGGCCGCCGGTCGACCTGGCCGCGCAGGTCCGAGCGCAGGCCAGGCATCCCTACGTCGTGCTGTTCGTCGGAGTGAACGGCACCGGGAAGACCACCTCGCTGGCGAAGCTCGCCGGTTGGCTCCGGGCCCAAGGACTCACGAGCGTGATCGCCGCCGGGGACACGTTCCGGGCGGGCGCGATCGAACAGCTCCTGGTCCATGGGGAGCGGCTCGGGATCCGGGTCATTCGCCAGAAGGAGGGCAGCGACCCGGCGGCGGTGGCATTCGACGCGGTGGATCACGCGAAGGCGAAGAACGTCGACGTCGTCCTGGTCGACACCGCCGGCCGTCAGCACACCAACGAGAACCTCATCGAGGAGGCCAAGAAGATCCGCCGCGTGGTCAACCCGTCCCTGACGATCTTCGTCGGCGACGCCCTCAGCGGGCACGACGTCGTCGAACAGGCCAAGGAGTTCAACGCAGCGATCGGGATCGACGGCCTCATCCTCACCAAGCTGGACGCCGACGCGAAGGGCGGGGCCGCGCTCAGTCTGACCTACGTCACGAAGAAGCCGATCCTGTTCGTCGGAACCGGCCAGGGGTACGGGGACTTGCATCCGTTCGATCCGGAGTGGATGATCGCTCGACTGTTCGCCGAGGGGTCGGCCGCGTGACGGCCCGCCTCGACATCGTCCTCGTCCGGCCGAAAGAGGATGGCAACATCGGCGCCGTCGCCCGGATCGGCAAGAACTTTGGGGCCGACCGGCTCGTGCTGGTCGCGCCGCGGGCGAAGGTCGGGCCGGAAGCGCGCCGTCGTGCGATGGCCGGGATGGCGCTGCTCAAGACCGCGCAGCGGGCTCGGACCCTCGACGAAGCGGTCGAGGACGCCGACCTGGTCGTCGGGACGACCGACCTATCGACCGGTCGGTCCAACGCGTACCTGCGGCGCGCGGTGACTCCCGAGCGACTCGGCGAGGCGTTGGTCTCCCTTTCCGGCCGGGTCGCCCTCGTCTTCGGCCCCGAGGACAACGGATTGAACCGGGAAGAGCTCGGGCGGTGCGACCTCCTCGTCCACATCCCGGCGCGGCGAGAGTTCCCGACCCTCAACCTCTCCCACGCGGTCGCCGTCGTCCTCTACGCCACGCATCGAGCGAAGGGACCCGCCGACCCCGAGACGACCCCGGCGCCGTTGGAGCTCGAGCTCAACGGGAAGGAAAAGGAGCTCCTGCTCGAGCGGGTAGGGCAGCTCCTGGCTCGGACCCGGTACCCTTCCCATAAACGACGGGGTTTAATCCTCCTGTTTCGTCGTGTGTTTGGCCGGTCGACGCCGACTGAGGCGGAATACCGGATGATGCTCGGGCTCTTCAAGAGCCTCGAGCGTGAACTGGATCGTGGAAAACATGGCTGAAGGCAATGGGGATTGGCTGCGCGCCCGAGGGATCGGGCGGGAGCGGTTCGCCGGGTACGTCGGGGACTACCTCACGAGCGTCGGCTACGCGGTCGAGCGCGCGGAGCGGACGGAACCGGTCGAGACCCGGATCAGTTGCCGTCTCGAGAAGATGAACCCGGCGCTGCCGCCCGCCGCCGGCGCGCTGGAATTCCGCCTGTACCCCACGAGCGGAGGCGCGGCGCTCGTATGGGAGGCCCCCACCGACGTCCCCGACGACCAGCGGTCCCGAATGGACCGGTTCGTCCGGGAGATCGAGGGACACCTCACCCGCGCGGTCGCTACCGAAAGCCACGCGACCGCCAAGGTCGTCCGACCCGCCGACCCCCACCTTCCCTGGATCCCGAACGGCCGGTCGAATTCGGCCAGTTCGAGGCAAACGGACCCACTTCTCCTCGGTCGCACGCCGGTCGCGTCGGCATCTTTATAATAAGGGCCCGGGTCCCCCGCCCGCTCCATGACGACCTCCGCCTACCGTTACATGGCTCGTTCGTTCCGGGAGACTCTCGGGGACGAAGGATCGGAACGTCGTCACGAACGCCTCCTCACGTGGCGCCGGGAGCACACGGTCACCCGTCTCGAGCGACCCACCCGTCTCGACCGCGCCCGCGCGATCGGGTTCCGGGCGAAGGGCGGGTTCGTGGTCGTACGGGTCCGCGTCCGACGCGGCGGCCAGCGCAAGCGCGCGATCATCGCGGGGCGCCGACCGAAGCACAAGGGGATCAACAAGATGACCCTCGCGAAGAGCCTGCGCTGGATCGCCGAGGAGCGCGCCCAGAAGCACTACCCCAACCTCGAGGTCCTCAACTCCTACTGGGTCGGCGAGGACGGCAAGCAGAAGTTCTTCGAGATCATCTTGGTCGACCCCGCCAACCCGGAGATCCTGGCCGATTCCAAGCTCTCCTGGATCGCGGCCCCGAGCCAGAAAGGCCGGGTCTACCGCGGACTCACCAGCGCCGGGCAAGGAAGGGCGCGGTCTCCGCTGGAAGGGGAAGGGCGCGGAGCGGTTCCGTCCGTCCTACGCGGCGAACCGACGGGACACACGACGCACCCAGTCGAAGGTCATCCCGTAAGCCCGTCCGGCCGGTCCATCGGACCCAGCACCGCCTCGAGCGTCTCCCCCTGCTTCTCCGCGAGACGACGGGCCCAGCCGTACAGCCCCTCGACGTGGACGAGCTCGCCTCGCAGGACCCGGGCCAGGCGTCGCCGAGTGTCCAGGTCCAGCTGGAGCCGCTCGGCCTCGAGGAACTCGGTGAGCCGGTGGGCGAGATGGCCGCCCTCGGCGTCCCAGTCGGTCAGTAAGACCACGCGCCGACCCCGTCGCACGAGCTCCTCGGCGCTGCGCGCGAGGGTGCGGCCGCCGTGCAGGACGAAGATCGTTGCCGGGACGCCGAGCCGCGCGACCGACCGACGGTCGCGCTCCCCCTCGACGACGATGATCGTCCCAGGGGCTTCGCTCTCCGACCGAAACTTCTGCCAGAGCTCGGCGAACTCCGCGAGCGCGGTCGCCGCGTCCGTCCCCTTCGTCATCGGTGCTGAGGTCCGGGGACGGGCCCGCGCCACTCCCGGGACGGAGCGCGGGAGACCGCACAACTCCTATAGTCCTTCGGCGGTGAGGACGCTCCCCGGGGGACCGATGCCCGATCACTTTTCCCTCCTGCTCGAGTGGCGACGGAGCGAGGCCGCGACCCGGAACCTTGCGAAGATCCCCCACGACTTTTACACGAGCACGGCCGCGTACCTCGCCGAGGTGCGGCGGTCGTACGAGACCGACCTGCGCGAGAACCCCTCGGGACGCAAGGGCGAGATCTCGCGGCAGACCTACCAGCGGGCGGGGCAGGTCGCCCGCGACATCGTGGAGGGGCGGACCCAGAAGATCCTCACGTTCGCGTTCCAGACGAGCATCGGCGGCGCTCGCGAGCTCCCGAACGCCCTCCCCGAGGAACGGGAAGTCTACGACCGGATCTCGGCGACCTTGTTCGAGCACCGCCGGACGGCGGCGCCCTACCTCGAGACCCCGACCTCCGCCCCGGGCCTCTCAGCGGCGGTCGCAGCCGACGTACCCTCCGCTCCGCCCCCTCCCGCTCCGGCTCCCCCGTCCGGTCGGGCGAACCCTCCGCCGGCACCGGCTCGCACCGCGGTCCCCGTGTTCGTCCGCGTCCTCCAGGACGGCCGACCGATCGAGGTGGGGTCGGAGACGATCGACCTGCGCAAGGAGGACGTCCTGTCGCTTCCCCCCGAGACCGCCCAACTGTTGATCCAGGCGAAGGTCGCCGAGCGCGTCGAGCCGGTCGGCCCACCCGAACGTTACGTAGGGGGCGGGAGCGGTCCGCGAGCCGGGCCGGGCCAGCTCGAGCACGCGGAATCGTTCGAACCCGAAGAGCAGGTTCTTGACGCGGAGGCGCAGCCGGACCTCCTCCTCGGAGGACCTTACGTGCCGCGAGGGTCTCCTCGAACAGGCGGGGGAACCCCCAGGCGCCGAGGGCCTCGGCCTGGGTGCGGTCCGCGAGGACCTCGAGGCCCGCGGCCCGCGCGACCGCCCGCAGCCGCGTCCAGTTCACGAAGGTCGACAGGTCGCTCTCCCCCGGGGCGACCACCGGGTCCGATCCGGAGCGATGACCCCGCACGGTCGCGAGCGTACCCTCCGGATGGGCCCGGAGGAGCTCGTCCTGCTCCATCCCATAGTCCACGACGAGCCATACGCCGGCCACGAGGTGATCGGCGAGCTCGCGGACCAAGCCCTCCGCGGTAGGAGAGAACTCGAAGACCGTCCCGTCCGCCGGCGAGCTCGGCAGCGAGGGTTCCGGCACCGTTTCGGCCGCGGGCCCCTCGTCGGCGCGGATCCCCGAGGGGGTCAGTCGCACTCCGAGTTCGCGCCACTCCGTCCCGTTCCATCGCACCCTTCGCACCGGTTGGGCGTCCAGCAGCTCGTTGGCGACCACTACGCCTTCGAACGGCCCGAACGCCGACACGGCCTCGGCCGGTACGCACGGGAATCCCGAACGGTTGGGCGGCGTGTCGGGTTCGGGCGAGCGCGCCGACCCGCAGCGGCGAGGACCGTTCGACGAGGACGACCCGAAGGTCGTGGCCGGGCTCGAGGGTCGGGCCGAGGGCGGCGACGATCCCGGCGGCGAGAGTCCCGTCGCCCGGCCCGATCTCCATGAGCGTGAACGGTCGGTCGTGCCCCAGCTGGTCCCGGATCCCCTTGACCCGTTCCGCGAACGCCGCGGCGAACAGAGGGTGGACGTGCGGGGCGGTGTAGAAATCTCCCTCGGCGCCGAGCGGAGAGCGAGGGCGCGCGTAGTACCCGAGCCCCTCGGTGTAGAGGACCAAGTCCATCCACCGGTCGAACGAAAGGAATCCGTCGGCGTCGGCCCCGGCCCTCGCGAGGTGCAGCAGGCGGGCGAGCCGGTCCGCCGGGGCGGCTTCGGGGGACGGGCCGGTGTCCATCGGCCGCGGACCGCCGCCCTACCCGATGTACCCGACGTCTTCCCGGGAGGGAGACGGGCCGGGCCCCGGGGACTCCGAGCTCCGCTGCTCGGCTTCGTGGATCTTGGTCGCGATCCGGTCGATCTCCTGAGCTTTGGCTTCCAGCGCCGCGAAGTCGAGGTCGATGTGGAGCACCTTGGTGAGGACCTTCGAGAACGGCCTCCGCGCTGCGGGGGTCGACGAAGTAGCCGCTCGTCTCGCCCATGAGGCAGACGCCCTCCATCCCGAACGTCCGACCGAGCCCGAGGAAGAGACCGCTCGCCCCGATGAGTCCGCCGCCGGGGTCGTTCCGGGAGAAGATTACGCCGAACTTCTTCATCGCCTCGACGCGCGGAGCGCTGGTCGCGGCGCCGAGCACGCGGGGCGATTCGACGACCTTGCCTTGCGCGAACCCGGCGAGCGTGTAGACGTCCTTCACGCCGAGGGTCGCGCAGTACTGGAGGACGCGTTCGGTGATCTCGGTACTGCCCTTCGGGGCTGATCCCCTGGTAGTCGCCGCCCAGGACGAGCACGTCCCGCTGTCCGCTTCCGGTCGCCTTCCAGTACGAAAGGTCGTTCGACACCAGGCGAATGATCCCCTCCTCGCTGACGTAGACCTGGGGCGGGAAGAACTTCGAGTGGATGGTCGCGAGCGGCTTCGCCGGCAGCTGGTCGCGGAGGTAGTCGGCGGCGAGCTTGCCCACGTTGCCGACGCCCGGAAGTCCCTCGATCAGAACCGGGTCGCGCAGAGCGACCTTCTCGAGCGTACGGATGACTACGTCTTCCACTGGGACCCTCGGCCGACCAGCCGAGGGGCGGCGATAAAGGTTAGGTTACGGGAGGGTAGGCGGCTATCCCGGACGGTCGGGCGGGTCGACCGTCCAGCCGCTCTCCCCGATGCGCGCGCGGGCGATCCGCTGAAGGTCCGGGCGGTTGCGGACCTTTTCGAGGTACAGGGTCGTCTCGGTCCCGGTCGCCGCGCGGTTCCGCCTTCAGGTCGAAGACGACGTCCGCGAGGTCCTCGAGGGCGCCCGCGAAGGCCCGGTCGTGCCCTCGCGAGTGGACGGCCAGGAGCGCCTGGCCGCCGACGGACTGGCAGCGGTACCGGATCTGGCGCGCGACGGTCGTCACTTCGGACGCCTGGAGGACCTCGAAGAAGAAGTCGACGGAGTCGAGGACGAGCCGGAACGGAGTGTCGATCGCCGCGAGGTCGGAGAGCATGCGGCTCGTGAGGCTGAATCGGGACGCCACCCGGTCCCGGGGGTGCTCGATCGTGATCTGGTCGAGCGTCAGGCCGTGTTCCCGGGCCTGGGCGATCTCGAGGCCCCGAACGAGCACTCGCTCGTAGTACTCATCGGCCAGGTTGACGATCTTGATGGCCGAGGGGTCCCATCCGAACGCCTCGAAGGCTTCCTTCACGTCGAGGGTCCGTTCGTACGTCGTGTAGAACAGCACCGGGATGCTGCCCACGCCGGCGTTCGCGAACTGTTTGGCCAGCAGCGGGGCGCCCGAGCCGCTCGGGCCGGTGAGCACCGCCATCCATCCCGGCGGGAGGGCGGTCGAGAGACCGATGTCGATCTCGGGGATCCCGAGGATGCGACCGTCCTCGTACCCCATTACGGACCCTCCCGCGCGACGTCGATCGTCTCGTCGACCACGAGGTTGAGCATCGTCTCGACCGAGCTCGCTTCCTCGTCGCTCACTTCGAGGACGACCGTGAGCACCTGGCGACTCTTCAGCATGTTCAGCAGGATGTGGAAGAACTCGGTGAGGAGCTCGGGGGGATTGTGGATCGCGAGCGAGTTGACCGAATCGATCACGACGATCGAGCGGGGGTGCGGGTTCTTCCGGAGGAGGTACTCGACCCGCAGCATGATCGCTTCCAGCGCCCTCGGGCTCTCGATGTACGTCGGCATTGGGAAGGGGGTCGCGGTAATCCATCATGATGTGGCTGATCGCGTCGACGAAGGAGATCCGTTCCGGGGCGACGTCGAGGGCTTGCGCGAGACCCCAGACGAAGGACGCGGGGTTGGTCACGGTGACGTAGACGGTGTGAGCATCGGTCTCCGTGCCGACATCCCGCAGGGTCGCGTTCAGGACCGCAAAGTAGTGGTCCGCGTATTCGCGCGGGTCGAGCTTCAACGTCACCGCGCTCCCGCCGGGCAACGCCCGAAGCCGCTCGCCGATGTCGACCGGCGCCACGCGCTACTGTCCCTCCGTATGGCCGCCCTTCAGGTGGGGCGCCAACAGAAGTCCGATCGGGGTCAGCTCGATGACGTACTGCGCCTGGGAGTGGGAGGTGCCGCGCATCTTGATGATCTGCAGGACCCGAAGGATGTCGCCCTGGCGTCGCGCGTTCCACAGAAGGACGACCCCGTCCACGATCGCCTCTTCGACCCCGTGAAGCGAGTATCGGCCCGGAGTCGGCCCGATCTCCGACACGAGCAGTGACGTGCACCCCGCGTCGCTCGAGTTCGAGGCCGAGCCGAAGCATGAAGTCCCGGATCCGTTCGTCCCGGCGAATGCGGTAGCCGACCGAGGTGAGGCTGTCCAGCACGAGTCGCTTGACACCGAGCTGGCGGACCAGGTCCCGGATCGTCCGGATGAGGATGCCGATCTCCTCTTCCGTCAATTCCTCGTGCTCGAGGCCGAGGCGCTCGTAGAGGACGGGCAGGTCCACGAACACGAGGGAGCCGTTCGTCACGAGGTCCGTCCGGAAGAATTCGAAGGTGGAGAGGTTCTGGATCAGCTTGTCCGAGGCCTCGGTGACGGAGAGGAACAGGGACCGCTCGCCCCGCTCGGCGCCGCGGACCAGGAACTCGAGACACAGGGTGGTCTTCCCCGTCCCGACGCTTCCGGCCACGAGGACCATGTTCCCCTTCGGAATGCCTCCCGACAGGATGTTGTCTAGCCCCTCGATGCCCGTGACGCACCGCTCGATCCGGGTCGCGGGAGCCATGAGCCCACCGCCGATGGGAGCGGACGTGGCCCCGGCGGTGTCCGGCGGAGAATCCATCGGATGAAACGAGCCGCCGCCCCCCTAAGAGGGTTGTGGCAAACGAGAAACGCTCTCGCCCGGGGACGTCACACCCCGCCGAGAGACCACCTCCGCCAGCCGACTCCGGTCAATCACCCATCGGTGTCCCCCATCGGATCGCTCTACGCGAGTGAGCGCTCCCGACCGGGATAGGATCCCGCCCGCCTCTCGGATCCCATCCCCCCTCGGGTCGACCCGGCGACGGAACTCGACCAGGTCGACCACGAGGGGATCTTCCCCGGGGGTTTCCGCCCCGTCGTGCAGGAGCTCCACGAAGATCCGGTCGAGGGTCGGGGTCGGTGGGGACGGGGCAGCCCGCGGGGCGGGATTGACCGGCGGCGAGGACGCGCCGGACCTACCGATCCCCTCCCCCGGACCGGACGACGCCCGCGCCAGCGGACGCCGGATCGTTCGCAACCATCGGACCGATTCCCCCTTGCCGATCAGGACCGCCGCCTCCCCCCGGGGGAGTCCCAGGATCTCTTCCGCGGAGATTCCGGGGACCGCTCTCGCGAACTCGCGTGCTTCTTCGGGGGAGCCGCGGAACGCAACGAAATCCGACGCGTTCGTCCACACGGCCTCACGGACGGCTTCCGGTAGGGAGGCCACGGCCTGCGTGGCCAGAACGACATGAACGTTCTTTCGGCGGCCCAGTCGCAACATCTCGGCCAGGCTTTCGTGAGAGAACCACTGCGCTTCGTCCAGTACCACGAACGTCTTCGGGATCTCCGCGCGGGCGAGGAGCTCCGACCAGACCAGGGCGAGCAGCACCGACAGGAGGTAGCGGGCCGTCGACTCTCCCACCCGAGCCGCGTCCCCCGAGATGAGGACGATCCGACCGGGAGCTACCAGGTCCCGCGTCCCAACCGTGGGATGGCGGGCGCAGAGCAGACGCGCGAGGACCGGGCTTCGGACGACCTCGTGAAGGAGCCGACGGGCGCCGTCGGCGTCCTCGGGTCGGTCCCGGATACGGTCGGCCAACTCTCGGACCGCTTCGGACGCCGGCAGGGGGATCGGACGACCGAGGCGCGCGGACGAGGCGAGCAGGGTGTGTGCGTCCAGAAGCGTACCGTCAGGAAAAGCGGCCGCGGCCCGCAGGGCTCGGGTCACCATCTCCTCAATCCGGGGACCCCATACCCCGATTCGGAGTAGCGCCCGGCACGGACTCGCCGAAGTGCATGAACGAGATCGTTGAGGCGACGCTCGGATCGCACCGGGTCGTCTGTTCTCGCCAGCCCCGATCCCTTCCAAGGCGTTCAGAGCGACCTCGGACGCATCGGGGGCGACCCAGAGACACCGTTCCCGTTCCGCGGGGCCGAGCTCCTCGCGCAAGGAACGCACGGTCTCCCCGAGTGGATCCATCACGACCCCGCCCGCGGAGCCAAGGGCGCGACGCGCGAGGGCGATCAAGAGGGAGCTCTTTCCCATGCCGGTCTCTCCCAGGACCGCGAGGTGTCGACCCTGATGCTCTTCGAGAAGCGGGCCGACGACGACGCCCTCGCGCGTCCGGCCTAGGGCGAGAAGGCGAGGGGCTTGACCGCTCGCGGGGGACTCGACCCCGATATCGCATTCGGGGCTGGGCCAGAACCTCGGGAGCTCGTCGACGGATACGATGAAGCTGTCCCCGCCGACCGTCCGGACCCAACTCCGCCTCCGCGCGGGGCGAAAGACAAATCCGTTGCCCCGGGGAGTCCGGCTGGCCGATGCCATCGCGCCGCAGAGGTCCACTGGGGAAAGGGCGGCCGGAGACCGCGACGGCATCTCCAGCGTCACGCCTACCCTCCAGAACAGCGGTCGAGAGACGGACAGCGCCGCCGCAGGACCCGGCGGCTCGGGCACTGGATCGATCGTTCGCCGGACCTCAGAGATTCGCGGGCGCGATGAGTCGGGGAGTGCTCGGTCCCACCAATGGAGGGTCACCGGCGGAAGGGGGGAGCTCCGCACACGGAGGCGCGCCCCCGATGGGGACGATCGTAGCGTGGTCACCAACGCGTCGAGGGACGCCCCGGCGGCCGGAGCGAGCGGCTCGGGCCAGGAGAACGTGCGGCGCGCGGTCCAGACCCGGCCCACCACGGAGCCCGTGGACCCAATCGACACGGTCGGTTCCCATTCGTGCGCTGGATAGACCGGAAGGATCGCTCGGCCGAACCAGCGGGCACCGGACGGGTCGAAGGCCCGGACGGTGATCGCGGAGTGTGGTCCCGAGGTGATTTCCAACTCCAGCGTCGAGACGAGGCCGTGACCCGTGCGGAGGGCGGCCTCGAGGCGCGTGGAGAACGCGGTACCATTGGAAGCGCGCGGGGGTTCGCGGAGTTTCGGGCAAAATTTCCAGGCCGCCGGGAGCGGGTCTTGAGTTGAACGCGGGTCGCTCATGCCACGGGATCGGAGCGCCCTAGATCGAGGTGAGTCCACCCCGTGAACGGTGAACAGTGCGCCGCAGGGACACTCTCAAGTAATCGCTCGCCCACCGGCGAAGGGCAGGCGCCCCGCCGATGTCGTCCCTCGAAGAGCACATTGTCGAGATCGAGGACGAGATCCACCGGACCAAGTACAACAAGGCGACCCAGCTCCACATCGGCCGCCTCAAAGCGCGCCTCGCCGTCCTTCGACTCGAGCGGGAAACTCGTGCGAAGGGGAAGGGAGGCGGTGTCGGCTATAGCGTGCGGAAGAGCGGGAACGCGACCGTGGGGCTCGTCGGGTACCCCTCGGTCGGAAAGTCGACCTTGCTCAATCGGCTGACCGCGGCCGAGAGCGAGACCGGGGCCTACGACTTCACCACGCTCACGATCATACCGGGCATGCTCCGGTGGGGCGGTGCGTCGATCCAGATCCTCGACATGCCGGGGCTGGTTCCCGGCGCGTCGAAGGGGAAAGGCCGGGGCCGGGAAGTCATCTCGGTCGTCCGCTCGACCGACCTGATCCTGTTCCTCATCGATCCGGAGCACCCGAACCTGCGGGCCCTCCAGGCCGAACTCGAGGGCGCCGGAGTTCGGATCAACCAGAAGCCGCCCCGGATCGTCGTCTCGCACGGGGACCGAGGAGGTCTCACGATCTCGTCGACCGTTCGGCTCACCCACCTCGCCGGTGGGCTCGCGGCCCAGATCGCGCGAGAGTTCGGGCTCCACAACGGTTCCATCGTACTGCGGGAGGATGCGACCGCCGATCAGCTCATCGACGTGCTCGCCGGGAACCGGGTCTACGTGACGGCGTTGAATGCGGTCAACAAGGCCGAGGGACTGACCGCGGCACAGCGAGCTAAGCTGGTCGTCGATCTCGCGCCCGCCGAGCCGATCTTCATCTCGGCAAAGGAGAAGCTCGGACTGGACGGCCTCGTCGACCGGATCGGCGGGGCGCTCCGGTTCATTCGGATCTACATGAAACCGCCGGGACTGCCTCCCGACAAGGAGGAGCCGCTGATCCTGCGGCAGGGCGACACGATCACGGAGCTCCTCCGTCGCCTGCCGGGCGACCTCCACCGCTCGTTCCGGGCCGCCCAGATCTGGGGACCGAGCGCCCGCTTTCCCGGTCAGACCGTGGGACGGGACCACGTCCTCGCGGACGAGGATATCGTCACCGTCGTCGTCGCCCGCGGGACCGCTCGCGCGGTGGCCGAGGCGCCGTAGTCCCCGCGGGTCCGAGTCGGCCGGGGCGCACCGTGCCGCCGAGGAAATAGTGGCCCCGGTGGAACGGGTCGAGCCGCACGCTCGGCTCGAGGTCGAGGAACTGCGCCATCTCCTCTTCGGCCCGCCGTACATGCTGGACCGCCGTCGCGTCCCGCCCCATGCTCGCGGTCTTGAGCGCCATCAGAACGAACCCGGGATTTCCCTCGAGGTAGAGCGCCGCGTTCGACAGCACGATCTCGACCTGATCGGCCTGCGCGATGTCCGCGTACACCCCGTGGACCGGCGGAACGAGGGCACCGTACGGCCGGAGGCTCGCGGGCGTCCCCGAGGATCGGAACGAGGTTCGGCCACCGCTCCGCGAGCGCGAGCAGCCGTGCGAACGGCCGGAGGCTCCGCTCGAGGGCGTAGACCCGTCCGGTCGGCCCGACGAGGTCGGCCACGTGCGACGCGGTCGTCCCGCTCGCCGCGCCGAGATACAACCAGCTCTCCCCGGTCGCCGGCACCGGTCCGCTCCACTCCTTCACGATCGCGGCCGAGAGCTTGCTGCGGGTCGGCTCGAATGAACGGTACGCGCGCCCGTCGGATTCGGTCCATCGCTCGCCGTAGACGGGAGGGGCCTGCCCCACCGTTTCCGTCCACAGCTCGGTCCGGTCGGAGCGCTGGAGGATGGCGAGACGGGGGCTGTCCGAGGCCGGGCGGAACGTCCGGGGGGCCTCATCGATTCCTCCGACGCAACGCCTCGACTCGTCGATCCCGACGGCCCACCAGGACGGTCGCGAGGGATCGACCGGTCGTGGCGCGTCGGCGCGCGCCGCGATCACGCCGAGCGCCGCGAGGCTGCGCGCGTAGGCGCCGCGCCGGGCGACGGGGACCTCGTCCATACGAACCGCCCGGTAGATGATCCCGAACCGTGGGCCGCGCTCGGGGGAGGGGCGGCGGCGGGTCCCCAGCAGCTGAAGGCGAGACGCGCTCATCCGGCCCAGCGGCGGAAGTCCCCCCGCGGCCGCCACGAGGCGGGCTGCGACTTTCTCGCCCAGCACTGCTGAGAGGTTGGGCGCGAGGTTCCGGGCGCCGTACTCGAGACGCTCCTCGAGGCCGGCATGGTGCGCCCGGAGGGTCTCGCGCATCGCATCCCATGCCACGCGATACTCCGCCAGCGGGGTTCCGGCCACCGGGAGGAACGCGGCGGCGGCGCGCTCTTCGCGGCCGAGCGCCCGCTCGAGCCGCTCCTCCTCCCGGGCGAGCGAGATCAGTACCTCCTCGGGGGAGCGGAGCGCCCGCTCGAGCGTGATCCGGGCGAGAGCGAGCGCGAACGGGCGATCCTCTCGAGGGGGACCCCGCCAGACGATCGTGCGTGCCGAGCGGAGCTCCTCCGTCGTCGCGGGGGGGACCGAGCGTCCGGCCCGGACCGAGAGGGCCCGCGCGAGGGAGGGATCCCCTGCGACCAGGCGGGCCGTCGGGGGGAAGCGTGCCACGGCTTCCACCAGCCCGGGCGGGAGGTCGGCCGGGCGCAGCTCGATCAACCGCTCCGCCGCCCGGAGCAGGTCCCGGTCGAGCGAGAAGGTCTCGGGGGGCGGCCCCCCCGAGGTCGACGAGGTCGATGCGCGGCCCTTCCGTGACGACGACCGTCGTCCCCACGCGCTAGAACTCCGCGAGCGACTTCTGGAAACGGTGCCGCTCTTCCGGAACCTCGACCGGATACTTTCCGGTGAGACAGCCGAGGCAGAGGCTCTCGGAGGAGTGGCCGATCGACTCGACGAGCCCGGCCATGGAGAGGTAGTGGACGCTGTCGGCCCCGATGAGGCGGGCGACCTCGTCCTCGTTGCGCTCGTGCGCGATGAGCTCCCTCCGCTCCTTCATGTCGATCCCGAAGTAGCACGGCGCCACGATCGGTGGGCAGCCAACGCGTACGTCGACCTGGACGGCGCCGGCGCGCCGGACCATCCCCACGATCTCGCGGAGGGTCGTCCCGCGGACGATCGAGTCGTCCACGAGCACCACCCGCTTTCCCTTCAGGAGCCCGGGGACCGGGTGGAGCTTGACGCGGACCTCGAGCTCGCGGCGCTTCTGGTCCGGGATGATGAACGTCCGCTCGACGAACCGGTTCTTGATCAGCGCCTCGGCGTACGGTACGCCCGTCCCCTCGGAGAACCCGAGCGCCTGCGGACGCGCCGAGTCGGGGACGGGGACGACGAGGTCGACCTCGGCCGGGCTCTCCTTCGCGAGACGGACCCCGATGCGATGGCGCACATCGTAGACGCTCTGGCCCTCGACGATCGAGTCCGGTCGGGAGAAGTAGACCCATTCGAACATGCAGTGCGCCCGACCGCCGGAGTTCGGGACGCGGGAGCTCCGCGCGAGCTGGCCCTTCTCCAGGACCAGCACTTCGCCCGGGAGGACGTCCCGGACGGCGGTTCCGCCCATGAGTTCGAGGGCGACCGATTCGCTCGCCACGGCGACCCCCCCTTCCACGGTGCCGAAGACGAGCGGCCGCATTCCGAGGGGGTCCCGGAAGGCGTACACGCGGTTGCCGACGAGCATCACGACGGAGTACCCACCCACCAGCTCGACCGAAGCGCGGCGGATCGCGGCCTCGACGTCGCGGGTGCGGTGGAATTCGAGCGCGATCGTCTGGGCCATGGTCTCCGTATCGGCGTTCCCGAGCAGGTCGATCCCCTGGGCCTGGAGGCGGTGGCGGACGCGTTCGAAGTTGACGAGGTCCCCGTTGGCCCCCAGGGCCGCCTCGTCCGGGCCGAGCTTGAAGACGATCGGCTGGACGTTCTCGATATCCGCGGATCCGGTGGTGGGGTAGCGATTGTGGCCGATCCCCGCGGTCCCCCGCAGGGAGTCCAAGAGGTCCTGGCTGAACACCTCATGGACGAGGCCCGCGCCCTTGCGGACGTAGAGGACTCCGTGGCTCGACGTCGCCATCCCGCTGGCCTCTTGGCCGCGGTGCTGAAGGGCGCGGAGAGCGCGGAAGAGGTAGGGGGCCGCCCCCTTCCCCTGGAGCGAGACCCCGACGATGCCACAGAACTCGTGCGGGGGCATCGGTCGACCAGAGCGCCGCGGCGCGGCTTCCGGTCGACACTACCCGGGGACGGGTCTTAAGGGGAGCGGCCCGGAAAGGGTCGGACCTAACCGAAGAGGGCCGAGAGACCCTCGGCCGCTTCCTCTTCGGTGACGCCCTTCTCTTCCTTCTTCTCCTCTTCCTTCTTCTCGCCCTTGCCGTCCTTCTTCTCCGCGGCCGCGGGCGTGGCGGCGGGGGCGGCGAACGTCTCGGCCTTCGCGAGGACCTCGGCGAGGTTCACTCCCTCGAGCGAGGCGAGGAGCGCCTTGACCCGGGCCGCGTCGGGGCTGACGCCCGCGGCGGTCAGGACTCCGGACAGGGCCTTCTCGTCGATCGACTTGCCGGCGGCGTTGATCAGCAGTGCTCCGTATACGTACTCCATCTTTCTCACTCCGTGACAGCGGTGGACCCTCAGGTACCCTTGAAGTTCGCGGCCTTTGCGACCGCAGCGGCCCCGCGCACAGCCTGCGCGAAGAGCGGCTCGATCGTCTCGGGGGTCGCGTAGCCGGCCGCGATCGCTAGCGCGAGCGCCGAGCGGTGGGCTTTGGTGATCAGGAGGGGGACGGTCAGGGGCGTGGCGTAGCCGATCGCGAGCGCCAGGCCCAGGGCGCGTCGGGCACCGCGGGCCAGCTCCGCCCGCTGGGCGTCCAGGTCGACGGCGAGCACCGCCGTAGGGTAGAACGTGTCCCCTTCGACCACCGCGCGAAGGGAGAGTCCGACCTCGAGTGGGAAGATGTCGAGTCGGGTGAGCATGGTCGCGACCTCGCGCGAGATCACGCCATCGGCCTTCACGATCGTGGTGTCCTTCTTGAGGACGACCTTGCCCTTTTCGATGGCCGCGGGGAACCCCGCGTGCTGAAGCTCGCCGACGATCGGGCCCGGCTTGAAGCTCGTCGTGCCGGCGGGGACCACGATGTCGGCAGGAGCGATCTCCCCGCCCCGGGCCGGGGTGGGAGAGCGGGTCTTGAGGAACTGCTGGAAGAGGGCGAACGGATTGCCTTCGGCCGCGAGGACCGCCGTCTGGTCCTCCACCTGATCGAGCAGAGGGGCCAGAGAGGGCCGTTCCTTCACGGCGCGCTCGAGAGCGTGCCGGATCGCGCTGTTCGTCGCGACCACGATCGGCTGGTTCCGGGATCGCAGGTCGCGGCGCATCGTCTGCAGCGCGGAGGCCGGGACGCCTCGGACGCCGACCAAGGCGGTCATCGGTCGCGCGAGGATGGATCGGGAGAGGTGCTCGACATGGGCGAGCTGCTCCGGTCGGACCGACCCGCGTCCCGGCATCGTTGCCCCTACCAGACCCGGACCGCCGGTCCCATGGTCGTCTTGACGTAGACCGATTCGATGTTGGTGCGGCCGCGCTCGAGCTTGCCGATGATCCGCTGCAGCACGGCATCGACGTTCTGGGCGAGCTGCTCCGGCGGCATCGTTCGGATGCCGATGGCAGCGTGGAACGTGCGGTTGCTCTTCGTGCGGACCCGGATAGACTTCTTGAGCGAGTTGACCAGGTTCGTCGGGTCCGTGCCGGGCGGGACCGGTCGCGGCATCTTGCCGCGCGGACCGAGGACGACGCCGAGCCGCTTACCGATGGTCGGCATGAGCGGGGCCTCGGCGAGGAAGAAGTCGATGTCGGAGGCGAGGAGCTTGGCGGCCTTCGGATCTTTGGCAAGCTCCTCGAGCTCGGGCGCGGTCATCACCCGGTCGGCGACGCCGCGGACCTTCTGGAGCAGCTCGGGCGAGCCAAAGACGGCGACCTTGACCGTCGTACCGCGGCCGTTCGGGAGCGGGATGTCGTCCTCGAGTCGGTTCTTCGGGACCGAGAGGTCGAGGTCCTTGAGGTTCACGGAGAGCTCCACCGACTCCGGAAACTTCCGAGCGGGAGCCTTTTCGAGCGCCTCGGTGATAGCCTCTACGGACGGACGATCGGGCATCGATGTGGCACCCTCCGAGAGAGCGGCGCGCCGAGAAGGCCTCCTTACTTAAGGCTTGGCCGCGCGCCGCGTGTCCGACCGGCCCAGTTTTCCCTCAGTGGCCGAACTTTCCCGGACCGACGTTTGGGTCGCCCCTAGGGATATATACGCAACCCGTCTCCGCCGCGCCCGATGCACTATCCTAAGGTCATCTCCACGTACTGTCCGCGGTGCAAGGTGCACACGGACCACGATGTGGAGAAGGGCAAGAAGCGGCCCGCTTCCGAGATGAAGTGGGGTCAACGGCGATTCCGCCGGGCCACGGCCGGATACGGTGGCTTTCCTCGACCCAAGCCCGAGGGCCGCGCGAAGGCCGTCCGCCGGGTGAACCTCAAGTATCGGTGCAAGAAGTGCAAGTATACCGTCCAGCCCGCGAGCTGGCGGGCGAGCTCCCTCGAGCTCGTGGAGCACCACTAGGGAGTTCCGTGCGCGCCCCGTCCCCCTTCTGGATCGTGAAGTGCCCGGACTGCTCGACCGAGCAGACCGTGTTCAGCCGTCCGGCGACCACCGTGGTCTGCACGGTCTGCGGCGCCACCCTGGCGACGCCGACCGGCGGGCAGGCCAAGCTCCGGGGCGAGCTCGTCCGCTCCGTCTCGAGCTAGGCAGGAAGGCCTCCGAATCGTGCCGCTGCGGGCGGAGTACCCTGAGGAAGGGGAACTCGTCATCGGGACCGTTACCTCGATCCGGAACTTCGGAGCGTTCGTCACCCTAGACGAGTACGCGGGACGCGAGGCGTTCATCCACCTCTCCGAGGTCGCGACGGGGTGGGTCAAGTACATCCGGGACCACATCCGCGAGGGCCAGAAGATCGTCGCCCGGGTCCTGCGGATCGACCTCACGAAGAACCAGATCGACCTCTCCCTCAAGCGGATCAACGACCACCAGCGGCGGGAGAAGATCCAGGGGTGGAAGAACGAGCAACGCGCCATGCGCCTCGTCGAGCAAGTCGGCACGGCCCTCAAGTTGACCGCCGACGAGGCCGTCGAACTGTTCGGCCCCGGCCTCGTCGAACGGTATGGTTCGCTCTTCCAGGCCTTCGAGGTGGCATCGGCCGAGCCGCCGCGCTTCCAGAAGGAGAACGCCAAATCCCCCTGGGTCACGGCCTTCCTCCAGGTCGCTCGGGACAACATCGAGCCGCCCCACGTGGCGATCCTGGGGACCCTCGAGGTCCGGGACGCTTCGGCCGAAGGGCTGGAGCACGTCCGTGCCGCTCTCATCGCGGCCGAGAAGGTCGACCCGGAGTCGGTCGAGGTCCAGTACGTCGGCGCCCCCCGGTACCGGATCCGCGTGGCGGCGAGCCAGTACAAGCAGGCGGAAGAGACGATGAAGCGGGCCACGGACGCGGCACTGAAGTCGATCAAGGCGTCCGGCGGCGAGGGCTCGTTCACCCGACCATGACGGACTCGACCCTCCGGGTCTGCCGCGCCTGCGACCGGTACACGTTCAAGGCCGAGTGCCCGGGATGCGGGGTCCCGACCCGGACCCCCCACCCGGCGCGGTATAACCCGACGGACCGATACGGGAAGTACCGCCGGATGTTACGGGCGTCGGGCCCGGGGCCGGGTCCTTCGGAGTAGAACCGTAGTGTCCGCTGCAATCCACCGCATCAAGGTCGTCAACGACGTGAGCGACCTCGTCCCCATCCTGCGGGCCGTGGACTCGCCGCTCAAGCTGAAGCTGGTCCACCGGCTGGGCGAGGCCTGGCTCACGCTCGAGGACGTCGGGGCCGAGTTCGGGGCCGAGGGCGTGAAGACGCTCGCGTTCTTCGAGAAGCTGCGCCTCATCGACACGCGCTGGGTCGCGCGCGAGGGCCGCAAGCAACCGGACAAGAGCTACCACTTCTACTACTCCACGATCAACATCAACACGACCTCCCCGCTCGCGGAGATTTCCGAAGTACTCGCCATCGCGACCATGCCGCTCCGGGAGTACTCGAAGCTCGAGGCCAAGATTCACGAAGCGGTCGGAACCGAGGGCCGCTTCTTCTCGGATGTCGCAGAGGAGCTCGGAATGTCCCCGACCCGGTTGAAGGGTCTGGTCAAGCGCTCCGAGAAGCTGGAGTACCGTGGCCATCGCATCGAGCGCTTCCAGGCCGAGGCGGTCGAGTAGTCCGCCCCCCGAGGTCTCGGTCCTCCGGGTCGGGCATCGGGCCGGCCGCGACCCTCGGCTGACGACGCACCTCGCCCTGACCGCGCGGGCGTTCGGCGCGACCCGCATGCTCCTACATCCCCCCGACCCCGACCTCGCCCGTCGGGTCGCCGCCGTGGTCGACCGTTGGGGAGGGAACTTCACGGTCGAACCGGCCGAGGAGTGGCGATCCACGGTGAAGGGGTTCGACGGGGTCGTGGTTCACCTCACGATGTACGGGCTTCCGCTCGATCGCATCCTCCCGCGTCTCGCGTCGGCCCGGCGGGTCCTCCTGGTTGTCGGGGGGGCCAAGGTCCCGCCGGCCCTATATCGGATGGCGCGGTACAACGTTGCGGTCGGCCACCAACCTCACAGCGAGGTCGCCGCGCTCGCGGTCGCGCTCGAGCGACTTCTGGGCGTGCCGGGACCTCGTCCAATCCCGGGCGCGAGGCAGCACCTCGTCCCTCGGGCGCGCGGAAAGAAGGTGGTCGGCGGCCGAGCAGGGTGATGAGCGAGGCCGGAGATGCGATCCCGTCGCAACCGCTCCCGCTCGCGAGCCGGTCCCCGGGAAAGTGCATCGTCTTCGGCGAACACGCGGTCGTCCATGGGGCGCCGGAGCTGGTCTTCGCGATCGACCTCCATACCCAGGTGGTCGTGCGCGGCGCGGCGGGATTCTCGCTGAACGCCGACCCGCACGCGGCCGAACGCCACGCCTACTTCCGGACCACCCTCGCCCGCCGCTGGGTCGGTGGGAGCCCGGTCGAGGTCCGTTCCACGTCGCGGATACCCCGGGGGCCGGTCTCGGCTCTTCCGCCGCCTTCTGCTCCGCGCTCGTCGCGAGCTTCGGTGCCGCGCAGGGCGGGCTGGACCGGCCCGCTCTCGCGCAAGCAAGCTACGACGTCGAGAAGGGGGCCCAGGGCGTCGGAAGTCCCGGCGACACGAGCACGGTGGTCGCCGGGGGATTCGTCACGATCAACGCGGGGGGCGGTGAGCCGCTCTGGACCATTCACAGCAGCGAGCGGGACTGGGAGGTCCGGCGCGTGGCGGACCCGGGGTGGGTCTGGGTGGTCGCCCACAGCGGGATCCCTCGCGCGACGGGGGAGGCCGTGCGGAACGTGGCAGCAAGGCTCGCGCAGCCGGACGGACCCGAACTCCTGGCCGAGTTCGCTCGAGTGGCGACCATGGGCATTCGTGCGGTCGCGGCCGGTGACCGCGCCGCCGTCGCGGAGCTGATGGCGCGGAACCAGGAGCTCCTGCGGACGGTGGGAGTCTCCCATCCCCGGCTCGAGGCGCTCCTCGAAGCGGCCGGGCCGGCGGCGGAGGGGGCGAAGCTCACGGGCGCCGGGGCCGGTGGCTCGATCGTCGCGCTCCCCAAGCCGGGGCAGGAGGTCGACCTCGTCCGCCGCCTCGCCCGGGCCGGCGGGTTACCCTTCGTGGTCCGACCGGCGCCGGAGGGGACGGCCCTCCTCGGCGAGCCGGGGCCCTAACGCCCCCGCTACTTCCGCGATACGATCCGGATCACGGCGTTCGCGCTCAGAGGCTGGTCTGCCCCGAGCGCCCGGTGGGTTCGGCCGTCGATCGCTCGTATGAAGTGCTCGCCGAGGTCGGTGTGCACTCGGTACGCTACCGCGCGGGCGGGTGTATCGGCCGGGACGAGCAGCGCGTCCGGTAGAAGCCGTCCCCGGCCATCGGTCCAGTGCGTCTCGTCCTCGACGGGATACACGACGATCTGGTGGAGGCGCTCGTAGACCATTCTTTCTAGGGCGGTCTGGACGCCCGTCCCGCCCCAGGCGGTGACGGTCGCCCGGATCCCGTCGAGCGCCTTGGCCTGGGGCGGGGAGAGCCGACCCGGTTCCCGCACCGTGAAGGAGGGATCGCCGGGCCGGTAGTCCACCAGTCCAGCCCGCGCGGCTCGGCGCAAGGTGAGTTCGGCGTCCGCGCTCGTCGGCGAGACCGGAATTCCCTCCACCTTTCCCACCAGATCTTCGGACAGCGCTGGAGTCGCGTGGTCCATCTTGTTCGCAGCGATGAGACGCGGTTTCGAGGCGGTGAGGAGTCCTCGGGCCAACGCCACTCGTTCCTCGGTGGTCCAGTGGCTCGGATGGGCCCGGTCGACCGGGCTCGCCCGCAGCGCCGCGGCGATCGCGGCCGGGCTCACGGCCAGGCCCGTGAATCGCTGGAGCAGGAAGTCCTCGACCTTCTTGCCCTCCAGTTCCACGCTGCGGGCCTGCCGGATAAAATCCCGACCCAGGATCTCCACGACCCAGTCGACCAGTTCCTCCTCGAGCCACCGGACTTCCTCCGAGGGGTCCTGGCTCCCCGGGGAAACGAGTCGGCCCTCGGCATCGGTCGCGCCCGAGAGGTCGACGACTTGGATGAACCCGTCCGTGGCGCGCAGGTCGTCGAGGAACTTGTGCCCGAGGCCTTTCCCCTCGTGCGCGCCGGGGACGAGGCCCGGCACGTCGACCAGATTGACCGGGACCCAGCGGGTGCCGTCGACACACTTCGCGTTGCCGGGCGTGCACGGGGCTCCCTTCTCGGTATGCGGGCAGGCGGCCCGGACCGCGCCCACCCCCCGGTTCGGTTCGATGGTCGTGAACGGGTACGGTGCCATCGGAACGTCCAGCAGCGTGAGCGCGTTGAAGAACGTCGACTTGCCGACGTTCGGTTTGCCGACGAGGCCGACTTCCATGTCCACCCCTTACACGGAGTAGTCGGGCGGGACCTCGGCCACACCGAGGGCGTCGTTCGCGGCCAACGCCGCCGCGAATAGCAGGTCGCTCAACCGGTTCGACCACTCGAGCAGCTCGCTCCGGACGGGCTCCGTACGATGGAGCGCCCACAGGTCCCGCTCCGCTCGGCGCGCGACGGTGCGGGCGACGTGGAAGGCAGCGGCCGCCGGAGACCCTCCGGCCAGGACGAACGTCGTGAGCGGCGGATGCGCCGCGTCCCACCGGTCGATCTCGTGCTCGAGGCCCGTCACATGACGCGCTTCGATGCGATGGGCCGGGGAGAGCTGCCCGGGGCGACGGCGAGCTCGGACTGGGCGATGAACAGTTCGTGCTCGAGCCGGCGGACGAGGCGACGGAGGTCCTCGAGCGCCGGGGGAAGGCCCGCCTCGAGCTGGCCGAGGTGGGCCCCGAGCTCGTCGAAGGCGCCGTACGCGCGGATGCGCGCCGAGTCCTTGTCTACGCGCGCACCATGGGCGAGACCGGTCGTTCCGCGGTCGCCCGTGCGGGTATAGAGACGCGGGATGATCTCGCCTCCGGTCGCCAGGGCAACTGGTCCAAGGGGGAACTCAGGCCATGGACTGGGCAGAACGAGATGTGCAGCACCTCATTATGCTTGGCGTCCTGACGGCACAATCGGCAGATGAACCCGCTCCGCTCGCTCCACGCAATCCCCATCGTCTCCATTTTGCAAACCAACCCTGTGTCGAGGACCTAGCGCCCGAGGAGTCCCCGTCCCTCGCGGTCCGCCCGGCGTCGGTCCCGCCGCCGCTCGGACGTCGACCGCGCGCGATCGCGCAGCGCCGGCATCCGTTCGGCGTGGGTCCGCGCAAGCTCCCCGAGCCCGAGGTTCAGGACGATGGCGATCGCGCCGTCCAGGTCTCGAGCATAGCCGTCCTCGACGATCTCCTCCAGTTCCGCTCGGAGGGTGGCCGGGAGTTCGACCGAGTCGACGGGAGCACCGCCCGCGCCCCGGACCAACGCCCGTACCGCATCCGAGCGGTTCGGAAGTTCGTTCGCTGTTCGGAACTGTTCGAGGAGCGACTCTTCCTCAGTGCTGAGGCGCACGCCAAGAAAGTAGGTCGCGGGAGCTGCGGCCCGAGCATTCCGCACGCGTTTAACACAATTTAACAGATATATATCATTTCTGTAGGTTTGTTAAACGTCGGAGAATAGATGCCGCCGAATTAATTCCGTTCGAGGCGGCAGGATCGCCCGCCCAGCGGGGAACCCCTCTCGGCCGTGGTTCCCCGCCCCCTGGGGCCTGCCGCCCAGGGTCCCCCACCCCTCCGAGGCCAGGTAAGGCCCTCCGAGGCCCGCAGGGCGGCGGGGCGGCCAGGGCGGACCCAGGATCGCGGCGTCAGCCCAGGTCGGACGCCTGGGGTCTCCGACCGCGCGGGGAGGGGCTGGGGCGCGGGGGAGGGGGTGGAGGAGGGAGGGGCCTCGGGAGACCGAGCGCAGTGCGGCCCAAGTTTAGGGTCTGGTCGATGACCTTCCGACCACCATTCGTCGTCGGATTTCGAGAACGGCAATCATCGCTATGCCGAGGGCCAGCACGGTCGCACCAACCCAGACCAGCGTTTGGCCACCTTGGATAATTCGTGCAGGCACGGTGGGGGGCCACTCATGAGAGAAGTAGAACCCTGGGTAGGGGACAAGAAGTCCCAGCCAAACGAGACCGTAACCGAAGAAGAAAGTCGTCAGACCGCTCGCGAGCCACGCCCCTGGCACCAGCGCGATCGGTGTTCCTGAAAGGCTGGTAGAGTAAGTCTGGACCACCGTTCGAATTGACCGCGTAAACCCCCACCCAAGTAGTATTGAACCCAGCCCAAGGCAAAGAGTCGGGCCAGCAAACTGCTCGGTAGACAGGATGGTGTATGATGCCCCTCCTGTCCCATAGGGACTGATGCCAGCATGAAAAGTCGCTCCGAGAAACACAGAGAAAAAACTGACCACACCCCCTACGATCAACATTGTGACTGTGGCATCGGAGGTGGCCCACCAATTCATTGGATGAAGGGAGTCTGACGCACGAGTCACTTGAGAAGCGGTCAAGGTGTCATCAGTCTCCGCTACACCATGTCATCTGATATCGTTGCTTAAGGTGAATCAAACTTTCGTGAGGTCCACAAACCGTCTCCCCTCACAGGCGGCGGTAGCGGCGGGTGCGGGGAGGGGGCAAGCTCAGTAGTGAAGGTGCTTCGAAACCCATTTCCCGAGCGGGGCAGACCACAACATCGAGAACCCCGATAGTGTCGCAAAGGCCAGTAGGAACCAGTCAGAGGGGAACGCTCTCGGATCGGCGATGCCCAAACCAAGCAGTTCGAACGGGACAATGTAAGCCGCGGCCATGAATGTTATCTGAAAAACGGACCGTGCGCTCTCAATGTCCATCTTAACCATGTTTCAACGCGGCGGACTGTGAGCGGTCCACTGCCTTGAAATGAGCGGTTGAGGGGCGGAGGGGAGACCCAGGAGCAAATCGCAATAGGCGAGAGGTTCTACGGCTGTCGCTTGATGGCCGAAAATTCCCCCGCAGGACTGCTCTGGGATTACATGGTCAAGCAACAGGAATTTTCGGTGACTACGTTCGCGACAGCGCTCATCGGGGAGGGGGCTCTCCTGTTCGCCTACGGTTCTCTGATCTCAGCGGACGACTTGGTGCGAGTCACCATCGCGCTTCTTGGCATCGGAACAGGGATCGTATTGACGATCCACAGCTTCATCGCACGGAGAGAGGCTCTTGCGATTCAGAGGTTGTTCGAGTCGAACTCGAAACCGCTTGATGCAGCGCTCAAAGTGATCCATCAATGGAGAGGGAATCTCAAGCGACTTGGCCCCGTTACGAAACTAATGACCTTCGTTGATGGATTGATCGTGATCATGTGGTCGACCATCCTGCTTCATGTTGTAGGAGGGTTCCCGCAATTCTCGGGCTGGCTGCACGGACCGTGGTTTAGCCTCGCGATATTCGTCATTGATCTTCTTGCGGGAATCGCGTGGTGGTTCGCCCTCAATCATTACGAGACAATTGCCGATCGGAAGGTAGCCCTCGCAACGGTTCCCAACCAACCGACTTAACCTCCGAAGCAGATACCGCAGGAATGCCCGAAGAGGAGGAGGGGTTCCTTCCCCCTCCGACCGACGATCCTTCTGCGTCCCCACCCCAGGGTGCTCCAGCATGGCTTACGACTCCGCCACCTGGAGGCGCTCTGGCGGTTCCGCCTCCCGCCCCCATCAAGGAGCGCCCGATAAAACGGACGGTAGCGAAGGAGGAGATTCTCAAGGGGGTCGCGTTTGAACGCGGCGCGGTTGCGTTTCTCGACATCTTGGGAACTAAGGGGGTTCACGAAGATAGAGTCCTTCGAGAGGAAGTGGCGATTCGTCAGGAGTTAGTCTCAGACCTCGTCGCGGATGTCTCGGGTAGGGTCTTCAAGGAGATCGGGTCCTTCCTCCATCGATGGGGAAAGAATGCCTCTGATGCCCTCGCCGACTCGGAAACGGTCGAGCGGGATGCATTGGCGTTCTCCGACTCGATCGTTGTCCTGGCGCGTAGGGTTCTCTCCCCCGAGGGCGTAATCGGAGTCTTGGCAAACGAACTTTCCGAAGTTGTCCTCAAGGCCGCACGGAAAGGAGTTTTCCTGAGAGGCGCGATTGCTTATGGTGACTTCTATCTCGGAAAGGACGCCAGCATACTTCTGGGACCAGCGGTGGTCGATGCTCACGAGTGGTCGGAGGCTGCTGACTGGATAGGCGTCTGTCTCACACCCTCTGCTCTCTACGCTTGGAAATCGTTTGGCGCTCCCGAAGGCAGTGCCATCCGAGAGCGAATGGTGCCGCTGAAGGAAGGTCCGAGAAGGATGGGCGTTGTCGATTGGGCCGATAAGCTTCGAGCCGACTCTGAGGCGTTAGATTCGTTGAGACGGGAACTCATGGCCGCGTTTGCGAAGCGACCGATCTCAATTCGAGACGAGGCCAAGTATCGGAATACTCTGAGCTTCCTTGAACCAGCGGAGTGATCCGAGCATTCACTTCAGGAACACGGCCGCGCCAGTAAGCGTCCGCGACCCGTGCCTCGTAGAGAAGGAGGTCGCTTATCGATGTGCGCTGAGCCGTCGAGATTACGCAGGCGCACTCGGGCACCGCCCGCACGCTCGCAGCGACCTTCGCTTCCACGATTGCTCGGGCTATAGCCAAGCGTCGGACAGGGTCGTCGTGCGCCGCGACCTGCGCGAGACGATCTCGCGCGTGAATCGGCGCGTCGGGGAGCATGACGAACGCGGGACGGCCGTTGAATTGGAGAAGGCTAACCGTTACACCGTTAGTCGCGAGCCAGCGGAGCGCAGGCCACGTCACGTAACCGCCAATGGCTTCGACAACGACGGAGTCGAAGGGGAAGGTCGCGGGAGTCCATGCAGTCCGCTCCTCGGTGATACGATTGCGAAGAACGAGCGACCCCATGCGAGTCGTGAGCGAATGCCCAAATTCGGAGAGAATGAGAGCCTTCAAGCGGTCCGACCGTCCTCTTCGACGCGAGATGATACGACGTCTTAACGTCGAGGATACACGGCTGTAGAGCCCACCCGTGCCCCTCTAACGGGCTCTGACCCCTCCTGCCCCGCCCCGTCTCTGGGGGCACCCCCGGGGCGCCTCGGTTCCTGCCCCCGTCCCGCCGCTCGACCGCTCAGAACCCCCCGCCGCCGACCCGCCCCGAACGGTCGGGGCCCTGGACGATCCTTGTTGTACGACGCTTGAACGCACTACTCGTCGGGACCGCGGCCGCCGCCGCCGCCGCGCGGGCGGGGCAGGGTTGGTGGGGGAGGACACCCCCGTTTGTTAAACGTCGAGAGAATAGGTGCGCTGAATCATTTTCCCTCGAACTATCGGATCGCCCAATCCCGCCGCCCGCTCCCCGCCCGAGGCTCGGCGGCGGGCTCCCCGCGGGTCGGGCTGCGCCCAATCCTGGCCCGTTGTGGGGTCCAGGACGACTCAGGAGGGCTGGGGAGGCCCGCCCGGACGGCGGTGTCGGGGTCGCGGGCACTCCCTAATCGGTAACGGGGTGGCCGGCGACCCACTCATTTTTCGTCTCCGGTCGCGGTGGTTCCAAGTTGCGGCGTCGAATGTTGCGAGCCGTGGCCTCACCGAGGGCCGTGAGCCGGTACACCTTCATGTGACGGTCGGTGTCCGCGACGAACCGCCGCTCCACCGTGACCACGTCGCCCACCCGAAGCCGCTGGAGCACCTTGACCAGGGAGCCCTGGCGAACGGCGAACGCCGCGACCATTCCCTGCTGGGTGAACTCGAGGCGGGCCATGTCGTTCGGGCCTAGCGACTCCAAGCGGGAAAGATGGAGGATGACGCGAGCCGCCAACCCGATGTCCTTGCGGGGATCTCCGTAGCGTGTCGACACGTCCCTACGTCACTATCCTGGACGACCGGTACGACCCGAACGGGCTTCGAAGGTAAAGGCTACGCGGTGGCCGATTTCCGGACTCCGCCTTGTCTCGAGTGGTCCCGATCGACGGACCGGCTGCTCGACGGTGAGGCGACCGGTCCCCGGTTCCCACCCTCGGTTTCCCGCGAGTTCGAACGTATCCCGCACCCCCCTCTACTTCGGAGGGGATTCGAGGATCTCATCATCGTCCCGATTCAGTTCTTCCACCCAGCTTTGCGCCTCCGACTTCCACCGACGGACCTGGTACCTGTCGGTACCCCCAACCCGCACCGACGAGCCCGACCAAGGCCGTGACGACCAGGACTCCGGTCGTGAACCACGGAAGGGAGGTCGAAGTGACGCCACTGGGGGCGGCCCCGGAGAACGTGGCCGTGACGGACGTCAGGCCAGTTCCCGAGACCGTCAATCCGGAGGGAGAGAGCGTCACCCGATAGCCGGCGGGGCCGGCCGCCGACAGGGTATACGCCCCTTCCGCGAGCCGAAGTGTGATTGTAATTCCCGTGGATTGGCCCGACGTGGCGATATGGGACGTGTCACCAATCGCGCTCACGGTCCAGGCCGCTCCGGTCGGCAGTCCCGATTCGAGAACGATCACAGGGTACGTGATGCTGGAGAAGGCGACCGCGACAGCGATGGACTCACCATCCACGACCACCGGGCTCGAGTAGTTGGACGAGTAATTCGCGACGAATAGGATCTGGAGGGAGTAGCTCCCGTTCGGTTCGGTGAAATTGATGGTCTCAGTGTTCGAGCTGGACGTGGAACCGGCCAGATCGGCGCTCCAAGCGGTCCCCCTCGACAGTCCTGTTTCTGTGAGCGACACTAGGTAGGAGGGCGGAGGGGGGGTCGAATTTGTCGGGACGAACGCGACGTTCACCGTCACCCCCGCTCCGATCACATTCACCGAACCCGACGTCGGGCTCTCGCTGTAATGCGCGACCGGTCCTACCAGGTAGGTGTAGGTACCATTCGGCTCGGTGAAGTTGATCCAGGGCGTCCCTGAACTCCCGGCCGTGCCGTTCAGGGTCACCGACCAGATGGTTCCCGACGGCAGCCCGGTTTCGGCGAACGTGACGGGAGTCGAGCTCGAGGGAGAGGACAGGTTACCGGCCGCGATGATGGATACGGTCCCCTGCATCACGTTGCTGGCGTAGGCCTCCCCGTTCGCCGGGTCGTACGCCATGTCGGTGGGCTCCATGCCCACGGGGAACGTCGTCACGATCGTGTTGGTCGTAGTATTGATTGCGCTGACGTTGTTGGACCAGTAATCCGCGACGAGGACTTCGTTCAGCGCGCTGTCGTAGACAATGGCGTCGGGATAGCTGGCTGGCCCACCCACGGGGATGGTCGCGACGACCCGGTCGGTCGTGTCGTTGATGACACTCACATTGGCCGAGACATAGTTGACGACGAACACCTCCCCGGAAGCGTTGTCGTAGGCCAAGGCCCACGGATAGGACCCGACCGGTATGGTCGCCACGACGGAGTCGGAGCTCGTGTTGATCACATAAACCGAGTCACCACCGGCAGCGCCGGCGCTCGTGGCGAAGATCTCGCGGGTGCCAGGGTCGGTACACGATCCCTTGGGTCGGGGTTCCGACCGACACGTTCGCCACCACCGCGTTGGTCGAATCGCTGATTACACTGACGTTGTCAGAGCTGAAGTTCGTGGCGAAGACTTCGCCCTGGGCGCTGTCGTAGGCGAGACCCCAGGCCGACGCTTCGAAGGGGATGGAGGCGACCGCGGCGTCTGTAGTCGTGTTGACGACGGTCACGTTGGGCGAGAGGTAGTTCGCGACGAAGACCTCGCCCGTGCCGCTATCGGTACGCAAGGGCGTAGGGGGCGTCTCCACTCGGAGCCGAGCCGACCACCGTGTTCGTCCGGGTGCCCACGACGCTGAGGTCGTTCGCGTAGATGTCCGCCACGAAGATCTCGCCCTGAGCGCTGTCGTACGCGAGCGCATAGGGAGAGGCCCCGAGCGTGACGGTCGCGACCACCGTGTCCGAGGTATCGTTGATGACACTCGCGTTGCTTGATTCCGAGTTCACAGCAAAGATTTCCCCGCGCCGGTTGTCATAAGCGAGCCCCCCCGGCTGCGACCCCACCCCGATACTAGTGATCACACTGTTCTGGGTCGCGTCGATCGTGATCACCGTGTTGTTGCCCTGCTCGGTGACAAAGACCTCGCCCTGGCCGGCGTCGTAGAGCAGCATCGAAGGTGCGCCGGGCAGTGAGACGCCCGCCACCACTTGGTTGGTCTCGGCGTCGATCACGCTCAGCGAATCCGAACCTCAGGTTCGAGACGAAGACCTCGTCGAGCGCGCCGTCGTACGCCGCGGCCGTGGGAACCTCTCCGACTTGGACGGTGGCCACGACCCGATCCAAGGTGTCGTTGATCACGCTGACGTTGATCGAGCCGAACCCTTGGTCGGCCACGAAGACCTCGCCCTGGGCGGGGTCATACGCGAGCCCGGACGGGTTCCCGCTGACCGGGATGGTGGTCACTACGACGTCGGTCGTGCCGTTGACGACCGTCACGTTGTCCGTGCTGCTGTCGGCGACGAACAGCTCGCCCTGCCCGGAATCGTACACGATGTTCGAAGTGCCAGCGCCCACTGGGACCGACGCCACGACCAAGTTCGAAGTGTCGTTGATCACACTGATGTTGTCGGAAGCGTCGCTGGCGACGTAGACCACTCCCCGTGCCGGGTCATAGGCCAAGCCGAGGGGGTCGTTCCCAACGGGGATTGTCGCCACGACGGCGTTCGTTGTGGCGTTGACCACGCTGACGTTGTTCGAGAGTTGCTCGGTAACGTACACTTCCGAGCGGCCGCTGTCGTACACGGCGGAATTCCCGACTAGGCCGTTTCCGGCCAAAAAGTTACCGGGCACGAGCGTGTTGTTGAAGAGAACCAACGTGTCAGCCACGTAAGGGCCTCTGGAGGTTGGTGACGCGGCCCGGGCGACCAAGGGCATGGACCGGGAGATCGAGATAATCGGTGGCACGGCGACCGGACGTTGGCTCCCACGGGACGGCGCGGCGGAGCCGGGCGCGGACGTTGTTAGGCTCGGGAGGAGGAGGAGTGCGATCAGGGCCAGAATGACCCCTCCAAGAACCGTCCCGTGGATTCGGCGGTGGGTCGTGTCGGACGTTGGCCATGGGGAAGTGTCCGGGTCACCCGACGACGTGCTCGACCGTGCCTCACAGGGTCCTACCGACGCGACCGGCGGTTATCAAGAGTTTCGATTTTACTTCCAATTTATTCCTATCTTAGTGCCGACCCTCGACCAGCGAGACCCCCCCAACCTCGGAACTCCCCCAGTGTTCCGGGCTGAAGTTGGACGAACGCGAACGGTGTATGTCACTTGTACGACTCTCGTCAGACCTGCGGATCTCGGCGGCGGGGGGATTGGAAGGGTGAATGACCGGCCCTCCTCGGTCCACGAGTGTATATGCGCAGGGGGTCTGCGCGGCTCATGCCCGACGCCACCGCAAGGCACGTGCCCGCACCCGACCCGACCGGCGTTCCTTCGGAGGTCCACTTCCGTCAGGAAGGCACGATGTACAACGTACCGATCGACGTCCTCTGGGAGTTCATGAATTGGGAGGGCCACGGCGCAGCTCACGAAAAGAACGCGAGGAACATGGCCGTCCTCGAGGAAACCCCCAACGGCGTTCTCTACACCTACGAAACGCGGAGAGGGGGCGAATGGCGAAAGATCACCGGTCGGGTACTGGATTTCCAGCCCTTGGGCCGGGTCGTTCAGGAGATTGAGGGTCCCTACAAAGGAACTCAGATGGTGTTCCTGTACACCCCTGCGGGAGGGAAGACCCGGCTCGACATCATCGCGCGCTTTGTCTCCGACGTACCTCGACCCCGAGACTCTCGAACGCCACATGGTCGACAGCCTCGAATTAGCGGGGCTTGAGGACGACCCGTACCTACAGAGCTTCATGCAAAGCCGAACCCGCAAGTAGGCGCGCGCAACGGAGGTACTCAGCCGCCCCGCGCGAGGCCGAGAACACCCCCGCGGGAGGTGCTCGGAAGTGGGGTGGGCCTCACAGGGAGTGAGTCACCCACGACTGCATCGGGCTCGCCGAGTTTGGAGACTCCACGCCCCCGTCTGTTTGACGTAGCGGGGCACAGAATCTCCAAGTTCCGCCAAGCCTTTCCGGGGGTGAGGGCCAGGGGCTTGGTGCACCCTTGTGGCCCCTCATGATCAGGTATCTTTCGCCTTGTCTGAACGTCCGGTGGGAAAGCTCGCGCTCAGCCTACAGGTCCGGACGGCCGAGCAGGAGTGGGAACTGGGGTCAATTCCCTATGCCACATCGGTCTGCGACTCGATTACCGGCTACGTTGCGCCACCGGTGCCCCGTTGGTTTGCCGACAAGGGGCGGTGTGTAGCCTATCGCTTCGCGAGGGTTGCCCAACGCACCGGACTCCCCGACGGTTCCCGATTTAATCGACCCCGGGCATGCGGCGCTCGATGAACTCGGAAGCTGCCCCGTCTCTTCTCGGAGTCACGGTGCGGCGGTCGTTCTCGACCGGGCGATTCTTTCTGGGGTACGGTACTGCGATCTCGGTGGTTCTCGGCGTGTCGCTCGCGCTCTCCCCAGGGTCAGCGTTCGCGTCGTCCTTCCCGTTCCTGCTCCCCATCTTCGTCGTGGTGGGATCGATGGGCGCGATGGTGGTGTTCACCAACGACCGGATCAAAGGCGTTCTCGAATACCTCCTCGCCTACGGATACTCGCCTCGGCGACTCTTCGTCACTTTCCTGGTAACCGCCCTCGCGCTTTCCGCGGTCGTGCTATCGGTGGCGGTGGCGGTGGGCCTGGGGGTCTACCTGCTTCGAGGACATCCGTTCACGGGCCAGTTCGCCGCCCTGCTTGTGGTCTACGGGATCCCAATGAGCATCGCGTCGTCGGCCTTCGCTGCAACGGTCGGGATGTTCTGGACCTCGCTGTCCTCGCCCAGGGCCGGGATGAACAGCCCGATCGGCCTGATCCCGTTCATCGGGATTCTCCCGTCCCTCGTGACGCTCTTCCTGCTGACGACCTTGGCCGCGGCCGGGGATATTCTCGTCAACCGAGTTGCTGCTCATCGCGGTAGGAGTCGTAGGCGCGACCGTCCTCATCGTGGTCTCATTGCTGAGTACCATTGGGGCGGTTCCTGCCGGAGAGAACGGTTGCTCTCACCGGCCTAGTGGACTGGAGAAGGCGAAGGAACGATGAGCGCGCCGTCGCCGGATTACTCTGTCACGGGGCCGGCCATCGAGTGCCTCGGCGTCAGTGCCGGGTACGACGGGACTCAGGTTCTGCGTCATATCTCATTTCAGATCACCGAACCGGCAATCTACGTCGTGCTCGGCCCGAACGGAGCGGGAAAGACAACTCTGCTGCGGACCCTCGCGGGGATCCTCCAGCCGTACGAAGGGAACGATCCGGATCGATGGAGAGGACAATCGGACCGTTCGAGCGCGGGGACCCGAGTCCACTACCTGTCGCACGTCGATGGTATCCCGGACGGACTCCGAGTGCGCGAGGCGATCAACTTCTATGCCCTCGTCGAGCGGGCCGGTCCGTCGGATGTCGAGCGGGTCCTCGACCTGCTCGAGATCCGGCCGCTCGCGAGGATCAGTACGTGTCGCAGCTCAGCGCCGGTCAGCGAAAGCGAGTTTCTATCGCGAGAGTCTTCCTGCGGGAGCGGGCCATCTATCTCCTCGACGAACCGACCAGCAACCTGGACCCGAAGGTCGCGAGCGAGATTCGCACCCTCGTCCTCAATCTCAGTCGCGAGCGAGTGGTGCTCTACTCCTCCCACAACCTGTACGAGGCGAGGGAGATCGGTCGGTACGTGCTGACGATCCGAGACGGAAAGATCGCTCTCTTCGGTCGGATCGAGGACCTCCGGAGCTCGCATTTCGTCGTCGGAATCCGTACTCTCGAACCCTCGGCCGCGTTGGGCGAACTCCCACGGCAAGGCGACTACTACCTCAAGGAACTCCCGGGCCCGGAGTCGGTTCCCGACCTCCTCCGTACCCTCGAAGCTCAAGGGGTTCGGATCCGAGAGCTGCGCGAGATGGGGAATCCCCTCGAGGAACTGTTCGCCGACGCTCCCGAGGTGCTCTCCCACGCCTGACTCGGCTCGGGGGTCAGCACGGCTCTCTGCCAGAGCGAGCATCGGCCGCTCCGGGCGCTGGGAACGCCCGGAGGATGAGAAAGCCCCCTCGGCCGGACCGATCGGTCAAACCGGGAGGGTGGAGATCTTCTGTCTCGACAAGGTTACAGGACCCGACGATCTTCCTTCGAGCTACCGGCGGGGATAGAGCATCGACCGCACACTAGGTAATGGCCATCCTCCAGGGTCTTCAGCTCACACATCCAGCAGAGCCGTTGGCCGCACACCACGCAGGGCCGCGACTCGCCGTCCTCGGGGAGAGCCTCCCCACAGCTCGTGCAGCGGGTGCCTACCGGGGTCGGAGGCGATGGAGCCCTCCCGCTGAGCGGTGCAACGGTCGGAGGGGAACGCGCGGAGGGAGTGAGGTTCGATGTTCGGTTGGTCGCCACGGCGAGGTCCGGCGGACCCGGCGAAGGTCGTTGTGCGGGGGCCCTGGAGTCGTTCCGACTCCCGGTCGCAGGAGAATCGGCCCGCCCTTCGGCGGCGAGTCGCTCGAGTGTGGCCTGCATTTCTTCTAGGGCGCGGTCCATCTCAGTGGCGGCGGGGCTCGGAATGGAAACGGGGCCGGGGCGGTCCCGCACGCGGGGAGCGTTGCCTCGAGCGGTGACCGCGGGCGGAACCCTCCGGGCAGGAGGGACCCAACTGGGGATGCTGGTCGGTCCTTCGTAGTAATCGGGCATCGATACGGGCCCGGGGGGCGGTTCTTTCCCTGCGTTGCGGCCAGCCCCGACGAGTCGATCCGTGACGCCGAAATCGCTTTCGGCTCCGCGTTCGACGGCCAGCACCGCGACTCCGCCTCCCATCGTGACGACGCCTAGGGCCGCGAACAAGGACCAGAGGGGAGCGGCAGACGCAGCGAAGTCCGCACCGGTCTGGAACAAGAAGTAGGCGAGCAGGAATGCGCCGGCCGCGAACAGCAACAGGGGGAGCGCCGCGAGCACGCTTTCCCTCCAGGTAGGACCCGGCGCCGCCGAGACCGTCATCGCATCGCCTCTTCCGGGTCGACCGAGGGGCAAACACCCGAAGACCGCTGGGATCGAGTGTCCATGGCAATGCTGAGAATCCTGAAAGGGAAAGGGTTCCAATCCATCGCGTGCGTGGCTCCTGACGACGTCGCTTGCACCCCTGCGGGGCGGACCGCTCCTACTGGACGACCATATCGAGGACGGTGATTCCCCCGGCGGGTGGAGTGATGGCCCCGTAGTCGACGAAGACGTCCACCGTTTGCGTGAACGCGCTACTGGAGCCCGTACCGAGCGTCACGTCCTCGGTGTTGGTCTGGACCGCGGCGGCGCCGACCTGGGTCGTGATGGTGATCGAATTCGGTTGGGTCGTGATGGTCGCCGAGAAGCTAAGGATGGACTCTTCCGCGAAGTTCCCGGCCGTGCACACCGTTCCACCGGAGGTGGACGAGAGGATCATGGTGATGGTTTGGCCGGAGACGGCTCCGGTCAAAGTTCCCGACGTGCACGTGGTCGTGCTTACGGGGGTCGAAGAGATCTGCAACGTAGGCGTGGAGTACCCGTTGGCGCCCGCGTTTCCACCTTGGTAGTAGTTGGCGTGCTGGTTGACCGTCGTGCTCGTGAGGACCGCGGCGAGGGTGAACCCCGACGCGAGAGCGATAGCGAAGATCGCCGTCGTCGCATAGATCGCACGCACTCGATTCTTGTGGTTCATGGACACCGCGCTCCTCGGTAGGCGGTGAGTTCGGATTCACGGGGTCGGTACCTAACGGGCCGGATTCAAGAAGGTTGATGAATAACCGCAGGTCGGCCCGACTGGCGGCCGTTCGATCTCACCTTTGGGAATCCCCGAATTCATCCCCAGCGTCGGATGGGTCGCCGAGCGACCCTTCTGCCACCTCCCTGAATACGGCGTCCGAAGTCTCGTCCTGGGCGGCGAGGTGGGTGACTCACCTTCCCGCCGGGCCCTCGGCGACGACCCTTGGCCTCCCCTATGTGTTAGACGTCGGGGCCAGGGGGGTCTGCCTACCGAACCCGTACCTCTCGAGTGATTAAGACCCGGCGATCTCTCTCCCGCCATTGCTGACGCCCGTCCGTTCTGAGCTGGAGCGAAAGCTTATCGAGATTCCGGGAGTAATCCGGCGTCGGTCTCGCCATGGGGACAGTCTCAGTTACTTCGTCGGAGGGCGGGAAATTGCCCATTTCCACGGTGATGAGCGGATGGACGTTCGACTCACGAAGGAACAGATTCGGCAGCGCAAAGCCGAAGGGTCCTTGGACCCTAGGGTGCGCACCCGTGGGCCTTCTGCAGAATGGGTAGCGGTCGCCGTGACCCAGGCTCAGGACATCGCCCTCGCGCTCGAGTTGGTCGAGGACGCGGTGCGGGCGAATTCCTAACCGCCATGGGACGCGGGGGCTGTGCCGCGAGTCTCGAACGAAACTATCGTCCAGGTCGCGATACTCGTCCGAGAGGTTGACCGAATCATCTGGAAGTAACCGGGGCCGTCCCGTCCCCCCAGCTCGCGAAGGGGACCGAAGGTCCGAGGCTCTCCGGGGGTGGGGTTCCAACCCCCACCGAGGGGAAAGGGATGCAACTCATCGTACCCTTTCTCACACGGGGGCTTGCCCGAGCGTCGTGAAGGCATAGAGGGAACCATCCCGGCGGCGACGAACACGGCCGTGTCGACGATCACCGGTACGGTCCAGAGTCCACCGCCGGTCGGGAATCGCCATCCGGCATTCCCTTCAACGAACGTCTTCTGGGCACCGATAGTCCCCGCCGAGTCCTCGAACACGGTGACCCCCACGGCGCTCGCAAGCCCCACGATCGGCGCCCCGACGGAGAAATTGAACTTCTCCGCTCCGTTCCCCGGATTCAGGACATACAGGTACCCGTCATCCGACCCGACATAGAGCAAGTTCCAGCTGTCGAGGGTCGGAGTGGCTTCGACCGCCCCCGGTCAGGAACGACCAGCGCAGCTTCCCCGTCGTCTGGTTGAACGCGTAGAGCCGGTGATCGTTCGAGCCGACGTAGACAGTGCCCCGCGTCAACAACGGAGCGGCGGTCACGGGACCTCCCGTCGCGGAGCTCCAGCGGACGGCGCCGGTCGTTTCGTTCAATGCGACCACGGCTCCGTTCGACTCTCCGACCACCAGCAAGTGGGCCGTTTCGTTCAGGGCGGGCGGGGCGGTGGCCACGCTCCCGAGCGTCGAGGACCAAAGCACCGCGCCGGTGGATTCGGCGATCGAGGCCACGGCGCCGACGGAGGACGTGAGGTAAAGAACCCTGTTGCTGAGGACCGGAGCCGAGACGTCCCCTCCCAGGGCGACCGTCCACGCGAGGGTCCCGTTCGATAGGTCGAAGCTGTACAGGGAACCGTCGTCGGCTCCGACAAACACCCGGCCGAGGTTGGGGTCGACCGCGGGACTCCCGTCGATCGCGGCGCCGCTCGAGAGAGTGGAATTCCAGAGCAGGCCGCCGTTGCTGAGGTCGATCGCGAAGAGATTGCCCACCGTATCCCCGACGTAGGCCCTCCCGTCGACGACCGCCGGAGAAGAATTGAGGGGCGCCGGGGCCGTAAATCGCCAGGCGACCTTCAGCCAGTAGTCGTTCCCGGGAAAGATGACCTTGCGGAGGGTCGGGTCGTTCGGCTCGAACCCGCTGTGGCCGGGGCTGTACCCGAGCTGATCCCAACTGTTGGCGACGGTGATCGACGTGCTCGTCGACTGGCCGGGACCCGAGCCGGCCGCCGTGAGGGAAGTCGGGCCGAAGGTCGACGCGTTGGGGATCACCACGAGGGTGGAGGGGAGGGACCAGTCGCTCCCGGCCGTCATCTTCGCGAGCGTCTTCCCGGACAGATTGATCCGGACCTTGGAGAGGGGAGCAAATCCGCCCCCGCTGACGGTCAAGGAACCGCCGGGGGCGACGTATTCGGACGATGCCCGAAGGTACGGGCCAGACGTGCTGTAGTTGACCACGAAATCCACCGCGGCCCCGTTCAGGTCGGATTGGCCCGAGATCGATTGGGCGTTCGCGATCACACTGTACGTCCCCCCAGCGGACGGAATCGGGAAGGAGAGGCTCCAGGAGGTCGACCCCGCCCCCGGAGACCCCAACGTGGCAGGATTGTCGATCGGACCCGGTGACCAGCTCTTGGTCGTGGCGTCCCACCACGGGCCGCTCGCATCACCGGACTGGATCGCGACCGCTACCGTAGCGATGCCCATCGGGTCCGTCGCGTTTCCGTAGACGGTCAAGGTCCCGTTGGGGTTGGCCATCGTGGCTTCATCCGGGGGGGAACTGATCGAAGTGGCCGGAAGCGTCCCATCGTTTCCGCCGTGGAGTGAAAAGTCGTACAGGAATCCATCGGAGGAGGCGATGACGACGCTCCGGTCCGATACCGCCGGGGAGGAGGCGATCCAACCGCCGGTCGGGTACGTGTACAGACGCGCCCCCCCGGCGGACGAGAGCACATCGAGGTTTCCGCCCACATCGCCGGTGATGACGATCGAGCGGCCGGTCGATCCGGCGATCGCCGGGGCGGCGATCGATTCGGTCCCGGTCGAGTCGTTCGCGATCCACAGGAGCTTGCCGCTCCGGGCGTTGAGGTTGATCAGGCCCTCGTTGTAGCCGAAGATGACGTACTTGCCATCCAGGGCGGGCGTCGATCGCGCCCGAGGTTCCACCGTGAGGGGGAGTCCCGACAAGGTGAGGAAATTGGTCTCCCAGATGAGGGTGCCGTTGTTCAGGTCCAGCGCATAGGCGATATCGGCGCTGTTCGTGATGTAGACCACGCCCTGAGGGAAGCCGTTGGCTCCGGGCCGGCCGACGGACGGGCCGGCGCCCACGTCGTAATCCTTCCCGGGTGGGTCGTAGCACTGGAACCGCCAGATCAGATGGCCCGTGAGGGCGTTCAGCGCATAGACCGACGAGTCGGGGTCGTCGGTCCCGAAGAGGACCATGGGCCCCCCGCTCGCGTTGATGACGTAGGAGGCCGGGCTCCACGAACCGGCGGACACGTTGTAACCGGAGAATTCCCACTCGATGCTGCAGGTCTGAGCGTTGATGGCCATGAACGGCCCGTTGTGAGGGCTCGGCGCCTCGGTCCCGAGGTACACGGAAGGCACGCCGCCCGGAGGAGCCCCGTAGGTCGGAGTCGCCTCCGTCGCCCCCGGGAGCGCCGTCGAGCAGATGCTCGTGCCGGTCGTGTCATTGAGCTTCAGCATCATCGCGTTGGAGAACGGCACGACGAAGACGGACCCATTGACGACGAGTGGTGAAGAACGGATGGGGGAGCCGAGCCAGTCGCCCCACACGATCTGTCCGTTGGCCAAGTTCACCGCGACGAAATTGCCCGAGTCGGTCCCGATGTACACCAGAGTCTCCCGGAGGATGGGGTTGTACGCGACCGCGGGAGAGTCGAGCACCGCCCCGTACAGGTTGGTCGCCCAGGCAACGCCCAGCGAGGACGCATTCAGCGTGGAGAGCGGGCTGTTGCCTGCGTACCCGTTCAGCGCCGCGCCCTGATGGAACTCGGGCCAGTCGTAGTGGTTGCTCTTGGGAGTCGGGACGCTCGGGAGCATCGACGCGGAAACGGTTCCGCCTCGGGAGTTCGAATCGGACCCGAGGGCGTGGGATTTGGCTCCGGTGTCGACCACTCCAGACGAGATCAAGATGAGCAAGGCCACCGCGAACGCCCCCGCCGCCCCGCCGATGCGGCTTCCCGACGGCCGGAGTCGGACGGACGAACGGGTCATTGGGGCGCCACTCCAGGACCGTCTTATGATGGTGCGCAGAATCTCGAATCTCGGCTCCAGCCGAGAACCGGAGTGACGGGAGGGCTTCGACCCCCCGGGCGCTGCGGTGCTCCGCCATGAGTGCCACCGGTCTCGGCGCGAGCGCCTCCCCCTGTCCGGACCGTTTACCTGGGTGCCGGCTCCATGGAAACATTAACTATCGGCGCTCGGCGTGCTCAGTAGGGGGACCCGTATCGAGGAGAAATCGGTCCAGCCCGCTCCATCGTGGCCCCGCCGCCAGAATGCGAACAGCTACCTCATCGCCGCCTTTGCCATCGTGCTGGTCGTCCTCATCATTCTCTGGGATACCGCTCCCCAGTGGGAGGGCCCCCTCGGCCTCGGCCCCAAGGGGTCCTCGGGAGGGCAGTCGTACGTTTCCGTGAACGTTTCTCGTTGGACGTTCAACGGACCCGCGGTCTGCTGGCAGGGGTCGGTCTTTAGTTACGGCGGGATCGTGCTGGTGGGCGGGGTGCTCCCGGTGTCGGTCAACCTTCCGTATCCCGGGGGTCTCGTCGGCCCGAACTGCACGGCCGATTCTGTCCACGTCCTCACCGCGGGATTCTCCCTTGTCGACTCCAGCGCCCCCGTCCGGGTGGTCCCCGGGGCCGCGGAGCGCCTCTACGTCAACGTGACCGCTCCTTCTTCGACGTACACCGGGCCCCTCAACATGTCCGTGGACGTCGTCTCGCCCTGAACGACCCGCTCGGCCCGCACGGATCGGCGCGGTGAGCCGAGGTGCCGGGCTCGACCTCCGAGCCGCACCGCCGCGCTCTCTTCCCAAAGAAATCGCTGCACTACAGCGCGATGGAACCACTGATCAGGGACCCGTTGGCCGCCCCGTCCAGCGAGATACCCCGGCCCGTCCCGGCGAGCGGGGCGTACCAGACCAGGATCAGGGCTGAGTCGTTCTCGACCCCGAGGTTCCAATCTCCGTGGGTCACCGACACCCACCCCGTTCCCCCCGTGTAGGTCAGGAGGTTCGTCCCGTTCGGCGCGGCCAGCACGACGTACCACTTGGCCGAAGCATCCGGCGGGGCGCCGGCACACAGGTTCGAGGGGGTCACGTTCGCGACGGCGTGGGGGTCCCCGATGTAGTCCCCATCCCAGATCTCGGTAACCCGGACACTGAGGTCCCCCGTAGTCACCGGTTGGGTAGAATTCGTCCAAGGGATCCGTTCCGCATAGGCCGTGCCGCCGGCGGTGCAGGTCACCGAGCTCTCGGCCGGGGAACCCAAGTGCACGACGATCGGAGGGCCGATGCCGGGCAACTGATCGCTGGAGGTCGACCCATACGGGCGGGCGGTCAGGATGGTGTAGACACCCAGCACGATGATCACGACCACGAAGAGTTCCCCGGCCCGTTCCCATCGGAGGCTCCGCCGCCTCGCCTGTTCCTGTCGGAACGTCTGGGCGCGCCCGTGGGGGCGAGTCGGGCGGGGAGATGGGTCGGAGGAGGGAGGGGTCGGTTCGTCCGCGTTCATGTCTCTTCCGCGCTCGTCGGGATTAGCTCGAGATAGGCTTCTTCGAGGACGAGCGAGGTGTTGGCGAACTGGACGACGGCGCCCACCCCCTGGCACAGCTGCAGGAGACGAACCCGCGTCTCGTCGGTTCCGTCGAACGAGATCCGCCAGCGTCGGTCGGACAGCGAGGCTACTTCGGTCGCGACCGCCCGGATCCCGGCCATGCGGTCCGAGCGGACGGGGAATTCGAACTCGACGTCCACCTGCCGCGAGCGGATCCGCTCGGCGACGCGATCGACCCGGTCCTTGAGGAGGATCCGACCCTGGTGGAGGAAGATCAGCTGGTCGCACACCTCGGTCACCTCGAGCATCTGGTGGGAGCTCAGGAAGACCAGATGGTCGCGCTTCAAGCGGTTCAACAGGTGGCGCACGAGCACCCGCTCGGCCGGGTCGAGGCCACTGGTCGGCTCGTCGAGGAGGATCACGGAGGGGTCCCCCATCAGGGTGGATGCGAGCGCGACCCGCTGCCGTTGGCCCTTGGACAGCCACCCGATCCGCTGGCCGAGGGGAGGGAGGTCGAGCAGCTCGTGGCAACGGTCGACCTCGCGGTCGACGTCGTCGCGCGTGAGGCCGCGGGCCCGTCCGACCGCGTCCAGGGCCTCGTGGACGTTCAGCGTGGGGTACGGCTCGGGGGTCTCGATGAGCGCCCCGACATCCCAAAGCGCGCCCTTGCGGTCGACCATCGCGTCGATCCCGTTGAGCACGGCGTGCCCGTGCGAGGGCCGCAGGAGGCCGACCAGCAGCTTGAGGGTCGTGGTCTTGCCGGCACCGTTCGGGCCGAGGTACCCGACCGCGCCCGCCCCTTCGTACCGGAACGAAAGGTCGCGGAGGACCGGGCGCGCCCGTCCGGAATGACTTCGACAGTGCGGCCACTTCGATCGAGCCCATCGGTCAGCCCGTCGACTCCTTGCGCTGGTAGAGGTAGGCGCTCAGCGGCAGGAAGGCCGCGATGTAGGCCGCCATGATGATCAGTCCCTCGGAGACGGTGGACGCCCAGATCGTGTAGTACCGGTCCTCGCCGAGCGGGATCGCCTGCACGTGGACGAAATCCGTATCGAGCGCGGCGGCCATCGCGCCCCCCGCATAGCTCAACGAGAACCACGGTTCCAGCCCCGCTAGCTCCATGGTCGATTGCAGCGTCGTGAACCCCACGTAGAGGGCCAAGACGGTGATGAGGACGCCCGCGACCGGGGACCGGACGAAGGCGCTCACGCAGAACGCGACGCTCAAGGCCGCGAGCGAGAAGATGACCGCGACGCCGAGGGAGGTGGCCAGGAGGCTCCAAGGGACGTTCGCCCCCCCGAAGAAGTAGACCGCCCCCACGGCGCCGAGGGCGTAGTAGACCCCCACGACGGCGAGCGTCACGAGCGTCGCCGCGGCGTAGCGCCCGGCGAGGAGGACGGGCCGGCGGATGGGGAGGACGAGCATGTAGTAGCCGGCACCGGTGGAGAAGTCGACGCTGAGGGCGTCTCCACCGAAGAACGCGGCCGCCAGGACGACGAACAGGCCCGTGTACACAAGGAAATTGCTCAGGTACTCGGAGGGGCGGAAGAGCTGCTGGACCTGGACGGTGGCGATCCCGGCCGAGACTTGGAAGGCGAGCGTGAGTCCCGAAATGAGGACGACAAACCCGAGCAGCCCGTAGAACCGGTTGGTCCGCAGATAGTGGCCGAGCTGGAGCAGGGTAACGATCTTCCAGTGCTCGACATCCGACGGGCGGTGCCGGGGTACCGCGACGAGCGGCGACGGGTCCGACAGGTCAGTTGCGGGCAGGACCAAGGTACTTTCCTCTTCCGAGCGGGTACGTAGCGCCCGCTCGCTACCGTACGATGGAGAATCCGGTCGATGGCCGGGCGTCCCCACCGCCAGCGGCTAGAAAAGCCCCCGTTTCGGGCTTAAATCTTGGGTGAAGGCGGAACGACCCACGGAACGTCCCATCTCGCCGGCCGGGGCGTCCCCCCCGCCGATGGTGTTTCCTCGCGTGGACTTATCGAATCACGGGCTACCGCCCGCGACGTCCCGGGTGGTGCGATTCCCCGCTCTCGCCGGTAGCGTCAATACGGACCGGTCCTTGGAGTCCGAGGATGGTCGGGACGGGGGCGGTGGGGATCGCTCTGGTGGTCCTCCTGGTCGGGGGCACGCTCGTTCCCCCGGCGGATTCCGGGGAGGGCGCGACGACCTACTCCACTCCGACCGCTGCCACCGGCTCCATCGACATAGTAACGAGCGCACCCTACCGATTCGTTCCGGACACTCTGGAGCAGATCCCGACCGGCGCGAACATCACCGTCACCCTCACCAATGCCGACAACCTCCCGCACTCGTTCACGATCTCTTCCCGCGAGGGATTCGAGATCCCAACGTCCGATACTCCCACGCAGCTGGATCAGCTGTTCGTGACCTATCCGGCGATCTACTCGGCCCTCGTCAGCAGTTCCGGTAGCCAATCGGTCGGAACGTTCGTGTCTCCGTCCGCCCCGGGGCGGTACGAGTTCATCTGCAACGTCTCGGGACACTTTCAGAACGGGATGTACGGGTTCATCGCCTTCGGAGAAAGCCTCCCGTCCAACCTCACCCCCCCGACGCGCGTCGGACTCGGCGGAGGGAGCTTCAGCGCGGTCGAGATCGCGTCGGCCGGAGCGGTCGTATTGCTGGTCGCGATCGTCGGTGCGGTGTGGTACCGACGGCGATCGCACCGAGGTCGGCCTCCCGAGTCGCTCGGACCGTCCGGACCGAATTAGGGTGCATGGCACCGGGACCGGCCGCCTCCTCACGGGGCCAACGCGTCGAGGGTGAGCTCGACCGTGAACGATTGCGAGCTCGAAACCGTCGGCGCATCGAGAGCGACGCGCAGGAACCAGTCGTCCTCGCCGCTGAGTACGATCCGGGGGAGCGCGGGGGTGGTCCCGGTGACGTTGAACGGGGGAACGGCGGTGGCCGAACGGATCGTGTGGTTGACCGAGTCGAGGTTCGATAGGGCCATCACGAGGACGAACGTCCCGCCGGAGGCCACCTCGAACGGCAGTCCGTCCGTCTCCGAGAGGTTGACCTCGTTGGGGCCGAACCAGCCGTAACCGAGGGAGGTGGTTCCCTCTTCGATCGTCCAGTCGACCCCGACGATCGTCACCGTCGCGACGGCGGGCGGCGGCAGCACGAACACTCCCGTCGCAACGAGCGCGATGAGGACGGCGACGAACACCGTGGCGGCGCCGAGGAGGAGCTCCCACCCGTGGGTCCGGGGGAAGGAGGAGCCCCTCACGTGGCTTTGCTGGAGGCGGACCGTCCCCTCGTGCGGGAGGAAGGCGAGGGGGAAGCCGACTTCCCCTTCTTGGCGAACTGCTCCTCCTCGGTCGAGCCGTCCATCGCGAGGGTCGTCGTGAGACCCCCCGAGAGCACCTGCGCGATATCGTCGAAGTACCCCGCGCCGACGAACGACTGGTGTTTGACGGCGGTGTACCCCTCGTCCTCCGCGCGGAACTCCTCCTCTTGGAGGTCGGTGTAGGCCGCCATGCCGCGCTGGGCGTATCCGCGGGCCAGCCGGAAGGTCGACATGTTCAGCACGTGGAAGCCGGCGAGCGTGACGAACTGGAACCGGTACCCCATCTCGGCAATGGTCGTCTGGAACTCCGCGATGACCTCCGGGGCGAGCTTCTTGCGCCAGTTGAACGACGGGCAGCAGTTGTACGCGAGCAGCTTCCCCGGGAACTCTCGGTGGACCTCCCGGGCGAAACGGGCCGCCTCCTCGATATCCGGGGAGGACGTCTCGAACCAGAGCAGGTCGGTGTACGGAGCGTATGCGAGCGAACGGGCGATCGCCATGTCGAGCCCACCGGTGATCTCGAAAAAGCCTTCCGCGGTGCGGCGCGTCGTCAGGAACGGCGCGTCCCTCGGGTCGATGTCACTCGTCAGGAGTTTCGCGCTCAGCGCGTCCGTGCGCGCGATGAGGAGCGTCGGGACGCCGAGGACGTCCGCCGCCAGCCGGGCGGCCCAGAGCTTCTGATTAAACTCGCGGGCGGGGACGAGGACCTTGCCACCCATGTGCCCGCACTTCTTGACGGACGCCAGCTGATCCTCGAGGTGGAGCCCCGCCGCGCCTGCTTCGATCAGCCCGCGGGTGATCTCGAAGACGTTGAGCGTCCCGCCGAACCCGGCTTCCGCGTCGGCCACGATCGGGGCATACCAGGAGACCTCCTCCTTGCCCAGCGCGTGCTGCTTCTCGTCCTCTCGACGGAAGGCGTTGTTGAGTCGGCGGACCAGGGCCGGGCATCGAGTCGGCCGGGTACAAGCTCTGGTCCGGATAGGTCTGGTCGGCATTGTTGGCATCCGCCGCGACCTGCCATCCACTCGCGTAGATCGCGGGGAGGCCGGCGGCGACCATCTGGACCGCTTGCGTTCCCGTCATCGCCCCCAGCGATGGGACGAACGGCTCGGTCTGGAGCAGCCGCCAGAGGCGGTCCGCCCCGAGCCGGGCGAGCGTGTGCTCGATCTGGACGGACCCTCGCAGGCGCTCGACGTCGTTCGGGTGGTACGGCCGTACAGACGCCCTTCCATCGCTCGGCCGTCTTCCAGTCCGTGCCCACGGTTTCGCTCATCGCACTCCCTCCGTGGAGGTCTCCAGATAGGGGAGAGCCCGCGTTGTGATAAACTCCTCCAACTCGGCCGCCGTAACGACCCTCTCGAGCAGCGTCGTGGCCCGGTCGATGGTAACCGGGGTCGAGCCGCCCCCCTCCTCACGAAGCTGTCGCACTTCCTCTGCCAAATGGCGACGGAAAAGGAGGGCGTCGACCGGTGTCCCGTCCGGGAGGTGGGCGTCGTGATTGAGCCACTGCCAGAGCTGGCTGCGCGCGATCTCGACGGTCGCGGCGTCCTCCATCAGGTGGTCGATCGGGACGCACCCGATGCCCCGCAACCACGCCTCGAGATAGCGGAGCGCCACGCGAGTATTTCGCCGGACCCCGTCCTCGGTGATGGCGCCTTCCGGAAGTCGCAGGAGCTCGGAGGGACCGACCGCGTACTCCGGGTGGGTCGCGTCGAGTTGATTTGGGCCGGGCATATGGGCATCGAACACCTCGCGGGCGACCGGGACGAGGGCAGGGTGGGCCACCCACGTCCCGTCGTGCCCCGCCGCCACCTCACGTTCCTTGTCCGAGCGAACGAGGGCCAGGGCACGGTCATTGGCCTCGAGATCCCCCTTGATCGGGATCTGGGCGGCCATGCCCCCCATCGCATGAGCCCCTCGTCGGTGGCACGTCCGGATGAGCAGGTGGGTGTACGCGGTGAGGAACGGGGTGGACATGGCCAAGCGGGACCGGTCCGGGAATCGCACCCGAGGGTCGTCGCGGAACTGCTTGATGAAGCTGAACAGATAGTCCCAGCGTCCGCAATTGAGCCCCGCCGAATGGTCCCGGAGCTCGTAGAGGATCTCGTCCATCTGGAACGCGGCCGGCAGCGTCTCGATCAGGGCGGTCGCGCGAACCGTACCGACCGGGAGGCCGAGCGCTTCCTGAGACCATCGGAACACCTCGTTCCACAGGCGGGCTTCGAGGTAGTGCTCGAGCTTGGGGAGGTAGAAGTACGGTCCCGATCCCCGAGCGACGAGCTCGCGGGCGTTGTGGAAGAAGAAGAGTCCGAAATCGAGCAGGCCAGCGGAGATCGGTCGGTTCCCAATCGAGGCGTGCGGCTCGTCCAGGTGCCAGCCGCGGGGGCGAACCATGAGCGTAGCGGGGGATCGGTGGAGACGGTAGGCGCGCCCCTCGGGACTCGTGTACTCGATCCGCCGACGGACCGCGTCCATCAGGTTGACTTGGCCCTCGATCGTCCCCTCCCAGGTCGGGGAGTGGGCGTCCTCGAAGTCCGCCATGAAGACGCAGGCTCCGGAATTGAGTCCGTTGATGATCATCTTCCGATCGACCGGTCCGGTGATCTCCACTCGACGATCGCGGAGGTCGGGTCGAGGAGTGACTACGGTCCACTCCGCCGACCGCTGGGACCCCGTCTCCGCCGGAAACCCGGGGACCCGCCCTTCGCGAAGAGTACGTCGGAAGGCCCCTCGTTGTTCGAGCAGGAGCCGACGCTCCGGCTCGAACCGGGCATCTAACTCCGTCAGGGAACCGACCGGCCTCGCGGGTCAGTACTTCGGCCGCCCGGTCGACCGGAGCCCCCCGGAAATGCACCAGCGAGGAACTGGTCACCCGCCGCCTCCCGGCCCGTCGCTCGAGGGCTCCTTTCGGCGAGCGTGAGCCGTGCAGGCTGATCCCTTCCAGAGAGCAGGGCGAGCGAACCGAGGCTGCCCGCGTTCTCTCGACAGACTAGAATTGGGGCGAATATGAAGGGGACCAAGCGTCACGATTCTTGCGCCCGGGCGAGACGGAATGTTTCGGGGGAGGAGGTGCCGAGGCCCCCGCTGGGCGATCCCACTGCCGGTCGGCCGTGCGTTGAGTTCCGGTGGTCCGGGTCCGGGGCTACGCTTCGACCCGCGTCGGAAGCACGACCCGTTCGAGAGGAGCCGGTCCCTCGGCGAGGATCGGCCCTTCCCCAGGAATGCGTGATGCCATCCGAGCTTCGACATACCGCAGGTACTCCGCGAACCTGAGCTCGTCCACATCGCGACACGTCCGGTCGATAGAGTCGTCCGACTTAACGCACTCGGACCGGTCACCCGGGTCGTATCCTTCCGGGGAACGCAACACCTAATCTTTCCGTAGGGTACAGCCCGTCGAGGGTCATGTCGAGCCGTGAGCCCACGGGGATGGTCGTCCAGCTAAACCGAAAGCCGGAAGTTCCCGGGGAGCACGGCCTACCGAAAGTCCCGGTCCCGATGGCACGGGTCTCCCGGTCCGGGTCGAGGGCGATTTCAACCGGTACCGGACCGAGGAGAAGCATCGTGACCCCGACATGGCCGTCCTGATCCTTCCGCTCGAGGTCATCTCCGCGTTGAACCAGGAAGGCTGCCGGTCCCGCCCGGGCGACCTCGGGGAGAATCTCACCTCGTCGGGTCTTCCCAACGACGCGTTCCGTCCCTCCCGCAGGGTGCGGGCCGGTTCCGTCTTGCTCGAAGTGTCCAAGCCCTGCGACCCGTGCAACAACCTCTACCTCCTTCCGTACGTCGGAGCCGCTCGGGGCCCCGAGTTCCTGCGCACCACGCTCGGAAGGAGAGGATGGTACTGTCGCGTCGTGGAAGAGGGGGTCATCCAGAAGGGCGACCCGATTCACTTCGAATCTGGGTGAGGGTCGACCTCGGTCGCCCCGAGGGCGTTCGCTCTCCTTTTCTCCCGGCAGGAGATAGGGGGTTGCGATGGGACGCTCCGGCCCGTTGCGAGTTGCATGAGGCGGCGGTCCTCCTCGGGACCGACGAGTCCGAGGACCTGCATCGGTTGGCCCACAGCCCGATCGGGGACGAGTGCCGCATGTGTTCCATCTGCCGTCTGGCCCGGGAGTTCGTGGACCGGACCCTCGCCGAGAGATCGGGGAGGGTGTTCCCGCCGGAGGAGAGCGGAGAGGCGATCCGACAGAGGCTCCAGCGGGCGGTGGATTCGGTCCGAGTCTCCGTCCACCATACGAGTTAGCGTTCGCCGGTCCTACCTGATGTCTCCCGAATTCGACGTTGCCGTAGTCGGCGGCGGGATTGTCGGCGCGAGCTGCGCGTGGGAGTGCGCCCGCGCCGGCCAGAGGGTGGCCCTCATCGAGGCGGGCCTCACGGGCGGTGGCGCGACCTCCGCGAACATGGGACAGATCCTAACCGAGTACGGGTCCGAAGCGGAATTTCGATTGACCCAATTCTCTCGACGCCTGTGGGAGGATTTGCAGGAGGAACTGCCCGGCGTCGGTCGAGTTCGACCGCGTGGGGTCGCTGTGGATCGACGTCGGACGAACCGGAGATGCAGGCGCTCGAGAGTCGCGCGACGCGCGTATGCCCGGCGCGGCGTCCGGGCCACGGTGCTCGACTCCAGCGCACTCGCGGCCGAGGAGCCGAACCTTCGGCGAGGTCTCGCCGGAGGGTTGCTCACGCCCGACGACCTGGTCATCTATCCGCCGACGGCGTGCGACTACCTCGTCGACCGGGCCCAGGCGCGCTCGGAGCGCGTGTGTTCCGAGGCCGAGCGGCCCGAGGGTTGGAGCGCTCGGCGGTTCGATTGGTGGACGGATCTTCGGTGACGGCCACGGCGATCGTGAACGCGGCGGGGACGTCCTCCCCGACCCTTTCGCCGGGGGTGCCCGTCCGCCCGCGCAAGGGGCAGCTCAGCCATCACGGCACCCCGGCTGGGTCCGTCACCAACTGGTGGAAATGGGATACGTCGAGCGCGCCACCGGTGAGTCGCCCGAATCGATCTCGTTCAACCTGCAACCTCGGGCGCACCGGCCAGATGCTCATCGGTTCTTCCCGGCAGCTCGGGAACGAGGACCCGCGGGTCGACCCGCGGATGCTCCGCGCGATGCTCGACCGGGCGGTGCGTTTTGCGCCGGCCTTGGCGGGACTGTCGGTGATCCGGACCTGGGCCGGATTCCGTCCGGCCACGCCCGACCACCTTCCCCTCATCGGACCATGGCCTCGGCAGGAAGGTGTCTTTCTGGCGACGGGCACGACGGGCTCGGGGTGACCACCTCCCTCGCGACCGGTCGGCTCCTGGCCGACCAGGTGG
>CAWJFK010000019.1:0-7971 GCA_963842165.1 uncultured Thermoplasmata archaeon | reverse complement strand
GTTCAAGAGGCGGAACGGGCCTCGAAGTATCGAGGTCGGGACGCCCAAATGGCTGAGACGCGGAAACACCGTCCGGGGCCGCCGGCAGAATCGTCGACCCCGCAGCCGTTGGACGTCTGGGCGGACAGTCTGCCCTACGCCTCCACGGCTCAGGTGGAGGTCCCCCCCCGTCTGCTCGAGCAGGTCATCGGCCAGGACGAGCGCGGTCGAGGTCGCCCGCAAGGCGGCCACCCAGAAGCGCCACATGATCCTGATCGGAGAGCCCGGAACGGGAAGAGCATGCTCGCCCGGGCCATGGTCGACTTCCTCCCGAAGGAGCCGCTCCAGGACATCCTCGCCTACCCCAACAGTGAGGACTCGAACGAGCCGAAGATTCGGGTCGTTCCGGCCGGCAAGGGCAAGGAGATCGTCGCCGCCCAGAAGCTCGAGGCGGCGCAGAAGAAGGAGCAGCGCACGATCCTCTTCATCGTGGTCGCGATCGCGATCATGGCGTTCACGCTCTACCTCATCTTCACGACCGGCCAGTTCGTCGACCTCATCTGGGGCCTCCTCGTCGTGGTGCTGCTCTACGCGATCGTTCGCCTCTCGAGCGGACGGAGCGAAGGGGGAGCGAACGTCGCGAAGCTCCTCGTCACCCATACTCCCGACGACAAGCCACCGTTCATCGACGCGACCGGGGCTCACGCGGGCGCGCTGCTCGGGGACGTCAAGCACGACCCGTTCCAGTCCGGCGGACTCGAGACGCCGCCCCACGAGCGGGTCGAGGTCGGGGCGATCCACAAGGCGAACGGTGGGGTCCTCTTCCTCGACGAGATCAACCTCCTCAAGATCGAGAGCCAGCACTCGCTGCTGACCGCCCTCCAGGAGCGTCGCTTCCCGATCGTCGGGCAGTCCGAGCGATCCGCCGGGGCGATGGTCAAGACGGAGCCCGTCCCCGCCGACTTCGTCCTCGTCGCGGCGGGGAACATCGACAGTGTCCAGACGATGCACCCGGCGCTGCGCTCGCGGATCCGCGGGTACGGCTACGAGCTGTACGTCAAGACGACGATGCCCGACACGAACGAGAACCGGATGAAGATCGTCCGGTTCGTCGCCCAGGAAGTTCTCAAGGACAAGAAGATCCCGCACTTCGACCGGAACGCGATCATCGAGGTCATCCGAGAGGCCCAGCGCCGGAGCGGCCGCTCGGGCCAACTCACCCTCCGCCTCCGGGAGCTCGGGGGCCTCGTTCGGGTCGCCGGTGACATCGCCCTCTCCGAGGGCCTTCCGATGGTTCACGCCGACCAGGTGGTCAAGGCGAAGCGCGCCAGCCGGTCGCTCGAACAGCAGATCGCCGACCGGTACATCGAGCGCCGCAAGGAGTACCGGATGTTCGCGACCGAGGGCGCCTCGGTCGGAACGGTCAACGGTCTGGCGGCCATCAACGCCCAGACGGGGATGTCCGAGTTCTCGGGCATCGTGCTCCCGATCGTGGCCGAGGTCACCCCGGCCCAGACGCGCGACGGCGGCGTCGTGGTCGCGACGGGCAAGCTCGGGGAGATTGCGAAGGAGGCGGTCCAGAACGTCAGTGCGCTCATCAAGAAGTACACCGGCGAGGACATCTCCCGGTTCGACATCCACATCCAGTTCGTGGGAACGTCCGACGGGGTCGAGGGGGACAGCGCGTCCGTCTCGATCGCGACGGCGGTCATCAGCGCCCTCGAGGGGGTCGCGGTCGACCAGTCGGTCGCCATGACCGGTTCGCTCTCCGTCCGGGGCCAGGTGCTGCCCGTGGGGGGCGTGACGGCCAAGGTGGAAGCGGCGGCCGACGCCGGCCTGCGCCGAGTGCTCATCCCCGAAGACAACCTGGACGACCTCGTCCTCGAGTCGCGCTACCGCGGCATCATCGAGGTCATTCCCGTCCGGACCCTCCGCGACGTGCTGAAGTACACCCTCGTCGGAGGCGCCGGGACCAAGAAGGACTCGCTTCTCGAGCGGCTCGCCGCGATGGTGCTCGCCACCAGTCGGTCCACGGACGAGCTCCCGACGCCCTCGAGCGCATCGGCGCCGCCCAAGGGCCGGCCCGCGGGTTCGTGAGAGGCAATTTCCGGGTTCCGGTCCATCCGATCGGGCCGTCGCGCCCGGCCCCGTTCCCCGACGAGGGGGACGAGGACGAAGAGAAGTTCATGAACCGTCCGTGCTACGAGTTCAACTCGCGGCTCGGCGCGTCCTACAACGACAAGCACTGCCGCCACTGCCGACATTACCTCACGGCTCGTTGCCCCCACATCGAGGATTTCCTCGAAGACGTCGAAGACCTCTCGCCCGAGTGAGGACGCCGTGCGAGGCCTGCTCGTGGGCCGGTTCCAGCCATTCCACCGGGGCCACCTCCAAGTGGTCGAGACGATCCGCCAGACCGGCCCGAGGCCACGCTGCTTCTCGCGATCGGGAGCGCAGAGGAATCCTATACGTGGAAGAACCCGTTCACTGCGGGCGAGCGGTTCGAGATGATCGACCGAACCGTCGGTGCCTCCGATCACCCTCGGGTCCACGTGGTCCCGGTGGCGGACATCCGCCGCCACGCCCAGTGGGTTCGGTACCTCGAGTCGCTGCTCCCCTCGTTCGACCGCGTCTACACCAGCAACCCGCTCACCCGACTCCTGTTCGAGCGCGCGGGGTACGCGGTGGAGACGCCCCCTCTCTACTCCCGTCCGAAGTTCGAAGGCGAGCACATCCGCCGCTGCATCGCGGCGAACCGGGGCTGGCGGCCGCTCGTCCCCCCGCCGGTCGCGGAGTACCTGACCCAGATCGAGGCGCCCCACCGACTGGCGACGCTGCGCGAGCGGAGCGGGACCCTCCCCGCGCGCGCGGACGAATGACCGACCCGTATTCGCCCCCGCGCCAGCGGGCCGCGCGTCGTTCGACCCGCTGCCCGAGTGGGCCGGCGTCGCGACCCGGCTGGTCCACGGCACGCGCCGGCCCGAGCTCAACGCGGGGGCGGTCGTCGGCCCGATCTACCAGACGTCGACGTTCCACTTTCCATCGACCCACTCCGAGTCGGCCGACCAGGGCCGCGTCTACCTCTACTCCCGGCTCGAGAACCCCACCCTGGAAGGGCCCACCGACACGATCCGTCAGCTGGAGGGCGGGGAGGCCGCGCGGCTGTTCAGCTCCGGGATGGGGGCGATCACGGCCACGATCCTGTCGCTCGTGCGCTCCGGCGACGAGGTGGTCGCCCTCCGGGACCTCTACGGCGGAACGCTCGACCTGCTCACCGACCTGTTGCCGCGATTCGGGATCCAGGTCCGGTGGGTTTCGATCGCCGAGGCGGCCGAGCCAGAATCGGCTCGTCGGCCCGGCGACGCGCCTCGTCTGGCTGGAGAGCCCCACGAACCCGACGCTCTCCGTCGTCGACCTGCACCGCTGGGCCGACGTCGCGGACGACCAGGGCGCCCTCCTGGCCGTCGACAACACCTTCGCGACCCCGATCAACCAGACCCCGCTCGCCCTCGGTGCCGACCTGGTCGTGCACAGCGCGACCAAGTATCTCGCCGGGCACAGCGACGTGCTCGCGGGGGCGGTCGTGGGTCCGGAGGCCTTGCTCGATCGGATCGATTCCAAGGGGTACCTCGGTGCGAGCCCGGACCCGTTCGCAGCGTTCTTGCTGGCCCGCAGCCTGAAGACCCTCAGTCTGCAGAGTGGCCCGCCAGAACGAAAACGGCCGCCGAGTGGCCGATGCGCTCGCTCGCCATCCGGCGGTCCGGCGGGTGTTCTATCCGGGTCGGAACAGTCCCGAAGAGGAGGGGATCGCCGCCCGCCAGATGCGGGGTCGCGGCGGAATGCTCTCGATCTCGCTGCGTGCCGGGCCCGAGCGCCGTCGACCCGTTCCTGCGCCGACTGCGCTTCGTGCACGTCGCCTCCAGTCTCGGGAGCGTCGAGAGCCTCGCGAGTGTTCCCGCCCTCACGTCGCACCGGCACCTCACTCCGGCGGAACTGGCGGAGCGGGGGATCGACGGCTCGATGGTTCGGCTGTCGCTCGGGGTCGAGGAACCGGAGGACCTCGTGCGCGACCTGACGGAGGCCCTGGACGCGCTCGGCTCCGCGCCGGCGCCACCATTATAGGTCGAGTTCGTTCGTCCGCTGGCCGCGCCACTGTAGCTCAGCGGCAGAGCGGCTGATTCGTAATCAGCAGGTCGGGGGTTCAAATCCCTCCAGTGGCTGGGCCCGACCAGCCAGCACCGGCGTTTTCGGGTCTTAGCCGGCCGAGGGAGAACGGACCGCTGGAGCCGGCCCGGCTGGAGAGCCTACGCGATCCCATGGCCGTGTGGGTTCGAACTCCTTCGGGTCCCCCCCGGGACTCAGTGCAGGGGCGATTTCAGAAACGAAGCTCGGGCCCCGTCCGCGCTCGGGATTCAACGCGGTCGAGGGTGGGGCGCTGGGAGCGCTGCCGGTCCGGTAGGGGGGAGGGGGATACGAACGGCGGGGGCAGGGGTGGGTCCCAAGCATCTACTTCGGGGGCGGGGGAGGGACCGACTTACCCGGACTCGATGGTCCCTTGGCCTGGAACGGACGTTGGATGGCGGTCGAACCGAGGTCGACTCCAGAGGGCGAGGTACACGAGCGCCAGGAGGACGGGGACCTCCACGAGCGGACCGATCACGGAGGCGAACGCCTCTTGCGAGGCGACTCCGAAGACGACAACCGCGACCGCGATCGCGAGCTCGAAGTCGTTGCTGGCGGCGGTGAACGCGACAGTCACCGACTTCTCGTAACCAAAGTTGAGCCACCTGGCCCCGAGGAATCCCAGGGCCCACATCCCGAGGAAGTACGCGAGGAGCGGGGCGACCACCCGGAGGACCGTGAAGGGAAGGGTGGTGATCGAGAGGCCTTGGATTGCGAACATCACAACGATCGTGAAGAGGAGCCCCCAAAGCGTCAGGCGGCTCACGGAGGGAGCGAACCGCTGGTCGTACCACGTCCGTCCTTTCCAGCGGGCGAGACCGAACCGGCTGGCCAGGGCGGCCGCGAGCGGCACACCGAGAAAGACCAGGACGGTCAGCGCCACCGTGGAGGGATCTACCGAGATCGCCTGCGACGGTAGGTGGAGCCACGCCGGCAGGATGACCAGGTAAAAGACGGCGAGCCCGGCGTAGGCCAGGATCTGGAACACGGCGTTGAGGGCGACCATTGCGGTTGCGTACCTCGGCGTCCCCGCCCGCGAGCTGGTTCCAGACCAGGACCATCGCGATGCACCGGGCCAGTCCCACGAGTATCACCCCCGTTCTCAAAAGGGGGGCGTCGGGGAGGAGCGCCCACGCGAGGGCGAACATGAAGGCGGGTCCTATGATCCAGTTCAGAACCAGGGGGAAAACAGTCGACCGCCATCCGCGCGTGACGTCCCGAATCCGGCCGTACCGCACTCGGGCCAGGATCGGGTACATCATCGGAGAAGACCGATCGCAATCGGTACCGAAACCGACTGGATTTGCCAGAGGCCCAGTGCGGTGCCGATTCCCGGCCACAATCGTCCCAAGATGAGGCCGCCGGCCATGGCCGAAAGGACCCACACCGGGAGGTAGCGATCCACCACGTCGAGCTGACGAGTCGGGGGCGGGGTCGACGAAGGAACCCGTACGGTAGGGGCCGGGACCAGGCTCATATCAGACCTTAGGTGCCGAGGCAACTCGGAACAATCGCCTGTCGCGCGCCCGGCGCAAATCGGAGCTTTGGAGAACGACCGCCCCTTCCAAGAGCACCGACCGCCCTGGCGGGCCGATGGCGGGGGCCGGCCGGGGGCGGGGCTCGTTGGGGAGTCGTCATCCCGAGCTCGGAGAGGTGTCCTGGGACAGCGCTTTCCGGCGTCGATCCGAGATGATCAGCTCACTCCGGAGGCCCTTCACATACCCCACGAGTCGGTCGCGGACTTGTCGGAAACCGAGATCGTCCAGCTGTGCGGGGTCGGGCAGCGACCAGTCGATGAGCTCCAGGTTCTTGAGCCGCGCCGGACAACTGGCGTCGTCGAGGCAACCCATAGTGATCCGGACCTGGGCATTGTCCATCATCTCCGGGGTCAATTCCTGGGGTGGATGCGGGGGAATCTCCAGGCCCAGTTCTCGGAGCATGGGCGCGGTTCGCGGGTTCGCCGATACGGCCGGTTTCGTCCCGGCCGAGATTGCGGTCCATCCTTCCGGGGGTTTCGCGTTGAACATCGCTTCGGCCATAAGCGATCGGCAGGAGTTCTCGACGCAGATGAACAGGACCGTCTTCTGAGGCATAGACGGTCACCCTCCCGAGGGTTTCGTGGCCCGGATGTCCGCCGAGACCACCCCGAGTGACGTCTGTCCGTCAAGCGAAGCCGGGGTCGACGTCGGTGCGCGGAGCTCGACCTCGATCCGCTCGAAACCTGCCGCAAGGAGCAGCTTCCTGACCTCGGTCACTTCGAGCGCCCCCGAGGAGCACGAGGACCACAGCGAGGGGTCGTCCCGCTCTCGCTGGGTAATCGGACGTGTCGCCACGACGTCGGAGACCGCGAACCGTCCCCCCGGACGAAGTACTCGGAACGCTTCGCGGTAGACCTGCCCCTTCTCTGGGGCCAGGTTGATCACGCAATTGGATACGACGACGTCAACCGAGCGGTCTGCGGAGGGAAGGTGCTCGATCTCCCTAGTCTGAACTCCACATTGGAGTAGCCCCCCTTTCGGGCATTCTCGCGAGCCTTCGCGACCATCTCGGGGGTCATGTCGACCCCGATGACTTGCCCTTGCCCGCCCACTTTCCGTGACGCGAGGAAGCAGTCGATTCCAGCTCCGCTGCCGAGGTCGAGGACAGTCTCCCCGGGCTTCAGCGACAAGAGAGCGGTGGGGTTGCCGCACCCAAGCCCCAAGTTCGCGCCTTCGGGCAGGCCGGCGAGCTCCTCGGGGCTGTATCCGAGCTGGATCGAAACCGTGCTGTCCCCGCAGCAGGAATCGGACGCGCCCTCGCAACATCCTTCGGTCGACCCGGCGGCAGGGGCACAGGATCGCCCTCCGGACGCGATCTTTCCGTAACGTTGGCGCACCTGATCCCTACGAAGTTCCACTGCCGCCGACTCCCCCTCGTTGCTCGTCATGATGTAAGATCCCCCTTCGCGGTGAGCGAATGGTACATCCACTTACCCTCCCGGCGGGCTCCAACGAGCCGGGCCGCGACCAGCACGCCCATGTGATGGCTGATCGTGGCATGAGTCAAGCCCGTGGCCGCCTGGAGCTCGCACGCACACAGCTCCGGGCGCCGTGCGAGAAGCATAACGCAGAGCAGCCGGTTGGGCTCGGAGAGTGCCTTGACCCGCGCCAAGGTCGATGCGAAGTGGGCCGAGGAGCGAATTCCCGAGGCAAGCGTCTCGTACTCTGGTACGCAGCAGGTTTCGTCCCCGTCCTTCAGCCGCCCGAGTCGTTCCGTGAGGCCCAACTCTACTTTGGCCGCCGACATATGTTCACCGACATCGACACAACTATATGTAGACAGTGGTCTACATGACTTGGCGGAATGCGGTGGCCTGGTTGAATTTTTCTGCCGCTTCGACCCAGAATCCCGGCTCTCGGGAGGTGTAGGGTTGGTTGAAGCTGGGTGACCCGAACCGCAGGACTTCCGGCGCCGTGATTAGCGAAGGGTTTCTGGGCGACCTTGGGCGCTGACCAAGTGAGAAAAGGTGCCGCAGAAAAACTCGATTGCCCCTTCCCGCCGATCGGGGCGATCGACCTGGTCGGCAAGAAGTGGGCGCTCTCCGTCGTTGCCCTGCTGGGCCGGTATGGTACGCTCCGTTTCGGACCGATCCAGAAATCTCTCTCGGGGATTAGCCCTGCCACGCTGACCAAGATGTTGCGATCTCTGGAGCGGGCCGGGCTGATTCATAGAGTACCGGTGTGGGGGAGGACCGGACCGGTCGAGGCGTACACTTTGACCGGTTCGGGTAGATCGCTCGATCGAAACATCCGTCCTCTCGCTCACTGGCTA
>CAWJFK010000018.1:0-40833 GCA_963842165.1 uncultured Thermoplasmata archaeon | reverse complement strand
CGGCGTCCAGCGACCTTCGACAAGGTGGGGGACAGCTGGAAGGTCACGAAGATGGACCTCTCCGTCCTGGGGCACGTCCCGGAATCTGGGCCGAGGAGTTCGCCCAGGCGGCCCAGGGCGCCGCCCTCGGTTGCCCATCTCGAGCGGTCTCGAGGGCAACTCGCGATCGCTGTGCAAGCAGGCCCGCCTGGGCCTACTCGGCGAGGGCGAGGTCGGCGAAGACGAACCCCCGCACGCTGGATAAACGGGAACAACCGGACCAGCCATCGAACATCGACCCACCATAACGCAGGTGCTGTAACACGCCCCTGCCCCGCACGGGTCGACCCCGCTCGGAAGCTCCGACAACAGCTCGCGGGTCAGGACCCGGCCCGCGAAGGAGCGGGGCAGTTTCTTCGGGTCGAGCGCCACGATGTGGGCCCGTACACCGCGGTCGATGATCTCCTCCGCAAGCGCCCGGGTCGGGCGGCCCCACAGAGGGAACACCGGGGAAAGGCCGGTCCCCTCCATGTGCAGTTCCCGGTAGCGACGGACGTCCTCGAGGAACAGGTCGCCAAAGACGACCCGGGTCACCCCGGCGTCCCGGAGCCGGTGGAGCGCCGCGGCCATCGCCCGCTCGTAGACCTCGTTCGGACACGGGAAGGGGATGAGAACTGGGTGCAGCGGGAGTCCGGTGGCCCTGGCTTGCGCCTCAACGACCTCGGCCCGCACCCCGTGCATCGAGACGCGTCCGAAGGTTTCGGTCATCGTCGAGAGCAGGCCGACCACTTCCACAGAGCGGTCCGAGCGGACGGTGTGCAGCGCCCACGCACAATCCTTGCCTGTGCTCCAGGCTACGACCGCCTTCTCGGGCACCCTTAGCTCCCAAATTCGCTCAACGAGCGTTGGACCTTCCGGGAGGCGGCGGAGGCTTCCCGGGAAGCTCCGGGCGTCGGCCCGTCGGCCCCCGCCGTCTCGGAGGGAGAGGTGGGATCCCGGGAGATCGTCCCGGAGGGCGCGGGCAGCAAGCGGCCCACCGCGCTCGAGCCGGGCTCCGCACCAATGAGGTGGGCAACCTCGTCGGCCGTGAGCTCTAGCTCCGCGACGAGGCGTCGCGCGGTCTCCCGGACCTCGGCGCGGGCCTTCGATTGGGCGCCCTCCCACGCCAGCGTCTCGAGGAAAGGAAGGAGGGAGAGACGGGTCTTCACTTTCGAGAGGTGGAGCCGGTGTGCCCCCTTCGCGACGATCCCCTCGCGGAGGCCCCGGGCGGCACGGGACCGCCCCATCGTACCCAGGAACTCGGGGAAGTAGACTCGTCCGTGGAGGGGAACGGGGGCGTCCCGGATTGCGAGCCCTACCCCTCCGGTCTGGAGCTCGGACGCGTAGCTCCACAGGCTCCAGACCCGGGCTAGTCGGGCGCGTTGCAGCATGCGGTCCGCCTGCGAGAGCACGACGAAGGCCTCTTCCAGGTGCCTTAGGTCGGGAGCGAAGGCCGGGATGTTCTCCTCGACCCAGGGGAAGAGGTCGTCCGGGGGTGCATCCACCCGGTCCCGGACCTCGACCGAACGGTAGTACCCGTGGGAGGTCAGCGCCTCCGCCGTCAGTTCTTCGAGGTCCGAGGTGAGGTCCCGGACCCCGAGGACCGAGAGCTGCGCGGGACCCGGAGGGAGCGGCGCGATCGCCTCGAGGTCGTTCAGCGCCGCCCGAAGGTCCCCTCGCGCCTTCTTCACGATGGCTTCGACCGCGCCCGGGGCAAGTCGGATCCCTTCCTGGCCGGCCACGCGGGTCACGTGTGCGCCGACCTCCGCGTCGCGGAGTCGGGAGAAAGGGATGCGGAGGACCGCATTCCGGAAGAGGGGCGAGTAGCGGGTGAGCACGTGCTCGTCGTTCACCGTAAGCACCACAGGTTGCCGGGTGGACTGCACGAGTCGGGCGATGGCAGCAAGCCCCCCGCGGTCGGAGAGGTCCTGGGCCGGGAGCCTCCCTTCCAGTCAGAAAGGTCGCGCTGAGCCGGGGCCAGTCGGGTCCAGGCGGCTCGTCCCGCCGTGCGGGGGAGGTCGTCCCATTCTGAGAACGGCGGCGGGCGTCCAGCCGAGCCGAGTCCCCAGGCAACGTTCAGGTCCTCGATCTCTGCCGTAGCGCCCCCGCAGGAACTCCCGGAGCGTCACGGGCGGTGGGGCCACTCGCGGGGTCTCGGTCCGCCGCCCAGTTAGGCAGTCGGCTTCGTCGAGTAGGATGAGCGCGCGGGCCCTCGGTCCACCCGCCACCGACACCGCGAGCGTGTGCGTGATCGACGCACGTCCGGCGACCAGCTCGATCGCGCGTTCGTTTCGGGCGTCCGAGGCGTTCATCTCGACCAGCGACCAGCCGTTCTCCTCCGCTAGGGCGAGGGCGGTCGTCGTCTTCCCGACTCCGGGCGGGCCCGCCAGCACGACGGCGCGGCGCGCGGGGACCCTTCCGGCGTTCCACTCGGCGGCCCACGATCGGAGCTCGGTGCGCGCGCGAGGCGACCCGACTATGTCGTCCAGCCGATGGGGACGGTACCGTTCCGAGATAGGTCCGCGTCGGGGAGTGGTCGCCACCATCTTGCCTCGGGGAACTCTCCCGGCGAGATAATGCCTCAGCGCGCCCCCGCCGGGGCGGGTGTTGCGCCCTCCGGGGGCCGAGAGGCTCTCGCCCCATGGCAGCCCAGGCCGGAGGGGAGAACCCTTCTCTACAGGTTCAGCCTCCAGAAGTCGCCATGCGGACGTCTCCTGCGCTGTCGATGCCGCGTCGGCCACTCCCTCGGCGCGGGCCGACCGTCTCGTTGCTCGGGTTCGTGGTCGAGCCGATGGGGCCGGCGGGAGCGGCCTCTGACCGCGCGATGATCGAGCGGCTGCGTCAGGCTCGAAACTCCGGGGTAACTCTGTTCGATACGGCGGGTTCTCGGGAGCCCGCCCGGGCACGGGCCCTGGTGGCGGCCGCTTTCCCCCAGCCGGACCCGGACCTGGTGGTGATGCTGGCAGGTCCGGAGGAGACCGATCCCCTACGACTGCCGTCGCGACCGCGTCGTTTGTCGGAGACGTCATCCCCTCCCCCTGCCGGGCCCATCTCGTTCAGCACGATCACCGAGGTCGGCCCGCTCCGGGCCCGCGATCCGGTGGCTTCGGACGCGATGCCCCCCGCTACTCCAATCGCCCCAGACTCCCCGCGCGCAGTGCGCCTGGAGCCCGGAGCCGAAAGCCTCCCCCAGCCCGTTCCTTCGGGCCTCTACGTGGGACCCTTCTCCCTCCTGGACCTCCGGCTCAGTGCGCTGTTCGAAGGCGACCCTGGGGGACAGCCGGTGGGCTTGATCGCGCGCGACCCCTTCGCGGGCGGGCGACTCGATGGGTCGCGGTTCGCCGGAGGCTGGCTCGAGCTAGGGCCGTCGGCCGCGCCCCACCCGCTGCGCTCGCTCTCGGGAGAGTTCGAACCCGTCCTGCGATTGGGGTTCCTCACGGCCCACCGGACCCGAACCCTCGCTCAGGCGGCCCTCCAGTACATCGCGATCCATCGATGGGTGGTGAGCATCCTCGCCCCGCTCCCTCCTGCCGAGCGACTCGAGGAACTTCTGAGCTCGTTCTCTCGACCTGCTCTAACTCCAGAGGACCTTGCGCGCGTCGCAGGGGCGGGCCCGGCACCGGCGAAGTAGCGCAGCGGTCGGTCGCTCAAATAGACCGGGTGCCTGTACTCGACGTGACCGGGGTCGGGGACGTCGCGCCGGATTTCACGGCGCTCACGGAGGACGGGATGCCCTTCACGCTCTCCTCGCTTCGTGGCAGACCGGTAGCGCTCTTCTTCTTCCCCAAAGCCAACACGAGTGGGTGCACGATGGAGACGCGGGCCTTCGCGGACCATTACGAGGAGCTGCAAGCGGCCGGCTGGTCGGTGGTCGGCGTCAGCGTCGACTCGGTCACAACTCAGAAGCAATTCGCCGAGAAGTGCCACGCGACCTTCCATCTGGTCGCGGACACCGACAAGGCGATCGCCCGGGCCTACGACGTGCTCGGCTTCCTCGGATTCCCCCGAAGGGTGACGTTCCTTATCGGGCCGGACGGGCGGGTCGAGGAGACGATCAGTGCGATGATGCCGTCCTCCCACGTGGAACGCACCCGTGAGCGGGCCCGCCGCTCCGTACCGAAGTAACCGTCTAATCACTTCGAGGGCTCCCGGGCAGCAGGGACGATGAAGATCCGCTCGGTGGAACCGATCGAGGTGGCCGCGCCGGCGGGCGAGTCCTCCTCGCCGTGGAGTTCGACCGTCATTCTGGTGAAGGTGACGACCGCGAACGGGGCCGTCGGGTGGGGGGAGGCGCCCACGACGTTGATGACCGCGCCGGTCCGAGAGAGCGTGCGCGAAGTCGCTCGCTTCTACGAGGGACGCGACCTGGAGCAGCACGCAGCGGCCCTTCGCTCGTTCGAGGTGTACTCGTTCTACCACGGTCCCGGTCGATGGAGGCGACGAGCGCGCTCTCCGCCGTGGACATCGCCTGCCACGACCTGGTCGGACGCTCGGCGGGGGTGCCCATATCCACCCTCCTCGGCGGGGCGATCCGCGGGAGCGTGCGGGCCTATTCGAACGGCTGGTACTCCGACTGTATCGAGCCGGAGAGTTCGCGGAAAAGGCACGGACGATGGTTCGCTCGGGATTCCACGCTCTAAAGTTCGACCCGTTCGGCGACGAGTATCCGCTCGCTCTCGCCGGAAGGACTCACCCGCGCCGTCGCCCGGGTCGGGGCGGTCCGCGACGCGGTCGGGCAGCACGTGGACCTTCTGATCGAGTATCACGGCCGTTTCTTGCCGGAGGCCGCGATCCGGGCCGGGTCGGGCGCTCGATGCGTTCCATCCGGGCTTCATGGAGGAGCCGGTGCTTCCGGAACTGTGCGACGCTCTGCGCGGGTTCCGCGCGCGGTCGCCACTCCGGTCGCCCTGGGGGAGCGTCTGCTCAATGCCGCAGATTTCGAGAGCTTCCTGCCGACGTGGCCTGGTGGACATCCTCCAGCCGGACATTACGAACTCCGGTGGGTTCACGTACGGGCGGGAGATCGCGGGGGTTGCCACCGCCCACGGTGCCCCGGTCGCCTATCACAACGCCTTCGGTCCAGTGCAGACCGCCGCGACGTTGCAGATGGACGCCGTCCTCCCGACGTTCTTCCTGCAGGAGAGCTTCGAGGCGAGCTGGCCCGAATGGAAACGTTCCCTCGTCCGGGGGTACTCCATCGACTCCGGGGAGTTCGTGATCCCGACCCGACCCGGCCTCGGGATCGAGGTCGACGAGAAGGCGGTCGAGCGGTACCGCTCCGACGTGATCGAGCCCATCGGCCCCGAGCCGCCGTGGGTGATCGCCGGGACCTGGGTGCGCCGGCCCCGGGACCCGAGCGGGACGCCTCCCCCGGCTCCAAGACGCCGCCCCAAGCATCCGGGTGAGTGAGGGGCCTCCGGCGGCAGGTCCCCTTCCCACGAACGGGCCCTCCGGGGAAAGGGGGTAAGTCCTGGATTCTGGAATTCATCGGGATGTGCAAGTCGAGGGGCTCCGACCGCGCCGGTTGGGCCCTCCTCAATCCCCCGGAGCGGGAGGGGCACGGGGCGGCGATGGAGTGCGAGGACAGCGGCCGAGCCGCCCCACTTCGCGCCCAGGGGTAGAGCGCGCGGACGCGGGGCCGTTCGTCCGTCAGCGGAGAGCGGGGAGGTCCCTGGAATCCGCGACGGCCGGTCAGACGGGCCTACCCACGAATCGCGACAAGCGCTCTGCCTGCAGAGGCGTCAGCACCACCTTAGGCCCGAATCCCGCCCCGACCTCGAGCTTGCCCGGCCGTTCCCCGCGTACGTCGGTCCACGGGTAGCGGCTCGTCCACACCGGCCAGTGCACCCTGAGCTCAGTCGGGGAAATCCCGATCGACCAGGTCGTGGGCCACATCTCAGGCACCATCACCATCCACACGACCAGGCCCAGGAAGACCGGGAGCATGGACCGGTACGACCCAACTTGCGGAGGGGGTGAACTGCCCGTAGGTGAACACCAGCAGGAGCAGAAGGGTAAGCGCGATCATGAGCGGCTGCCAGAGTCGTCCCAGCCGGCTACCAGCGACCCACTCGATCGGGGGTTCTTCCCGCGGCATGGCTCACTCTCCTACCGGCTACGGGCGGATTAGGGCACCGGGCGATTCGCCCACCCCTTCGATCCGGGGTGTCCGGGTGCATTCCCTCGCTCCCTTCGACCTGCCCGTGGGGATTGCAGAGCGATTCCATCCTCAGCCGGAGGATGGTACCAGAACGACGAGCCGGAACGAGGCGGGAGCGGGGCCCCCCGGCGCGGCTATATGCTCCCAGGACTCGCTTCGAACCCGCCGGACAGCGTTGCTCTGCGGGGGGAATCCGCAAACGACGCCAGGGACGATTGAACCGTTCTTCTCCGGCTCGACCCTTCGAGATGTCCGCGTCGATCCCCACGGGCGCAGGAGGGGGAGGGACTACGTCGACCTGCCGCGATGACCCTCTCCCCCGTGAGGTTCATGGACCGATAGCGGAAGCTGCAGAGCCAGAGTCAGCGTCGGGTTCTAGGTCCCGACCGCGGACCGAAGCCGCCCAACGACTCCTCACCTCCGGACCCAAACCCCGCTCATCCCGAAGTGGAAGAAGGTTGCCTCGGAGATTCGGGGTATTTATACAACAGGCCAGTCGGTATGCCTGCGATCCCACGAATCCTGTGCTGCCCCGACGTGTGTTGGCGGTGCGGAGGCGAAGTGACCCGCCCCAGAAGAGCCCTACCGCAGTTGCCATGCTGGCGGGCTAAAGCTGACGCTGCCCCCCGGTGGACCCGCGTGGCCACGCCCGTATTGACGATCCTCGTGATCCTAACCCTCCTTCCCTTGGCTGCCTCGGCGCTGTCCCCTCCCGTGGCCCCGTTGCCGGAACGCTCGGCTCTGCACCCTCCGGTGCGGTGTCGTTCTCGGTCTCCTCCTCGCTCTCGCCGCACCTGGTCATCGAGGTGCTCGCCTCCGATTCGGCGGAGGTGAACAACGTCCTTTCGTTGGCACCGCATCTGCGCGCCGGGGATTACATCGACCTGTACCAGGTACTCGTCCTGTTGCGCTGTCAACGTTGCGCACGTCGACCAGATCGCCTCCGAGCTCAGGGCGGCCGTGCCGTCCGGTGTGGTCATTGACGCGGGCACGGGGTTGGCCAAGAACGTCCAGAAGCTGGCGGCTCCCCGGCCGAACGCGGTCCAGGGGATTGCCGCAACCTACGAGCCGATAGGAGCGACCGCGCCGGGGACCTATACCTTCGCGGCGTGCCTCAAGTACTTCACCCAGGTCAACCAGATCGACCACGCGGCCGGCCTCACCTCGATCGCCTACCCTACCGGCCACCCCCTGCTCACGTCGAGCCTCCAGAGCTACGGCTGGAACTACGGCGACATCGCTCAGGTGACGGACCTGGTCTGGATCGAGACGCAGGAGTATGCGAGGCTGGCCGTCAACGACTCGTCGGTCTGGACCTCCGCCCTCGCCAAGCTGATCTCGCAGTTCCAGGGGGCCGGCGAGCCCCTCTCGAAGCTCGCCGTGCAGGTCACGCTCGGCAACGACAACCACGGGACCGGAACCGACCCGGCGGTCGCGCTGACCGCCATCCAGACCGCGGCGGCGATGGGGATCCAGAACATCTACCTCTGGACGGCCCAGGGCGCCGAGTCGGGCCTCGGCACCCTCATCACCAGCCTCGACCGGAACCCTGCGCCGCCCCCGTCGTATCCGGTCTCGGGCGTGGTCCACTCCGGCAACGGCTCCGCAATCGTGGGGGCCCAGGTGATCGCGAACTCGTCGGGCAACGCCTCGGTAGCGGTCACGAACCAAACGGGCGGGTTCACCTTCACGCTCCCGAACGGTACCTACCACGTGACGGCAGTCGCGCCCGGGTATGGCCCGAGCGACGAGGCGAATGTGACCGTCACGGGGGCGCTCGGTCGCCGGTGAGCTGTTGGTGCTATCGCCCTGGACCTACCCGGTCTCAGGAGAAGTCGACTCTCCGAGCGGTTCCATGCTGGCGGGGGCGCTGGTCTTCGCGAACTCATCCGGCGCTTCTATGCAGGCGGCGACGAACGTGAGCGGCGGCTTCATGTTCCACCTCCCGAACGGAATGTACCAGATGTCGGCTACCGCTTTCGGGTATGCCCGCGCCCCGACAGCGAACGTCACCGTCGCTGGGGCCCCGGTCGTGGGCCTGACCCTCACGCTATCGACCTTGAACTATACCGTCCTGGGGGTGGTCACGAACGCCAGCTCCGGGAGTCCGATCGCGAACGCAACGGTCGTCGTGGCGCTCGCGGGCCCGCCGCTCCTCGCGAGAACCTCGTCCACGGGACAGTTCGTGCTGAACCTTGCGGCAGGGCGCTACGGGGTTCAGGTCTCGGCCTTTGTTTACCAGAGCATCAACGGCACCCTCGTGGTCGGTCCGAACAACCTCTCGGCCTCCTACGCGCTGGTCCCCGCCCCCGAGTTCATCCTGAACGGGACGATCACGGTGCCTGATGTGAACGGGTCCACTCGGGGTACGACCCTCCTCATGGCGACCCCGAACGGAACCCTCGAGTTCGATGTGACGAACTCGTCGTTCACCCTCCACGTCCCTAACGGGACCTATCAGCTCGTCGCACTGACCCCCGACTTCGCCCCGGTGGTCCTCACAGTCGTCGTCGAGGGGACTCACGTCGAGACGGTACCCATCGTGTTCTCCAGCATCATTCCCGTCCCCCCGCGACCGGAGGCCCGCAGCCCTGCACTGCCGTACTTCCAGGTTGGGGCTGCGGCCCTCGAGGTCTCGGCGGCGATCGCCTGGTTACTGTTCGGCCCGGTTCCGTGGCGACGCCACCCGCCCGGGAACGATAGGCAGGCGTCAGGGTTGAGCCTTGCCTTTCCCAACTTCCCGCTACCGCGGACACCGGACGTGGTGAGTGCGTCGCCGGATGCGAGAAGGGGAGAGCGTTGGTCGATCTGGAGATCGGCCCTGCATCGGCTGCGCCGCCCCGACTATTCGCAGGGGAGCGCATGCCCTCCGGTATCCCGAGCCACCGTCGGGCTTTGCCGAATCGTCCTACCCCGCTTCTTAGAGGGACAACTCGAACCCGCCCCCTGGGGAACCTGCGTCCCGGGATCGACCGTGAGCCACGCCAGTCGTGGAGAGGAGCACGCTAGGGGTCCGGGTTCCTGGGGGCCACAACACCTCCCCGGCACCCGCGTACGGCACGCTCGCCGTCATCGGCGGTACCTACCCGCGGATCGGAACCCGCGATGAACATGGCTCCTATCGGGTCCTGCGTACGGCGAGGTCCACCCACCCCCCGAACCCCAGGAGGGCGGATGGTCCCGTACTAGTTGGACGCGGATTGGTGCTAAGTTCCCGTCGGCCTGATTCGGCGAAGGAAGAGCAATCGGCCGAGAAACTTGATTACTGCCATGGGACATGCCCGGCTTGCCTCGAATGGTGAGCGCTGCTAACGTTCTCGGCCTGGTGACTCGGAACCGGGCTAACGCCGGAAGATTCTTCGTCAAATCCACCGTTCCGGCGGTCCTCGCTGTCATAGTCCTGATGATCGTGTCCGGCGGCTGGGCCGGGTTGGGAGGCTCGTCTCTGCCCACCACCGGGGGCACCAGGGCGCAGGCCTCCCTGAGCACGGGGATCGACATCTTGCCGCTATCGAGCGCAACGCCGATCTCCCCCGAATTCTGGGGGATCAACCTCGAGCCGACTCGTCCATTCAACATATCGGACGCGCATGCGCTGGCGACAACCCCGGTTACTTACATCCGATACCCTGGCGGCGTCACTGCCGACGAGATGAACTACACGAGCGGCATAATCACCAACGCGACGGGGGTCGCGAGCCACGCCGCCACTCCACCCGGGAACTTCACGAAGTCCTGTGAGGCCATTCGGTGTCACGCCATCTTCGATCTTCCCGCGGAAATCGCCCGCCCCGCCACCGCGGCCTACTACGTCAGCTACGTCGAACACACGCTCGGATTCACCCCTAGCTACTGGGAAATAGGCAACACGCCCTCGGCGTGGAACCACTACGACCAGCCCTGGAGTACCTGGGCCACAGCGCCCAAGAGCGGGGTCACCATCCCAGGGTACACCTCGCTGCTCCTGAATTTCACAGCGGCTGTACGAGCCGTCGACCCAACGACCCCCATTATCGCTCCTGCCATTGGGCAGGGGACCTCGAATGGCATCCCCACCTGCTCGACATGGTGCGGACCTGTAGTCGCCTCCGATGGGGCAAACCTTTCCGGAGTCCCGGTTCACAGCTACGTAGCGGACCTCGTTCCCGCCGACACGTCGCTGCCGTCGTACTTCTCACGGCTTACCGACGTCCCTGTATGCACTCCCCACCGTGGTCCCGACCTACCGCGCCATCATCGTGCACAACTTCTCGGGAACCCTTCCGTTGTTCCTCGACGAGGTCGGCGTCGTGAACAGCTTTACCGGCAGTCAAGAGACGTTCGGCAACTACACGAAGCAGCTGTATGGCGGGCTGTTCCAGGCTGCGGAGGTCACGCAGCTCCTCGCCCTCGACGTGGCGAACGTAGACTGGTTCGCCTGGGCCTCCACCTCGGGGTTCGGGTGGTACGGATCGGGCGGCGGTCCGTGGAGCCCTACCGGGCAGGTCTTCCAGACGTTCATGACCCAGTTGTACGGGCAATACGACCCTACGACCGTCCTGGGGTCGTCCACGCTGTACGCGGCCGCGACGACGGACGGGACGAATCTCTCGCTCCTCGTCGTGAACGTCAACACCACGGGGTCGTTCTCGTTCCCGCTGGGGGCCCTCTTCTCGGGCAAGGTCAATGAGACTTCCTGGGCCGTGGGTTCGAAGATCACCGTCTACCCCCCGGCCGCGAATACCACGGCCACAGCCTTGCCGCTCTCCGTGAGCGTTTGGCGGGGACACGGCATTGGGTCGGCTTCTGCGAAGTACTCGGTGACGTTCACGGAGTCGGGTCTGTCTACCGGCACCTCCTGGTCGGTCACCCTCAACGGGAACCTGGAGAGCTCGACGGGAACTTCGATCTCCTTCAGCGAGCCCGATGGGGCCTACAGTTATTCGGTGGGGTCGGTGAGCGGGTATACGTCGAGCCCGTCGTCGGGGACCGTGACGGTGAACGGGGTCCCCGTAGGTGTGCCGATCACGTTCACAGCGGCGACCCTGGCCGTCACGGTGAGCCCCACGCAGGGCCCAGTAGGCTCGACCGTAACCGTGTCGGGGACGGGGTTCGCCCCGTCGACGAAGCTGAAGTCGCTGGTCTTCGATTCCAAGACGATCGCGAGCTGCACCAGCGGTTCGTTGACGGCCGCCGCCCAGGGGACTTTTAGCTGCACGTTCAAGGTACCTACGGGGACGTCCGGAACGACGGTCAAAGCGACGAATGTGGGCGGCAAGGCGGCGACCGGGAAGTTCACGGTAACGACGCCCAAGCTCACGGTGAGCCCGGTGAAGGGTGCGGTGGGCTCGACGGTAACGGTCTCGGGGACGGGATTCTCGCTGTCCACGAAGCTGAAGTCGCTGGTCTTCGACTCGAAGACGATCACGGGCTGTACCAGCGGTTCGCTGACGGCGGGTGCCAAGGGGACTTTCAGCTGCACGTTGAAGGTACCGAGTGGGACGTCTGGGACGACGGTCAAAGCGACGGATGTGGGAGGCAAGACGGCGACCGGGAAGTTCACGGTGACGACGGGCTCGGCGTCGGCGACGCCCGCACTCGAGCCGGACACGTCACTCCAAGCGACGAACTTGCCGAGCCGGAGCGATGCTTCCGGGATGGCGGCGACGCCCTGTTCGCCGGAAAGTGAAGTGTTCGCGGTCACCGGGTGGAATTCGAACAGCCGGGTCGTGGGCGGACGACCCGCCCAAACGGGGCCGGCCGCGGCCTCGTCGGGGTCCCTCGCAATCCCTCACCGAGAACTCCGGAATGCCGAGCGTCCCCATTGAATCTCGAGAGGAAGGTCTCGGAGGGAGGCACATAACGACGGTTCCGATTCGGTGCCGAGGAGGAAGACCGGCCCCAGCGATCTTGCGGGGCTTCGGCCGCCCCGGTTACGTGAAGGAGGTGCGCGCCCGATGGCGTGCCCGCGATGGACGCGAGGGATCGGGAGCAAGTCGCCTCGGGTCAGTCATACGAACTGTCCTCGCCCATTCGAGTGATCATTCCCCCGCATTTCGGGCACTGGACCAGCCGCCACCCGGGCTCTACCGGGATGACCGTGTGGCAGGTCGGGCAGATCACCCGCGGATTCGTCTCCTCCATCCCGAACCTGAGGGCGGGCATCGCTCGCAGCCCCCCGCGACCGCATCGGGCCTTGTAAAGGGACCCAAGGTGTAGAGACCGGGAGCAGGCCATGGCTGTCTGCTAGCCGCCTGCCTGCCTTGCCTGATAGTTCGAATCCCCGTCCTGGGTGGACCGATCGGGGGTCCGAGGGGCACACCCACCGTAGAAAAGGGTCGGAGGGCCCGAGAACCCACCCGGGGAGGCGAAGTGGGCCTCTGGAGCGATTCGGCGCAGGGTTGGATGGGCCGCGAGGAGGGCTGAGGACCGGGGGGACTTCGACGGTCATCTGGAATCGTGAGTGGGACGAGTTCCTCCGACGTCTGAATCCCCATCAGGGCGGTTCTTCAGAGGCTTCTTTAGGCAGATGATCATCCATCACGTCGAGTACGTTGGGCTTGACGTGACGAGCTACTCATCCGCGGAGCTGACCGCGATCCTCATCCAGGTCGTGATCGCGCTCCTGGTCATCCGGCGCTCGTACGCGATGACACAGGGGGTTCCGTATTCCGCCGCCCGCCTCGTCGTCCTCCCGGTGCTGGTCCTAGTTCTCTGGGGAGGGAGCGAGCTGGAGTCGGTCCTCCTGACTCCGTGGGCGCTCCCGTACCTCGTCGCTTTGGACCTGGCAATTCTGGTCGTCACTACATTCGCATTCACGGGTATTGCCGAACGGATGACTCAGGTGAATCAGGGTCCACCGGGGAACTGGTCGTATCAGATCGGATTCTCGCTCGCCGCACTTTTTGTTGGCGCCTTTGTAATTCGGCTGTCCGTCGCGGTGGCCCTGTTCCCAACTTCGTTGGAGTTCGGAAGTCCCCCCGGCGGATTCCCGCCAATTCAACAACAAGCCGTCCTGGGAATCATCGATGCCCTCTTCTCCATCAGCGTGGGGCTTCTGGTGGGGCGATCCCTGGGCATTTCTCGCAAAGTCCGAGCCGCACGGGCGAGTGTTGAGGGCGTCGGATCGCATCGAGCGGGCTAATCGGGACGTGAAGTGAGGGAACGAGGGTCGACGACTTGGATCCTTCGACTCCGAAGGTGGGCCGAGACCGGTCGGAACGTCCGACCTGCGCTTCTCGTGCGCACCGTGCGATGGCACTCGCCCGCGGGGGGTCCGAGCGGCCAGCTGCGAGGGGCCACGTCACGGAGGGAGCCCGCTTGCGGAGCCTACTCCGACTAACGGGGTTTAATCCACCTAAGGAGGCGTCCGAGCCGTGGCCTCGGACCGACAGCCGCTGCAGCGATGGTCACCGACCTCGTGAGCTACTCAACGCTCACCCAACAGGACGAGGGCGCGGCCCTCCGCCTTCTCCAGGAGCAGGAAACGTTGGTACGCCCGACGCTCGGGGGGTATGGCGGCCGCGAGATCAAGACGATCGGCGACGCGTTCCTCCCTCCAGTGACCCCCCTATGACCTCTCGGGGATTGCCACGAGTGCTGGGTCGGTCCAACGTACCCAGGGGAGGTTCCCCGCGCGTCGCGAGGTGGGGTCCCTCAGTTCGTCGAGGCACGCTATATTCCGTTGCGCGCTCCTCGCTGAGAAGCAACTGCCATGGATAAGCCCGCGGTCGAAAGCCTTCGGCTCGACGAGGTACTGCCGCCGCTCGTCGAGGGGATCGGGGAGCCAGTCCCTCGAAGCCTGGACGGCGCTCGTTTCCGGAGGTCTCCCTCTCGTGGAGCCGATCCCGGGCGACCGCGAGAGGCTGCGGGTGACGTTTGCATGGCGCCCGGAGCATCGGGTAAGTTCGCCCTCCGTTTACACTCCCGTTGCCGACCCCGTGAATGGAGAGACCCAGCTTCAACCGTTGGGGGAAACCGGAGTGTGGGACCGTACCCTCGTGCTACCGCGGAGGACGCGAGCCATCTACGCGTTCTCTCCTCGATCCCAGCCCGGGTCTCACGGACCGCGGAGCCTGGGATGAGGACCTCCCGCTCCCTCGTGGCGGATCCGCACAACCCCGCCCGCATCACGATGGCCCAGGACCCAGAAGACCCCAAGGACGTCGCGCAGAGCGTGTCCGTCTTCGCCCTTCCTGGCGCGCCTCCCCAGCCATGGAGCCGGATCCGATCCCCGACTCGGTGGACGGTAGACCGGGTGCGTCTTCGCAGCCGGCATGTAGGAGGCTCCCGATGGGTGTGGGTCTTCACGCCCCCGGGTTTCGACCCGCACGGAACGCGGTGCAACTTGATCGTGGGGCTCGACGGAGTGACCTACCAGAGCATAATCCCGGCTCCGAGAATCGTAGAGTATCTCGTCGACAACGATCGCATCGGCCCCTCGGTCCTCGTGCTGATAGGAAATGCGTTGGGGGGTCGGGAGGCGGAACTCTCGCACAATCCGAGGTTCGTGAGGTTTCTCGCGGCCGAGCTGGTGCCGTGGCTCCGCCGTTGTTACCACCTGAGCTTTCAACCCGGCCGAACCGTCGTCGTCGGCTCGAGCCTAGGGGGTCTGACCGCTGCCTACGCCGCCTTCCGACATCCCAAGGTTTTTGGAAATGTATTGGCCCAATCGGGCGCGTTCTCCTGGTCCGAGCCAGGAGACATGCTCGGCCCGCCCACGATGATGAAGGAGTACGCCCGGGCCCCTCGTCGGCGGACGAAATTCTACCTCGACGCCGGGACCTTCGAGAGGGCCGTCTTACCTGGGACGCACATGTCCCTCCTCGCCGGGGTCCGCCACTTGCGGGACGTGCTGGTGGCCAAGGGTTACGCGGTGGAGTACGCCGAGTTCGAGGGGGGTCACGACTACTCCTGCTGGGCCGGAACGCTCGCCGACGGGTTGCAGTCCCTCATCGGAAACCGAAAGCAAGGTTCCTAGGGGAACCGTGCGGTCCCGCCATCCCAGACCATGCCGGGGTGGGAAGCGGTGACCCAGGAGGCGGACTTCGTCCACAGCCCGCTCGTAGACACGCCATTCTTTCGTGAAGCACGGGTTCCGGCCGTTGAGAGTCGGGTCTGACGCCACGCACGGGGGTGGGAAAGTCCAAGGCCAGCCGCCAGAGAGGATTGAACTCCCGACCTGCTGATTACAAATCAGCCGCTCTTCCGCTGAGCTATGGCGGCACCGTCGCTCGGCGGATGGCACTCCGGCCGAGATATAGACTTGGCCTCGAACTGGGGCGGCGCGAGCCCACGTCACCGCCGTCGACGGGGGGGCGGCCCAGAAGGCCGCGAATCACCCGAGGGTTCCCGGTCGAGCCTCCACCCAGGGCTGCGCCGCGCCCGACAGAGATAAGCCACCCACGGCCTGTTTGCTCCTCGCATGAGTTCCCTACCCCCCGTCGAGGGGCCGTCATCGCTCCCCCGGTACCCCGGCTCGCTGGAGGAGGCTCCTTCCCCCCGCCCGGCTCCTCTGGATCAGCCTCGTCGTGCTGGGCATCTACGGTACCACGGTTCTGCACGGACTGGGCGAAGTCTCCCTCGTCGTCCTGCCTGGGCTCGCGGCAGCGTTCGACCTCGCGTTTCAGCGAGCACGGTTCGCCCACCTCCGCTTCCCTGATGCGGCCCTGGCCACGGGTCTGTTCATCGCCCTCGTCCTGCCTCCCCCGGCGGACCTTCTCCTCGACCGGGACGGCGGTCTTCGCCGCCATCGCGGTGCGGCATGCGCTGCGATACCGCGGTCACCCCTGGATGAACCCGGCGGCATCGGGGATTCTGGTGGGGACGGTGATCCTGGGTCTCGCCCCCGCCTGGTGGATCGCCCTGGGCTCGTACGGGACCTACCTCATGATCGCGCTGGGCGTCGTCCTCGCGGCGCGGACGTGGCGCTCCTGGCGTCTTCCCGTTACGTTCGTCGTCGCGTACGCCCTCTTTGTCACGGCCCAGCACCTGATGGTAGGAACGTCGATCTCCCCGCACGTGCTGATGTTGGAGGCCATCGACCCCGTCATGCTGTTCTTCGGACTGTTCTTGGTCACAGAGCCGCGCACCTCCCCGGCGGACCTGGCTGGGCAAGCCCTCTACGCAATGGGGGTCGCGCTCGGGGCGGCGATGCTGCCCCTCGTACTCCCGACGGTCGGCATTCTTGTCGCGCTGCTCCTCGGGAACCTAGGCTTCCTGGCGTTCCGGTGGGCACGCGCGACGAGCCTGGCCCGGCCGAGCGCGCGAGGCGCCACCTCGAAGCGGAAGCGGGATTCGCCGGCCGCACCCGCGGTGCGCTGGCCGTCCGCCTATCGGACGGGTACGATGTTCCTCGTCCTGATGGTGCTCTTCGCCGTACTGGCCAGTTCCCCCCGCCCAGACCCAGCCACTCTTGAGCGGTGGCTCCGGCGGCTCTGGGGGCGGCGGCGGAGGGGGTGGAGGGGGCGGTGGACCGCCCCTCACCAGCTGCGCCAAGGACAACCCTGCCATTCCCGCGAGTACCCTCTCCTCCCTTCATTCGGCCCTGGGCCCCTCCGTCATCCTTTCGTACAACGCCAATACCAACCTCGTCGTATTCTACGACCCGGTGAACCACGTCACCGTCACGGAGACCGACCTCTACGAGGACTTCGGGTACGCCGAGTTCAACGGGGACGACTACGCCGTGAACGGCTGCGCTCCGTAGTCGCAGCTCCCGAGCTGCCCCCGAGCAGACCGGTCCCCTGCGGAAGCCGTACTTACGCGCCCGGTACGTGGGTCGGGTCGATGACCGAAACCGCCTCGGGCCCCCGCCACGTGCAGGCGCCCCGGGGCAGCACGATCACGTGCCGCGGGTGGCCGCAGGAGGCGGCGCTCCGGCTGTTGATGAACAATCTCGACCCTGAGGTCGCACGCGACCCGGACCACCTCATCGTCTACGGGGGACGGGGAAAGGCGGCACGAAGCTGGAATGCCTTCGACCACATCGTCGCGACCCTGCGCACTCTGCGCGACGACCAGACCCTGCTGGTCCAATCTGGGAAGGCGGTCGGGGTGTTCCCGACCCACCCCGAGGCGCCTCGCGTGCTGATCGCAAATGCGAACCTCGTCCCGCGATGGGCGACCGAGGAAGTGTTCTGGGACCTCGAAGCCAAGGGCCTTACCATGTTCGGCCAGATGACCGCGGGCAGCTGGATCTACATCGGCACCCAGGGGATCCTTCAGGGAACCTACGAGACCCTGGCCTCCCTAGCTCGACTCGAATTTCATGCGGAGGACCTCGTCGGCCGCTGGCTGCTCTCGAGCGGCCTGGGCGAGATGGGCGGGGCCCAGCCCCTCGCCGTCACGCTCCTGGGAGGCGTCTGCCTGATCGTCGACGTCGACCCCCGGGCGATCCACCGGCAGCTCTCCCATCATTACCTTGACGCTCAGGCGGCCGACCTGGACGATGCGCTGCGTCAGATAGGCGAAGCCCGGGCCGCTCGCCGGGCGCTGTCGGTAGGGCTGGACGCCAACGCCGCCGACGTCTACCCGGAACTCGTCCACCGCGGCGTCGTCCCGGACATCGTGAGCGACCAGACCGCGGCCCACGATATCCGGGTGGGGTACATCCCGCAGGGACTGTCGGTGGAGTCGGCCGCAGAGCTCCGGGGCCGCGACCTGACAGGATACCTTGTCCGCGTACGGGCGTCCATCGCGACCGAAGCCCGTGCGATCCTCGACCTGCAGCGGATGGGCGCGCATGCGTTCGATTACGGGAACAACTTCCGGACCCAGGCGCGCGAGTCCGGCGTCACCAACGCGTTCGAGATCCCCGGCTACGTGCCCCGATACATCCGTCCCCTCTTCGCCGTCGGGAGCGGACCATTCCGGTGGGTCGCGCTCAGCGGCGAGCCCGACGACATCCGCCGGGTCGACCGCATGATCCTCCGGGAGGTACTCGGAGCGCACCTCCTTGTGCCGCTGGATCCGCCTCGCCGGTGAACGGGTCCAGTTCCAGGGGCTGCCCGCCCGCATCTGCTACATGGGGTATGGCGAGCGCGAGCGGTTCGGCCACCTCGTGAACGACCTTGTGCATTCGGGAGAACTCTCGGCGCCCTTCGCGATCGGCCGCGACCATCACGACACGGGGAGCGTCGCGAGCCCGTTCCGGGAAACGGAGTCGATGCGGGACGGCTCGGACGCTATCGCGGACTGGCCGATCCTGAACGCCCTCCTGAACGTGGCGAGCGGAGCGACGTGGGTATCGGTCCATCATGGGGGCGGGGTCGGTATCGGGAACTCGATCCACGCCGGCCTGGTCATCGTCGCCGACGGGACCCTCGACGCCGACCGACGGATCGCCCGGGTGCTCCACAACGACCCCGGCATCGGGGTGGCCCGCCACGCGGATGCCGGTTATCCGGAGTCGATCGAGCTCGCGCGCTCCGCTCGCTTCCAGGTCCCCGGCCTCCCCGACCCCCCGGGCAAAGGGAAATAGCCCTCCGGAAGCTCGCCCCCTAATGTTCACCGACCCTGCGGTCGCGGACCGTCTCGCCCGAGGAGTCCTCCGCCAACGACTGAGCGTCCAACCGAAGGAGAGCGTCACCATCGAGAGCTACCCGAGCTCTCTGCCGTGGGCGGCCGCGTTCGTCCGAGAGGCCCGGCGCCTCGGGGCTCGGCCTATGCCGCTGTACGAGGACGAGTCCTCGTACTGGACAGCCATCGAAGAGGGACGTGCGGCCCTGGTCGGTTCTCCGAGCGACGCCGAGACGGCTGCCCTCGCGGGGTCGGACGTGTACATCTACTTCTGGGGACCGGAGAACCTGGGACGCTTCCGAGGCCTCCCGGATGCCGTGGCAGAGAAGGCGACGGCGTTCAACGGCAAATGGTACGAAACGGCGCGCAAGAACTCGGTGCGGGGGGCTCGAATGGGGATCGCCCGGGTCACGCCACAGAACGCGAACTGGTACGGGGTTCCCTTCCGGGCGTGGCGTGACGAGGTGCTCAGCGCCTCGACGAGCGACATCCGCCCGATTGTACGAGACGCCCGGCGCCTGGAGGGAGGACTTGACCGCGGGCACTCGGTCCGGCTCGACGCATCCCAACGGGACGGGCCTGACGCTGGCGCTCGCGGCCCGCCCGATGCAGGAGCAGCTGGGCAGGGTCACCCCTAAGAACGTGAAGAGCCGGTTCGGGATGATGACGTCAGTCCCCGAGGCGCTCATCTACGTGACCGTGGACGAAGGGACGGCGGAGGGCACATTCGTCGCGAACCTCCCCACCCGAGCGGCCGGCCCCGCCAAGGAGGGTGGGTCCTGGCGCTTCGAGAACGGTCGCCTCAAGGAGTGGCAGTATCGGAGGGGGAAGGCGGCGTTTCAGAAGGACTACCGGGCCGGCACGGGCCGGGCGCGACCAGCCTGCCGTCCTCGAGATCGGCCTGGATTCCGGCCTTCGGATCAGTCCGGGCCTGGAAGAGAGCGGGCGGGGCGTGCTTTCGGTCGGGGTCGGCGGAAATAAGGGCTGGGGCGGCAAGAACTCGAGCTCTTTCTCAGACTGGCTCTCGCTGACCGGGGGCGACCTCACCATCGACAACCGACGGGTCGTCCGCCGAGGACGGGTCGCCTGAGCAAGGTCCGTCCGGTCACACCCTAGGACGGGGTCCAATTCCAAGCCCCGGGCTCGGGCCCGAGCCTTATGCCCGCATGCGGGCTCGAATTGCCGAGACGGCGGAGGGTCGTCCGAAAGAGATGAGCGAAAAGAACCAGAAGAGACACGGCGGAACGGTCGTCTGGGTGGTCGCGCTGGGGCTCGCAGCCCTGGTAGCGCTCGCGCTCGGACCCGCCCTGGCCGGGACGGCAAATGCCGCCCCCCTCGCGACCGCCTTCGCGTCGCCCGCGACGCAGTGGGCGTATGGCGGACAGGGCAGCTCGAACGGGAGCACCATCATCGGAGCGACGACGATCACGTGGAACGCGACCTTCGGTTGGACCGTGATCTACACGGCCACGAACACCAGCCCCACCACGGTCATGCTGGAGGAGCAGCGCACGGTCGGGATCTCCCTTACGACGACCCTGTCGGCCCCCAACGTCACGGGGACCTACCACTACCACGCGACCGAGAACGACACGGCCTTCGTCAACCTTACGAACGCCTCTACCGTGTACGTCAACGGGCAGCCGGTGCCTGCGATCGGGATCGATAACGAATCCATCGCGGTGCAGGCCGCGGTCACCCAGTCGCTCGAGGTCAGCGCCTCCGGGCACAGCCACAGCGCCTTCCTGAACGTCTCGGGGGCGGCTCAGGGCACGGTGCAGTTCGCCCCGTCCCTCGGGCTCATCCCGTTGAACCTGACGGGGGTAAGCCAGTGGAACTCGAGCTCCGTCGCGACCCCGCAGGCCAGCTGGAGCATCAGCTACTCCTGGGCGGACTTCGGATGGAACGGCGGCAACAGTCACGGGGCCGATGTGGCCAACGGCAGCTGGACGGGCTCCGGGCCCGTGCAGGTGACCGGCTGACGTCGTCGACGTGCAGGTGCCCTACGGCCACATGACCGGGCTCGGGAACCACACTTCCCGCGCCGGGATCGTCCTGATCGTGCAGGGCCCCGTGGACGCCTACGATGGGTTCCTCCTCGTACCCCACGACTTCGACCTGTTCGGCGGAGCGGTGCACCCCTACGACTCCGAATCGATGGGCTCGGCGTCCGTCGGCTACGGTCAGGGGGAGACGCTGTTCGTGAGCCACACCGCCCGCGGGCCGATGGTCACCTCGGCCGAGAGCGACTTCGGTGCCTCCGCCGCCCCGGTGGGCGTTAGCGGAGTCCTCGGCCAGGCTACGACCGGCGCATCCCCGGCGGCCTCTTCGGGAGGAAGCCCGAGCCAGGTCGTCTACGGTGCGCCGATGAGCGTCCAGCAGGCCCGGGCGGAGAACGCGTGCCTCACGAGCGGTTGCAACCCCGCCGGCCCGCCGGACTCGGCGCCCTGGTCGGCGTCGCCCTGGTCGCCCTCGCGGTCGCCGCGGTCGTCGGCACGGTATCGGTCATCGAGTGGCGCTCCTACGCGCGCCGCCGGTCCCAGAAGGGACTCGTGGGCGGCTACGGAGAGAGCTGGACGAACGGCGGCCCCCCCGCCGGTGCGCTCCAGGCTCCCTCAGCCCCGGTCCAGGCCCCCTCGGTCCCCGAGGGGCCGCGACCCCCATATCCCTGAAGGCCCCGACGGCCCGAGGTGGGCCCCGATCGGGGCCCACCCAACCCTTTCCCTTCCTCTTTCCAATCCGGTCGCACGGGGCCCGCCGATGGGCTCGTCTCAGCGGTCGGTCCGTAACCGCTCCGCCGCGCTCGCGAGGACCTGGCGGTCGGTCTCGAACGGGACGCGGCGGAGCGCTTCGGGAAGCTCGACCCATTCCGCCCGCTCGAAGATCGCCTCGGGCCTCAGCGCGCGTTCGGACGTGAACCCGAGGAAGTAGACGCTCGTCTTGGAGACATTCACCTCGCGGGCGGGGTCGTAGAACCGGTAGTGGACCTCGGCCACCTCGCGACCCAGCTCGACCTCGGCAAGACCGGTCTCCTCACGAACCTCCCTGACCGCGGCGGCGCCGAGAGACTCGCCCGGGTCCACGTGACCCTTCGGGAGGGCCCATCGAGCCTCCTCCCGGTAGAACAGCAGGCACACTTGCCCGCTCGGCCGGTGCACGACCACGGCTCCGGCGGCGAGCTCGGGCACGATGGGGCGACCCTCCCGGTAGCGTCGCTCGGCCGAGGGCATGGGGGTCCGAGGCTTCGGGGACTATCAAAGCTTGGAGGGGGCCGGCGCCCCGCCGAATGCTTAAGGCGGAACCTGCCTCCGGCGACGCGATGCTCACCGCCGGAGAGGACTACCACGACCTCGCCACCTTGGTCCGGGGCAAGGCCCTCAAGAACGGGGCACGCGTGGCCCTTCGGTTCGAAGGACGGGACATCACCTACGGGGAACTAGACCGAGAAACGGACCGGGTGGCGAACGGCCTTGCGGCGTCCGGGATCGGCCCCGGGGACCGCGTGGCGACCCTCCTCCTCAACACCCCCGAGTTCCCGCTGCTCTGGTTCGGGCTCGCCAAGCGCGCGGCGGTGCTCGTCCCGCTGAACACTGGCTTGAAAGGGAGATCCTTCGGTACCGAGCTCTCCGACAGTCAGCCGAAGGCGTTGGTCATCGACCTGCGTCTCTGGGACGCCTACGAGCCGCTGCGCGCGGCGTCGGGATCGCGAGCGGTACGTGGTGGTACCCAGCCCGAATCGGGCCGGAGCCGACCCCTTCCGGAAGGCGCGCCGTCGGACGGCTCCCCTCCGATAACCCCGCCCGCCGGTACCCGCCCCCGTGCCCGCCCGACCCGGGGGGATCATGTACACCGCGGCACGACGGGCCCGCCGAAGGGCGCGATCATCCCCCACGAGAAGACGCTCACCACCCCCCGCGAGATCGGCCTGCGGAGCCGACTCGAGGCCCGGATCGGTCCTGTTCACGGCGCTCCCGTTGTTCCACTGCAACGCGCAGGAGATGACCGCGCTGACGGCGATGCTGAACGATGTGACCGCGGCGTTCGACGACCGATTCACGGCCCCGATGCAATGGGAGACCGCAGCCCGCATGGAGGCGACCCACATCTCGCTGCTGATCTCCATGATCATATACTGTACAAGCAGCCCGAGCGGCAGAGCGACCGGACGCATGGGGTCCGGAGTCGCCCACCGCCGGAACGACCCGGCGGGTCTGGCCCGACTTCGACGAGCTCGGTCTCACCATCATCGAGCTGTACGGCACGACCGAATGCGGGTGCACGACACTCATGAACCCGCCCGAAGCGATCCGGTCGGGTCGGTGGGTACGCCGCTCGGATTCGTGGGGGCGGACGTCGTTGACGATGACGACCGTCCCGTGCCGGTGGAGGACCCGCGGAGAGCTCATCGTGCGTCCGACGGACCCCGTTCACGAAGATTCTCGGGTCACCTCGGCAAGCCCGAGAAGACGGTCGAGGCCTGGCGCAACCGCTGGTTCCACACCGGCGACTACGTCACCCGCGACGTGGACGGGGACTACCACTTCGTGTGAACCGGAAGAAGGCCGTCATCGACCCGCCGGGGGGAGAACCTCGCCCCGTACGACGTCGAATTGGTGCCCAACCGGCACCCCGCCGTGCTCGAGTCGGTGGTGGTCGGCGTGCCGAGCCCGCTCGGAGAGGAGGACGTGAAGGCATTCGTCCAGCTGAAGCCCGGGGCGAGGACGCCACCCCGGGACCTGTTCGAGTTCGCGGTCGAGCACCTCCCCGTCTCATGGTCCCGCGGACCTCGAGACCCTCGACGAGTATCCCGAAGACCGCCAATCAGAAGGCACGAAGTCAGGAACTCCGGTTCTCCGAATAACCGGGAGTTCTGGGCGTCCAAACGACCACCCCTAAGGCGCCGCGTCAGCTCCGTCGCCACAGAGTACGCGATGGTAGTCTTACCGACGCCCCCTTTGGTGCTTGCGAACGCGACAATCGGAGGTCTGTGGCGGGACGACTCCAGCATGAGATTAACCGCCTCCAGCTGCTGGCCATGTGCCGGATACCCGATTATCCGGAACACCGGGTGCCCGGTGGGTGGATAGGTCGCATAGCCGACAAATTGGATCCGAGTCAACCTTTATCCACTTGAAACTCCTAGGCACATGGAAAGCGCTCCCGGAAACCCGAATACCGTAATCCCGGGATCTCCGGTTATCCGGGTAGATCAACTACCCGGAATAACGGTAATCCGGCACTCCGGCTATCGATTCCACCCTAGCACCGGAATAACGGCGGTCTGGAGACCCGGTACTCTGGTTTTGAGAAGAATTCAGTCACCAGAATACCGGCAATCCGGAGTGCTGGACTCTCGCCACCTGCTCCCGCGGGCCGGTCCCGCGCGAATTCTTCGGTGCGCCGGATATCCGGCATGTCGGCACGCCGGCAGACCGGTACCGGCAGCTGCCTCAGGTTCATCGATGCTCGTATTCCGGCATCCCGGTTTTGCGATGTTCTAGCCAATGGTGACTGGAGATGCCGATCCGGTCAGAAGGTCTTTCACCGCCCGGAGGACTGGGAGAAGAGTTCGGGCGGGCGAGGCCGACCAGCGCCAGGTAGTCACGGAGGCCCGCAGCGCGGTCACAGCGGCGGCCACTGTGATAGCGGGGGGCGGTCATCTTGCAGAACGTGAAGCGGCTTACCGGGATGGGGGCCGGGTCGAGGTGCTCGAACAGGAGCGTAAGGCGCTGCCGCCTCCGGAAAACGGTTAGCCCTCGCGCAACCGAATTGCGGCAGCGTGGGACGGGGCAGGGGCGGGGACCACCAAAATCCCCGGCATGAGACGCAAAACTATCCTCTCTCTCCCGATCGCGAAACACCGGGCCGTCGCTGATTTTGGCCTCGCGAGCCAGTGCCGCAGCGCGCGGAGGGAGCGGCTCGGGAGCGAGGCTCTTCGCGTCGGGGTTCACGTCCCCAAAGTGCCGAAAGTGACGCCAAGGAAGTTGAGTATTTTCAATTAGTTCTAAGACGCCTAAGGGACTGCCGCAAGATTGGGGGCCAGGCGGCTATCGTCGCTATCGGTGGATATGGATCGTTGGCTGGCTGGAACTTCTGTCCGAAGGCGGAACCGAGCGTGCCATTGTCCGGCGTCGACCGGGAACATTTGCTCCAGCAAGTCAGCGGCTACCCGATAGGTCATGAGGGCGGAGAGATGCGCCTGAAGCTGATCCAGCTCCGGTGTCGACCGGCAATGCGATGGCCAGCCGATGCCAGCCTCGATCCCGGTACAACCGGCATAGCGAAATCGGGGGAGCCGCACCGTGACCAGGCTGAAAAGCGTCGCTACCGCATGGTCCCGATAGTCCTTCACGTCGCAAACGCCGCCACAACGTGGGCAACTCGGCCGCCGAACGGCGTGCTCCCTGGCCTGTGCGGCGACGATCTCCTGTTGGAGGCCTGCCAGCAGCAGCTTCGCTTCGCCCAGGGTCAAACCGAGATCGGCGATATCGCTGAGATTATCCGGCCGGTCGATCTCCATGACGTCCGTGCACAGCCCCTCGCCCTCAGCCCCGGTTTTCACTACCCTCACAATCCAGGCCACGCCTCCACTCCCAGTCAGAGAACAGGCGCGAAAATACCCCCCCATAGCCCTTACACCCCCAATCTCGCGGCAGTCCCTTGGTCACGCCGATAAGGAATTGAAAACGCTCGATTTCCTTAGCGTCACTTTCGGCACGTCGGGGACGTGAACCCCGCGTCGGTCATCGCAGCCGTGGAAGTGAGCCCCGAAGATCGGGAACTACGGGCGGACCGTTGGGCCGATCTCTGCGAGTCCGGTTCCGGCAAACCGAGACGCGCTGCCTGGTCCAGCGGGTGCTTGACCGAGGAGGGGTGCCATCGTGTTCCGCCGCGCGGCGTGCGCTCGCGCATGGCCTCGAGTTGGGCGGCGATTTGCTGCAGCGTGCGGCCGGGCGCAGCTGCCTTGATGCACAGCGACCAGGCGAATCAGCCGGTCGTCGCTCGGCTGCGGCCGTGCGCGGTCCAGCAAACTGGCCTCAATGATGCCTTCCGAGGCCAGCTGCCGCACCGTGCGGCGCAGCCGCTCCACCGTCCAGGTGCCTTCGATGCCGCGGTTCAGGACGCGCACGACGTCGCTCCAAGGTTGGTTCGGGCGCATTCGCCGCACGATCGGCAGCCAGGAATCCAGCTGGGCCAGGACGCCGCCCAGATGTGCGGCATCGCGACTTGCACGGACCTTGCGGATTGCGTCCGGGTCGCGGGCCCGCAGGCCGGGATTGCCGCCGACGCGACCCCGGCTACGCGCTTGCCCGCAGACCGGCCTTGGTGCGTTTGGCGATCAGCGCCCGTTCCGAGCTGGGCGACAGCCCCCAGCACCTGCAGCGAGAACATCCCCTGCGGCCTGGTGGTGTCGATCGGATCGCGCAGGCTGCGGAAATGCGCGCCGCTCGCCTCGAGCTGCTCGATGACGGCCAACAGGTGGCTGACGGACCGTGCGAGGCGATCCAGCCGGACCACGACCAGGGTCTCGCCGGGACCGATGTCGCGCAGAAGGCGGGCCAGGACCGGACGACTACGGTCGGCGCCGGAGCCATGCTCCTCGAGGATCGCATCGCAGCCGGCCGCGCGCGGCTCATCGAGCTGCGGATCGGTGCCCTGTTCCTCGGTGGAGACCCGCGCGTAGCCGATCAGGCGGCCTCCTGCGGCGGTTTTCCGGGCTTTTGGCTGCATAAGGTCCGTATTGCGCGCCGCTTTCGGCAGGCGATTTTACAGATCAACGACGTGCATGTAAACGGCCGTTTGCAGGGGTGGCAGGGCAATCGGGCGAAGGAAGTGCGTGACAAATCGCTGGAATGCTGAATCCGTACCGATCCTCTGAGTCGATTCGCGGGGGACGGCGATGGATGACGTGGCAACGGACTGTGGCGCGGTTTTCGAGGCAGCCGTCTTTCTCAGGTATTTCAACGATTTGCCCGACCCGCGCCAGCGCGGCAAGGTGACGTATCCGCTCGACGAGGTGCTGCTGCTGTGTCTGCTCGCGGTGCTGGCCGGAGCGGAGACCTTCGTCGATATTGCCCGCTTCGGGAGCAAGAAGCTGCCGCTTCTGCGGCGGTTCCGTCCGTTTCGCGACGGGACGCCTTCGCACGACCACCTCGGCGATATCTTCGCCACCCTCGACGCCGAGCAATTCCAGCGCTGCTTCGTCGCCTGGGTCGCCGCGCTGACCGGGGCACCGGCCGGGGTGATCGCCATCGACGGCAAGACCTCGCGCCGATCCTACCAGACGAAGGGCGGCAAAGCCCCGATCCACATGGTCTCCGCCTTCGCGGCACGCCAGCGCCTCGTGCTCGGCCAGGTCAAGGTGGCGGAAAAATCCAACGAGATCGTCGCCATCCCCAAGCTCCTGGAGATGATGGCGATCGAAGGAGCGATCGTGACCATCGATGCGATGGGCTGCCAGCGCGACATCGCGCAGAAGGTCATCGACCAGAAGGCCGATTACGTGCTCGCGCTGAAAGGTAATCAGGGCGCGCTGCGCGAGGATGTGGAAGTCTTCGTGGCCGAGCAGAAGGCCACGGGATTCCAGGACACCGAGATTAGCCGGGATACCACGATCGATGGCTAGACGCCGTGGAACCAGTGCCCGCAGGGGCGAAAGCCGAGGGACATCCATCCAAGAGCTGGAATCCAAAGCGCAGGCCGTTAGCCGTCCCGGTCCGCCGTGGGATCCGCCAGGTCGGCCAATGCGCGCGGCAGATCTTGCCTCATGTGAACGAGGCGGAGAATTTGCACCGGATCGCTCGCGGGGTCGTACACCAGCAGATATGGGAACCGCGTCAGCGCCCAAAACCGATACCGCTCGCCAACCAGTTCCGGGCGACGGCGACCCGCCAGCGGACGTGCGCCGATTAGCCGCGCTGCGTCCAGTATGGCCTGACGAAGGTCCCGCGAAGCCGCCGGGTTTCGCTTGGCCAGCCAACGCACGGCATGCTCGGCTTCGCGCCGCGCCGCGGGCGTCAGCTGCGCGGGCTGGTTCACGCCCGGCCGCGTGTCTCTTCGGCGATGATCGCGTCGAGCTCGGCGGCGAGCTCATCAATGGTGACGAAGCCGTCCCGTTCGCCCTCGGCCCGCGCCGCCTCGAGCGAGGCCACGAACTCGGCCACCTCTACCTCGGCTCGCTGCAACAGCCGCACCCCGGCCGCAACAACCTCGGCCACATCACGGTAGCGGCCGGCCGCCACGGCGTCGGCGGCGAACCGTTCGAGCTCGGGGGGTAGGGTCACGGCGTCCATGGCGATATCATAGCACCGCCGCCGGTCGCGGGAAGCACCGCACCATCACGGGTTAATTCTGCCCGCGAGCGCGCCTCAGCCTTTGCTGCCCCGAAGCCGGAAAATCCTCTCGGTGACGTTGTTGCGCCAGAGATCGGCGGGGCGGAGATAGCCGAGCCTTGGCGGAGGTCACTGTGGGGCGGAGGTCACTGTGGCAAGTTAAGCGCGATAAACGCGATTATCGCGCTTAATAGAATTATCCGGCTTGCCAGACCCCGGCGCGCCGCGGACGGTGGCGCGCGCCATGCCCGATTTGCCCGCCGATGACCCGCCCGCCCGCACCGGCCTGATCGCCACGACACCGGCGGGCGCCGACGCGAACCCCGGTGTTCCGGTGCCAACCGTGGCCGGTCAGGCGGCGCTGGCCGAGGCCCAGGCGCTGGCACGCCAGGCCGCCGCCCCGGCCACGCTCAGGGCCTACAAGGCCGACTGGCAGCATTTTGCCCAGTGGTGCGCCGCCGCCGGCTTCGTCCCGGTGCCGGCGGCGCCCGCCGTGGTCGGCGCCTATCTCGCCAGTCTCGCCGACAGCCATGCGCCGAGCACCATCCGCCGCCGGCTCGCGGCGCTGGGCAAGCTGCACCGCTTCAACGACCTGCCGTGGAACCCGGCGCACCGCGACATCCAGGCGCCGCTGCGCGGCGTGCTGCGCACCCGCGGTCGCCCGGTGCGCAAAGCCGCAGCGCTGACCTTGCCGATGCTGCGCCGCCTGGTCGCCACCTGCGACGGCAGCACCCGCGGCCGGCGCGACCGCGCGCTGCTGCTGTTCGGCTTCGCCGGCGCACTGCGCCGCTCCGAACTGGTGGCGCTGCAGGTCGAGGATGTCGCCGTGGCGGCCGGCGGACTGCGGCTGCGGATTGCCCGTGGCAAGACCGACCAGGCCGGCGAGGGGGCCGAGATCGGGCTGCCGCGCGGCCGGCACGTTGAGACCTGCCCGGTGCGCGCGTTCGAGGCCTGGCAGGCGGTGGCCAGGCGCAAGGCCGGCCCGTTGTTCCGGCGCATCAGCAGCGCCGGTCGGGTCGGCGATGCGGCGCTGCATCCCGACGCGGTGCGGCGCATTCTCGCCGCCCGGGTGCGCATGGCCGGCCTGGAGATCGCGGGCTTCGAGCGGCTGAGCGCCCACGCCCTGCGCGTCGGCTTCATCACCGAGGCCTACGCCAAGGGCGCGCGCGACGAAGACATCATGCGTCACACGCGGCATCGCGACCTGCGAACCATGCGCGGCTATGTGCAGCGCGCCGGGCTGCTGTCGGAAAGCCCGGCCGGGCTGCTCGACCTCTGATGGTGTTTTGCCCGCGCTACCCCTGGGAGAGCGATGTGGCGCCGGTCGACGCACCGTGCTTGCCGGTCGCCACCCTGCCCGCGGCCAAACGGCGTGGACGGCGGCCGGCCGAAACCCGCGCGGTCAGTGCCACACCGCCGGTCTGGCTGTACCACCACCTGACGGTCAGTGGTCCAGCCGCATCGCTGGCGGCGTTTTCCCAGACGGCGCGCGGCGCCGGCGTCATCCCGTGGCGGCTTGACGGCGCCCGCATCGAGGAGGACGTCTTCACTTGGGCTGTCGCGCAGCCGCCGGCGGCGGGGCACCCCGCGAATGCGTTCGTGGCGACCCCGCACCGCCGCCTGTCGATCGCCGGCTGTCGCATCCTGGCGCGGCAGTTCCGCGCCCGGGTCGAGGCGCACCACAGTCTGGCGGTCGGCCGGATCGGGCACAGCCGGGCGTGCCCGCTCGATCTGCACGTGCTGCTGCCGGTGCCCGACGCCATCCTGGCCCTCGGCCCGAACGATCCGACGGCGCTGGCCTGGCTGGCGACCCACTGGGGGACGACCGACCGGCTGCGCCAGGTCGTCGAATGGCCGCGGCCGGGCACCAGACGCCGGCTGCCGCACGGTCACGGCGCCGTCGGCTACGGGTTCTTCACCCAGGGCGAAACGCCGCACGCGGCGGTCGCCGCCCTGGCACCGCGCTGGCCGGCGCTGCGTTTCGTGCTGCGGCCACGACCGCCGGACTAAGACGGGGCGGCGATGGACGGCCATGCACAGCGGCCGGCGAGCGACGTGATGGGCGATGCGCGCACGCCGCACCTCGCCCTCGCCGGGTTCAGCGGGCCGCTGGCGTTGCTGCTGGACCTGGCGCGGGCGCAGCAGATCGACCTGGCGCATCTGTCGGTCGTGGATCTGGTCGATCAGCTCGCCAGGGCGGTGCAGCAGGCCGGACCAACCGTCCCGCTCAGTCAGAAAAGCGGCTGGGTGGTGATGGCGAGCTGGCTCCTGTTGCTGCGCTCGCGTCTGCTGCTGCCGGCGACGGCGGCGCAGCAGGTGGCGGCGGATGCGGCGGATCGGCTGCGCGACGATCTGCTCACGCTGCAGGCAGCCCAGGCGCTCGCGCGCTGGCTGGAGGATCGGCCACAGCTCGGCCGCGACGTGTTCACGCGCGGGCAGCCGGAACTGCTTGGCACTTCGACCGGTGTGCAGCACGGGTTTGATCGCATCGAGTTCCTCTGGGCGAGCATGGCCTTGTTCGACGACGGCACGGACGAACCCGACACCACGCCGCTCTATCGCCCACGCTGGCTCGATCTGCACGCCGTCGAGGACGCGCGGGAGCGCATCCTGCAGCTGCTGGCCGACACGCCGGACGGGGCGCCGCTCGCTTGGTTCGTGCCGGCTGCGTCGGACAACGGCGCGACCGTGGCCGCGCCAGCGCTGCGGCAGCGATCCGCCTGGACCAGCACCTTCGTGGCCAGCCTGGAACTCGCCAAGCAGGGCGATGTGGCGCTGAGGCAGGTGGGCGTCTTCAGTCCGATCCATCTGCGGCCGGCGCCGGTCGCGGCGTCTTCCGGCTCGCTACCGGTTGCCGGCGGCCGAGAGGAGGTAGTTTCGGCGCCGGCATAGACGTGGGCGCGATGGCGGCGGCCGGAACGCTGATTGTGCCCTGCCGTGCTCCCCTCGAAGTGTCCCGTCGTGTCGGCCTGTCCAATTCGAGGACTCGCCGAGATTCCGCAATCACCGCGGCGACGCGGGCGGCCACGTTGGCGGGATTGGCCCCGCGCAGGCCGGATCGCGTCAGGCATGTCAGGTACCCAGTAACGGTCGGACTGATGCCATCGGCGGCGGCGAAAAAGGCCAGCCTCTCGATGCCAGCGTAGATGATGTCCTGCTGCACGATCAGATCATCCATGCTCACCGAGGGCGCCAGGACCAGACGCGCGTGACATCTGGCACACAGGAAGTCATCGGATGGAATGGCTTGCGCCAAAGGATCGACCGCAGCGCCGCACTCCAGCACCGATCGAGCAGGAGGCAGCCGTCGTATCGGCAGGCGACTTCGAACGAGAACCGCCAGCTGCGGCGCAGATACGCAGTATGGCCGCCCGCGAGGCACACCGGGCAATACTGTACGACCGGACCGAGGCACCGGCCACCTCGGGTACCGCCGCAGCACCAATTCGCCATGCGCCAGGATCAAACGTCGGGCAAGCGCGTGGCGCTCAGTCAGGGATCCCCTGGCGTGGCGACGCAACGTGCCGCGGAGCAGATGCTCCGGACTGGCCGGACAGAAAGGCCAGTCGATCGAGCATTGCATCATCGACGTCGCAGTCGGTGTCGGCGAGCGGTGCGCCGATCGCGTCCCGAGGCGCGGCGCCTCGGTGCATACCTCATCACCCGAACCATGGAACGCCGCCCGGAGATCGGCTTCGCGTCGTATGACCGCTTGTTTCCAAGCCAGGATACCATGCCGGCCGGCGGCTTCGGCAATCTGATCGCCCTGCCGCTGCAATGGTCGGCGCGAGCGCAAGGCAACAGCGTGTTCGTCGACCGCGATCTGCGACCATACGAGGACCAGTGGGCCTTCCTCTCATCGATTAAACCGATCGATCCTGCGAGCGTCACGGCGCGCGTACTCAACCTTGAGGCTGGCGGGCTGTTCGGAGGGATCAGGCTGCCGGTCGAGGACGAGGATGCCGACGAGCCTTGGCGCATGCCCCCATCGCGTATCCGCCAGCCCAGTCCCGTTACCGGCCCGCTGCCCACGACGTTGCGCATGGTGCTCGCGGATCAGAGTTACGTCGATCGCACTGACTTGCCACCGACGATGGTGGTCCGACTTGCCAGAATTGGCAGCGTTCCAGAACCCGGAATTTTACCGTGCCCAGGCGATGCGCCTGTCAACCTTCGGCAAGCCGAGAGTCATATCCTGCGCAGAACTCCATCCACGGCACGTGGCATTGCCGCGAGGATGCCTTGATGAGGTCCGGACCCTGCTCGGCTCGCATGGCATCGGCGTCGTCATCGAAGACCGACGCACCGATGGAACCCCCTTGCCGAGTGGTGTGCGCTTCCGCGGCGAGTTGCACGGCCAGCAAACACTGGCGTTCAACGACCTCGCCGCGCACGATACTGGCGTCCTGGCGGCGACAACGGCGTTCGGCAAGACCGTGGTCGCAGCGGCGCTAATCGCACATCGCGCGCGCAATACCCTGATCCTGGTGCACCGGCGCGAATTATTGATCCAGTGAGTCGAGCGTCTCAGAGCGTTCCTATCCGTCGAACCTGGCGGCATTGGCATCGTCGGTGGTGGGCAGCGCAAGCCGAGCGGGCAAATCGACGTTGCGCTGATCCAGAGCGTCGTACGCAAGGGCGAAGCGTCCGACCTGGTCGGCAGATACGGTCATCTTGTGGTTGACGAATGCCATCATCTGTCGGCAGCCAGTTTTCGAACTGGCGGTACGTCGCGCCAAGGCTCGCTTTGTCTTGGGTCTATCGGCAACGGTCACCCGCAAGGATGGTCATCATCCGATCATCTTCATGCAGAGCGGCCCGGTGCGTCACAAGGTCGACGCCCGGGTACAGGCGTTGCGTCGGGGGATCGAGCATCGTGCTCGGCTACGTCCGACCCTGTTCCAGCTCCCGCCGGGCCTTCGCGAAACAGATCGGCCTTCGATTTCAGCAATATACGCCGCACTCGCGCATGACGAACCCCGCAACGCGCTCATCTTTGACGATGTCTTGCTGGCGCTGGAGGCAGGGCGATCACCAGTCGTGCTGACGGAGCGGCTCGACACGTTGTTCCTGACCATGCCGATCTCCTGGAAGGGAACGCTCGCCCAATACGTCGGCCGGCTGCATCGTCCACGTCAGGGTAAGCACGACGTCCTTGTCTACGACTACACCGACAATGCGGTACCCGTGCTCGATCGCATGGGCGCGAAGCGTCACGCAGGCTACAGGGGCGCTTGGATATGTCGTGGAGTAGTGGTGGTCCTCGGTCTCCCCGCGTGCTCGCCCAGCAGCGCACGCTGAAACTGTTAGGGGACGCCGGCGCGTACACCGAACTGCCAAGAGGGCACGCCGACTGAAACTCCAAAGGGACTGCCGCGAGATTGGGGGTGTAAGGGCCATGGGGGGTATTTTCGCGCCTGTTCTCTGACTGGGAGTGGAGGCGTGGCCTGGATTGTGAGGGTAGTGAAAACCGGGGCTGAGGGCGAGGGGCTGTGCACGGACGTCATGGAGATCGACCGGCCGGATAATCTCAGCGATATCGCCGATCTCGGTTTGACCCTGGGCGAAGCGAAGCTGCTGCTGGCAGGCCTCCAACAGGAGATCGTCGCCGCACAGGCCAGGGAGCACGCCGTTCGGCGGCCGAATTGCCCACGTTGTGGCGGCGTTTGCGACGTGAAGGACTATCGGGACCATGCGGTAGCGACGCTTTTCAGCCAGGTCACGGTGCGGCTCCCCCGATTTCGCTATGCCGGTTGTGGCGGGATCGAGGCTGGCATCGGCTGGCCATCGCATTGCCGGTCGACACCGGAGCTGGATCAGCTTCAGGCGCATCTCTCCGCCCTCATGACCTATCGGGTAGCCGCTGACTTGCTGGAGCAAATGTTCCCGGTCGACGCCGGAAAGCACCATGAGACCTTGCGCCGCCACACCCTGAGAGAGGGCGAGCCGCTTCGGGATTGCGCCGCGATCAGACCCGGACCTGCCGCGTCGGCAATCGTGGTCACCGTGGATTTCGACCTTCATCCGGAGCTGTGAGGACGGGGAGCGGCATCTGGAGGTACGGGTCGGCAATGTCGAAACGGAGTCTGGCGGTCGCCAGGTTTTTGGCGCCGTCGCGAGAGCCGACACCGATATCGAGGTGCTGATCCGCCGGAACCTCGATGCCGTCGGTCGAACCGAGGACACGGCGTTGACCGCCTTCACCGACGGTTGTCCTGGGCTCCGACGCATTCTCGCGGATGCCGGCGTCGCCGGGCCGCCAATCCTCGACTGGTTTCATATCGCGATGCGACTTCAGCACCTGAAGCAAATCGCCAGCGGCCTGTCGGCCGATGATGCGGCGCGGGTGGTGGCGAAGGCGGTGATCATCGAGGAAGTTGAGCGGCTGCACTGGCGGCTGTGGAATGGCAAAGCCAAGGATGCCCAAATCAGCATCGATCGTATCCGCATGGTCATGCATTCCTTTCGCGGCGAGCAGGACAGGCGAACGTTCCAGGCTGCATCATGGAAGCTGTGGACCGCCTTGCACGCGCTGGACGGCTATCTGACCGGCCAGAGTGACTGGATGGTCAATTACGCCGAGCGGCACCGTGCCGGCTTGCGGGTTGGGACGGCGATCACCGAAGGGACGGCGAATTTCCTGGTGAACCGCCGGATGAACAAATCGCAACAGATGCGCTGGTCGCGACGAGGTGCCGACCTCCTGCTGCAGGTTCGTTGCGCGGTCTACAATGGCACGCTCGGTTCCGCCTTCGGACAGAAGTTCCAGCCAGCCAACGATCCATATCCACCGATAGCGACGATAGCCGCCTGGCCCCCAATCTTGCGGCAGTCCCAGCGCGCCCGGCGATCACCCGCCCGTCCTCGCCCGGCGCGCAACTTGCGCGGCTTGCCGGCCGTAGTGACGTGGCAAGTCATGAACAACAAGCAGCGTCCCGGAGAATCAAAGCCGGCCCGCCATGAGTAATGTGCCAGTTACAAAATGAGGGGATTTCATGGTGCGCCAGGCGAAGCTGGCGCGGTCCAGCCGGTGAAAGTCCGGCCCAGGTAAGGGGTAGCGCCCGCCTGGTAACGAGTGTTGCGCGGTGGAAGGTGACGACCACGGCGAAGCGTACACAGTGATCGTGTGGGGTGTGGGAATGAGCCACGAAATCCCTGAAGTCGCAGGGGCCGAGGCTGTCATGAAGGCCGAAGGCAATATGTGCGGTGCCGTTATGCGAGGAACCGCCGCCCTGCCGGGGTCTGAGGCCACATCACGCACGAACGGAACGCGTTGGAACCTGGGAGACCTCATGCCGCCCGGAGCCGCTACGGTGCTCCCGGGCCGCGACAGGAAGTCGAGGAGACGAAGCTGTCGGGGAAGGCGTGAGGAGTCGGACGGCTGTGTAGTACCTATGAAGCCTCGAACAAAACCGACCACAAATCGGCGGCGGAGAGAGTGGAGGGAAGGCGGCCGGTCGAGGGGAAGGCGAGCGGCAACGCATGCTCCGGACTCTGCGCCGGGATCAGCATGTCACTGAAGCGGCGAGCCTACGGGCTCAGTTGTAAGGGCCTCACAGCCCAGACGCTGAGCCGCGTCCGACCTTCGACAAGAGCCCGGTGCGGGAAAGCCGCACGCCGGGATCCGTGGGGGAGGCGCTGAGCAATCAGCGCCTCTACCCGACAGCCCCAACACACCAACAGGCTCTGATCCCACCGGAGCTGCCGATCCAGCCGAGCTAAGGTCCGGGCGGGGTCCCCTGAAATAATCCGGTGCGATCCTCGGTACTTATGGTATCACCGGCTAACTCGGCCGGATCGTCCGACGCAGCGATGCGTCCAAAAACGACGCTGAGAGGCAGGCCTAGTCCTTGTGGCCTCGATGATCGCATTACCGGAAGGGCAATTAAATGGCCGATTCTCTGGGACATTTGGACGTTGACACACTCGGCCTGCAATTGCCGCATACCACGGGCAAGCTGCGGATCCTGATTGCTGACGACAATCGCATGAACTGTACGGTGATCGCGAAAATCTTGGAGCGCGCTGGGTACAAAGCGGAGATCGTCTCTGACGGCGAGCAGGCCCTAGATGCGTTGGAGGCAAGGGCCTTCGACGTGGTGTTGATGGACATCCACATGCCAGTCATGACTGGGATCGAGGCGGCGAAATTGTATCGCTTCATCTCCCTCGGCGAAAGGCGCGTGCCGATCCTGGCGCTCACAGCTGACGCGACGCTTGAGACAGCCGCTCGTTGTGCCGAGGCCGGTATGGATGGATGCGTGACCAAGCCGGTGGAACCTGCGCGGTTGCTTGAGGCGATCAACCAAGTCGTCTCGTGTCGAGAGTCCACCTCACAACCAGCAATGGCGTCTCCGGAACGGGTCATGGATATCGCGTCACATCAGCGCGTCCGGCCGGCAAGCCAAGCAACCTTCGACCGTGGGACGTTGGCCGGCTTCGAGGCCCTCGGTGGGCGCAGCTTCCTCGCGGGCTTGATCCATGACTTCATCGCCGATTCCGAACTGTTGCTGACGGACCTCGCGCGCGCGGCGGAAGCGGGAGACATACGGTTGTTCCGGGCACAATGCTACGCCTTGCAGACCGCAGCAGCCGAGGTTGGAGGCCGAGCTTTGCGCGATCTCTGCATTGACCTTCGCAAAGTCCGGCCGCTTCCGGTCAACCAAGGCCTGGTTAACCGCGTAGCGCGAGAATTCGACCGTCTCCGCCATGCGCTGCTGCCGATACTGCGCAGCGAACGATGAGACTACTCGGGTGCTGAGGTTCAGGTCAAAGTCGGACCTCGTATGCGCCGACAACGGGCCGAAGCGCCCTCTGGATCAAAAGGATTACTCCGGGTGACCCGCACAATGGCGGCAGAGACCTGGCCGCCGGAACGCGTCAGGCAATTGCCTGGCGCGCTCCGGCCCGGCCCGCATGTTGGTTTATTCCGCCGCGATCGCGAGCGCCTGAGCCATTGTCCTGCGTCGATCCTGAGCAGCCGTGAGCCGCGCCATTTTCCGCAGATCGGCCTCGGAGAGGCTGAGTGCCGTATCGACCCAGAGCGCGGCAAGCGCACGCAGATCCGACAATCGAACCGGGTTGACGCGTTGGCGCGCCCAGTAGATCGCTCGCTCAGCCCGGTGACGACGGATGTTGCGCTCGACGTAGTCGCGCACGGCCTCCTCGCCAACCCCGTCCTCGACCACAAGATCCACGATCCCCATTGCGTGCATCTCGTCGGCCGAATAGACTAGGCTGCTCAGGATGATCCGTTCCGCCCGCGCCGAGTTCAGCCGGCGTGAGAGGAAATTATAGGCGCCCATCCCGGGAAACAGGTTGAACAGGACCTCAGGTAGTCCGAATTTAGCACTTTTCTCGGCAATGATCAGGTTGCACGCGAGGGCTGCCTCAAAACCGCCGCCAAGTGTGTCACCTTGCACCAAGGCAATCGTGATCACAGGCAGATCGGAAGCAATTGCCGCTTCATACACTACGTCCGTGCACAGATCGGCGTAGCCCTGCAGCGTTTCCCGATCGTTGGCTCTGATGCAATCGCCAAATAGTCCCAGATCGCCACCCAGGCTGAAGGCTCCAGGGCTACGCGATCCAAGGACGACGTATTTAATCAGCTCCGTTTGCATTTTCTGGCGTCGCGCGTACTCCGCGCGAATAGCGGACTGCACAAGTTGAATCTCAGAAAGCAGCTCGGGCGTGAAGCACGGTCGCCCGTGTGGCCGCATGAAAGCCCAAAAGATCGATCCATCCGGATCGATCGACACGTCGAGCTGATCGTACGTCGGCGGGTATCCATCCGCGGCTGCCAAATCGTGGTCGCCTCCCGACATGAACCCTTGGTCGAATGGCGAGCAGCTGGACCGCACGAATCCCGAGGTTCCGGGCTTCTTGGAAGAAACAAGGTTTTGAAGGTAGCTCATGGCCAAGCTCCTGCTAGGTTGCATGTGTTGTGAGGCCGAAGTTTTCCGGCCGTGGGTTTCGCGAGCCTCTTTGCGAATTTACGAGACCGGTTCATTGTGCAAGGGAACCCGAAAGCGCGCTACAGCTAAATACAAACGCGAACACCGGAAGAACTGGTCAAATAAACGATGGTATCAGTTTTTTTTGGACAAACAAAATCGGCCTCGCAGAAATGTTTCCTCGATCCAGGTCTGTCGCGCGGGTCGCGCGGGAGCTTCCGCACCCTCGGCTCGTCTGGGACTAGTTCCCGCGCCAGGGTTCCTCGCAACGATTGCTGATCGTCGCAACGGGGCTGTTTGGAATAGGGGCTACGCAATGGGAGCCGGGTGCACTGAGGATGACGGCACGGGGGCTAATTCGCTCGGAGTTCTACCCGCCCACAGAACTCGAAGAACACTACGTGCCGCCAGTCCTAATGTGGCAAGTCACTATCGCCTGGCGTCTGCGGAGGCGCTGCAACACATCCTCGATGCCGTGCCGAACCCGATCTTTGTAAAGGATCGCGCGCACCGCTGGGTGATCCTGAACAAAGCGCTTGCTCAATTGTTGGGCTATTCGCAAAATGAACTACTGGGAAAATCCGATTTCGACGTATTTCCGCGCGAGCAGGCCGAAGTCTTTTGGGCCAAGGACGACGAGGTGTTTGGCAGCGGCCGTCCGAACGAGAACGAAGAGGCGTTTACCGATCATACCGGTAAGGTACACACGATGCTTACCCGAAAGTGCCTCGTCCAGGTCGAGGGCACGGATGGATCGTACCTGGTGGGCGTGATTTCCGACGTCACCCAGTACCGCGAGGCCGAGGCGCATAGCCGTCACCTCGCCTACCACGAGCCGCTGACCGGGCTACCGAACCGGGCGCTATTTCAGAAGCGGCTCGAGGAGGCGTTGCAACGTGCAAAGCATGCCGGTGAGGCAGCTAGCACTGCTGTTGGTCGACCTTGACGGTTTGAAAGCTGTCAACGATCTCAATGGCCACGCTGCGGGCGATGAGTTGCTGCGCGTGGTTGCACAACGCCTCAGCGCCGAGACGCAGAGATCGGACACCGTCGCTCGGCTGGGTGGTGACGAATTCGGCGTCGTCCAGGCCGGCGGCCCACAGCCAGAAACTGCGCTCGCGCTCGCGCGGCGTATTGGCACCGCAGTGGCCGCACCCATCGTCGTCGGGGAACAGCAAGCTATCGTGTCAGCCTCGATCGGAATTGCGCTGTTTCCTGATCACGGGGCCACTGAAGAGGACCTGCTGCACCACGCCGACATCGCGCTCTATACGGTCAAGAGACGCGGTCGGAACGGCGACCTGTTCTACAACCCCGAACTGAAAACCCAAGCAGGCCCGCCACTGGAAGCCGACCTCCGCACGGCGCTCCAGCGCGACCAGATTCGGCTGGCATTTCAGCCGATGGTGTCGACCGTCGACGGGACAATCAACGGTTATGAGCGCTGCTTCGCTGGCACCACCCCACCCTTGGGGAAATTCGCCCCGACACCTTCGTCCCGATCGCCGAAGCAACCGGACTAATCGGGCCGCTAGGGGCCTGGGCATTGCGCGAGGCGTGCGCCGCGGCCGCCGAGTGGCCTGACCCACTGCGCGTCGCCGTGAACCTCTCTCCCCTGCATCTTCATGGCGCACAATCTGCCAGCTCTGGTTGCCCAAATCATCAACGAGACCGGCCTGCCTGCGGAACGGCTCGAACTCGAGATCACCGAACGCGAACTATTGTCCATGGACGAAAGCGCCTTTCGGGCATTGGCCGGACTGAAGGCGCTGGGGGTGCGGGTGGCGATCGACGACTTCGGAACCGGCTGGTCGTCACTGAGCATGCTGCACCGCTTCGCGGTCGATCGGATCAAGATCGACCAGCTTTGTCGCGCCGCTGCCAGCCGACAAGCGGGCGCTGGCGATTGTCCGCGCGATGATTGGGCTCGCGCGCGACCTTGGTGTGGCAACGATCGCCGAGGGCATCGAGCACACGGACCAACTCAACGTCCTGCGCGACCTAGGTTGCTGCGAGGTGCAAGGCGCCTTGCTCGGTCCGGCTGCTCGTTGAGGGTGATGCCGAAGCAGCCGGCGTTGTCCATAGCGCCGACCGAGGAGTTTGCACAGAAGCCGGCCGGCGTCATCCGCCGCTTCCTACGGCTGAAGGCCTGGCGCGACACGCAACGCATCGTTATCGGTGGCGGTTTGCACGCCAGCCGCGTGGGCGAGCTCAATCTCCGCAAAGCGCCCGACCTGTCGAAAGCGCATGTAATGGACTTTGCGTTGCGACGGGCAGGCGGCATCGCGATGACGAAGCCGACCCGCGACCAGGCGGTGGCTCAGCTGGCGGCCATGCTGCAAGACCTCCTAAGGCGGGCTGCGAAGAACGGCCACAAGCTCGCGCCATTCGTCGGTGTCAGCTGCCCTGGTGTCATCGAGCCGCCAAAACTCGGGTAATTGCGGGCCGAGCGCGAGAAACTCGTCTCGCTCCTCGACCGTCAAGACGTCCGGTTCGCAATCTGCTGTGCGGCGACGTGCGAGCGCCTCCTCGGCTTGCCGAAGCTCACGTAAGGCCATTTCCCAGCGCCTCTCCAACTCCGGCGGCGATCAGGCGGTTCAAGCCAAGCAACAGCCGGTTGTCGACCAGCCGCGGATCGTACGATCCGTCATGTTGGAAGGGAACGTTCAGCGAGCTCGAGCTGTCGATTTTCCGGCAGCGTTCGCAAGCGGCGCTGCGCCTGAAAGCAGCGCGCGGCGATCTGCACACAACGGTCGCGATCGGCTACCGACGCCGCGCTGATGATCGCTTGGAACAGGACCCTGACCTGCGGATCCGTAACGCGCTGTCTTTGGTGTTCCGCAAGTCGAGGCTTTCATCCGGGCGTAGG
>CAWJFK010000017.1:0-4831 GCA_963842165.1 uncultured Thermoplasmata archaeon | reverse complement strand
GTGCCGAGGCCCCCCACGACCTGACCGGACGCGGTCAAGGAATTCAGTGGAGGAGGGCCGGCGCCGAGAGAGGTCACGGCAAGCTGAGGCAGGCTGAGGTTTGCGCCGAGAATCGAAAGTGAGTCGGGGAGCAGGGAACGAGGAGGCATTGACCAAGTAGGGGAACGAGGCGGAGGTGTTGTTGGCCGCCAGCGGCACGGAGTCGAGGTGGGTTTGATGACTGGAGGGCCCGTATTTGGCCGCGGGAATCGAGGAGAGAAGGAGGATGAGAACGCAGAAGATAGAGCCTGCGAGAGTGACCCACTTCAAGGGCAATCGGCCTCGCCTGCGGAAGGGCGCGACCCGCTCGGACACGGCGGCCAACGTGGCCGGCGCTGGAGCGCGTTACGCAGCCCGGTCGGGCGCATCCACGTAAATGGAGGGTTCCCGTTCGTCCCAATTCTCGTTACATCGTGCGTTGTCCTCGACCATACCGATCCTCGCCGACTGTCAGATGCCCCATTCGCCTCCAGAGGCGGAACGAGGATCCTCGGCTCCCGGGACCGGGGACGTGAACAGGAACGCGATACTGCGGCGGCCCAACCCCGTGGGAGCCGGGTGCTCGCATGAGAACCGCTATGCAGTGCCCCATCATAAATCCCGGCGTGTCAAGGTCTTGCAAGGGGTCGCCAGCGCTGGGAACTACTCCCGGGGCATCGAGCGTCACCCGTCGGCGGCGTATGGCTGGGTTCGAGACGCACGGGAATCGACGACGTCGAGAGGAGAATCCCCTTGCGTCACCCGTCCCGTCCGGCCGTTGCTCGAGAGACACGCTCGGAGGAGGTCCTGCCTCAGGTTGGGACCCCGGGCAATCCTGATGGGCGACCCTCTCTTCGGGAGACCCGCGACATGCTCGTGAGGACCCGGTGAAGCAGGCTGCCCGGCTGTGTATCCCCCTCCCATCTCGAGAAAGGCTGGCGCTGGTTACGGACCCGAGGCTATTCCCTCTCGGCTTCGGCGACGTTCGCTTATCGGTGCATGTGCGATCATGCGCCGCCGGAGGGGATGAAAGAAGCCAGGCGATACGAGCCTCGTGGGAAGGCGTTCGATCTACGCTTCGTCGTCGATAGTCGAGATGCGACTCTATGGAATGGCATGCAGAAGGTGACAAGGTGGGAGGTCGATCCACCCGACCGGGTCACGTTCCATGACGAGGTCTATCGGAACGGTCGCCTTGTAGTCCTGGGAAGGGAGATGTATCGCTTCCTAGGAGGGGACCAACCCGGCTGGATTGTCGAGGTGACGGTGCTCAGGAAGCCGGTCTCCTTGGTGAGTCGCGTCGGTCTCGCACTCTTGCCCGGTATCTCGCTGCGGTCAACCAGGTCGGAAGCTTCCCTATTCGAGGAGATTGACCGCGCGTTCAAGGAGCGCAAGTAGAGTCGCAGACGGCGGGGTGGGCTGAGCGGAATGCGCACCTTGAGCGCACTCGAGCGGCGTTCCGGGTCTCGGAATCGGCCCTGACGGCGGGTTTCGGGTCCACGGGAACGGGTCCAGGGTTCTTCGCAGAACGTCTTCCTCACGAAGGATTCGCGATCCGAGCCCGGGAATCCGCCAGGATGCCGCCCCCCTCCCGATTGCCGTCCTCTGGGCCGCGGACGTGATCGCGACGGCCTATCTGGGGAGGGTAGGTCGATCAAGCGCGCCTGGACGCGGCCTGGGGCCCCAAGACTGCAATCTGGGCCGTGCCCGCGACCTCGGGCCGAGGCCGGGTCACTCTCACGTCGGTTCCGCACCGGTTCACTCGCGGGGTCGCGTGGGACCGGCCGTCGCCTCGGTCCTGACGAGGCCCGAACGTGGCACCGCAGTCGACCCGGTAATCCGGGATCCACCGGATCCCATTCCTCGCGCGCGCACGTCATAGATGTATGTGGAATGGCCCCCCCGCCGCCGCCACCGCCGGGCGCTGTTCACGCAGGTACGCCGTGAACGCCGCGTTGGTGGCGAACCACCGCGTCCCGCTGACTGTACACCCGACCCCCGGTTCCCCGCTGCGGCAGACACGTACGTCCCCCACTGGGCGGCCTACTCCCCGCACGCCCCGCGCCGGTCGAGAGACAATAACATCTGCCCGTAGGGGGCCACCGGAAAAATCGCACTGCTCGGCCGATCGCGTCTTCAGGCTCGCGTGAGCGGCTTCCATCCGAGGACACGCTCGGCGTTCACGTGGTACGCGAGCGCTCCACGCACGCGTGAGGGGCCAAGGCGCGGGCGCGCGCCCGCGAGCGCGCGCGCGTTCGAGCGATGGGACCGGCCGATGTTTCGGTCCCGCTGATGAGCAGTCCGGTCCCGCCCCGGTCCCGCTACCGGCGGCCCGGTCCCGCCTTGGTCCCGCTCCATGGACAAGCCGGTCCCGGTCCGCCTCGGCTCGAGCCCGCATCCGACGGCGCACCCGGGCGATTCGACTCGCCCCGACCCCGAGCTGCTGCCGATCTCGTCCCGCAGAACGCCTTGCCCCACCAACCGCTCGATCTCCGCATCCTTCGCGCGCTCCGCCCACGGTTCCCCCGTATGCTCCCGGAAGCTTCGCCAGCTCCAGCTGTCGCGCCTTCACCTGGGCCTCGGTCGTATCCTCGGCCCTGCCCCCTCCAGGCGCGCATCGCATATCGTCTCGGCGTCCTCCCCGGCCAACAGTCGTCGGTCGATCTCGGCCCGTCGATGTTCCGCCTCATCCTTCCGGGCTTGCTCCATGGCCGCCTCTTCCTCCCGCTTCCGCCGGTCGGCCTCCCGTCTCTCTTGCGCCTCCTTCTCCCGTGCCCGACGCTCGACTTCCGCCTTCTCAGCCGCCATCCGAGCAGTTCCTCTCGAGCTCGCTGCCGTTCCCGGGCGGCGGCCTGCTCACTGTACCCTCGCCTGGTCCTCTTCCTCCGCCCGGAGCCGCGCGAGTTCCGGCTCCCGTTGCGCGGTCTCCTGCGCCTCCGCTTCCAGTCGCCGTCGGAGCTTCTCGGCCGCGAGCCGCCGCTCTTCCGCGGACGCCGCATGGACCCGGTGGTATTCCTTCTGCTCGTGCCGGGTCGACCCCGGCCGGGACCTTCCGCCATCCGCAGGTTTGGCACTGCCAGCCCGGCCCGACCATCCGGACCTCCCGCCACCCCCACCAGGTTCGGATCCGTTCCTCCGAGGACCAGTACGCGCACGCCTCGCACATGACCTCGACGCGGCGCGCCGGGCCGACCGACCTTTGGTGGCACTTTGGGCAGGCCCAGGCAGGTTCACCCGAGGTCGCTGGGGTCTTCGGAGCGAAACGGCCAAGCAGAGCAGTCCGCAGTGAAGCGATCACGGGTCCGCCCACTCGACCACGGCCTGGGAATCGAGTGGGGAGGTGCCCGAATCCGCCCGGCTTCGTTCTGACCCTTGGTTGTCGTGTGCGCGGAGTCCGCCGGACCGCTCCAGACGCACCTTCGCGACGGCCGCCTTCGCCGAAAGGCACGAGGCCACCGAACAGGACGCCCCACACATCTGGCACCACCGGGTTCCGGGGTGCCCCGCGAATCGTGGGTCGGTCCGAGCATGCCAGTGGGTTGCCGTTCGGTGCCAGCACTCGCCGCACCGCCAGCCTTCGTCGACCCCCACTGGGGTCGGGGGTAGAACGGAGGCGCCCTGGGTCTCCGCTTGGGAAACCGCCGGCCTCGCCGCACCAGGTCCCAAGACGGTCCGCTCACGGCCCATCCCGCCCGGGACCCCGGTGAGCCAGCGGCGGCCCCTTCTCCCGCTGGATTTCATCGAGCAGTCGCTGGATGCACGCCGCCGAGAGCACCGGGGCTTCATCACCTTCGAGAAGCTGAACCAAGGCACGAGCGGGGTCGTTCGGTTCCAGACGGTCGAGGGCGCGCCGAAGTTCCGAAGGGAGCATGGGTCGATCCAAGAGGCTCACCCCGGGTAGGTTGCCGGTCGGCTCATTGATTCTGGGCGCGAATGGAGGGGTGCGAAGGGGGCCACGCCCAGGCGCCGAGGGTTCATTAGACGATATTCGTATAAGTGGACATATTGACACGTTGTGGTCAACGAAGAAGGTGTCGTCGACGATCATCGCCCCATAGGTGCCGCTCCCCGCCGTGACGAGGTCGGAGAGGTAGCCGACCTTCGACAGGTTGTGGCCGAGCACGGGGTGGATCGTCTTCGAGGCGACCACGGCCGCATTCGTCGTGTTGACGAGGGAGACGACGGTCTCGGCCTTCTGGACGTAGAAGTAGACCTCGAAGAACCGGTAGCGCCTGCTCGTCGTCGGCCGCCGCGAAGGCGACGGTCTTTAGGGTTTGGTGGCCGCCGGGAACGACTTCCCAATCGCTGACCGAGATCGCGTAGAGGCCACTCGTGGCGTTGGCGGTCGCCGTCACCCAGACGGCGTTCTGGGCGGCCGCGGCGCTAGCGTTCGAGACATTCCCCGTGGTGGGCGGGAGCGCGGTGACGTTCCCGGCCTCGGAGAGCTCGAGGACCCATTGGCCGGGTCGGACCGTTCAAGGCGAGGCGCTGGTCCACGAAGGCGTAGGAGACGTTCGCCCCGAGGATGCTGGCGAGGGGCCACTCGCGACGGCGGTCTGCCCGGTCGTGTTGTTGAACTGGACGATCCCGTAGCCCGAGGAGTTGTCGAGCCAGGCCCCGTGGAGGACGAATTTGGCCGTTGAGCCGAAGGCGGTGGTGTTGAACTCGGCGGGCTGGTCGATGTAGGCGACTCGGGCGAACTTGACCTCGAGCTGCTGGGAGATCGGGTTGCCGCCGAGGGAGAGGCTCGATCGCGGACCACTCCTTCTCGCTGACGGAGGGATGGAGGAGGGCGACGCCGGCGGAGCCTAGT
>CAWJFK010000016.1:0-14967 GCA_963842165.1 uncultured Thermoplasmata archaeon | reverse complement strand
GCTGTCGGGTTTCAAGGGGGACCCGGCGGTCCAGCTCGACCGCTGGGAGGAGTCCCAGACCCCGAAGCACATCGCCATCTCGCTGACGGGAGAGCCGACGCTCTACCCGAAGATGAACCGCTTCCTCGAGCTGTGCCACGAGCGTGGGATCACGACCTTCCTCGTCACGAACGGGACGAACCCCGACGCGCTCCGTGCGCTCGACCCGCTCCCGACCCAGCTGTACGTCTCGGTCACCGCCCCGAACGCGGAGGTGTTCCGCCGATTGACCTTGGCCGCGGACGAGCACGCGTTCGACCACCTGCGCGAGTCGCTCGGGATCGTACGGGGCCTGAAGACCCGCCGCGTCGTTCGCCACACGCTCGTGAAGGGGTGGAACCTCGGTTGGGTGGACTCCTACGCCGAGCTCGATGACCTCGCCCGCCCCGACTTCGTCGAACCGAAAGGGTACGTCTACATGGGGCGCTCCCGGCAGCGGCTCGGGAAGGACCACGTCCCGACCCACGAGGAGATCGGGGAGTTCGCCCGGCGCCTGGCCGCGAGGACCGGCTACCTCCTGCTGGACGAGTCCCCCGACTCGAAGGTGTATCTCCTCGGACGGTCGCGGGAGGGCCGCTACCTCCCCGGGCAGGGCCCGGCGTTCTCGGCGGACGCCCTCGTGGCCTAGCCGACTAACCGATCCGCCAGGTCAGGATTTCGACGAGGAGCGCCGCGGCGATCCCGAACGAGAGGACGAGGTACGGGTTGATCTTGAGCGCCCGGGTCTCCTCCATGTCGTAGTACTGGATGAGACCGGCTGCGCTCGAGAAACCGGACCGCTTGCCTTCGGGCATCGCTGGGGGCTCGACGCGCGGGGGAGTATATAGTCGCTACCGGCGGAGTCCGAACCCCGAAAGGCCGACCACCGCGTCCTCGAGGGCGTCGTGGAACCTCGCGGAAAGGCCGCCGGACCCATAGTTGCCTCCGTTCAGGAGCCGGTCGATGAACGGACGAGGAGGGGCGAGTCGTAAGGTCTTCCGCACGGGGACCCCCACCGTCTCCGCGAGGGCGGAGAGCGCGGCCTCCCGGTCGCCGAGGGCGTCGACCAGACCCAGTTCGAGCGCCTTGCGCCCGCTCCAGAACTCCCCGGTCGCCAGGGCACGGATCTCCTCGACCGGTCGCTTCCGCTCGTGGGCGACCAGGGCGACGAACTCGTCGTAGCTTTCCTGGGCGACCGCGAGGAGCTTCGCCCGCTCGACGTCGGTGAGCGGCCGGTATCCCTGGTAGGCATCCTTGTGTTCTCCGACATGAAGCAACTCTACGGAGATCCCGAGTCGGTTGAGCAGCTCCCGTACCGCCAAGTGGGGGAAGACGACCCCGATCGACCCGACCTCGGATTCGGGGTAGGCGAAGATCCGGCGGGCGCCGAGCGCCGCCATGTAGGCGCCGGAGGCGGCGATCGAGCCCACCGTCGCGTCAGACCGGAGTCACCCGGTCGAGTCGCTTGACGGCGAGGTGGAAGTCCAGCGACGCGATGGCTTCCCCTCCCCCGCTCGAGATGTCGAGCAGGACCCCGCGGACCCGGCGACGAGTCCGGAGGGACCGGAGGAGGCGGACGTACGGTTCCACCGACCGCTCCCGGATCGTCCCGCGGAAGACGACGTGGGCAAGACGCTCCCGCATGCGACCCTCGGCGAGCGGAGCCGGGCAGCGGTTATAATCCCAGAGGCCGGCCGGCTCCCTCGAACGGTTCATGTAGCGGTCCGACCGACGGGGAGTGCGTGCGGATCCTCGTGCGGCCGCGCTGGCCGGTGCTCGCACTCCTGCTGCTCGCGCCGTCCATCCCCGAACTGCTGACGGGATCGACCCCGATCACGACGTTGTTCGTGGCGCCCGCATTCTTTGCGATCAGCTTCCTCGGGATCCTGGGACTCTACGGAACCGGGGCACTCCTCATCCGCGCGTTCGTTGTCTACTTCCAGAAGGGATGGGCCTCCGTGCTCCTCCTGGGGGCCGCATACGGCATCGGCGAGGAAGGATTCGCGGTCCACACGTTCTTCGAGCCGTCGGGCGCACCGGTGGGCGCCCTGGGATCGTACGGACATGCCCTCGGGGTGAACTGGCTCTGGGCGCTCGGGCTGACGATCTTCCACGCCACCTACTCCATCGCCCTGCCGATCCTGCTCGTGGGCCTCATTTTCCCGCGGGAACGCGACGTCCGGTGGCTCGACCGGGGAGCCCTCGCTTTCACCTCGGTCGTCTACCTGTTCGTCGTGGCCCTCTTTTCCGTCGTGGTGGGCCACGGACCCGCGCCGGCGGCCTTCGCGTTGTTCCTGGTTCTCGCCGTCGCGCTGATCGGGCTGGCGTGGTGGGTGCCTCGCGACCTGCTCCGACCCCTCGGACGAGGGACCGGTGGGCAAGCCGCGATCGTCGCGCTGGCCGGGGCCCTCCCCTTCGGATCCTGGACCGCCGTCCTCATCCTGTCGAGCCATCCCGTGGTTCCCGCCTTCGTCGCGGGCTTCTTGACCCTCGTACTCGGGGGGCTGGCACTCGCGCTCGTCCTGCGGTACGCCGACACCGAGCGGCCCGAATGGACGAAGTTCTACGTCGCTACGGGGATGCTGGGCATCTTGTTCGCCTGGGACGTGATCGTAGAATTCCAGATCCCGGGGATCCTCCTCGTCACGGCGGCCTTCGTCTACCTCCTCTACTGGCTCCGCCGAAGGATCTTGAGACGATACCGTGCCGCCGTTCCGCCACTCCCGGCCGTGCCGGCCGGAACGAGATAGCTGGTTCGCGCCCTTCAGGCGTTCCGGTCGAGGAATGTGCGGAGGACCTCCATGTACCGGGGTCGCTCCTCCCAGAAGGCCAGGTGCGAGCTGTTCTCGAACAGCTCGAACTGAGACCCGCGGATCCCGCGGTGGATCGATTCGGCGACGAGCGGCGTCATCTCGTCGTACCTCCCGGCGGTCACGAGGGTCGGGACGCGTATCTCTCCCAGCCGCGCCGTCGCATCCCAGTCCTTGATGGTCCCGACGATCGTGAACTCGTTCGGCCCGTTCATCGTACCGTACTTGGGCACGCTGATGTGGTCGAGGCTGTACGAAACCTCGGGGGGCCACGGGTCGAGGCGGCAGAGGTGCCGCCGGTAGAATTCCATCACGGCCGCAAGATACTCGGGGTTCTGGAACTCTCCCCGGGCCTCGTAGCGTTCGAGCGTCTCCCGGATCGGCGCCGGAAGTTCTCCTTTCAGCCGCTGCATCTCCCGGGCCGTCAGGGGCACATCCGCCAGTCCGCTCGCGCTGATCAGCGTCTTCAAGCCCTCGGGATGGGCCAACGCGTGGGCGATGGCCAGCATCCCGCCGTAGCTCGACCCGAACAGGTGGACGCGGCCGAGCCCCAGTCGGGTCCGGAGCGACTCGAGGTCCGCCACGTCCCGTTCCACCGTGTATTCGGAGACCCGGCGCGCGAGGTCGGAACGCCCGCAGCCCAGCTGGTCGTAATAGACGATCCGATACCCGTGCGGAGCCAGGTCGTTGAGCGAGAGTAAGTAATCGTGAGTGGCCCCCGGTCCACCGTGGAGGGCGAGCAGCGTCCCCTTGGACCCCGGAGCCCCGACGCTCTTCCAGTAGAGCCGGTAGCCACTGACCGGCAGGATACCCTCCTCCACCGCGGGTTCGGCCATCGCCCCCGGAAAGGCCCGTTCCTATTTCGCGCTACCGGGGTCCGGGAGAGGGCGCCGGTCGTCGCCGCAGGGCCGCCCACCACGAAGGCGTGTGGCGGGGCGGGTCGACCCGCGGCTCGGGGCCGTGGGAAGGTGTCGGCGGCATTCGGTCCAGGACCACGTGCTCGGGTTGGAGTCGGAGGGAGAACGCTTGCATCAGAAGGGGAAGGACGGAGATGGCCAAGGTCGGAACGCACGGAGAACGCTCACGTGAAGTGACCTCCGGTCCTTCACGCAGCCTCACCTCGGCGCTATCCGCTCGGTGGCCCCTACGCGCAGAGATGAGCCGTCCGCCGCCGAGACATCTCGTGCTGCCCCCGGAACCGTTCGACGCGTTCGTCGCTTGGCTCGGCGACGCGAGCGACCGGCTGGTTCTGCTGGAGGCGATCCCTCTCGAAGAGATCCGCTCGGTAGTCGACGTGACCGTGGAAAGAGTTCGGCGGCACCTGCGATCCACCGACCCGACCGAGCCCGGACCCGGCGACCCGCTCCGTGAGTGCGAGCTGGTCGAGATCCTGCGCTCCGACCACCGATGGTTCGAGTCGTCGCTCGAGGAGTTCACGGGTCTCCTCCGGGTCGTGGAAGGGGACGATCACGGCGGTCATCGTCAGGCCCTGGGGCAGTACGGCCGACTCGTCGCAGCGGCCCTCACGCGTCACCGCACGGACGAGGCCGCGCTCGACCGACTCCGTTCCGCCTCCGGGGCCCGACCCCTCCGGAACCCTAATTAGGCGGTCGGCGAGAGCGAACGGAGGCACGCATGGCGGTCCGGACATCCGAGGCGGTCTGGGTCGAGAAGTACCGACCGACCTCGCTCGCCGATATGGTGGGCCAGGAGTCGATCGTTCCGCTCCTCCGGTCGTACGCCGCGCAACGGTCGCTCCCGCACTTGCTCTTTGCCGGCCCGCCGGGGACCGGGAAGACCACGGCGGCTTTGTGTCTCGCCCGGGACCTCTACGGGGACGAGTGGCGGCAGAGCTTCCTCGAGCTGAACAGCTCGGACGAGCGCGGGATCGACACCGTCCGAACGACGATCAAGGGCTACGCCCGCACGTCGCCGATCGGCTCGGTCGGGTTCAAGCTCCTCTTCCTGGACGAGGCCGACAACCTCACGTCCGAGGCCCAGGCCTCCCTCCGCCGACTGATGGAGCGCTACTCGGGTTCTTGCCGATTCATCCTCTCCTGCAACTACTCCTCTCGGATCATCGACCCGATCCAGTCGAGATGCGCGGTGTTCCGCTTCCGGGCGTATTCCAACGAGGCCATCGGACGCCAGCTCCAGAAGGTCGTCGCCGCGGAGGGGAAGAAGGCCACTTCCGAGGCCCTCGAGGCGATCGTCACGGCGAGCTCGGGCGACATGCGCCGGGCCATCAACCTCCTCCAGCTCGCAAGTACGGGAGTCGCGACGATCTCTGCGGAATCCGTTCGGGAGCACGCGACCATCCCACTCCGGCGCGAGGTCGAAGGGATGATCGGGGCGGCGGTCGCGGGGAACTTCAACGAGGCGCGCACCCGTCTCTACGCCCTTTTCACCGACCGCGGGGCCGCCGGGGAAGAGATCCTTCGGGCTATTCACGGCTACCTTCCAGACCTGGCGGAGAACGTCCTTCCTTCGCGGGAGAAGGTCCGGCTGCTCGAGTATCTGGGGGAGGTCGATTTCCGCCTGGCCCAGGGAGCCTCCGACCGCATCCAGCTGGAGGCCGTCCTCGCCCACATCGCCGCGACCTCCTCCGCGGTCCACTGATCCCATGGCGCGCCAGAAGGACGTCGGGGGGAAGCCGTCCGTGCCTCGCCGCGCGGTGGCGGTGGGGGCTCTCTCGCTCTCGGCCGGCACCCGACGCGCCCTGCGCGCGCGATCGGTCGAGAAGGGAGACCCGATCGCCGCGGGAGAGCTCGCGGGGCTGCTCGCGATGAAGCGAACCCCCGACCTCATCCCTCACTGTCACTCGGTCGCCCTCACGGCGAGCCGAGTCGACCTCGCGGTCTCGCCCGGGGGGTCCGGGTCACCGCCGAAGCGTCCACGGTCGGACCCACGGGCGTAGAGATGGAGGCGCTCGTCGGAGCGACCGTCGCCCTCCTCACGGTCTGGGACATGGTCAAGTACCTCGAGAAGGATGGCCGAGGCCTCTATCCGCACACCTCGCTCGGCCCCGTTCGGGTGACCGTCAAGCAGAAGGGGCGCGGGGAATCGAAATGACCGAGCACGGAACGGCCACGGGCGCTGCGAACCGACACCATCTCGGAGGGTCGCGGTCCCTCGGGTTCGCGGTCCTCTCGGTGTCCGACACGCACACGGAAGACGACGACCCATCGGGGCACCTGGCCCGAGACCTCCTCACCAAGGCGGGTCACCGGGTCCTCCATTACCACCTGGTCGCGAACTCGGTGGCGGACGTCCGGGACGCCCTCGAACCGTGGATCGCCGAGATCCCGGTCGAGGTCGCCGTCACGGTCGGGGGGACGGGAGTGAGCTCCCGGGATTTGACCGTCAACGCCCTCGAGACGATGGGGGGCCGGAAGCTCGACGGCTTTGGCGAGATCTACCGGGCGCTGAGCTTCCAGGAGGTCGGCCCGCTCGCGCTCATCAGCCGGGCGGCGCTCTACCTCCTCCACGGCAAGCCCGTCTTCGCCCTCCCGGGGAGCGAGCGTGCCGTGCGAACCGCGATCGAGAAGCTGATCCTGCCGTCGACGATCCACCTCGTCGAGGAACTCGAGCGCTAGGTCCGCGGGCCGGCCTGCATCCCGACCGCGCCCATCGGCGGCGGGCCGGAGTCGAGGATCTGCGGCGCCACTCCCTGCGAGCGGCAGAACGCCGCCCACGCCGGGTTTGAATCCACGTGGTGGGCGAGGAGCACGCCCTTCGAGGAGAGTCGCTCCCACGCCGCCAGGAGCTCGAACCGGGCCCGGGCGGCGACCGGCCCGTTATCGTACAGGAACACGTCGATCTCCCCGAATCCCGAGAGCAGCTCCCGCAAACGTTCCTCGGTGTTCCCGAGCGCGAGCGTCCAGCGCGCCCGCAGGGTCGGAGGGACGAACTGCCCGAGGGCGACGTCGTTCACGCCCACCGACCGGCCGGCCGTGGACCCGGGCCCGAGGGAGGTGAGCTCTCCGAGGTGGTTGTCCTCGAGCGCGGCGAGGATCCACGCGGTGGAGTACCCGGGACCGACGCCGGTCTCGAGGACCACCGAGGGGCGTTGGGCGCGCACGAGGAGGTAGAGCAGGGCCCCCTGCGGGAGCTCGCGCGTGAACGCGACGCCCGCCCCTCGCTCGAGCAGCGTGTCCGGGAGCCCGCTGGCCCGGAGCTCGCGGCGGAACCGCTGCAGGTCCGAAGTCGTCGCTCCGGTGAGCTGCGAGATGCGGTCCAAGGATGCCTGACGGAACATCAGCATCCGGTTGAGGATCGCCTTCCGCGCGGCGGGCGAGACGATGGACGCGCGGCGGGACCCTCGGTCGACGTACGGTACGGAATCTCCTGTGACGGAACTTGCCTCAGCCACCATGCCTGACCGAGCCCCGAACAAACGACTTCGGGCTCGAGGGCGATATGGCCCCCGACCTACAAAGACCTGTCCGTCTCGTCGGCGAATCCGGACCGCTTACCCCGGCGTCGGTGAATAATTTAATAGGCCCGGGGTTGTCGATACGCCACCGGGTGCTTCATGGCGGTTTCGGAAGTCGGCGGGACCAACTTCGACAAGTTCGCCCAAGAGAACGGGGCCGCGGTCGTGGACGTTTGGGCCCCGTGGTGCGGCCCGTGCCGGATGGTCTCTCCCATCGTGGACCGCTTGAGCGAGAAGTACCACGGCAAGGTCGCGTTCGCGAAGATGAACTCGGACGACAACGGCGAGAAGGCCGGGGCGCTCGGGATCATGAGCATCCCGACCCTCCTCTTCTACAAACAGGGCAAGCTCGTCGACCGAATCGTCGGGGCGTACCCCGAAGAGGTCATCGACGAGCACATTCGCCGCCTGCTGTGACTCTTCCGCCCCGGGCACGGGCGCTCCCGCTCGTCCCGGGCGGATCGCAGTTCGGGTGCGACGGTAGATAACGAAGGAACCCCCTCCCCCGCGGAGGTCGCATGAGCGAACCCGCCGCGGCGATGGACCCTCAGCTCGCCCGCTACTCGTTCCAGCGGAAGCTGGACGAGATCGGGCACGTGCGCGGCCGGGCGACCGAGCTCGTCTCGCTCTACGTCTCGCCCGGAAAGCAGATCTCGGACGTCATGTCCTACCTTCGGAACGAGTACGCCCAGAGCTCGAACATCAAGAGCCGGACGACCCGGAAGAACGTGATGTGGGCGATCGAGTCGCTCATGGGACGGGTCCGCGGTTTCAAGGAGCCCCCGCCCAACGGGGTCGCCTTCTTCGTCGGCAGCAAGGCGGTGGGGGCGGACAAGTCCGAACCGGTGACGTTCATCGTCGAACCGCCCGAGCCGCTCCGCACGTACCTGTACCGCTGCGACTCAACGTTCTTCCTCGAACCGCTCCTCTCGATGGTCCACGAGCCCGACCTGTGGGGCCTCATCGTCATGGACCGCGCCGAGGTCACGATCGGCCTGCTCCGGGGCAAACGGGTCGAGTCCCTGCGCAACCGACAGTCGCAGGTGCCGAGCAAGCACGGCCGGGGCGGCCAGTCCCAGCACCGGTTCGAGCGGATGATCGAGCACGCCGCGCACGACTTCTTCGTCCGGATCGGCGAGATGTCGAACGAGATCTTCCTCCCGAAGAAGGACCAGCTGAAGGGGATCCTGCTCGGGGGGCCGGGGGCGACGAAGGAGTACTTCTACAAGGAGAACTACCTCCATTACGAGCTGCAGCAAAAGATCGTGCAGCCGCTCTTCGATGTCGGCTACACGGACGATTACGGCCTCAAGGAGCTCGTCGAGCGAGCGACCCAGACGCTCCATGGTCTCGAGCTCACGGAGGAAAAGCGGCTCGTCCAGCGGTTCCTGGGAGAGGTCCGGAAGGCGGAGACCGGCCTGGCCGCCTACGGCGAGCTCGACGTGAACCGGGCGCTCGACCTCGGCGCGGTCGATACCCTGCTCATCTCGGAGGGCCTGCGCCGACAGCGGGTCACCTTCCGGTGCACGGTGTGCAGCAAGGAGTTCACCCGTACGATGGCCGACGAGGAGATCGACCCGGTGCTGGACGGCCCGTGCCCGTCGTGCGGCCAGCGGAACCTGACGGAGGCTTCGAACGAGGACTTCGTGGAGGGTCTGTTCCGCCGTGCGTCCGAGTCCGGTGCCGTCGCGCGTCTCGTTTCGAGCGAGAGCGAGGAGGGCGAGATGCTGGTCAAGGGGTTCGGCGGGATCGGGGCGATCCTGCGGTACCCGATCGCGGCCACGCCCGCGCTGCGTCCTCGCCCGGTTCCGTCGGCCGGGGGGGCGACCCCCCGTCGTCGGGACGCACCGCTTACCAGAGATTCCGCAGCGGGTCTTCCTCGGCCGGGGGTGGCGGCGTCGACGGCGGGGCCCGGGCTCCGGGGGAAATGTTCCCCGGAGGATAGAGCGCGGCGTTGGGGTAGGCGGGTGGGGGCATCCGACGGCGCTCCGCGACCAGGACGACCGCCGCGATGACCACCATGACGATCACGCCCACCGCAAGGAGTCCCACGATCCCGCGGAGCGGGGTCGTGCCCGAGGAGCCGGTCGGGCAGCCCGTTCCGGTGAGGAGACAGGTCTGCTGCGACTGGGCGGACGCGACCGATTCGGGCTGGCCCTGAACGGTGGTCGCCGGAGCTGAGTCGGCTCCTGCCGACACGCTGGAACGAGAGTCCGGTGCCGCCCGAGACCATCGCGGCGCTCGCGTTGGGGTTCATCGTGCTGGAGTCGTAGACCCACTGGGAGGCGGCGATCCCGAGATGGCCCCCGTCGGCGACCCGGGCGTCAAGATAGGTCATGCTGGCGGTAGCGGAGCCGTTCTGCTGGGCCGCCCAAGGCTGGTCGCCGCCTCCGAACATGTCCGCCACGCTCGGCAGGAGGATGAACCCCTCTCGAACGTTGAAAGGTCCGACCACGCGGAGGGAGATCTCCGGGTACGGGACGTTCCCCAGGTCGATCGTGCGCGTGGGAGTGTAGTTGCCCGAAAGCGAGACCGTGCCGTTCGACGGCACGGAGAAGTTGCCGGTCACCGGTCCGACGTGCCCCGACCCGTGCGGCCCGCTCGCGGCCCCGTAGTAGGCGTAGCTGGCGCCCGCGTGCGCGACGAACTGGCTCGAGGAGTTCCAGGATTGTGCCGACGTGAGACCGATCGGGAGGAGCCCGAGGCCCGGCGTGAAGCTCACGCTCGAGTCGGCCACGACACTGGCCGAGAGGTAGTGGGAACGCAGGCCCACGACGTGGGCCACTGGGAGGAACGAGGTCGCGGTCTCGGTCGCGTTGGCCCGAAGATGGGATTCCGAGTTGTTGAGAGCGAGGGCGGGGACGAGGGCACCGCCCTCGTACACGGACCCGGCGGTCGTCAGGTTGGCGGTGGAGACAATGGATTCGTAGACGTGGTACGACTCGTTGCCATAGTACACTGGGGCGCTGCAGCTGGGATAGCAGTAACTCACCTCGAACAGGGCACCCATGGTCCGATTGGCGCCTAGCTCGATGGACGTCGCGCTCGTGTTCGTCTGATTCAGGACCACCGAGTAGCCGTACGTCCCGGTACCCGAGTACTGCCAGTGGTAGGAACTCCCTTGGAAACTCACCGTCTCGACGGCCCCGTAGGCCCACAGGGTTTGAGGGGGAGCCGCGGGCGCGCCGGTGGCCACCGCGAAACCGGTCGGAAGCACCAGCAGTAACAGGGCGGCCACGACGAGCGCCCCCAGGATCGGGATCGTTCCGGCACGGGCGGGCGAGCTCGCGTTCTTCGTCATCCTCACCCTCTGGACGAAAATGGGGGCAACGGGTCTTAAGGGGGTGTGCCGAACCACCTACGGTGACTTGGACCGCGTGCTAGACCGTCGCTTCCCACGGGAGGAGTTCGGTTGCGAGGCCTGACGGATTCGGAAGCCCGGGTCATCGCCGTCCTCTTGGCCGCTCGACCCGACCGGGAACGGGAACGGCTCCGCCAGGTACAGGTACCGCGTTCGACATACCACGCCGTCCATCGGCGGGCGTACGAAGAACGCTGGCTCAGAGACCGATACATTCCCCACCCGGGGCCTCTGGGGTTCCCCTACGTGACCTTCCTCCAGGCCCGGCCGTTCGCCGACCGCTTCGAGGAGTTCGCTCGCCTCGCGGCGGCGGACCCGGGGAACGTCGTCCTCTGGGCCGGAAGCCAGGTCGCGCTCGCCATCTTCTTCCATCGCACTCCCGGCGAGGGCCGGCGATGGGGAGCTCGGGTGACGGAGCAGAAGCTCGGAGCCCCTCCCACCTGTCTCACGGTCGAAGCGAACGGCCCCACCATTCCGGTCTACTTCGACTTCGAGGGCCTCTGGTGCCACTTGGCGGCTCTCGAGGGCACCCTCGCTTATCCTCACGGCTTGGGCGGAACGCTCCCGGCCGACGAGAAGGAAGGTGACGCTCCTGCATTGACTTCCCACCGGGCGTGGGCGATCGGCGAGTTGTTGCAGCGCCCCTTCACCGGCCCAGAGGCGGGAAAGGGCCCCCACCTGGTAGGACCCTTCGGCCTCCCCTTCGCCCAACGGCGCATGATGGCCCGCGGGTGGGTCGATCACCGGACTCTCCTCGACCCGGCTCCACTGCCGGCGTACCAAGGGAAGAGCCCCGACCAGGTGGTCCTGATCACCGGTCAACCTCGCGCGGCCGCTCGGCCCGACGAACTGTTCGGTAGCCTCACCCGGGAGTGCCGTGTGTTCCCCTTCCTGTTCGTCGTCGGAAAGGAACGTTGGCTTCTCGGCGCACTGGGTGCTTCCGTCGCCGTCCCGGCGGACCCGGCCTCGCCCCATCGACCGGTGTTAGTCACTCTTCGACAGTATCTGGAAGGGATCGAGATCGTGCAGGAACCCGCCGTCCAGTTCTCGACGCGCGTGGACCACCGATACGACCGATTGCTGCCGTCGCGCGACGCCGCGCCGGCGTCGAAGGTCTGATATCTCGCGCCCGATGGCTGATTGGGGCGCGTAGCCTAGTCTGGATAGGGCACCGGGTTCCTAACCCGGCGGTCGAGGGTTCAAATCCCTCCGCGCCCGTTCCCGGCGCAACGCCGATTTCGACCGCTACGGATTGGAGGCGGCCCAGCGGTTCCAAGCTGTTGGGCATTACGAACTACGCGTAGCGACCACAATCCCCACCGGAGGATGGTCTTCGCCCCACCGAGCACGACCAGCGTTCGCCTCGTCCCATAAGGCCAGGAGGCCATCCCGTTCGTCGATGGTTGGAATCGACTCCACGAGTGCGCGAGGGAAGTACCGCCAGCGCGTGTGGAAGGTCCACGTCCAGAGTGCGCGCGCCATCGACAGCACCGCCGGCGTCAGCCACCACGGAGACGAGGTGTTCGAGGGATCGATAGGGAAGGTCGTCCCGGAGGCCGGAAGAGGCGAGGAGAACTCTCTCGCGCAAGTTGTACGTGGCTAGATGGACCCGTTGCGCCTCCGTATGAGCGATCGGCAACGTCTCCGCTATCGCGATTCGAGGGGCGACACGCAACATCTCGCGGAGGACGCGGACGACGTCGCGGTCGTCCCCCATCGAACGAACCCCGTGGATGCAGACAGCGATGTCCACGGCATCCGTGCGGAGGGGTAATCGGCGGGCATCTCCGGCGACGGCCCGTATGCGGTCTGCCATCCCGCTGGCGGCGACGATGGTCCGGAACCTATCCCACCGCCTCCGTTCCACCGCGAGGATCCGCCCTTCCGCCCCCACCATGAATGCGAGGGGTATCGTAGAGATCGCATGGCTTCCCGACCCAACCTCCAGGACCGAACCGTCGGTCCGCAGGGGAACTTGTTGCAGCAACAAGAACCTCTCCAACATCTCGCATCGAAGCCAGTCCGAAGGGAGGGGGGAGGTCGCCTGCAAGGGGATTCGGCGGATGAGTTCCTGGAACTTCGGGTTCGTACTCCGCAGCTGAGATTCACAGCGATCCATCGAATGGAACCCGTTCAGGTGCTCCGGGGTTGAGAGATTAGCGGTGCCGCCGGTTGGGGCTGCTCCTTCGGATTTGAACCCATGGGGCATTGCTTCCCCCCGACCAGGTCGGGGGTAGTTCGGCGAGCACCTCCAAGTTTCGATCTCGATTCGAAACGCGGGTGGAGGCTTATCCCGTTCCGGCGGAGTACTGGAGCGCCCCGTCGGAGGCGGAGACGCCCGATGGTCGATTCGAGCAGTTTCGTCTGGCACCGCCGCGCCGGGTTGATACTCGCGGTCCTGGCACTTGCGGATCCACCCGGTTCCGGTGTTCGAGGAGCCACTCGAGGACCTTCCCCGCCTGTCCAAGAGGATGATTCGATTCGCGCTTTGGCTGTTTCCGAGATTCCTCGACCGGGCGGACCTCACCTTCCCCGTCGTCATCGCCCGCCGAGGGTGGTACCAGATCGCGCTCGACGGTCGGCATCGCATCTCGAAGGCGATCTGGACCGGGGTCCCCAGCCTGCACGCCGTTCGGGTCCCGTGGAGGTTCGCACTCGAGCTCCTCTGTCCGGGAATCTACGAGGTGGAGTGGGTGTTCCTCTTCGCCCGTCGGGAGCTGCGTAAGGCGGGCCACCGCCGCTGAACGATTCGCGGGTTTACCACTTCCGGAGCGCGCGGTGGCGGCTTCCTTGCGTTCCGCCCGGGTCTGGTGGCGAGGCGCATCCCGAGTGTACGCGGTGCAGGCGCACGCACGACAAGCCCCGTCGGCCGTGTGCAGTCGGCGCTGGTGCAGACACCCGGGGGTCTCGCACTCCGTGGTCAACGGCCACCCCAGCGGCTGTCGGCCCGGCGGAGGTGAGGGTCGGGTCGGTGGTGGAGGAGGACGGGGGCCGGTCAAGTTCGACTCATGCACCCCACCATGGTCGGGCGCCTAGAATACGTTCCCCCTCCGCGCGGGATCAGTCCTCGGCCCGACCAGGGTCCTCGGGTTCGGGAGGGACGGGGCGGGGGGCGGGGAACTTCGGACGAGCGTTCCACTCGTTGGCGAAGGGGGTCGGGCGGTCCGTCCCTGCCTCGGGGGTCGGGGCTTCGCTCGGTCCCTCCTCGTCTTCCGTGGCCCAGACGGGTCCGGGTACGGGGGCTCGATCGCCGACGTACCGCGAGGAGGAGTGCCACGAGTAACACCACGATCAGTCCGACTGCGACGGCCCACTCCGTCGGGGTCAACCCGAGGAACGCGGGGGAGCCCCCCGCGCGAGGGAGGTGAAGTTCAGGGAGATCGTCCGCGGAGCGCCGGCGAGGTCGAAGGAGCCGAGCGCCGGGGTCACGGAGACCCGCTGACCGGATTCACCGTGTAGCCGTACGTCCCGTTCGGTTCGAGGAAGGACAAGGTCGCCGACGTAGAGGAGCGCAAGGTCGAACCGATGGTCACCGACCAATTCGTTCCCGCCGGAAGTCCGCTCTCGGCGAAGTCGCCGAGAAGGTGGGGGGAACCGCGGCAAAAGCGATGATCCGCCCCGCCGACCCGCCCGTGACCGTCAGGATTCCCGAGAGAGGGGAGGCCGTGAATCCGGAACCGGGCCGATCGTGAACAGGTAGCTCCCGTTGGGTTCCGGCAGGCACGTTCGTGCCATTGTCTCTAGGAAGGTGCCTCCGATCGTGGCCGACCAGATGCCTGCCGGTGCGAAGGCCGATCTCGGCCAACGTGACGGCGTAGGCGGAGACGAACAGGACGGTGATCGTCGCTCGCGACCCATCGACCGAGACGCGCCCCGAACCTACCTCGGGCGGGTAGTGCGGACCGGCCCGATCGAGTAGTTGTAGGTCCCGTTGGGCTCGACGAACGCGAGGAAGCTCTGCGCTGAGGAACGCCCGGTTCCGTTGAATGTAACGGACCAGAACGTGTTGGGAGCTAAGCCGGATTCTAGGAACTCCACCAGGTAGGTAGGTTCGACGAACGCCAGGTCGATCGTGGTGCCTTTCCCATCGATGGAAACGCTGGTGACGTAGCCTGGGTAGTGGTACCGCGGATCGGTGGTGGAGACCTGGAGCTGGTACGTCCCGTTGGGCAGGGGAACCTCGAGCGTCGTCAGGTAGTTCTGCGCGATCGTATTCTCCCCTCCACCGACGAGGTCGACCGACCACGAGGTCCCGGGAGGGAGTCCGCTCTCGTCGAACTGGATCGGGTAGACCTGCTCCACGAAGATGACGTCGACCAGGAGCGATCCCGAAGGCGTGAGAT
>CAWJFK010000015.1:0-7161 GCA_963842165.1 uncultured Thermoplasmata archaeon | reverse complement strand
AGCCCCCGGCCCCCGGTGGCCGGCCCGAAGGTCATGCTCGGCATCGGGACCCCCCGGGGATACGGGGAACGCCCCAAGCTCTCCCCCGAAGCGGCCGCCGCGTTCGCTACCTACGTCGACACGGCCCGCGCCCGCGCCGCCATCGAGGGACGAACCCTCGTGTACACGGTGCGCTGGGGCTAGCCGGGCGGCACGTCCTCTTCGGGGACCGGGCACGACCCTTCCCCGAGCGAGTCGCTGTGCCTCGGCGGAGTGCTCGACGAGCGCTTGCTTGGAGAGGGCGTCCGCGCGCGTGTTCTGCTCCCGCGGGACCCAGGTCCAGCGAACCTCAGCGAAGGCGGCGGCCAGCTGCGCCAGCCGGACGTGATACTCTTTCAGGTGCGGAGCACGGACGGCGTACTCGCCCCGCATCTGCTGGATGACCAACTGGCTATCCCCCCGCACCTCCAGCAACCCCGCCCATCCGAGACCGTGGAGGCGCTCGAGGGCCTGGATCGCTGCGATGTACTCGGCGACATTGTTCGTCGCGTGCTCGGAGTACCGGCCGGACGGCGAGACCCGAGTCCTCGAGGTCCCAGCCGCCGCCGCCGATCGTGTAGCCGAAGGTGGCGACGCCTCCGCCGCGGGCGGGCTCGCAGGCCCCATCGAAATGGACGATGACGGGGTCGTCCGGCGCGGCCGCGATCCCCCTCGGAATGTCCTGGTCCTCCATGGACGCCCCTACGCGACGCGCCGTCCCCGGGTGCTCGGCAGCGGCACGGCGGCCTTCCTGGGGAGCGGAGGGCAGTTACACAACACTTCCGTCCGAGCGCACGCGGGACAGGTAGGTCGCTCGAGGACGGTCCCGAGCGGCCGTTCGCAACTGCGGCAGGGGCGCGCCCGGCCGCACCGGGGACACTGGGTGAGGTCGGCAGTGATGATACTGCGGCAGAACCGGGCAGTGGACGTCCTCCGTCGGGTCGTAGGCGAGGCGGGTCCGCGGAGGGAGAGCCGTCGACTTCGGGGGAGACGGGTCGAACTCGGCGTTGCCGAACGCCCCGCCGATCGTCGTCGACCGCGGGTCGAGGGCCGTCAACCCGACCAGGAGGATCATGAGGCCGAAGGGCAGGAACAGGATCCCCGCCTCCTGCTCGCCGTCGAACTGCTCCGCCCCGAGCGCCCAGAGCGGGAAGGACATGAGCACGAACGCGAGGAGGATCATTCCGGCGGCGATTCCGACGATGGAACGATTCACGGAACTCCCCGAGCGAGGTTCGGCTCGAAGGACGAGCGACGGCCGGCCCCCCCATAATACGAGGGGTGGAAAGGTCGGACCATCGCGCGCATTATAGGCACCCCAGGTGTCCGGTCGTCATGGCAAACCCGACCGTTACCTTTCGGACGACCCTCGGCGATGTGCGCATTGAGCTGTTCCGGGACCGGGCGCCCAAGACCGTCGAGAATTTCATCACGCTCACCAAGAAGGGCTTCTACACGGGCCTCACGTTCCATCGGGTGATCCCGGGGTTCATGATCCAGGGCGGCTGTCCTCCCGGTGACGGGACGGGCGGTCCCGGGTACACTATCAAAGACGAGTTCGAGCCGACGCTCCGCCACGACGGGCCGGGTATCCTGTCGATGGCGAACACCGGTCCCAACACGGGCGGCAGCCAGTTCTTCATCACGCTCGCCGCGACCAAGTGGCTCGACTGGGAAGCATGCCGTTTTCGGGCGCGTGCGTGGCGGGATGGATGTGGTCGAGAAGATCGCGGCGGTCCCCCGCGACGGGAGCGACCGCCCCAAGTCCCCGGTCCGGATCGTCGAGGTGACGGTCGCCGGTTAGGGCGGATAGTCGTAGGGGAGGCGCTCCCGCGCTTCGCGGGCGTCCTCCACGGTCGTAACGAGCCCGGCCGCGAGGGAAAGCGCGGGGACGACCAGAAGCAACTCGATGAGCATCGTGTAGCTCAGGTGCAGGTTGATGTCACTCCCCGGCACCGTGAACGCATAGGTCGACTGGCTCAGGATGTAGAACACGTAGATGAGCACGAAAGCGCTCGCCGCGACCGAGAGCGGCCCATAGAGGCGGGTCGGCTTCGCGATGTAGCGGGCGGTCGAGAGCGCGGTGATGGCCGCGCCCGCGATCGTGACGACGACGATGGACAGCGGCAACGGAAGAGAGTGCGACTGGAGGAAACTCAGCGCCGCCGCCGGGAGCCCGACGAACAGCAACATCATCGGAATGAGGCGGAGCGAGGCGACGAGGATCCGCCAACCTAGGGGCGGCACGCGATACTGGAGCGTTGGCGGGGTCGGGGGCGGAGGGCTCACGGGATCGCCTCCGGGGGAAGGGGTACCGAGTAACCGGGAGTCGTGTACTCGGCCACGAGCGTCCCGTCCGCCGGCGAGCACCCCGCGTCGAGCGCCACCGGCTGCGTCTGGGAGAACTGCTGGCCGGCTCCTACGTTCAACGCCCACGAGGCCGAGCCGCACGTGATCCCGCTGGCTGCGACGACCGCCACCCGCAGGGTTCCCGCCTCGGTGAGCGAGGCCTCGTTCTGGAAGGAGACCGTCACCGGTACGGTCCCGTTGAGGGACGCATTGCTCACTTGGATCGACAGCCCTGAGAAGGGAGCTCCCCACGAGCGGTTGTCCTGGATCGTGACCCCCGCGGGGAACAAGTAGCCGAAGGTCGCGTTGCCCCAGAGGGAGATCCGGAGGTACTGGCTGTGCACCAGGAGCGAGGCACCGGCGCCCGCGGCCGAGACCGGCAGATAGAGGTCGACCGGGAACTCCTCCGACGATTGGCCGGCCAGGTTGGACGGGCCGAACCCGAACGAGCCGAGATAGGTTTCCGACTCGTTCGCCACTCGGGCGGTGAGCGAGAGTCCTTGGATTGTGTAGAATCCGGGGTTACTGATCGTGAGGCTCCCCGCCAGGATCATCGTCCCGTTGGAGCCGAAGCCCGCCGAGAACGACCCGACCTGGGGAGGTGACTGGGCGAGCTGGCTCGTAGAGTAGACCACCGAGACGGTGAACAGGATCAGGAGCACGAGGACCAGGACTGACGCCGCGCGCAAGCCTCGGGCGAGACGGTAGAGCGGCGGGAGCCGCCGTGGGTAGGTGTAGACCGCTTGGGACATGACGCTCCCACGTCAATTACCGCGGGCTACCCCTTGAAAAACCTTCCGACCGCCGTCGGAGGGCGAGAAAGAGGTCGGTCCGGGGCGGCGGGATGTCTCCGACCGCCGGGGATGTCCACCGACACGTTGAAGCCCGAGACACGACGAGAAAGGGCCGGGAAGGTCAGCCCGCCCGAGGATGTACCAGTGACCGGAAAGATCAGAATCCGAGCCGTGACGGCCGCCCTGGTGCTCCTCGTGGTCCTCTCCGGCCTGGGGGCAGTCGCCGGTCATGCGGTCCCTCCGTTCTCGCCCGTCGCCCCCACCGAGTTCCATTCCGGAACCCTTCCAATGGCCTCTCCCGATGCCACACCCTACTCTGCGAGCCTCAGTATCAACCCCAGCCAGGTACAGGAGGGCCAGTCCATCAACGTGCAGACGAGCGTCCACGGCGGTACGTCCCCCTACTCGTACATTTACACCGGCCTTCCCCCGGGATGCGGAAGCCAGAACTCTCCCCAGGTCTCATGCAATCCGTCCTCGATCGGGAACTACAACGTGCAAGTTTCCGTGACCGACGTCAACCAGAATCAGACGGTCAGCAACACCGCCAGCGTCGACGTCACCTCCTCGAACAACGGAAACGGCAATGGGAACGGCAACGGGAACAACTCGAGCAATCCGTTCTCCAGCCTGCTCTCTGGCCTCGGCGGATTCCTCTCGATTGTCCTCGTGTTCGGGATCATCGGTTTCGTCACGTGGATTCTGCTGGTCGTGGGCATCTGGGTCATCGCTGTCGTTCTCCTCCGCCGCCTTCCGAAGAAGCCCCCCGCGACGGCGTCGGGATCGACGGTCGCATGCGCCTCCTGCGGCGCGAGCCTTTCGGCGAGCTCCAAGTTCTGCTCGGAGTGCGGGAAGAGCACGGCCCCGAAAACCGCGTGACGGCACCGCTCGCGCGCGACTCCGCTCACGCGCCTAGGTGCCACCCGGTCCCCGCCCTCCCCGACTCCTTCCTCGTGGCTCCGTCGGCCGAGCATCCCGGGTCACGCCGGGTCTCGGGCTCGGCGGAGCACCCATGCGATCGGAATGGTGTTCGGACCCGGGGGCCGCAAAGATTGAAAGCGAATCCTGAACCTGAGCCGCCCGTGTCCTCCCCGACGTTCCCCCGCTCCCGGCGCCGCACACGAGGGTCGGGGTCGGCGGAGTCCTCCTTCGGAACGGTCGTGTGCTGGTCAATCGGGCGGTCTATCGGGACCGGTTCACGATCCCCAGCGGGTTCGTGGACCCGGGGGAGTCGCTCGAAACCGCGGTGATCCGTGAGTTTGAGGAGGAGTCCGGGGTCACGCCCCGCGTCGGAAGCCTTCTCCTCGTCCGGCACAAGGTCATCGGGCCGGAGCAAAGCGACGTCTACTTCGCCTTCCTTCTCGAACACGTGGCCGGTGAACCCACGGCTCGCCCACCGGAGATCGCCGAATCACGCGAGGTGCCCGTCGCGGAAGCGCTCCGGGCCAGCTGGATCTCGAGCCTATCGCGCCTCGCCATTCAACGGGCCGTGCGCCAGACTCCCGGTTGGCCCCGATCCTCGTGGGACGGGGGCGAGGTTCCGGGCCTGTCGACGGAAGCCTTTCACGGGGACGTACCCCTGAAGACAGTCGGACGAGCGATCGCTCATCCACGGGACCGATCCGGCGGTCGATCGACCGCTGGATCGCTCCGCGGCCGTTTCGGAGTTGACCCCGGCTTGAGGTGGTCTCGGCGGGCCTGGCCGAACTGGGTCAAGAGCGTGAGGCCGACCAGAATGAGGGCGAATCCGGCGAGTTCCCACCATTCGAACGGCTCCCCGAACAGGAGCGTTCCGATACTGAGCGCCGCGACCGGATTGATGTACGCGACCAGGTTCGACTGGCCGGGCCCGACCCGGTGGTGGAGATAGAAGTAGAGGGTGTATCCGACGGCCGAGGGTATCACGATCAGGGTACGCCAGCGCCAGGAGGACTCCGGAGGAGTCCGGAAGGGCCGACTGGGGCTCGATCACCGGGATCAACACGGTGAGAAAGACCGTCGCGACCGCAAACTGGACCGAAACACCCCAGAGCGTCTACTCCTCCGGCCGCCGCACCCTCAACACCACCGATCCGACCGCGAAGCTCGCCGCGGCCCCGACGACGGCCAACGGCCCCCACAGGGTGCTCGCGAGAACGACTCCCGGTGGGGGCGCCACCAGGACGACCACCCCGACGAATCCGACCGCGAGTCCGACGTACCCGGCCCGCCGAAGCGACTCTCCGGGGAGGAGGGGCAGGGCCATCAGCGTCGTCAGGAACGGCACGGTGCCGATCAGGATAGAGGAGAGGCCGCCGGAGGTGGTTTGCTCTCCGACGTAGAGGAGAAGTCCGTACAGCCCCACGATCGGCAAGCCGAGGACGGCCGACAGACCGAACGAACGAACGGGGGGTCGCGGGATCCGCGCCGCCGCCGCGATCCCCGCGATCGCGAGCGCGGAAACTGCGTACCGAGCCGCGGCAAACGCGATGGGGGTCGCTCCGTCGACGATACCGTATCGGATGACCGGGTAGGCGGACCCCCACACCAGTCCCAGCGCGACGATCAGCAGAAGGTTCCGCCGCGCATCCCCGCGTCCGGATCCGGACTCGGCCACGAACGGCCATCCATCCTCGACTGAATAACGCAATCACCTTCGTCGTCCGGTATCGTCGATGAGCGAGGCGTAGTGGGACGACACTCTGGCGATGCGTCGCCTAGTGGACGGGGGCAACGTAAGACCGGCGAGAGAGAACCGGCCGGTGAAGGAGAATGCCGTAGCGTGCTAACGCCGGGCGGCTCCCCTCTCCTCGATCGGATAACCCGCCCTCCGGCACGCCTCCTCGACGATCCGCCTTCGCTCGCCCTGGAGCAGGGAGAGGTTGGCTCGGGCGGTGAGCGAGTAGAGGCGCAACGCGGCTTCGCAAGCTTCCCGCCACGTCTCCCCGGCGATCCCCAGCGCCGCGCGCTGGGCGGCCCGGAACTCCGGTCCGGCGCGCTCCCCCACGCGCTCCCAGAGACCGTTCTCGGTCCCCCAGAGGGTCCTCGAGCTCGAGCGCCCGAAGGAACGCCATCCGATTGGCGAGGAGGCCGCGCTGGACCGAGGCCGTTTCCCGCTCACCGGTCTCCATCGCCCGCAAGAGCTTCGCCACGTGCTGCGCCCATCCCACCAGCTGTTCGGCGACGTACATGTCGCAGACGCGGCGGACCGAGCTCCAGCGAAACTTGCGAGCCTCCGAACGAAGCTGAGCGGCCGCCCCATTCGGGTCGCGCAGGACCATCGCGTTGCGCCAGCCGGGAACGACTCCGCCCAAGCGGGTCGGCGTGCGCATCTCGCGACGGTCGCCCGCCACCGTCCCGTACCGCACCGAGACCTGTCGGCCTCCTCGTTCGAGGATGACATCCCCCTTGCGCTCGCCCGATGACCCAGAGATCGATGTCGGACGCTTCGCGCGCTTCCCCACGAGCCCAGCTCCCCGCGAGCACGACCGCGCTCCCGGCCCTTCGGGTCAAACTCCTTGGCGAGTCCGCGGGCGAATCGGAGGACCTCCCGGCCTTCGGCGGGCTTCGCCGGCGGGTTGCGGGCTCCTCGCGGAAGTCCGGACAGGGGGCGGGTGGAGCGCGCACCATGGCCCCATGCCCTATGTCTCCCGAGCGAAAAAATCCTCCGATTTCCAGCCGCACCTACCGGAGGTCTCGTTCCAGGGCGGGAGCGAGCCGGGTGCGCCACTCTTCGGCGTCCGACCGTCGGCGCTGCCGGGCCCGAAGTGCCGTTTCCGATTGGGAGAGGGGGCGAGAAGTCGTTTCCAGCCGGAGGCCCCGGAACTCTAGGTGGGACCTCTGGGGGCCGTCCGATAGGATGCGATACCAGGACCGGGAATGCTGGAAGGGACCGTCGAGGTGAGTGTTGGTCCACGCCCGCTCGGAAGGTACGAGGCGCACCAGTCGTCGAATGTTTCGAGTGCGACCCCGAGGATAGGTGGTGTCGGTCATCACCAGTGCGTCGTCGCTGCAGGTAGCG
>CAWJFK010000014.1:0-34111 GCA_963842165.1 uncultured Thermoplasmata archaeon | reverse complement strand
TCAGCTGCTTCGGGAGGGAGTAGGTGATCGGGCGGAGGCGCGTCCCCAGGCCACCGACAAGGACGAGCGCCTTCATCCCGGGTTTCTCCTACCGCAGGGTAGGCGGTCCGGCATTAACGGTTGCCGGTAATCGCGAGCCGCTGTCCTGGGCCGTCGACGGGGGCGGCCAGGCTTCACGGGGAGGGCAAAGAAGAAGAGGGCTCGACGCGAATCATTCCGAGAGGGATCGAATGGGGAGCTGGTCCGACTCGGTGACCTTGACCAAGGTCACCTTCGGCCTGATCCGAAAGGACCCGGCTCTCCTGGGGCTCGCGCTGCTGGGAGGGCTCTCCCTGATCGGGCTGATCGCCCTTGTGGCCGGACCGTTCGCGTTCACCTACCTCGTCGCCCCGACCGCCCTCTACGCCGCCTGGAGCTCGCCCTCCACCCAGATCCTATTCATTCTCATCTGGGTCGGACTGTACGTGGGCCTCGCCTTTGTCGGGATGTTCTTCTCCGCCGCGCTGCTCGGTGCGGCGATGGACGGCCTGAACGGCGGTCAGCCGACGGTCCGTTCCGGCCTGGCCTTTGCCAGGGCCCGCGCCTGGCGCATTTTCGTGTGGGCCGTGTTCAGCGCCACAGTAGGGGCCTTGATCCAGGCGATCGCGGCCCGGTTCCAGGGGATCGTCGGGGCGATCATCTCGATCGGGGCCGGGATCACGTGGTCCGTGGTGACCTATTTCATGCTCCCCGTGGTCCTGTTCGAGAGCGGCGAGATGTGGCCGTCGCTCAAGCGCTCGGCCCACCTATTCTCCGAGACGTTCGGTCGTACGCTCTTTTCGAACCTCCTCGTCGGACTCATCGTCGGTCTCGTCGCGATCGGATCGGTCGTCCTGCTCGGGGTCGGCGTGTTCCTCCTCCTCAATGGCTTGTTCGGGCTCGGCCTCCTGCTCCTCGCCTCCGCGCTCTCGATCATCGTCGTGGCGGCGATCGTCGGGGCGGCGGCGGAGGCCGTCCTGAAGGCGGCGCTGTACCGCTACGCCACGACGGGCCAGCTGAACCCCAGCTTCCCCCTCCCGTCCCGATTCGTTCGGTGGGGCTCCCCCGAGCCCCCCACCCTTCCGCGCGGATCCTATCTCCCGTGACCCGGCGGCGTCGGGAGTCCTCTCCCCCGCTCCCAGGTGGCATCGGCGCCACGTAGACATTATCAGTCCCTCGTCCGATTTGACGGGCCTGAAGATGACGACCGCAATCCCTCGAGAGCCGAGCGTGGTCCTTGACGGCGCGGAGACGCTGGAAGGCGCCGGCGTACGGCTCCGACGGGCGTTCGGCCACGAACTCGTGCCCCGGCTCGACCCGTTCCTCCTCCTCGACCATTTCCGCTCCCGGAACCCGCTCGACTACACGGCCGGCTTCCCGTGGCATCCCCACCGGGGGATCGAGACGGTCACCTACATGCTCGACGGTTCCGTCGACCACGAGGATTCTCTGGGGCACGAGGGGTCGATCGCCGCGGGGGACATCCAGTGGATGTCCGCGGGCAGTGGGATCCTGCACCAGGAGATGCCCCGGAGGACCGATGGACTTCTCGAAGGGTTCCAGCTCTGGGTGAACATGCCGTCCCGCGCGAAGATGTCCCTCCCGGCCTACCGCGGCATCCGCGCTCCCCGCATCCCCACAGTGAAGACCGATGATGGTGGCCGGGTGCGTGTCGTGGCTGGCACTCTGGGCGAGCAGGCGGGCCCGGTGCAGAACGAGACGGTCGACCCGACGTACTGGGACGTCACGCTCCCGGCGGGCGCCCCGTTCGAAGCTCCGACCCCGCGCGGCCACACCGTGTTCGCCTACACGGTCTCGGGAACGACCCAACCGGGGGAGGTTCCGGCGGCCCCGTCGTACGGTCCCCGTCACACGATCCTGTTCGGCGACGGGGATTCCGCCCGGCTGCGCGCCGGGGACGAGGGCGGACGCTTCCTGTTCGTGATGGGCCGGCCGCTGCACGAGCCCGTCGCGTGGTGGGGACCGATCGTCATGAACAACGATGCCGAGCTCCGCGAGGCGATCACCGAGCTGCGGCGCGGCGATTTCATCAAGCACGGCGCGCCAATCGACGAATCGCTCTAGGCGGGCCTACGTGATCTCCGGTCGGGGCGGGACGGGCGGCCCCCGGGCGAGTCCGACGGGGCCCCCGTTCGAGCCGTGGGGGTTCGACGTCAGAGCTCGTGGTACTGCTGGGTCCGTTGCCAGACCCGCCGACCCACACCGAGGCCCCAGGCGACCCAGATCGCGATCAGGGCTGCGGGAACCACGAGGAGTGTCGAGAGGACCACGGCAAGGTTCTGGTACCAGGCGAAATGGGTGCCCCAGAACGCGAGGTAGAGCACGAGAAAGACCAATCCACCGGCGAGGAGGGCGATACTTCCCAGTATCCGCAGGCGGAGGCCCCGGAACAGCGAGCACGGGAGAAACCCGTGGCGGGGTCGAGCTTTCCAGATCGATGATCTCGGGCATGCTCGGGAAACCGCACTCGGCCAGATAAGGTTCCCGGGAACTGCCACCCCACCCGGGGGTGTCCGCGACGAAAGGGTTTGTGGAGATGATCTTGAGGGGAGGGAGAACAGTTCCCTAGGGCGCGCGAATCGATCGAGGCGGTGGTGGCCTACGTGGCGTTCCTATCGATCCGGAGCCCCTCTCGCGTTCTAGTTCTCCCTCTCCTGACTGAGGTAGCACGGGGTGGGATAAAGCGCCCTCGTGAAATCGAATTTACTTCCGGACCGGCACTCGCCATTCCGCCGGTGGAGTGGCACTCCGAGGGGGAGGCGGGCCCGGGAGTTGGGGTCTGACGATCCCGGTCAGTGGGTGATGACCAGGGAGCCGTTCATGCCGGCCTCCATCATGCCGTCCGCGCAATTGCACATGCACGCCCAGGTCGTGGTCTCGGACGTGTTCATCGAGAGAGTGAAAGTCACGACCGCCGGCACCAGCGCACCGGGGCCGGGGGGATCGGGACGGAGATGTTGTAGTACGGAATCCAGCACGCTGAACGTGTGGCTGACCCCGGTGCTGGGCAGGGAGCTGATGGAGGAGTCCCCGACCGTAGCTCACCTTCTCCGTGCCTCCGACCGTCCCCACGACGTGGTTGTACCAGGGCCGTAGAGGCTGCCCACGGACGGGTCGTAATTGGTGATCGTCACCACGATGTTCGTGTGGGCCGCGACGGAGAGGTGGGTCGCGGTGTACACGAACTTCGACTCGGCCGAGTTGTACGACGATCGTGAGGTTGAGATACGTGGTCGGTTCCGATGTCGCGGCAGAGTTCGATGCCCCCCCAACAGATCGCCGGGTCGATCACCACCATGGCCACGAGTCCAGCCACGATGATGATGGCGGCGACGGTGAGCGCGATCCAGCCGAACCCCCCCATTGCTTTCACGGAAACCTCGAGAGGCTACCGGGTCGGCTGGGCTTAATGCTCGAGTCAACTGGAATTCACTGCCCCGGGCTTCGCGGACTCACCCCAGCGACGTGGCGTCCGTCATCTTGTGACGACCGCCTTCGGATGGTTCGCTGGCCGGAGCCCCGGTCTTGATCACGTCATCGATGCGCAAGAGCATCACCGCGGCGTCCGTCGCGCTCGAGAGGGCCTGGCGGGGGACCCGGAGCGGCTCGACCGCGATCTGGGACATGTCCGCGACCCGGCCGTTGAGCACGTCCACCCCCGCGTGGGCGTGCCCGAGCGCGTGCTCCTTCCGCAGCTCGATGAGGGTATCGATCCGGTTCATCCCCGCATTCTCGGCCAGGGTGAGTGGGATCTCCTCGAGCGCGTTGGCGAACGCCTCGACGGCCAGCTGCTCCCGTCCCCCGACCGTGGAGGCGAACGCCCGGAGCCCCTGGGAGACTTCGATGAACGAGGCTCCGGCCCCGGTGACGATCTTTCCATCCTCCAAGCTGACGCCCGTCGTCGCGATGGCGTCGGCGAGCGAGCGGCCCACCTCGTCCGCCACGTGCTCCGTCCCGCCCCGGATGAGGATGCTGACCGCATGGGCGTGCAGGCATCCCGTCACGAACGTCAGGTAGCCGTCGCCGACCTTCTTCTTGGAGACCGAGTGGGCGCTCCCGAGGTCGGTGGTCCGGATGTCCGATAGCCGAGTCACCAGCCGAGCGCCGGTCGCCTTGCCCAGGCGCTCGATCTCCGGGCGCGGGAGGTTCGCCACCGCGTAGATCGAATGCTGGGCCAGGAAGTGCTGCGCGAGGTTGTCGATGTTCGCCTGGCTGAAGACGACGTTCGCCCCGACCCGTTGGAGCGCGCCGACCATGTCCTGGAGCAGCTTCTCCTCCTCGGCGACGAACGTGGCCAGCTTCGTGGGGTCCTCGACCCGCAGCTCGGAACCGAACTCGGTCCGCTTCGTTTGCATCGGCGTGTCCACGATCGCGATCCGCGCGGGCTCGACCACGGTCGGCATCGCCGGATGCCCGGGGAACTCTTCGAGCACCAGCCCGTCGATGAGCTGCGTGTCCCGGATGTCCCCTCCCTGGCGCTGGACCAGCTGGATGTCATGGCGGTCGAACGTGGAGGCCCCCCCGCGGCTCTGGAGCACCCCGCGCACCGCCCGCACGGTGAGGTCGGCCAGCATCTCCCGGTCGGCCGCCACGCCCTTCGAGATCATGGAGGTCATCGCCACCCGCTTCAGGGTCACTTCATCCGTCTCGGAGATCAGGGCGGCGACCTTCTCAAGCAGCGTGAGCGCTTGGCCCATGGCGATCCGGTAGCCGCTCGCGACCTGGGTCGAGTGCACGTGCTCCTCGAGCAGCTCCTCGGCCTTGTGCAGCAGCGTGCCGGTCAGGATCACGGATGTCTTCGTCCCGTCCCCGCACTCCTGGTCCTGCGTCTTCGCGACCTCCACGACCATCTTCGCTGCCGGGTGCTGCACCGTCATCTCCCGAAGGATGGTGGCCCCGTCGTTCGTGATGGTGACGCCCCCGCTCGAATCGACGAGCATCTTGTCCATCCCCCGGGGACCGAGCGTCGTCCTCAGGATCTTGGAGATGGCCGTGGCCGCGGCGATGTTGTCGTGCTGCGCGTCCTTGCCTTCTTCGCGTCGAGCGCCCTCTTGCAGCAGGATAACTGGGGTTCCGGCCATCATATCGAGTCCCTCTCCCGCGCGAGCCGCTCTCGGGGCATATCCCCGTCGTGAATTCGTCTTGACCTCGAGCCCCTACCCGCCGGGCGGTCCGGCCTCGCGCCGGGGCCTCAGTAGCCGCCGAAGAACTCGTACTCGAGGTCCTCTTCGGGGATCCCCATCTGTTCTTTGAGGGCGACCACGAGCTCGTCCGCCATCGCCGGGAGCCCGACGACGTAGAACTTCGACCGCCGGAGCCCCTGGCTCGATCTCTCGGACCCACGGGATATCGATCCGACCCGTGCGTCCCTCCCAACTCCGCGGGGAGTCCCCGGGCCGGGTAACGGTATAGTGGATTTGGAACTGCGGGTGGGCAGCCGCCAGGGACTCCAGCTCCGCGCGGAACGCGAACTCCTCGGGGACCCGCGCGGAATAGAGCATCCGGACCGGCTCGGTCGCTCCAATGTCCGCCGCGTACCGGAGCATCCCCCGGAACGGGGTCACCCCGATCCCGCCCGCCAGGAACACCGCCGGACGCTTCGGGTTGAACAGGAGGTCCCCGAGCGGACCCATGACCGTCGCGGTCTGCCCGGGCTTCAAGCCGCGCAGCGCTTCCTTGAAGGGCGAACCGGTCATCTTGCACGTGACCGCGATGTGGCCGGCCTCCGTCGGACTGGAGGAGAGCGAGAACGTCCGGGCTGGGCCTGTACCGGATCGTCGACCCCCGGCAACACGAGGCGCACCGCCTGGTTCGAGAGGTAGTGGAAGCCGGTCCCATCGGTAGAGAAGCGGAACGTCACCGTGCTGGGGGTCTCCGGGTGGCTATCGACGAACGGGAGCTCGTACCGGCGTGGGACGGGACGCGGGGTTGCTCCCCCCGGTGCGTTCTTCGGACCCTCGTCGGAGGGAGTCGGGGGGGCACCGTCGATCCGGATCACTGCCGTCCGCTCCTCGGGCCGCCTTGAACCGAGGGCGGTTATAATGACTAGGCGTTAAGTTACTTGGTACTCATCGATCCGGTGCCCTCTTAGCCCTCTCCCTTCTCGGCCGGGACCGATGAGGAAGGCCGACCGCGCCCGCCGGGAACTGGTCGAATCGACCTGGCACGACCTCCGTCTCTCCTTCCGCGGGCTGATGGGACGGATCCGCGCCGACGACGCGCGACGGGGCATCTCCCTGGGCCGAAAGGTCCTGCTGCGAACGCTCGTTCTCGGCGACCGGGCCACCTCTCGAGAGCTGGCCGATGCGATGGGCGTGACGACGGGCAACATCCCCGGTCTGCTCGACAAGCTCGAGGCCGAGGGACTCGTCACCCGCACCCGGAAGCTGCACGGACCGGCGCGTATCTACGTCGAAGTGACCCCGAAGGGGAGAGCTGAGTTCGAGGAGATGGTCCGGGTGATGGTGGATGAACTGGTGCTTGTGTTCGACGGGTGGAGCGACCGGGACTTGCGGGCTCTCGGGAGCTCGTTGCACCGGCTCCGGTCCTGCGGATCGCTGCCCGCCGAAGGCCCACACCCCCTCCCAGGGCGGTCATCGCGTACTCCCTCTAAAGACGGCCGCGACGCGGCGCTCTTCCGTGCGGGGGAGGTAGGGCGCTCCATGGTCGCGGATCGGAAGAAGGGATCGAAGAAACCGGGACGGGGGACCTCCCCCTCGGAACGGGAGCAGTGGCGGGTTACCTATCAGGAGACCCCGTTCGATCAGCTCCCGTGGTTCGAATCCGGGCCCCAGCCCCTGCGTCGCTCTGGCGGTGGGGGAGGGATTCTTCCCGAAAGGCTCCTCCGTCGTGGATATCGGGTGCGGGGCCGGTTCCAATGCGATCTATCTGGCCCAACAAGGATACCGTGCGCACGGGATCGACATCTCCCCGGGTGCCGTTGCGGCGGCCCGCCGGCGGGCCGCCCAGGCCCAGGTCGCGGCGAGATCGAAGAGGGCGATGCACTGGACCTCCCGTTCGCCGATGGGATGCTGGCGGGGCGATCGATCACGGTTGCTTCCACACCCTCCCCATCGATCGGCGGGAGGAGTATGCCCACGAGATCCACCGCACCCTCCGTGCGGACGGAAGGTTCGTCCTGTCGTGGGTCGCGCGGGAGCATACGGAGCCGCTCGGGCCGCGACACCGTCCTTCCCTGCGTGCGGTCGTCGATCTGTTCGAGGATCGCTTCCTCTTCCAACGAACCGGCTTTCAGCCGCCCGCGGAACCCGGTGCACCCTCGACGTACTTCGCGTTCCTCGTGCGGCGGTCGACTCAGTATCCTCCGCCGAGGTGAACGGCCCGATCCCGGCCCAAGCGCAACTGCGCCCGGGGTCGTGCATCCATGGGCCCCAAGGCCAAGGCCAAGGCCTCCGGAGCAGGGGCAGGACCATACGGCCGCGGGAGCTCTGCGCCGACAGGACCCTGCCCCGACGGCTGATTTGGGACTCGACGCCGCCAGGGTCCCCCGGAAGGTCGTCGGAGAACTGGGGCGTGCGAAACGGGGGGCCCGTTCACACCGTTTCGGCGTTGAGCGGTGGGGTCATCGCGTTCATCACGTCGTTTCGTGTGACGATACCCACCAGCCGGCCACGTTCGACCACGGGAAGCCGGTTGATGCCGTGCTGCCGCATCAGCCGGAGGCTCTCCTGCAGCGTGTCGTCGGGCTCCACCTGGATGACCCTCGGGCTCATCACCTCTCGAACTTGAGCCGAGTGCAAGCGCTGGACGGAGCTCTGGAATCCGTTCGCCCCCTTCACTCCCTTCGAACCCTAGCAGCAGATCGAGGATCCCCCGGTACGTCATCAGCCCCGCCGACCGGTGCAGCTCCTTGACGATGTCTCGTTCGCTCACGATCCCCACCACGGTGTGGTTGGAGTCGACGACCGGCATTCCCGAGACGCGATGGTCCCTCATGATCCTCGTCGCCTTGATCAACGACTCGTCCGGCGAGGCGACCGCCACCGCGGTCACCATGATCTCGCGGACCGGGGAGACGCGCTTCTGGTCGTAGTCGAACGGCATGAGCGTCTCCTCGTGCCTCTCCCGGAGCCTAGGGCTCCTCCTCGGATATAGACTCGGAGCTCCGCGCGAAGGGGGAAAGGGCGCCCGTCGACGGGGGTACGGCCTGGATTCCCCCGCACTCCCCCATCGGTGAAGGATCGAAGGCTTGTCGAGCCGCGGAGGGACATTCAAGTACGCGGGGACGGTGGGGGGAGCCGAGGCTCTTTCCGATGGTCCACCGGAGAATCTGCAGGGGTCCCGCGTCGACGGAGCAGGGGGCCTTCCGGATCCGGCTCTGGCCAGCGTTGTCCGCCCACGTCCTTCCTGGGGCCCCCACGGGGGGCGTTTAGATTGGGCGCCCTCGACGCGCTTACTGCCGTGGCGCCGTACGTCGCCATCCTGGTCATCCTGATCCTGTTGGTCCTGTTCCTGCTTGGCGTCTTCCTGATCGAGCAGGACCAGGTCGGCATCCTGACCCGGCGGATGCTCGGCCGACCCATGCCGCAAGGGCATGTGATCGCCCGGAGCGGAGAGGTGGGAGTCCAGGCCGACACCCTCGTCCCCGGCCTTTACTGGCGGATGCCGTTCGTGTGGTCGGTCGCGAAGGCCCCGATCGTGACGATCCCGGACGACAAGGTCGGCACCGTGGAGGCGATCGATGGGAAGCCGTTGCCGAAGGGACGGGTCGTCGGCGATGAGATCGAGTGCAACCAGTTCCAGGACGCCAACGCCTTCCTGGTGGGGAACGGCCACAAGGGGCCCCAAGCGGCCATCGTTCGTCCCGGGCAATACCGGATCAACACTCGGGCGTTCCTGATCAACGTCGTCGACGCCACGTACATCGGGGACGGCGAGATCGGCGTGGTGACCGCACAGGACGGAATCCCTCTCCCTTCGAGCCTGCAGATCGCCCCACCCTCCGCGGGCCCGAACAGTTACTTCCAGAACGGGCAGGGATTCCTCGACGGGAAGGGGTTCCGGGGTCCGCAGCTCGAAACGTTCGCAGCCGGGCCTGTACTACGTGAACCCCCTCCTGTTCGAGGTCCGGACTTTCAAGACCATCGACGTTCCTCCCGGCACGGTCGCCGTGCTCCGGTCGAACGTGGGCGAGGAGCTCGTTCGCTCCCGCGAGCGACCGATCCCCGTGGGGGCCCCCGAGCGCGCCATCGACACCGCGCCGATTCACGATGCCACCGAAATGCTCCTCCCACTCACGGACGACAAGGCGACTCGAGGCATCTACCGGACCCCTCTGCGCCGGGCCGTTACAACCTGAACCCTGTCGCGTACACCGCCTATATCGTCCCGACGAATGCGGTGATGATCGACTGGGCCGACTCCACCGTGCCGAACGCCGGGGACTTCAAGTTCGGGGCGCTCGGTGTCACTTCCAAGGACGGCTTCCCGATCGCCGTGGAAGTGCGACTCGTCGCCCGCATCGACGCGGCCAACGCCGCCTTCATCATCGCCCGCTTCGGCTCCATCCAGAGCCTCATCCAGCAGATCATCCACCCGGTGATCGACGCCGAGTTCCGGAACAACGCGGGCAACAAGAAAGCACTCGAGTTCGTCCAGAGCCGGTCAGATCTGCAGGCGGAGGCGCTCTCCAAGGCCAAGGAGTCGTTCAAGCGCTACAACGTCGAGGCCCAGAACCTGCTGATCTCCAGATCCGGATGCCGCCAGAGCTGATGGCGACCCAGACCCAGAAGGAAATCGCCATGCAGCAACAGGCCCAATACGTCGAGCAGGCGGCCGCTGAGCAGAAACGGATCGCCGTGCAGGAGATGACCGCGCGCGCGGGCTCCAATCCCAGGTGGTCACGGCCGAGCTCGAAGTGGTCATCAACGAGAACCAGGCGAAGGCGGCGGTGAAACAGGCTGAAGGGGTCCGGGACTCCACCAAGATCAAGGCCGAGGGAGAAAAGGAGGCGCTGCTACGGGTCGGCGAGGGTCAAGGAGGCGCTGCCGCGTCCGTGGGAAGTGGTCAGGCCACCGCCGTGAAATCTGTGGGATTGGCCCAGGCCGAAGCGTACCGCGCGCAGACGGAGGTGCTTGGGGCGGAACGGGTCGCCCTGGTGCGAGTGGTGGAGGCGATCCGGGACGGTCACGTCCAGATCACTCCCCAAACCCAGATCACGATGGGCGGTCCCGAAGCGGGCTCGGCCGGTACGCTCCTCACGGCGTACTTCGCCAAACTGCTTGCGGACCAGGGCACGCCGACCGCACCGGAGAGCCCCCCGGAAAAGAAGAAGGGCGGCTAGCCTGCCTGGAGCCCCGGGCACCTCAAAGGCCTGGTCGCGAGGAGAGCCGAGGGAGGGAAGTGAGCTAAAGGTTCCCTACCTTGGCGGGGGGAAGCATCGAGAGCGCGACCTCCGATTTCGAGTCAACGCTGGTAGATCCTCGAGCGATGGTCTACCCGCTCCACGAGGATGGTGCGTTGAGAATGCGATAACGCGGCCAGCAGGCGATAATCTCCAATCCGGAGCTTGTACCTGCATCCGAGCCGACGAGTCGGGTGAAATAGTGCGAAGGGTCCTGAGCCGCACGCGCGCTTCGAGCCGTTGGACGATACGGCGGGCTACCTGACGATCCAAATTGTGTAGGTCGCGGATGGCCGTGTCCGTCCACTCCAATCGACCACGGCTTCAGAGGCCCAACCGCCGCTTGACCTGCTCGTTCGGAACCACCCGGCCGGCCCGAAGGTCAAGCCGCGCATTCAATAACCCGATCCGGAACGCGTCCGTGTAGACGCCCTCGTCGTCACTCTTGGGGATGAGCGACATCAGTTTGTTCGAGGAGCTAATAATGCGTCTTCCTCGGAGAATTCTTCAACGCGGCCAGCTCCTGACGGGTGGATGGGCTAACCTGGATCGTGGTTATCATCGGCTAATAGATGGCATATAGTAAACATATAGTTTACTGTGGGAAGGAGGAGTGAACGGGGTGCGACCCGTAGGTTAGATCCGCACGAGCGAGCCACGGTCTGCAGCCAGGAGGCACCAACGTCGGTCGATCGGCCGTTCAGGCCGACCCGAAATGCGAGGGCGACTACGGGTTGACCCCCCGGGTCCCTATTTCCGAAGCCGAGGGAGGGAATCGAACCCCCAGGAAACAGCTCTGCAGGCTGTCGCATTAACCATTCTGCCACCTCGGCGCGATCGAGGGGATGCGGGTTTCGATTAAAGCTCTCTTGCCGCGACACGGAGCATTCGCCGGAATCGTTAAACTGCCCTCCCGGGTCACAAGTGCATGAACAGCCCCAACCCGCTGCCCGTAGGCCCCGGCGGCGGCCCAGCCCCATTCGGCAGCCCGTATGGCGGCGGGGGCGGAGGTCGCTTCGGCGGAGGGATGCACCGAGACATCCCTCCCGAGGCGCGCGCTGCGATCCACCGTGGTCGGATGGTCCGGCTGGCGGGGTCGATCGTAGGCATAATCGGCCTCCTCCTGGTCTTCGGTTGGCTCTTCTACCGTTGGAGCTTCGGTACGGAGCCTACGGTGGGTACGGTTCGGGGAGCTACCTCCCGATCGGGTTGATCGGCCTCGGTTTGATCATTGTGGGCTTCGTGCTTCGTTGGACCGGTCGCTCCATGATCCGGAGCGAGCGGCAGCAGCTGCGGGCGATGGGCGGTGGGGGCTGGGCAGGCCGCGAAGGCGGCAACTGGGGTGGAGGGCACGGCTCGGGCCGACCGGGGATGCGCATCTGCAGCCACTGCGGCCAGCGCGTGGGACCCGGCCCCAGTTCTGTCCATCGTGCGGCGCGCGCCTCGAAGCTGCGGGGAGCACCCCGATGAACCCCCCGTTGATGCCACCGCCGAGCTGATCGGGCACAGCGGCCGGACTACGAGTCGCGGTGGCTCGGCTCCAACTTTTCCATCGTCGCCGTGCAATCCGGGCAGAGCAACCCGGTAGAGCCCGGGAGGCATCGGCTTTCCGCACAGCGGGCACGCTGCGCGCGCTTCCGCGGCATTGAGAAGCTCCAACACGCTCGTCCGTAGTCCGGGGTTCGGACCGACCGGGGCCGGCTCCTCGGGGGCGTCCGACTTCTCCCGCATGGGAACGAACGCCTCGAGCCGGGGGCGATACGTGGCGGTGCGGTGGTCGTAGGCGACCAGCCCCCGCTGGACGAGCGGGTCGAGCGCGCGGCTACCTCCCTCCCCGACGCCCCGGAAGAGCGGCGCGAGGTCCAGGGCCGTGAGACCGTTCGACTCGGCGATCACTTCGAGGCACCGGCACGAGGAGGGGGAGAGGTCGCCCCGGGCGACGGCCGAGTCGACCCCGTGGGAGAACCGGGCGCTCCGGGAGACCCGGCGCTCCGCGGGCAGTCGACCGGCCCTCCAGTCGAGCTGAAGGGCGCTGTCGAGAAGGTCGACCTCGTAGCGGCATCGCTCGGATGCGAGGTAGACCTCGACGGCTATCGACAGCGGGACTACACCCGTGGTCCGGACGAACGTCCGGAAGGCGGGGAGAGCGCGGAGGCCCGGCCCCCGGGCTGCGACCTTCGGTCGCCGGGCCGCCCACCCGGTGCGGTCCATCTGATGGGGCCGAGAACTCTCGGATGAGGATCATCGCCACGCCCCGCGTGTGCGCGCCATCCAGCCCCTCCAGTTCGGCCGAGCCATCCTCCGAGAGCAGGAGGCTCTTGACCGGGCGAAGGAACTCCCACGCCGGTCCGCGCGGGGGGGGTTCGATCGAGCTCCAGCCGGACCGAGCGCCAGGTCCGGTCGGGCTGGGCTAGGGCGTGCAGGAGGCTCGCTTCGGCATGCCCGTCGACGGTGACCGCGAGGCGGCCGACGCGCGCCCGTCGTCGGGAGGAGTACTCCTCGAGCAGTCGCTGGAGCCGCGTCGCGCTCCGGCTATCCGCGGATCCGCGGCCTTGGCGATCTGCTGGATCAGTTCAACCGGGGTGTCCGTCAACGCTCCCTCGCGCGTCGAGGAGCCGACGATAGGCGGAGACATAACGACGCGCCGTGGCCGCGACCGTTCGCTCCTCCATGACCCACGACCGGGCCGCCCCGGCGAGGGCGCGGCGGTCCCCGGCATCGCGCAGGAGCTCCTCGAGAACTCGGGCGAGAGGTTGCGGCCTCGGGTCGACCACTCGGCCGGTCACCCCGTCCTGGACCAGGGCCGCCGGACCCCCAATGGAGGTGGCGACGACGGCGGCGCCCGAGGCCATCGCCTCCAGCAGTCCAAGGCTGGAAGTGTCCGAGACCGAGGGGAGCGTGAACACATCGCTTTGGGAGAGCAGGGCGGGCTTCTCCTCCTCCGCGACCGGTCCCACGTATCGGACCCGCGCGGCGAGCCGAGGGGAGTCCCGGATGCGCGCTTGCACCGTCCCGGCCTCGGGGCCGGTACCGCCAATCAGGCCGCTCCACCGTACATCGGCCGGGAGCTGCTCGAGGGCGTCGAGCAGCCTCACCACCCCCTTGTCGATCGTGAGCCGACCGAGGAACGTGACGAGCGGACTGTCGGGGAGACCGCAGCGGACCCGCCAGTCGGGGACGTTGATGCCGGGGTGGAAGCGACGGGCATCGATGCCGCTCGGCACGATCTCCACCTCGTGGCGCCAGGGCTTGCGGCTGTAGGTCAACAGGGCGTCGCGGGCCGGCTCCGTGGGCGCCGTGCAGCCGTCACAGCGGTAGTAGATGTCCCGGCGCCCAAGTCCCGATCCCCGAGAAGAGGAGGCGGTGGCCGGGGATATGCTCGAAGCCTCCCCGCATCGCGTAGAGATCGGTGTGGAACGTGCCGAGGGCCGGGACCCCCGCGCGCCGGGCGGCGAAGAGACCGACGCTGCCGACCGGGCCGGGAGTGTGCACGTGCACGATGTCGGTCGCTCGCGGCAGCCCGCGACCCAGGACCGGACCGAACGGGAAGATCGCCCACCGGTACGGGATGCGCCCCGGCACCGGGAGCGAGCGGTGGCGCACCACGGTCACTCCCTGCTCCACCGTCGTCCCCGTGCCCCCGGGGCCGTTGCGGGGGGTCCGGACCGTCACCGAGTGCCCCTCTCGCGCCAGCTCCTGGCCGAGCGACTCGAGCTGCGTGGCCGTGCCGTCGAGCATAGGCGCGAAGCTGTCGGTGAACCATTCGACGTTCAGGCTCTCCATCGGATCCGTTCAGCCCACCCGTGTGAACGCGCTCTCGAGACGATGCAGGTTGCGCTCCTCGATGGTTCGGGGGTCCACAGAGACCACGACGGTGAACGGTCGCCCGGGGGGCCACGCGGCGAGCCAGTTCGCGAACCGGAGCGTGGTCTCCCACGTGTACTCGCTCGCCAGGAACTCCAGTGCATCCAGGTAGACCACGACCTGGCCGCCGACGGCATCGGCGACCCGGCCCGCGATCGCCCCGGGGTCGAGCGGGACGCTGCCCACCTCGCCACCCCCCCTCGAGGGGGTCGGGCGGAGCCATTCGACCACGAGCGGGGCGGGGAAGTTCGGAGGGGCTCGGAGACTGATCCAGAGCAGACGGTCGGAGCGCGCGACGCCCTGCTCGAGGAGTTGGAACGCCCTCTGGGGCTGTGGCTCCCGGAAGAGGCAGGCGGTCCCGGGTTGCCACTCCATCGGGAAGAGCTGGGGGGCGGAAGCCACCGGAGCACCGCTGCGCAGGAGAGGACCCCAGGCGGCGCGGCGGGGCGGTGCCAGGAGCCCCCGACGCTTGACCTCGGCATCCTCGTGGACCCGAGCGAGCCGGCTCTCCGCCAAGATCCGGATCTCGGTGGCGGTGTGGCCCCGGGAGGCGTTCTGCAGCACTTCCCGCAGCGCCTCCCGCAACCCCTCCATGTCACCGGCCACGTAGCCGGTCGCGTACTCGTCGTCCTGGGGAGAGCCGTCCGAGGCGTGGGAGGGGGCGGTCACGCCCGGCCGATTCCCCTCTCCCGTGGCGCCTCGGCGGTCGCCGCGCCGTCGGTCGTCGCGGCGCGGACGGGCGCCTCGGTCACGGGCGAGAACTTGTACCCGTAGTGGATCACGCCGGCGCGCCCTTCTTCCCGCAGCTTGCGGAAGGTGGCCCGCACGCGAAGGCCGATCCGGATCTGGTCCGGCGACAGGTCCACGATCTGACCGGTGAGTGTCGGCCCCTCGGGGGTCTTGACGAGGGCCAGCACGTACGGCACCTGCATCTCGAACCCCTCGGCGGCGTCGTGCACCACGCTGTAGCTGAAGACCTCGCCCTCCCCCGAGAGCTGGAACGGCTCCATCTTGCCCACCGACCGGCGGTGGGTGACGCACGCCGGGCAGACCGAGCGCGGCGGGAAGAAGACCGTCCGGCAGGTCGGGCAGCGGCAGCCGCCCAGGTTGTAGCGTCGGGGGGTCTCTCTCCAGTATCGTGCAACGGTGGTCATCGTGGTTCCTCCCTCAGTTCATCCGCTCCAAGAGATGGACGACGCTCGTGGCGCCGGTGCCGCCCACGTCGTGGGCGAGCGCAAGGTTTGGGCCGGTGACCTGGCGCCCGTCCGCCTGCCCGCGCAGTTGCCGGACGAGCTCGACGACCTGCGCGATGCCGACGGCCCCGAACGGCTGTCCCTGGGCCTTCAGCCCTCCGGAGGTGTTGACCGTGAGCTTGCCCCCCATCGCGAACGCGCCCTCGGCGAACGCCGCGCCGGCGCGCCCCTTCGGGGCGAATCCGAGGTCCTCCAGGGCCAGAAGGGCGCTGATCGAGTAGGCGTCGTGGATCTCGGCGATCTGCACGTCCGCCGCCGTCTTGCCGGAGTGCGCAAAGGCGCGCTTGGCGGCGACGACCGTCGCATCGAGCCGGGTGATCGAGGTGCGGTGGTGGAGCGCGAGCGTGTCCGTGGCCATCTCGCTGGCCAGGATGCGGACTGGCACGTCGGTGAACTTGCGGGCGCGGTCCGCCGGCCCCAGGACCACTGCGGCCGCGCCGTCGCTCAGGGGGGCGCAGTCGAAGACCCCGAGCGGCTCGGCGACGGGGCCGGCGTGGAGGACCTGGTCGAGGGTGATCTTGTTCCGGTAGTGGGCGTTCGGGTTCCGCGACCCCATCTCATGCGCTTGCACGGAACGGCGGCCAGCTGTTCCCGGGTCGTGCCGTACTCGTGCATGTGGCGGCGGGCCATCATCGCCCAGAGGCCGGGGAGCGTGGCGCCGAAGACCGACTCCCACTCCTGGTCCGCGGTGCCGCCCAGGATGCGGTTGGCCAGGACGTCCGGGACGTCCGTCATCTTCTCGGCCCCGCCGACGACGACGAAATCGTACATCCCGCTGGCCACCGCGAGATACCCCTGATGCAGCGCGACGGAGCCGGAGGCGCCGCCGGCCTCGATGCGGATCGCGGGCAGGTGGTGCCCGGCGAGGCCCGCGTAATCGATCACCAACGGGGCGATGTGCTCCTGTTCGAGCAGGGAGCCGCTCGCCATGTTCCCGAGATAGACGGCCCCCAGGTCCTGGCTCGAGAGCTTGGACTCGACGAGCGCGGTAAGACCCGGCCTCGATCCGATCTCGCGGAACGAGCGGTCCCATAGCTCGCCGAAGCGGGTCATGCCGACGCCCAGGATGGCGACCTCGCGCATGCCCTAGCTCCCTCCCATGTCGATCTTGCCGCGGAACTTCGCGTAGACCGCGTAGGGATCTCGACCCCGTGATCGAGGAACTCCTGCACCAGCTGGCCGGCCCGGTGGTCGAAGGTGGCGAGCTCGTCGGTCGTCGTGAGGTCGAACGCGTCCGAGCCGGCGCCGCTGCCGTACCCGACCACCAGGATGCGCTCACCGGACTTCGCGACGTCGAGCACGTTGGCGAGCCCGATGAGGGCCGCGCCACTGTAGGTGTTGCCGATGTAGGGGGTGACGAGCCCGTACCGCATCTGGCCCTCGGTGAAGCCGAGCTGCTTGCCCACCCGCTGGGGGAACTTGCCGTTCGGTTGGTGGAAGACGACGTGCTGGTAGTCCTTCGGCTGCGTCCCCGCGGTCTCGAACATGTGGGCGGCGCACTCGGTGACGTGGCGGAAGAACGCCGGTTCGCCCGTGAATCGTCCGGCGTGGCTCGGGTACCGCTGTCCCTCGCGCCGCCAGAAGTCGGGCGTGTCGGTCGTGTAGGAGACGGTGTGGTCGACACGGGCGATGACTCGCTCCCGGCCGATGACGAACGCCGCCCCGCCCGCGCTCGCGGGTACTCGAGGGCGTCCCCCGGGGCTCCTTGGCTCGTGTCGGAGCCGATGGCCACCCCGTAACGGATCATCTGGGCGCCGACCAGGCCGAGGCACGTCTGGATCGCGGCCGTCCCCGCCTTGCAGGCGAACTCGAAGTCGGCCGCGGTCAGGTACGGCGTCGCCCCTACGGCCGCGGCGACGACCGTGGCCGTCGGCTTGACGGCGTACGGGTGCGATTCGCTGCCCACGTACAAGGCCCCGATGGTCTGCGGGTCGATCGCGCCCCGGATGAGGGCGATGCGGAGAGCCTCGGTGCTGATGGTGATCGTGTCCTCGTCCGGTGCCGGGACGGACTTGCGGTGGACGTTCAGGCCGACGCCCATGCCGGCGCCGTCCACGCCCCAGACCTTCCCGATCTCGGTCGGCGTGATGCGGTACCGGGGCACGTACGCTCCCGTAGCTGACGATCCCTGCTTCCATGGTCCTTCCCGGAGTGCTACATCTCCTCGAGGCGTTCGATGACCTCGGGGGCCCCGAGGTGGGTCGTGAGGAGGGGGATATTCTCGATTTCGCTCAATCGGATGGCGAGGGCGTCGACCCGTCCGGGGTTCGCGAAGACCACCGCGGCGGGCTTCATCGGGTGGGCCCGGATCGCCACCATCGGGGACCGGCCGTACCGGACGTTCGAGAAGATGAGCGCGCGTTGGGTCGTCCAACCGTACACCTCGGCGAACCGGCTCGCGTCGATCGAAAGGATCGCTCGGGGGGCGTCGAGCAGGGTGTAGCCGTGCAGGTCCCGGTGCAGGTCCACGCGGCTCGTCGGCTTCGCCTCCAGCGTCTCCGCGAGCGAGCGCAGGGGGATCGCCACCGAGAATTCGCGCAGCGCGAGGATCCCGTCGGAGTGCACCTTGACCCAAGCCGCTGGGCGACCTTGCCTCCCTGGGCCCGGTCGACCTCGAACAGGGCCTCGACGTAGCGCCGCAGGAACGCAGCGCCCGGGCTCACGCGGCGCTCCGACTCGTAATCCGAGATCACCGACGGGACGGTGTTCAGTGCCGCCGCGAGGTCCCGCTGGGAGATCCCGAAGTCCTCGCGCCACTTGCGCAGCGTCCGACCCGGGCGGGGAGAGAGGACGACCTCGCCGGCGATCTTCTCCTTGAGCTCCGATTCCACGAGCGCGTCGAAAAAAACTGGCGTATATAGGCTGGCGGTCGGATGTCGTTGAGGGGGTTCGACACCGAACGATGCCCCGACCCCGCTCCCCCCCGACCGGGAGGGAGGTGGACCGGGCGAGATTTTCGGATCGGGAGGGGGGTCCTCCCGACCGTTTGAACTCGCGACCTCTACCTTGCCAAGGTAGCGATCTTCCGCTGATCTACCGGCCCACGCCTCGGCCGGCCAATCCCCGCCGCGCATAAGGATTCTTCATCGAATCCCCTCCCGCGCGCGGCGGGACGCCGGGCCCTGCCCGGACCGGTGCCAGTAAACCATTATGCCTGCCCGGAGTTCCGCCGGTCGATGGGCGACTCCTCTCCGAACGACGAACCGCTGGATATCCTGCTGAAGAGCACCCGGGACCTCCTGCGACCGGAGGAGCTGGTCCGGGAGGCGACCCGCGACATCGTCAAGGACGAGATCCGTCATCACCTGGAGAAGACGCTCCGGGAGAACCCGGCCATCGCGAAGGCGATGCGGGAGGCCGTCCGCGCACTGCTCGAGGCTCGCGCGGCCGAGTACGCCGCCCTCGTCCGCGTCGGGGCGTGCACCGCTCGGCTCGGCCTCGCGGCGGCCCCGCCGGAGCTGCGCCGCCAGCTGACCCGGGAGGCCATCGAGCTTCTGGGCGAGGGACTCGGCCAGATCGTGGAGAAGACCCTCTGATGCGCGAGACGGCCTCGAGCGGCCACGAGTCGGTCCACATCTACGAGGTCAAGCGCGTCGACGTCGAGGGCGCTATCGTCATCGACGGCTTCCCCTCGGTCGGCCTCGTCAGCACGATCGTCGCGAACTACCTCATCGACACGCTCCAGATGGAGCAGATCGGCATCGTCGAGTCGTCGGCGTTCCCGACGGTCTCGCTGGTCCGGGACGCCAAGCCCCAGCACCCCGTGCGCATTTACGCCGGCAGCCCCGCCTCCACCCGGGAGGGCTCGGTCGCCGACAAGATCGTGGCGTTCGTCTCCGAGTTCCACCCGGCGCCGGCCGTCATCTATCCGCTCGCCCATGCGATCATGGACTGGGCGCAAGAGCAACGCTGCGCCTTGCTCGTCTCTCCCGAAGGTCTGAGCGTCGAGCGTCCGGCCGCCCACGAGGCCGGCCGCAGCCGGACCGCCTCCGCCAAGCTCCAGGACGTGAAGGTCTACGGTGTGGCGAGCACCGCCCGCGCCCGGGACCTGTACATCGAGCCGAACCTCCTTCCGTTCAACGAAGGCGTCATCACCGGGATCGCGGGCGTCCTGCTCAACGAGGGGCGCCGACGGAACTTCGATGTCCTGACATTCCTGGCCGAGGCGCAAGCGGACTATCCGGACGCGCGCGCCGCGGCCAAGGTAATCGAGACGAATCAATCGGGTGTTGCTGCGTACGCCGCTCGACCCGGAGCCGCTGTACCACGAGGCGGAGCGGATCGAACAGCAGCTGATCTCCGATCCAGAAGCACGCCCAGGAGCGCCAGCAGGGCGAGCGACCTCAATCGTCGCCCACGACCCCGATGTACCGCTGAACTGGCTGTTACCGGGCCGCGGCCACCCGGCGCTTCGTCGCGGAGGCGCGGGCCGCGCCCGGGAGGAGCTGAAGGAGCTCTTGGACCCCGGCGATGAGGCGCTCCACGTCCTCCGCGTTGTTGTACAGATAGAACGACGCCCGCACGTTGCCGGGGATCCCGCGCTCGGCGTACCACGAGTGAGCGCAATGCATCCCGGATCGGACCATCACGTTGTGTCCGCTGTCCAGGAAGATCGCCGCGTCGTGCGGGTCGATACCGTCGAGGGTGAACGCGAAGATGCTCGGGCGCGACTTCGGCGAGGCGGGCCCCAGCAGGTGCACTCGGGGCTCCGAGGCGAGCGCCTCGGTGACCCGTTCGTTCAAGGAGCGGTCATGCTCGCCGATCGCCTCGAGCCCGACCCGCTCCAGGAACCGGATCGCGGCCCCGGCCCCGATCACCCCCGCGTAGTTCTGCAGCCCCGCCTCGAACCGATGGGGAGGCGGCCGGAGCTGGTGGTCGGTGAGGGTCGTCCACTCCACGGTCTCCCCGCCGACGATGAGGGGTTCGAGCTCCTCGAGCGCCCCGGCGCGCCGGCGAGGACCCCCGTTCCCGTGGGTCCGAGCATCTTGTGCATGGAGATCGCATAGAAGTCCGCCTTGGTCCGGCTCAGGTCGACCGGGCGGTGGGGAGCGGCCTGGCACCCGTCGACCAGCAGCTTCGCCCGGCGGTCGTGGGTCACCTCGGCGATCTCCCGGATCGGGAGCGATCGACCATCGAGGTTCGAGGTCTCGAACACGCTGACGAGGCGGGTCTTCGGGCGCAGCGCCTTCGCGAACGCATCCAGTTCGAAGACCCCGTTCCCGTCGAGGCGAAGCACGTCGATCTCGATTCCGGGGTGCTCCGCAAGGCGCTGCCAGAGCACGAGGTTCGAGTTGTGCTCCTGGTCGGTGATCGAGTACGTGGTCCCCCTTCTTCCACGGGAGCCCGCGTCCCACGAGGTTGATCGCCTCGGTCGCGTTCCGCACGAAGACGATCCGGTCAGGTCCCGCGGCATTGAGGAACCGCCCGACCGACGCGCGGGTGCTCTCGAACCGATGGGAAACCTCCTCCGCAAACCGGTGGAGGCTCCGCCCTCCGCATCCGGGATAGTCCCGGTAGTACTCCTCCATCGCGGTGAGGACCTCGTTGGGGACGAGCGACATGCAGGCCGAATCGAGGTACGCCGGCCCGGGCGACCCCTCGCGAGGGCGCAGGGCGGGGAACTCCCCCCGTACGTTGGGAAAGGCCGCCTTCTCGGGCGGGATCCCCGGCACTGCCCGGCGAGGATGGGGAAGAGGTCATGGGGCAGCTACGCCGTGCGGGGACTTGAAGCCCCCGGTTACGTGGGTCTCGTCCCACGGGGTCGGCGCCGCCCAGCCGCGGGGGATGGGAGCCGGGGCGGTTCGCCCGAACGCTCAAATTCTGGAGTACGGGTATTAGTTCCGAGCCCACCCGCTCCCCTGCCCTCGAGTGGAAATGGGGGGTCGAGGGGGGAATTCCTTCCCGATCGACCCTCCCTCGTGGCACGACGTCGACTACGGCACGAGTGGCTCCGCGCCCACGGGATCACCCGCGTCTTCCATTTCGGTCGGTGGGTCGAGCTCCCTCCACTTCCGGACCCTCGGCGACGACAGCCTCGCGTCCCTGCCTCCGCCGTCCGAGACCTCGAGCGACTTACCCCTCCCCGTCTCCGGGGCGTGACCCGGCTCACCGACCGTCGGATCGCCTACCTCGTCGACCAAGCCCAACACTCCTGGGACGGCGACGCTCTTCCCCAAATGGCGGCCCGATGGGGGGTGACCCGTCGCTGGCTCCGGAAACTCCTTCAACGCTGGCGCGAGTCCGGGACCGTGCCTCGCCTCAACCCGAACCGTCGGCCCAAGGGACCTCCCCTCACGGAGGTCCAGCAGCAGCTCATCGCCGACGAGTGGCGCCACACGCCCCGGGGTTCGACCCAGATCTGGAAGACCCTCGCCCGTCGCGGGGTCCGCCTTCCGCACCAGAAGGTCTACCTCTATCTCCGACAGCAGGGGTGGGCCGTCGCCAACCCCCGCAAACAGAAGCTCCGACGACGGTGTCGGTACGAGCGCGACCACACCGGATTCCTCCTCCACGCCGATTACCACCGCACGAGCGAAGCCCACCCCCACTGCATCCTCTGGCTCGACGACGCGAGTCGAATGATCCTCTCGGGTGGGGAGTTCCCCGAGGAGACTAGCGACCACGCCATCGAGACGTTGCGCGAGGCGCTCACCGTGGCCGCCGAGTGGAATCTCACGGTCCGGGAGGTCAACACCGATCGCGGGAGTCCCTTCTACGCCAACCCGCGATTCGGAGCGGACCCCGGACTCGGTCGGTTCCAACAGTTCCTCGCCGAGCAGGGGATCCACCACGCGGTGAGCCGAGTGAACAACCCCCAGACGAACGGGAAGGCGGAACGGCTTTGGTTGGAGTACGACAAGCTGCGGTGGCGGTTCGCCACCCTCGCCGAGTGGATCGCCTGGAAGAACGACGAGATCCACGGGGCGCTGTGGGCTCTCGAGACGCCGCGGGAGGCGTTCCAACGCAAGCTGCCCCCCGAGTCGCTCTTGGGGCTGCACCTGCGCCGGGTGCAGCTCGAAGCGGAGGTCAGCGCATGACCGCGCGCCGGAGGCGAGGGGCGCGGCCCTCCCCTTCCCCCGCTCCCCCTTCCCCGCGTAAGGGAACTAATTCCTGTACACCACACACGCCCCGGGTCGCAGGTAAGTTCTTATACAAGGGATTACTCGGGTCGACCTTGGTCTCCGGTGACACCAATGATGCAGGGAACGCCGATTCTGGTGCTTAAGGAAGGGACCGAACGCGACCGCGGCCGCAGCGCGTCGAGCAACAACATCGCCGCCGCGCGCGCGATCGCCGACGCCGTCCGCTCGACGCTCGGCCCGCGCGGGATGGACAAGATGCTCGTCGACTCGATGGGCGACATCACGATCACGAACGATGGCGTCACGATCCTCAAGGAGGTCGACGTCGAGCATCCGGCCGCGAAGATGCTGGTGGAGGTCGCCAAGACCCAGGACCAGCAGTGCGGCGATGGCACCACGACCGCGGTCGTGCTCGCCGGCGAGATGCTGAAGCGCGCCGAGTCGCTCCTCGACCAGGAGATCCACCCCACGGTCATCACCCGCGGCTACCACATCGCCCTCAAGGAGGCCGAGCGCCTCCTCGAGACCGAGATCGGCACCAAGGTCCGCTTCGACGACCGCGAGATGCTGCTCGAGGCCGCCACGACCGCGATGGGCTCGAAGGGCGTCTACGGCTCCCGCGACCACCTCGCGAAGATCGCCGTCGACGCGGTCCAGCGCATCACCGACGTCCGGCGGCGGCAAGAACGTCGCCGACGTCAGCCAGATCAAGCTCGAGAAGCGGCACGGCGGCACCATCGCCGACACCGAGCTCATCGAGGGAATCCTGCTCGACAAGGAGCGGGGCCACCCGAGGATGCCGCGCTCGGTCAAGGACGCCAAGATCGCGCTCCTGAACTCCGCCCTCGAGATCAAGAAGACCGAGATCGAGAGCAAGATCAACATCAAGTCGCCCGGCCAGGTCCAGAACTTCCTCGACGAGGAGGAGCGGACGTTCAAGAAGATGGTCGAGGCCGTGAAGGCCGCCGGCGCCAACGTCGTCGTCGCCCAGAAGGGGATCGACGACGTCGTGCTGCACTACTTCGCGAAGGAGGGGATCTTCGCGGTCAAGCAGGTCAAGGAGAGCGATCTCCAGAAGGTCGCCCGTGCCACGGGCGGCAAGATCGTCACCGGCGTCCGGCGAGCTCACCGCGTCCGACCTCGGCACGGCGGCGATGGTCGAGGAGAAGAAGGTCGGCGACGAGGACATGACCTACATCACCGGTTGCAAGAACCCGCGCTCGGTCTCGATCCTCATCCGCGGCGGGACCGAGCACGTGACACAGGAGGTCGAGCGCTCGCTCGACGACGCGCTCAAGGTGGTCTCGAGCGTCATCGAGGACGGGGTCATCTGCCCCGGCGGCGGTGCGACCGAGATCGACCTCGCGACCAAGGTGCGCAGCTACGCCTCCTCGGTCGGAGGGCGCGAGCAGCTCGCCGTCGAGGCGTTCGCCGCAGTCGCTCGAGGTCATCCCCTGGGCGCTGAGCGAGAACGGCGGGTACGACTCGGTCAACGTGCTCATCGCGCTCCGCGGGGCCCACGAGGGCGCCCACGGCAACCGCAACGTCGGCGTCAACCTGGTCGACGGCAAGGCGACCGACATGCTCCAGCTGAAGGTGATCGAGCCGCTCCGCGTCAAGCGCCAGGCGCTCTCCTCGGCCGTGGAGGTCGCGACGATGGTGCTGCGGATCGACGACGTCATCGCGTCGAAGCGCTCCGCGCCCTCCCCGCCCGGGGGCGGCGGGGGCCACCCCCACTAGAGCCCGTAGCTCTACTCCTCTCGAGCCCTGACGAGAACTCGAACCGAAGTACTATAGCCGGCCTCGCCTACTGGTGAGCATGCCTACCGAAGGCGGCCCCACGTTCCGAAAGTACGATCCCAAGCAGACCCTCCTCCTTCCTCCGAATCTCGATGAGTGGCTCCCCGCGGACCACCTCGCCCGCATCGTCGCCCAGGTGGTCGACGACCACCTCGATCTGAAGCCCCTCTTCGCGAACTACCACAACGAGGCGGGGGGATTCCCCGCCTTCGATCCCCGCCTCCAACTCAAGATCCTCCTCTACGGATACTGTGTCGGAGTGGTGAGCTCCCGTCGGATGGAGAAGGCCACCTTCGAGGACTCTCGCCACCCGATGGCTCGCCGCCGACCAACATCCGCACTTCACCACCATTGCGCGATTCCGCCGTCAGAACCTCTCGTTGATGGACGACCTGTTCCACCAAGTCCTCGAGCTCTGCCGCGAGGCCGGCCTAGTAAAGCTCGGACGCGTGGCGCTCGACGGGACCAAGATTAAGGCGAGCGCCTCGAAGCACAGAGTCGAAGAGCTATCGAAGGATCCAGGAGGAGGAGACCGATCTGCGAGGGGTGGCCCGCCAGATCCTCCGAGAGGCCGAACGGGTCGATGAGGAAGAGGACAAGCTCTACGGGGCCGACAAGAACCCCCTCCTCCACCGGCTCCCTCCAGACTGGAAGGACCGGCTGAAGAAGCTCCGGGAGGCCCGAAAGGCCATCGAGGAGAGGGAGCGCAAGAAGGGCAAACCCGTGCCGGAGGCGAAGACCCAACACAACTTCACAGACCCCGATTCGAGGATCATGCAGGAGAGTGACAACAAGGGGGGCTACATTCAGGGATACAACGCTCAGGCTGCTGTCGACGCGAAGAGTCAGGTGATCGTGATGGCGGCCGTGACCCAGGAGAACCCCGACAACCAACACCTCCTCCCGATGGTCGAGGAGCTGGAGCGGGAGTTGGGCCAGCTCCCGCGCAAGCTCCTCGTGGACGCCGGATACTTCAGCGAGGTCCAGATCCGTGGAGTGGAGGCGAAGGGTGTCGAGGTGTACTGCCCGCCGGAGCCGTGGAGGGTGGCGGAGACGGCTCCTTGTCCACGAGGCCGCCCTCCTCTCCACGAGCGATTCACCGGGGTCATGCGACGGAAGCTTCGGAGCGTGAGAGGCCGGGCCGAGTATCGATGGCGGAAGATGAGCGTGGAACCGACCTTCGGTCAGATCAAACAGGGCCGAGGGCTGCGACAATTCCTGTTGCGAGGGCGTCAGAAGGTCGGTCCGGAGTGGAAGTTGATCTGCCTTACCCACAACATTCGAAAGCTCCACACGGCTGGGTGGAGCTGAAGGGCGAGCGAACCGACGGAAGGTAGCGGGAGGGCTCTCCCGCTACATCGTTCCTCGAACTCCCATGTCCCAAACGGAGTAGGAATACGGGCTCCTAGTCGGGGACCCCGTCGCCCGTGACTCGTCCTCCCGGTGAACTCCTCTCGGTACTCCCTCCGACTTCCACCTGCAAAGGACGTTCCCGCAGGTGGGGGCTCCATGGGTTCGCGAGCCGGATTCCTGTTGAGCCCCGCGTATATGTATATGTAGATGCATATGAGCAACAATGCCGTCCCGGAACATCGCCGTTCGATCCGACATCTATGCGGCCCTGCGGAAGGAGATGCGACCCCACGAGAGCTTCTCCAAGCTGCTCCAACGCCTCCTCCACGAACGGGGTCCGCTGGACGAAGTATGGGGTGCGTGGGTCATGGGACCGCCACGGAAGAGATCCGACACTGGCGGGCGATCCGGGCCTCTCCGCGGAAGGGGGACCGCTCGTGAGGGCGCTCGACACGCCGATCCTGCTCGAGCTGTTGCGCGGCCGTCCTGGTGGAAGGGCGCTCGCCAAATCGCTCGCCGGCGAGGAGGTGGCGACCACTGAGGTGAACATGTTAACTGCGGGCCGTCGCGGCGCATTCCGGGGGGGCCATTCGGCGGAAGCGCGAAGAGGCTCTCGAGCACCTTCGCCGGCGGATCACCGTGCTGCCGGTGGACACCCCTTCCGTAGAGGCGGCCGGTCGCTTGGCCGCAGGACACTGGCACGAGGCCTCGATCCGGTACCTGGCTCCTCCTAGGGTCCTTGGAATCCCACGGCTGCTCGGAACTGATTACCCAGCGTGGAGCGAAACCTCCCCGGAGGTACTCGTTCCGGGTCCGGGCTGGACTGACCCGTTTGTTAGTAACGCGAATTAAGATACTCGGATAACCTGTTGTCGCACTTAGCGTTAATCTACAGGCATTCCCTCTCGGACCGCTCCAGATCGGGCCGCCGGGGCATTCGAACCGTTCCCTGCCATTTGGGCTCAGGGAGCCCACAGACGCGGCCTTCCAATAGAAGCAGTACTTACAATCTAAAGATGCGTTTCTAACGTTTCAAGAGTCCATCTATGCATTCCTTCAGGCAGGATTGGTGGCCAGGGAGTGGCAGTAGACTCCGCCTGGCGCTTGGTTTCTCTGAGGTGAGCTTGTATAACCTGAGTTATACGCCACCGAGGGAACCCCGGGCACGGGGGGTCGTTCTTTTGCCCGTGGGGGTCCTTGGCCACGGGGTCAGACCTCTCGCGAATCGAACTCGAGGCCGGGCGCCGTCGAGCTTCCGGGCGTGGCAGGCCACGGTGTTGTCCTGCCCCCGCTCGGCCTTCCCGACGGTAACTGAACACTGCTCGGTCGACGTGTGGCCGAGGATCCCCATCAGCGCGACGATGTCGTGGGTGTCCTCGTAGAACTCGACCACGCGCCGGTCCGTCTCAGGTCGTGGTTGCTCAACCGGCCACCGGGCAGCTCGACCGTGGCGGCCAATGCGTTGAGGTCGTTCCACGTGTCCCAGCGGTGGCCGTCGTACACCAGCTCGGCGTCGCCGAGCCGGTTCCCCAGTGTCCGGAGCAGGCGTACGAGACCGTCCCCTTCGGTGGTAGCGGGACCTTCCGTTGTTCCGCCGTGCGCTCCCTTCCCCAACGGGACCTCGAGCTCCGGTTTCCAGGGCCCTGCGGACCGTGGACCCGTTGACCGCCAACGCCTCGGCGAGCCGGAGCATGCCCCAGCCCTCGATCAGGACCAGGCGCCGGGTACGTCCCTTGGCCGCGTTGAGGAGCTTCGGCAGCCAGGCGGGATCGACCGACCGGGCGTTGCCGCCCCCCGCTTCGCGGGAGCCATCCAGAGGTCCTCTTCGGCCGTCATCTGAAGATTGGACTCGAGCGCCACGTTCTTCAGCGCGCCCAGGTAGTGCTTCCAGCACTTCCGGACGGTGCACGGTTCGGGTGGTCCTCGGTGACCCGCCCTCCTCCAGCGCGTTGCGGAGAGCGTGTACGTGTTCTCGCTGGAGCAGGTCCCCCCGGCTCGGCACGGTCAGCCCCGCGTTGTCCCAGACGGCCGGGAGCCGGCCCTGCCACGCATGCAACTCCTGCTCCCTCAGCCATGGTTTTCCGACCCTCCCTCTCGCTGCCTCTCTCGCAGCAGCTCCTTCGCGTTGTCCGTCCGACCGCGCGGCCTGTTCGGCCACGGCGGCGTCCTCCACTAGAGCCCGTCCGAGACTCGGACTCTCAGAAATCTCCCGCTGCGCCGGGGTGGTTGAAAGGGTTGAGTTCAGTTGGCTCGATAGGTCCGTAGGAGGAGCAGCCAGCGCGAATTTCGGGAACGCAAGAGAGGGGGGACCACGCAGAGACCCCGGGATCGAACGGCTGCGCGCTCTGTCGGGCCGTGGGGACCCGGACTCGGAAGATGGGTACGGTGTGTCCCGTCTCCCTAACGATCTCGTCCATAAGCCTCTCCGCAGAGGCCAGTTGCTTCGGGGTCAACTTTCCCGTGAGGGGAATCAGATCGGCGCTTGCGCTCGACGGCGATTTGATTGAACGCCGCGCGAAAAGACAGAGCCCGGGAAGACGCGCCCCGCATGGGCGCAAGACCCGTCATTCGGTGGTCGTGCGTGTACCCCGGTTCATCTACGCGCGCCCCATTAGCAGTAGGGCCATGCGCCCTGCGATACTTAAACTTTGGACTTACGGGAGGCCGGTGCTAATGAAGCGTTCGTCAGAACGATTCCCGACCCCCCTGCCAGAGGAGGGACAATGCCGCGGGATTTAGCGACGACAACGAAGCCCAACCGGAATCGAGCATCATGTCGACTCCCCCCTCGGTACCGGGATGGGTTCGGGCGACTTAACGATTCGTCCGTCGTGCCAAGTGCGGTCCTGTCCATTCGAAGCCGGTGCCGCGAATGGGACTTCGAGTTGGCAATCCGTTAAGGGGGTTCTCGACGGTGGCGAGCGCGATGTCGAAGGCCCGCTCGAAGGGACCAATCGAAGGGGACTCGAACACCGATTCGGAGCCCGAACTCGACCGAGTCCACGTACGGACCTGCGAAGCGGCAGGGGTTCCCGGGAAGACGACCTGCCACGGAAGACGAAGTGTCACGCGCACGTGCCGACATCGTCCGGATCCGCGCCCTGACGAGCGCCGGTGCGACCACCGCGATGATGGCGAAGGCGTTGCGTCTGCCGGTGGCTCCGCGGTCGAACGAGCTCTCCAAGAGAACCCCGTCCCGCCGTCACGCGCCCCCGCTTCCCCGGCCCGACCGTCGACCCCCGCAGCAACCCCGTCCCCCGCGCCAAAGACCACCTCGGAGCAGCCCGCTGACGATCTCGACGACGATGTACGTTTCCTCGTCGACGAGCGACATTCAGGGGGGCCGGCCGGTCGGGTTGTCCCTGTCCGGTGACTTCGAGGTCGCCGATTCCGACAGAACCTTGTCGAAATTTGCCGCGAAAATGGACTCCCGCCGTTGAGGGCGCGAGGTGCGATCCGTCAGTTCCGTAACCTCGACCAGTCGGACCTCCGGGGCCTCGACCAGATCCTCAGAGTCTTGGGGGTCGGGCCCGTGCCCCGGGCGTCGATCGTCGGGCACTCTTGGCAGGACGAGACCGCCGACCCCAACTCTCCCCCGCGGGGGCGGAATGACTCCCAGACCGGGACCGGCGTGGTGGACGACGACATGGTAGAGGCCGTCCTCGACATCGGGGGATCCCCGTTACGAAAAGGCTACGAAACTCGCCGACCTGGAGAAGGACGCCCTGCACATCGAAAGCAAAAGCCCGAGCAGGACGCCGGCACGACTAATTATCCTCGCGCTGCAGACTCAGCTTCAGGCGCAGCAGGCCCGGATCGAGGACCTGAAGGGGGAGGTCAACAAGTCGAACATCGCCTCGGTCCGGAGCGAGATGCAGATCGAGGTCGAGAAGTTGCGGGCCGAATCCGGTGCTCCGACCGCCCACGCCTGAATCCGCCCACTCGATCACAAGATTGCGATGAACAGCAAGGCGCTCGAGATCGCGGGCAAGCGGTTCGAAGAGGGGATGGGGATCGCCAAAGACCTCAAGGAAATCCTGGTGTCTCCGACGGTCAAACAGGCCATCGGCAAGTTGGCGATCAAGGCCGTCCAGCGACCGCTGACCTCGCAAGCACGCCGGAGCAACCGTCCGTCGAAGATGTCGACCGTCTCATAAATCAATTGCGCCGGGAAGAGGTGGAGGCCACGGGATCCCCATCACCAGGGACAGCAAATCCGGGGTCCGAACCAAGAGGACCAAGGTTCTCAAATCCATTGCCTCGCCCGTCGGGGAACGACGCCGGTCCGCCCGCCCCCGCGGGTTCGCCCCCGCTGCCCCGTCCCCAAGGAGAGGTCGAGGGCTTGGTGTTCCATCGTCGGGTCGAACAGACTCCCGGAATCGAGACGAAGTAGGGGGAACCGAGGATGGGGTGGTGGGAAAACCGTAGACAGAGTCGTCGACCTCATGGTCAAGAGGGCCGTTCGCCGAACGACCGAACGCTCCGACCAGATCCGGGAGATGACAGGCTGAGACTCACCGCACGGCCGAGCGCGTGGTCAGATTCGTCGTCTATGGCGACGACCTACGAGTCGGCCGGGAGATGCAGTCGAATAACGTTCGCTGCGCGCGGGTCTCCGACGGACAGGTGGAACTCCTGCCCGGGGAGACACCAGCTCCCAGTCGTCCGCACAGATTTCCCGACGGCTGGGCGATCTTCACCGGCCGCATGGTCCTCGTCGGGCCCGACGGGCGGAAGTCGTACGGGAGAACTTCACCGCGTTCGACGCGATTGCGCTCGGCCGCATGGAGACCGAGGGTCCAGACGCGATGAGCGGCCTCTTCCTTTTCCAGAGAAGGGTAGTGCCGGGCTGCTCGAGGGGATGCGCGTCGAGAAGGGATGGGACATCTTCTGGAGGACCCGGAACGAACCCGGGCGCGGGTAGCGGCCCCAACGTACGGACCGTGCCAGCACTGGACTCGGCGCGTAGCTGTGCCACAAGGTAGACCGCCTCGGAGTAGTTCCGCGATGTTGGCGAATCCTTGGGCGTCGCGCGGGTCGCGCGTCGTGTGTGCTACCCCGTCGGCAATCGCCTGAGCCGTCCTGGGTTCGCTTCCCATGCGCCTGACGATCCGGTACGCGACCCGGCCGGACTCCCTGACCGTGGTCCGGCGGGAACCCGGGTTCCTCCTGGAACTGGAGCGCAGCTCGGGCGCGAGCGCGTCGATTTCGTTGCAGCTCCCGAACACCCGGGAAGGGGGGCGGCCACCTCCTGCACATTCTGAAACTGCATCACCCCTGCCCGCTGCCGGCTCATCACACTGAGCAACCACTCGCGGGCCGCCCTCGAACGTATTCGAGTTCGTCCACGATTAGGAACCGGGGCTGGTTTTGAATGACGATGTCCCGAACGCCAGCCTTGGAGAGGTCCGGTCCGGCGACGAAGACCATCCTGGTATTCGAACTCCAGGGACTCCAGTATGACGCTCTTGCAGCTGCCAGGCGGCCCGTACAAGAGGATGTGAAGGTACCCTTTCGAGCCGAGCGCCATGGCGAGGGTCTTCTTGACATCTGCAAGTCCATTCAACCGAGTCGAACGCGTCCGCGGGCACCGACGAGGGAAGACGGACCATAGGTCTCGACTGACCTCGCCGGTCCCAACTCGCGACCTCTCGGCCATGAAACGTCGCGCCGCTTCTCCCGCGGCTGCGGGATTCGAGATCAGGACCGGCCGTCGGGTGCCCGGTTGAGAATCCCGTCGAGGACCAACTGGTTCAGGACCATCGGACGATCCGATGTCGCTCCAAGAGAAGGGCGTCTCCTCTCTCTTGGAACGCCAAGCTAGTGCTGCCGCGAGCGGCCCCACATGTACTGTGTGCGGTAGAGCTTGTGGACCAGGTCGTCAACGACCGAGGCCGACGCGTCGCCCATGTCAGTTCGGCCGGGGCCGGTGGGGTTTCGGCATAGTGTCGGCCGACCGCTGCCGGGACGAGAACCGGGACGACGACATCGCATGCGACGCACTCGCCTGGCCGCGTCCTTGAAGAAGACCCGGAGCGGAGGCGGCGGGCACGAATCGACCCCCGCGGCCGACTGGGCCGTCAACCGAAGATCGATCCCGGCGGGCACTTTCACGTCGGCATTTGGGTCGACATGCTTCGGGGGCGTAGACCTTCTTGGCCGACGGTGAATTCGGGTCGATCGCGGCGAACGCGTCCGACCTCTGGCCCTGCCACGGATCCTTTGGGGTGTCGTAGATCAGCGGCTGGCCGGGAGTGACGCGTCAGACCAGACCGAGGCCGAGGAGCGCGGTCGGCCTGCGCGGGGGAGAACGCGACCGCTCCCCCCGATGTCGCGATAGACGACCCGCTCGGGCACGTCGTACGGGGCCACCCTTCGACACCGCCGACTTGAAAACGTCACGCCCTCGGGCTTCTCGAAGGCCGCGTCGCCACCCTTGGCGGCGGCGGAGTGCGATGTCCCCGACGGCGGGGGGAGCAGTTGGAGGAGACGGGCACGCGCCACGTCGCGGATTCCGAGTCCCGATGGAGCCCCTGCGTCATGGGCAATCGGCGTTTCGAGGCGCGCTCGGACGATATCAAGCAGGTCTGGCATCGCCGGGATAGGCCCCGGGGTCGCTTAACGGATTGCCGGTGGCGGTCGGTGAGGAGTCGAAATGAGTGGGAGAGAAGCGGTTCTCTTTTAGTGCTACGAACCTTCACCAATAAGTGGCTCCAAGTCCCATCGCCAAGTGTCAGGTGGGGGTGTGATCACCTGCCCCACGACGACCCGTGCGCGTATCTGGCGAAGCACGACCCCACCCGTGATCCGAACTGTCCGTGCGAAGGACAGTTCTTCGCTGACATGAGGGCGGGACGGCCCCTCGGTGAACTAGGTTGGGACGTGACGAAGCCGGGGGAACGTTCCCCTTAAGTCGCCGTGGAGATTCATGGTGCCGCCCTAACCGGGCGGAGGCGATGGCGACGTGGACCAACCGTATGGCGGTACCCGTGGCGCGAGCCCGAGTATTCCCGCAGAGTCACGCTACTCCCGCCCAAAGTGCGAAAACGCGAGTGCTGGGAGTGCGGACGTCCGATTCGGACGGGCCCCGACCTACCGCGACGAACCACTGACCCACGTATGGCACTCCGACCCGAGGCGCCGCCGGATGGCAAACCGGTAGCCTACAAGGTTCGCCCCGATATCCATTCGGAGCGCGCAACGGTTATCCGGGGGCGTCAATCAATACGATTACTGTCTCCGCGGCCTTGTCTCCTCAAACTCAGGACCACCAAGCGGGGACGGGGGAGCCGCTTCGAACCCGTCTACGCCACGTTCATTCAGGGAGTGGCCCACTTTCAGACCACGCCGTATATACCCTATCCCTGCCCCCAAGCCATGAGACCAGCCCAGAGTAGGTTCGGCTCCTTCCCAGTGAAGCGGTACGCACCGACGCCTTGACATATTTCCTCGAAGGTGAACGCCTGGTCCCGTGGGATTTCGAGGTAGGCAAGAACCAGTTCTTCCGGTGTATTGTTCGTACGACCCTTCTTCAATTCGTCGCGGGTGATCGGCATGGAGAGCCCATACGAACTTGAGCTAAGAAGAAATCGTCCCCTCTTTTCAGGCCGCCGGCTCGGGGTCGTCAGAGGGGGAACCCTCTTTCCCTTCCCCCTCCTGCCCCACTTGAGCGGGGTCCCCTGAGCGTCCGCTAGGGCCTTCCGCTTGATGTAGGCGGCCTTCGTCTTCATCGAGATGTTCCGTCGATAATCCTCGTCCACGGCGGCGAGGACCGCCAGGATGATGTCCTTGACCAACTTGGGGGTCGAGGCGTCGAAGTTCAGGACGGCCTGATCTGTGAAGTGCCAACCCACTCCGGCCCGCTCGAGCCGGTTCAGCACGTAGAGGGCGCTGGCGACCCCTCCCCGCGTCATTCGGGACAGGGACGTGAAGATGACGATCTTGGGGCCGCCGCGGGCCTCTACGCGGCCCAGGAGATCGTTCGAAGGCCACTGGCTCGCCCTTCCCACCGGACGCGGTCTCCTGGAGGATGTCCTCCAGCTGGAGGTTCAACCCTGCGGCGTGGGTCCGGATCGCCTGGACCTGGTTGGCGAGGATCTCCTGTTCGTCGGGGCGTGAGATTCGGGCGTAGCCGATGGCGCGGGTCGGCGCAGCTGTCACGGAATGTGCGCCCTGCAGCTTACGATGAACTCGGCCCAACCCGAACTAGCCCTCTCTGCGGCAACATCGATCATCTCCAGAACCCACGGCGGCAACCGGTCCCACTGATGAGGGTCGTCGCCTAGTACCACCTCGATTGTGAGCCCGTAGCAGCACCCGTCGGGCTTCGGGGACGATCAGGTAGGAGCGCGTCTCCC
>CAWJFK010000013.1:0-27220 GCA_963842165.1 uncultured Thermoplasmata archaeon | reverse complement strand
CCCCAGCGTCCTGCTGAGTTCATGTTCAGGCCGCGCTCGCCGGCCGACAGGCGGGCGGTCATGGGCCTGTGCTGCCGGTTGGGATGCCTGCAGGTCGGGCGTCATGCCGTCCGTAAGGGGAATCGTTACTTTACTTCTGTCACGGTGGTCGGCTGGTGTCTCAGCAGTGGGCGGACATGTACCGGATCACCACGTCCGCGTCGCGGCTTTCGGCGTACAGGTCCGAGTCTGGGTCGTCCTGGGACACGCGCCACAGCCCGGCCTGGCTGTCCCAATAGGCCGACCAGCACAGGTGCTCGACCAGGAACGCAGCGATGCCGGCGGCGGCGTAAGGGGTGGGGAGGTGGGTCATGGGGTCCTGCCAGGCTCGTGGAAGAGGGCTCGGCTCCTAATATAGACGGAGTAGACAGTATGAGCCAGAGCGGACAGTGCGCGCAGGTCAGGAACGGCTTGCGATCATAGGCTTCATGCCGCCACGCGGACCGGAACTGCCCTCACGCCAGGTCGAAGCCGACCTGCGCCGCCGCTGCGCCGCAGGCGAATGGGCACCCGGCGAACGGCTGCCTGCCGTCGCCGACCTGGCCGCGCACTACGGCGTGGCCCGCAACACCGTCATCAAGGCCCTGCGCCGCCTCGCAGACGACGGGCTGATCGAGATCGTCCCCAACTGGGGGACATTCAGGGCCCGAGACTAGCCCCAGAGCTCCGGCGTACGCGAGGAACTTCGTCGATAACGTGCAGGTGGCAGGAAATCCGGGGGCGAATGGCTTGGCGGTACGAACACCCTGGCAATGAGCAAAGGACAGGCCAGGGCTTGGCATGCAACTTCTCGGCTCCGGTAAGCCGGATATCGCCATAGAGGCCGCGCCACAGGTAGCTGTCGGAAGCCGTCGGCGCAAGCCCCGACTTCCGAGTCCGTTCGGACGGCGAACCGTGGACTGGAATGCGGAATGAGCGAAGATCCCGGATTCCAGCCCTTCGTTCCGCGCCTTTCCGTGGTTCCGGTCTGTTACGACTGCAAGGCGTGCGACTAGGAAGCTGGCCGCGCTGCGGGCGGGCGCTTCTAGCGGCCGACCCGCCGAAGGTCATCGCAGGCGTTGGAAGCGGGAACGGCTGCGAGCCGAGCGGGTGACCAAGGTGGTCAGCCGCGCTTGCCCCGCCCGCGGTGTAATTAGCCCCAGCGGCGGTGCCCGGCTGCCCGGGGTGATACTCGTGGTTTTACCTCTGGGAGGGACAGAGTGAGTACGACACAAGACCAGCCCGCAGTGACCGCTGTCCGCCGTAAGCTGCCTGGCCTGGCCAGGCCGGCCGCCGAAGCCCTTCGCGAGTACAACGAGCACAACACGAGGCGCCGGGCTGCCATCAACCCGGCGCTGTGGGACTTCATGGCCCCGGACCCGGACAAGTATTACCGGTGGCGGATTCAGCTCGGCTGCGGCCACATCCGGGAGGTGCTGGTCTGGGGCGATGGTGAGCTGCCCCTGGACCGGTGCACGGACTTGGTACATACCGGTGCTCCCATGCGCCCGGTCATATCAGCGCTCCCGGCCGGCCACGCGCCCTGCCTGGAGTTCACCTGCTGGTATGAGAGCCAGCCGTACCGCGACATCACCACCTGGAAGGCCCGCGCGGTGCACGACTACCCAGCCGACCCGCACGAGGACCCAGACGGCGGCGACCCGCAGTTGTGGGCGAAGACGCGCCACGCGGAGCCGTACTCGATCACCGTCTGGGAGGTGGTCCTGTCCTGCGGGCACATCACGACCACGCAAGCCGACCCGGAGTGGAAGCCGGAGCACGGCATCAGCTACCGCATCGACCTGGCCGACGAAGCCGCGATGGCCCGCCGCGCGGAGATCCTGGCCTATCCCGGCGTAAACGAGGACTCCAAGCACCGGTTCGAACAGATGCTGCCGCATCCGCACCCGGACGAGCCGTGCGGGTTCTGCGCCCGGGACCGGGTGATCACCGCGTACGAGTTCATCGGCCCGCTCGTCCCACCCCAGCGGGTACGCGAGCGGCCGGACCCGCGGGCCGCGCTCCAGCAGCGCCTAGCCGACGCCGAGCGGACAGCGGAGCGACTGCGGGCCGAGCTGGCCGCGATGGACGAGGACAACACGAGGGACCGGTGATGGCCGACGCCTGGCTGTTGATGACACGACGTAGGCGGGTGGTGCCATTTTATTTCCGATGATGGCCAACGGCCTCTGGCGTGTAATAGCGCGGTTTATGTTGGTGCATTTTGCGGCAGCGAAGGGGAAGGTTGCCGAGCGCCTTTCCAGGGTTCCGCTGAGGACGGGTACCGGCCGAAGCAAGATATGCCTAAACCCGGGATATGTATGGACCGGGCGCGGTCCATACATACAATGGCGGCAATAGCCAGTCCCGGATAAATTCCCTGGTGCGATATTGCGCCGACGGTGGCCGGGGGCCTGGCGGGCAATACAGCCGAGGAGTGCACAATGGCTGACCCGATCCGCGGCAGCGCTGGCCGCAATGAGGTGCAAGGGGGACGCCGGCCGCGGCACGGGGCCAGACGGCCCTACCGGGTGGAGTTCTCGCTGACTGGTGAGGAGTTCGAGCTGCTGGAGGCGGCCGCCGGGCGGGCCGGGCGGGCCCGGGGGGCGTACGCCGCCGACGAACGCGGGCCGTGGCAATACCCCTTTGGTTTTTTGGGCCTGTGGACAAGGCTACATGGATGCGCCGAACCGCTCTTCGAATCCGAGAGTGCGAGCCGGGCGTGTATTGAGGGATTATGCTCCCGGCGGGATTCGAACCCGCGTTACGGGGTCGAAGGCCCCGAATCCTTGACCGGACCGAGACTACGGGAGCATACCGAGTGCCCTCGGGGTCACGGAGGCTAAATGGCTGACGGACGGGAGCCTTAGCCCACCCGTTCCCACCGTTCGAGGTTCTGGACGGTTCCTAGGGTTCCACCGCGCCGAATCTCCTCGCGGACTCGGTTCTCGTGCTCCAAGACGTCCAATGCTCGATTCGCAATCTCCTGCGCCCGCTCGCGAGGAACCACTACGGCCCCGCTCAGGTCGGCGATGATCGAGTCCCCAGGCCGAACACGTTGGCCACCAACGGTGACCTCCACCCCAATCTCTCCATGTCCCTTGGGCTCCCCGGCGTTGGGAGAGACGTACCGGCTTACCACCGGAAACCCGAGCGCCAGTATTGCGTCGACGTCGCGGACTGCCCCATCGATCACGACGCCCGCGATCTGCCGCCCATGGGCGCTCCACGACGCGAGCTCCCCCCAGACGGCGGTCGTCTGCCCCCCGGCGTCGACCACAATCACATCCCCGGGCCCGGCCTTGTCGATTGCCTCGACCGGCTTCGCCCAGTCCCCATCTCGCGTCACGGCCGTCACAGCCGGTCCCGACGATCTTGGCCGTGGGTGTCGGCAGATGAACGACCAATCCGTGCATCGCTCCTTTGCGCTGCATCGCATCGGAGAGGTTGGGGGTGGAGACCTTCGCGAACGCCGCACGAAGCTCAGAGGCACCGTACCGATGGAAGTGCTCGGAGGTCACCGCCGTCTTCGAATCGATCGCCGCACGGATGCGTCGGGTTGCCTCCTGGATGTTCGCGCTCTTGGTGATTGCCCCTCCGACGATCAGGATCCTTGGCACCCGGCGCGGGTCGCCTCGGCCACGCTTTCGCTCGTGAGCCCTCCGGCGACGGCAATCGGGAGGCCAGAATCCTTCGTGAGCGTCTCTAGCGCCGCGAACGGCGTCCGGCCCGTCATTTGCATGTCGATGCCCACGTGTAGGCACACCGCGGCGGCCCCGAGTTGGTGCGGCGTCCGAGTACGGGCCGCCAAGTCACGGACGTTCAAGAGGTCGACCACGATCTCCGCGCCGTACTTCTCCCCGCCACGGACCGCATCCGCGATCGTGTCGTCATCGGCGGTGCCGAGCACCGTGACCAGGTCCGCACCTGCCTTGGCCGCGATCTCGACCTCGAACGAGCCGGTGTCCATGATCTTCATGTCCGCGACGATCCGGCGGTCCGGGAAGGTCCGCTTCAGCTCCCGGACCGAGTCCAACCCCTCGCTCTTGATGAGCGGGGTTCCCGCCTCGATCCAATCGGCATCCTCCGGTGACCGCCTCCCGGGCAGCCTGGACCGCTCGGGGGAGGTTTTCGAAATCCAGCGCAACCTGGAGGACGGGACGGTCGAGTCGCATTGAGCGTGACAGGGCGGCACCCCGTATTAGTCATGGTGAGGCTCCGGGTGCCCGTGGCGCGGGTCCCCGAGGAGAGCATTCGCATCATCGAGGGGGATGCCCAGGCTCTCCCCGGGATCGGCCCCGCGCAGCGTGCACCTCGTCGTGACCTCGCCGCCGTACCCGATGGTGGCGATGTGGGACGAGATCTTCGGGCAATTGGGGGCCACCAATACAACACGATGCACGACGTTCTGGAGCGGGCCTGGCGACAGTGTCATCGCGTGTTGGTCCCGGGTGGCATCGCCGCCATCGTCGTGGGGGACGCCCTCCGGCGCGGCCCGAACGGCTTCCGCCTCTGGCCGAACCATGCGGAGATCCTTCGGCGGGCGGAACGGCCGGGCTTCGTTCCCCTCCCCTACCTGCTCTGGCCGAAACCCACGAATCGACCGAATGCGTTCCTCGGGAGCGGTTTCCTTCCCGCCCAATGCCTACGTCACGCTGGACTGCGAATTCATCCTCTTGATGCGGAATGGTCCCCTTCGTGCGTTTCCCCCGGGAGATCCGGATCGCCGGGCCGGCACCTACACCAGGAGCGAGCGCGATCGGTGGTTCTCCCAGATCTGGCGAGGGATCCGTCCGGCCCGCCAAGGGTCGGCAGACGGCCGTCGCTCGGGGGCGTTCCCTCCGGAGATTCCACGACGATTGATCAGAATGTTCTCCCTTCCAGGCGAGACCGTGCTACGACCCATTTGCGGGGACTGGGACGACCCTCGAGGTGGCTCACCAGCTCGGACGCAACTCGATCGGAGTGGAGATGGATCCGATCCGGGCCGCCGCGCTCAAGGCTCGTTTCGAGGGGCGCGGTCGGAACCTCCTCGGCGAGGTACGGCTCGATGGTCGAGCTCCTCGTTGACTTCAGATTGCAGAAGCCTCAGGGCATTATCATCGAGTCGATCAAGATGCAATAGGAGCTGGTGCAGATAGACCCGCTCCGGTCGTCGCGGGACTGTGTAATGATGCTCGGCCAGCGCCGCCCTCTCTTGCTCCAGCGGGAACTCTGCGTGCTCCGGTCGGCTCCGTGTCGAGGGCGGGCTCAGATTGGGGCGTGGGCGGGGCTGCCCGACGGGGAGGAGAGACGGTACGCGGCCGAGGCGGCTCGGGTTCCTCGAGCCGGTCCTCCTCTCGATTCGAAGCCGGCTCCTGAGGGAGTCGGCCCGTCGTGACGTAGGTGACGTACGGGTGGGGTGTAGCCGATGGGTCCTGGAACGCCTCGAGGGGTTGACCGGAAACGTCGTGGACGATCCGGCGGAGGCTCCACGAGTTATTACGGCGCACCGGGGGCACCGTGCCGGTCGTCGAATCCATCGTCATCCCCGGGCGCCCGTTCTGTGGGATAAACTTACGGTTCCATGTGTCGGGCCGTGGCTTGGGGCTCGAGTGCCCGGATTAAGAAATCGGTACTCGGGGGTCGAAGCAACCACTGCAAGTGGCGAGTGACTGCTCCCAATGCGCAAGAGCCCCTCTGCATACCCTGCTTCCCTGGGAAGCCGCGCCCGAGGTAGCCAATCGATCTCGGCATCCGTGAAGTTGAAGAATGTTCGAGCCTCCTTCGACACAGTGTTTTGGCGCAACCAGAGGGTCGCCCTCAAATTCTTCAGTAGGGACCTCCCATCGGGGGCTTGCAGAAAGTCCTCCGGAGTCTGACTTAGCAGCAATAGGCCGCCTCGATAATGACGAACGTGGCGGACCATCGTATCTAGGAATGCGGCCGCAGAAGGATTACGCATCAAGAAATGTGCCTCGTCTACTAAGACGAGCGTCGGCCGTTTTGAATTGCGAATCCGTCCGTAGATGAAGTCAAGGACGTACGTAAGATGAAATGGAAGATGATCCTCCGGCACGCCACTCAAATCGAAAACCGTTGGTGTCCGGTCCATTTGTAGGGTGGTAGGCCCACTAAGGTGCGAGAGAGAGCCCGACCGAAAAATCTCGAGAAGGCCTGGAAGTCGACCTGCCGTCCTCGACTTTTCAATCAACTCGATTAGGCTCCCCAAGTGGGGGATATCTCGCCTATCAGCATACAGCTGATGCAGCGCGGCATCGAGGGTTGCGATTTCTTCGTCTCGCAAGCTTGGGAAAAGGGAACGGACAAGTCCTCCAACCTTGCCCGCCCGCTCCTCGGAATCAACCCCTGTGGCGCTTGAATCGAGAGGGTTAATTCGATCCACGGTTCGATGAGCTGGACGCACGACCGACCCACCTAGCGCGAGGGCAAACCCTCCAAACTCTCCGAGGGGATCGACTATCAGCAATTCCAGCTCCGGCATCATCCACCGAGTCCGCAGGGCCAAAAGCGAGGCCGCGAACGTCTTACCAGAACCAGTAGCACCAAAGATCGCCCACGAGTGACTCGCATGTTGCCATCGGTCGAGGATGACCGGGGCAGCATCCTCCAACAGAAGCCCCACGAGAACTCCCCCCGGCTCGACAATCGATTCATCCACGAACGGAAAATATGCCGCGACTCCGTCGGTCGGCAGGGTGTGCCAAAACCCCATAGGCCGACGTGAGGGTAGCACCGAGCCAGGGTCCGCGAGCGCGTTATGCGCTTCGTAGGACGGGATGCGAACGCGAAATCCAAGACGACCAAGACGGGAGGCCAATTCGTCGCGTTGCCGCTTCGCTATGCCAGGATAGCGCCCCCGCACAGCCCACACGCTACCGAACCTCCACAGCTCCTGATCGCCGACTAGCTATGCGCCGCGCGGTCTCTCGCGACCTGCCAGTTCGAGCTCGAGTTCAGCCCCACGTCCAGCCGGAGGTTGGCTTGCCAGTTCAGCTTGAGCGAAGGCCCCGGCTCTTTCGAGCCTTTGGAGGGACTCCTCGACGGATAACCGGTGTAACTCCAAGTGAAGTTCGGCCAATTGCGACAGAGGAAGTGCCCGCCCCACAAAACCGAACGCGAGTTCTGACGGGAGTGTGTCGGTCACCAAAGGAGCTTTCCAGAATGTTCCGTATTGAACCATGCTGGGATTCGCGTCGACTTGAGCTCCGGATACGACTCACGGCTCACCTCCTCTCCAACCGGGTGTAGATTCTGGGAGGATGGTTGCAATCACCACGCCACTAGCAAGAACCAATGACGCACACGATGTCAACCCAGAGAGTAGGAAGTCACCGACCCCACCCCCGGCAAGAATCGCTACATTCAGCCCTATCCAGCTTGCTGATGACGGCCCCTTTGAAAATTTCGAATCTCTCGGCAATCTGGCGGAGATGAGAACTTCTGAGAGTGCAATTGCACCAAAGGTCCAGGTTACTACCGCAAACCAACCCGAACCAATTGCAAGGATAGCCGCCCCACACGCCGCACCAGCTGTCACATTTCTCATTTCTGTGGCGGAACCGAGCTCCCGGGCAGGCGCACGAGTCATGGACCGCCTGCTTGGCCGACACCAGGGCACCGCCTGACAATCTCTCGGGCCGACAGGCGACGATGAGGGATTTCGAGGGAATCCAAGCTGGCGGAGACTGCGGCTATCGTGGTTGACAATTGATCAAGACCTGGGCGTCCACCGTAACGCGCCCCCAACACGATGAGGACTCTCCGGGTCCTGCGGCGCCGGAGGAGCAGCTGGAGCATTTCGGTGTACCCCAGCTCTGCGCGACTCTCATTCCCGGGCGCGAGTGGGCGGGGCGGCAGGACCGGACCAACGAGTCTAGGTAGTGAATCGATTACCAGAAACGCGTCACCATCGATTGAGCGTAACAACGTCGCCCAGCCATCGAAAAGGCGCCGTCGCTCGACCGATGGCAAGAATGCCACAGGGATTCCATCGGCTTCAACCGCGGCGACCCAACGACCAGAGCGATCCTTTAGCGCAAGAGAATCTGGCTCGGTGGCGCGTCGGGTAGATGCATTCTCTCGAGGAATTTGACACTTCCAACGTAGCCAGGCGGCTGCCCGTTCGTCAAGCGAAGAACCTTCGGGGCGATAGACCGCGAGCACGAAACCTCCCGCCAAGAAAGGAAGCCACGCGAGAGCGCCTGCGACAGTGGCGACCCCGCCCCCGACGGCGGCTACCATCAGGAACTTTAGCCCATCTTTGGTGGATGGGAACGGGCCGAATCGAGCGGGCCGAAGCAAAGGAGGGGGAATCGCAATTCCGTTAGTAATTGCATCGCGATATTCTGCCTGCATTCAGGCACCTCGCATCGGTTGAAACCTTGGAAATTCCGCTTCTCCGAGCGTCTTCGATCGAGGAGCCATATGGCGGAAGAGGTGGTCCGCGCCGTGTCCGAGGAAAACCCCCGCGGTCCCCGCAATTGAACTTGGAAACGGACGCTCCAGAGCCTGCCCTACTCGATTCGCGAGGAGCCCAGCCGAACCACTACCCGCAACCACGTTGGCGATTGGTCGGATGAACGTCCCAGCTCCGATAGACAGCGAACTAAGCCCCCGTTGGACACCGCCTACAAGCGCCCCTCCGGCTGAGGGTATTCCGGCGGTAGTCAGACTTCCTCCCGCAACACCGAGAAGTGCCGGTGATCCGAGTGCGGCAACCAGGTATCCGACAAGTAGGGTGCTTGACGGACATCCGACTGCAAGCTCCAATGGAATGACTATGACACATGGGAGGAACGCTAGTTCGGCAAACCACAACCATCCTTTTCGGGCGAGCGGGGCAAGGGTAGGGATTGGCCACATTATGGTGAATATCGGGAGAAGCACCAACAAGACACCCAGCAGTGCATTTCGGACCGCGACTAGAAGAACTAACAGGAGGATTAGGGAAAACATCACAAACGCGAGCAAGAACGCGAGGGCCCCGTTCTGCCATGAGAACCCTAGCAACCCGATTCCTGCCTAGATTATTCCATGATTGCCATGCGCCTCCATTGAACCCGCTAAGCACTGGATAGGTCGCTCCAGCAAGCTCGAACAGAGCCCCCGCGATGGGCAGGCTGAAGTTCGCGAGGACTACTGCAAGGACAAAACGAGGCATCAGATTTGCCAGTTTGGAAATCGGACCCCAACTTGACCGCGCTACGTACAGAACGCCAATCGCCATCGCCACAAGAGCGATTGATGGGTCAACGACGGACCCCAGAACGTAGCTGCTCATCGCAGCCGCCGTACCTAGAAAGCCGGTACTTCCTGTAGACCCCAAAGGTGGAAAGAGTGCCGAAGGCTGCAACATGGGGACAAGCAGTCCGTCATACGTTGGCTCGATGATTCCGCTCAGCGTCGCCGTTAGAACAGCGAAGAGCGAAAACAGCCACTCCTGGATGATAGATGTGGGGTCCATGACCACCCCGTCACGCGCCAGTAATGACCCATTGAGCTAGACTCCAAGCGAGGCCCGTTATTGCGGCCGTGAAAACCAAGGTCCCAATCAAGGCGTCCCGCGCCCTCTCTTTTGCTTGGACCTTTTTCGTGACTGTCATTCGAGAACCAACTGAATGCCACACGGGACCAAACGAGGGCGAGAACCGCGCTCCCCACCGGCCGCGACAAGCACCACCAACCGGTTCAAGGCGCTCGAGAAGTTTCCGATAGCCGAATCGTTCGATGCGATGACCTCACTTGATGTCCTAACAATCGGTACGATGTGAACTGGGCTGACCTGAACAGCCAGTAGGACCATGGCCACCGAGAGGATCCATCCGCGGCCATGCGGCATCATGGAGATCCCCCCTCTCCCTCCCTCAAGCTGGGAGCCCTAGGCTGCGTTGTTGTCCAAACAAACAGCTCCCCCTCGGTGGAATCACCTTCGGATTGAATTCGTCCGGCTGCGCGCCACTGATTCAGGGCGCGTTCGACTTTATCTCGGCTGAGGCCCTCTTCCTCAGCAAGCAACTGAAGCGTCGAAAAGTCGCAACCCTTCAGACTCGCTCAGAATCCTTCGAATAACGGTGAGGGCCGTGGTATCCGTTGACGATTGTCTGCGGCTATGACTAAAGGAAGGTGGAGCCCGATGCCGCGACCAATACCACCCGCCTCCACACAGCCCAAGGAGAGCTAAGGTCGCGCCAGCTCCCCAAATCCAACTGGACACACCCGATTGTGCTTCAGCGGGGATGGGCGGAGCTGTGCCGGCTGGGGGCGTCGGAACCGTCGGAGGGGTTAATCCCGCGGAATCCGGTGTCGAGACGGACTTCTATGCTTGTCGTATTAGTCTCTCCTAGCGAGTCGGTAACATTGATTCTGATTTCGAGGAGTCCGAGAATCGTGGGCAGGGTGTCCCAAGTTAGCCGCCCCACCCCAGTCAGAGACCCGCTAGTTCCTTCCCCGTCACTCAGCTGGATTGAGTAGGCGTAAGGAGGCTCGCCCCCCGCCACTCCGATGGTGATTGGAAGCGACATATTCACGGGGTCCACATCTGAAGGCACCGAAGCCGAGACAGCCAACGGAGGGGCAAGTTGGATCGAAAAGTTCCGGACGAGCGCTACTCCCGCCCCGTCAACAATACGCAGGAGCAGCAGTGCCATCCCTGACCCATCCAATGGTGCACTCCATGACAGTAGCCCCGCCTCCCCAAGCGTTCCGGCCATCTTCCCGGGACCCTGAATCGAGGCCGATGTGATGATTGACCAATTAACCGGCGGGGTTCCACCTGAAACCACACCAACGAGTGCAACGCGCTCACCGGAGTCAGCAAGAGTCGGGGAGACGTTGAGTGCTACGCTTGGCTGTGTCGTAATCGCCAAGAGTGGGAAAGTTTGGGTTGCGTTGTCGCCCAACGCATCGGTGGTCGCAAGGCGAAGCCACGCGAAACCCAAAGTCATGGACACTTACCGGCTCAGTCCAGGGCGCCGTCGATGTCGCTAAGACCACGAACGCCGAACCACTCGGAAGCACTGTTCCGAACACGCTGTACGGCGCCGAATCCACCCGAAATTTCTACAGTGACAGGAAACGGTACCCCGGCGTCTTCCCCCACTCCTCCTAGAGGAGCCACAGAGATGTTGATTCGTGGATTCACATTCACTTCGCGGTTCGAATTCCAACCTCCTGACCCAGTGAATCAGTCACCGTGACGCTAAGGACTGCAAAGCCTGGAGTGTTCAGCAGTAAGGTCCAAGTGTTCTGGGTGCTGCTGTCCCCTTTCCCGTCATTCCATTCCACGGCGTATGGAGCCACCCCTCCAACGGTGTCGACCGTGACCGTAAACGGTAATCCCTCGTCAACCGACTGCGAAGAGAGGACTATCGCGCTCGAGAGATTCGCGTTGACGTAAATCGAATCGGGAATCGGAGCCGCTGTTTCTTCATCAAACGCATCCACAGCTCGGATGCTCGGGCGGTAAACGCCAGTTAGGTATCGGTGGGTCAGAGAAACTTGCTCATCTTCGCCCACAACGATCTCGCTTGAGTTCCCGTCCCCAAACGAGAAGGTGGCAGTGAATGGAGGCACGCCACCGGAGACTGTCGTACTCAGCAGGACAGATTCCCCTGGTAGGACTGGATTTATCTTAGGAATCCACTGACTCAGACTTAGAGGAGAAGGGATAGTAAGCCAGGCAAGAGCTTCTCCCGTGAAAGTGCTCAGGGTCCCACTGCAATTGAGGGCCCCTGAGGCGGAGAACTCTACAGTGGCGATCCCGACAGAATATTCATACGCCGTAAATGTGGCATTCAAGCCGACGGTGGTGTTGAGGGCGCCAGGGGCTCCGTACGGTTGTTGGAGTTGCCATTGCGTTTCAATGGGCCCGATGCTGCAACCAACGTATCCGGGAATGATGGAGCCCTTGAGGGTGGCGGATGCCCCCCGGGACGAGCGTTTCTGTTGTTGGCGTTAGGGCTACTCCCACCGCGGCGGTGGTCGTCGCGTACGCAGCTGGTGCTCCTGCAGGAGACGACAAGCAACCGATTGGGGATGGAACCCCGGGGAACCAAGAAAAGAGAGCACCGAAGATTATTATGGCGCCCAAGCAGATTTTCCAAGCTCGCAATCCGTATCCCAGTGCTTCTCGCCTCTTGTCCATGACTCCCAACCCGTACGGTGGAGCCAAAGGGGGATACTTCGGAATCGTCCGAGTTGCGAACGATGAATTGCGTTACTTGTATATTGCTCGAATCGCCACATGATCTCTGGCGAACGGTGAGAGGTCCACGCTGTCCCGAAGCACGAAGCCTCGCTCGGAGAGTGCGCGTCGCGCCTCGGTAACGATCGCTGAGCTTCCCTGCCGCTGGGTCACGAATCGAACCTTCAACATCAACAATCCGGTCCCCCGGGGGCGAGTACCGACGCGGCATTGTCCGCGAAGATGGCGGCCTGATTGCGCTGGGCCACATCCTGGTAGAGCAAATCGACCGCTCCGGAGTCGGCCGCGTACCGCTCCGGCAGCTGGGCATCGGCGAGGATCGGCCACAGGTTCCGCCGCACCCGGGCGACCTCCAACAGCGAGGCGAACGCCATGGGGCTCTTCTCCACGACCGTGATCGTCGCCGCCGGGGTTGCCTCCGCTAGGTGGCTCGCCGTCGTGCCGTGGCCGCCCCCCAGATAGAGCACCCGCCGGCAGCGGTCGAACGGCAGGGGCGAGCCGCCGCGGACGATGTACGCCGCCAGCTTGCTCCGCCACGGGTCCCATTTCCGCAGCTCCCCGTCCGGTCCCGGGACAAGCCTCGTCGCGTAACCTCGTCCCGGGAGCGGCATTGCGCGTGTAGAGCGCCGAACCGACGCGATAGAGCACCGGGCCAATCGGCCGTCTCCTCCGCCCGGCTCATCCGGGTACCGTCCACAGCCGCGCCCAGAGTTCGACCTCGACCGGGAAGTTCAGCGGCAGCCCGGGCACGCCCACCGCGACCCGGGAGGGCCGCCCGGCCTCCCCGAAGAGGGCGAGAAGCGGTTCCGTCGCGCCGTTTGCGACGACATGCTGCTGCGTGAAGCCCGGAGACGAGGCGACGAAGACCTGGACGCGGATGATGCGCTCGACGCGGTCGAGGCTGCCGCAGAGAGCCTGCACCGCGCTCAACGCCTGCAACGTCGCGACCTGGGCCGCCTCCTGGGCCTGGGCGATCGTCACCTGCCGATCGACGAGCCCGGGTAGAGCACTGCTCCGTCCCGGGAGGCCTCCTTGCCCGGCGACGTAGACCATATGCCCTTCGCGCACCGCCCGGGGAGTACGAGCCTTTCGGCTCGGGAGGCGGGGGGAGCGTCCAGTCCAGCCGTCGCAGGTTCTCCGAAGGGGTCGGCATGGCCGACCCGACGGACGGCGGCCCAAAAGGTCCCCGTGGCCGAACCCCTAACGTTTTTGACGCGGCAGGGTTCCGCGCTCCGATGGTTCGCTTGTTCTGGCGCTCGAAGAAGGAGGAGCCGCCCGAGGATGCGACCAAGCCGAAGGCACCCGCCGCGGCGCCCCGCGAAGCCCCCGCCCCCGAAAGGCACCGCTGCACCCGCCCCGCCTCGAAGGCTCAGCGCGGCCGGGAGCCCCGGCCACCCTCGAAGCGGCCCGCGCCGCCACGGGCCACCCGGCCGCTCCCGGTTCGACCCCCGCTCCGCCGAAGAAGGCGAGCGGGCCACCGCCCTCCCGGCTGTGCAAGGCCTCTACGACCTCGCCCGCGGCCCCCGCTCCCCCTTCCGAGGTCGCACCGGTTTCCTCGTCGCCCCCATTTCCCGCGGCACCGCCGCCCCCTCCCTCCTCCATGCCCGCCCCTGCGACGCCGACGACCCGCCGCCCTCGCCCCTACCCCTGCCTCCGCCACGGGCGATCTCGGCGGCCGTGCCGCCGCCACCGAGCCCACCGCTGGCCATCGTGCTACCCGCCACTCCCGGCGCTCCGCCGCCCCTCCCGCTGCGCGAGAGTGCGGCCGACAGCGCCCGGGGCCGGGGGCGTCGGCCGCCCGCCACCTGCTTCCTCTGCGGCACGCGCCTCGTCGAGGGGCGCTGCTCGACGTGCCAGATGACGTGGGTCGAGTAGACGCGCGGGCACGCGTCGGTCGGACCGTCGGGCGTACTCTTTTGGGGCGGCCCTGTCCGCCCGTCCCCCCGCGGACGGTGCACTGTTCCCATGGGTGCCGAAGCGGAGTTCGCGGAGCTCGAGAAGGCGATCGTGGACCACTTCTTCCGGATCGCGCCCTCGTTCGCCGTGGCGCTCGGCCTCCACCAGTACGATGGACGACTGCCCGATCTCCGTCCCGAGGCGACCGATTCGTGGAGCTCGAGGCGGACGCGCTGCTGCGACGACTCGCCGAGGTCGCAGAGCCTCCGCCCTCCCCGGTGCGGAGTCTGGACCGCCTCCGCTGCAGCTGCTCCTCGAGAGCGTCCTGTTCGACCTACCGGGAGATCGAACGAGCTGGAGCGGAACCCGATGGCCTACATTGGGTCCATCTCCGTGACTGACGTACACGCACCGGGAGTACGCCCCCGGCCGCCCAGCGCGCCGAGGCCATGCTGCGGATGCTCCGCGCGGTCCCGGCATTCCTGATGGCCGGCCGGCCGGAGGCTCCAGCCCGTGCTGCCCCGCCCGTTCGTGGAGCTCGCGCTCGCCATCGCCGACGGTGTTCCCCTCGACTTTGCAGAGGGCGAGCGCGTCGCCGCGAGCCCGGCGCGACGCCCCTGGTGCGAGCAGTTCCAGCGAGGCACCGGGCCGAGGCCGAGGCCGCCGCCGCCACGTTCGCCCAGGCGCTCCGGGTCGAGTACCTGCCCCGCGCGCACGGACGCGTTCGCGCTCGGTCCGGAGAAGTACCGCCGTCTCCTCTGGGTCCGGGAGGGGCTGACGATGCCCCCGAGGAGCTCCTCCGCCGAGGACGGGCGGACCTCGAACGGAACCAGCGGCGGCTCGCCGGAGATCGCCGCCGTCGACGCAGCCGCCACCTCGTCCCTGGCGCCCTTCTCGAGTCGATCCAGGCCGAGCCACCCGCCGGCGGACGGTCTGCTGCCGGCCGCCCGCGAGGACGTGGCCCTGACCCGGCAGCTGGTGGTGACGGCGGACCTGGCGACCATCCCGCCCAACGACCACTGCCGCGTGGAGGAGAGCCCGCCGGCCGAGCGGGCTCTCTTCACCGCGAGCATGGACATTCGCCGGGGCCGTTCGACCTGAGCCCAACGACGGGATCTACTACATCACGCTCGTCGACCCCTCGTGGGCCGCGAGCAGCAGGAGCAGTGGCTGCGGAACATGAACCGGTCGATGCTGCGGAACACGACCGTGCACGAGGTGTACCCGGGACATTACCTGCAGTTCCTCCACAACCGTGCGGCGCGCGGCAGCCTGGCGCGGAAGGTCTTCCATCTCGCACGCCTTCGCCGAGGGATGGGCGCACTACGCCGAGCAGCTCGCGATCGAGGCGAAGTTCCAGAGCGGGACGCCGGCCGCGGAGGTCACCCAGCTTCTCGACGCCCTGCTCCGGGACGTGCGGCTGATCGTGTCGGTCGGCCTGCACACCCAGGGCATGACGCTCCCCGAAGCGACCGCGGTGTTCCAGCGGGAGGCCCACCTGGGGGCGCTCCCCGGCCGAGCGGGAGGCGATCCGGGGCACGTTCAACCCCGGTACTTCGGCTACACCCTCGGCAAGCTCGCCATCCTCGATGCGCGTCGGCAGCACCTCGATCCGGACGTTCGGTGGCTCCCTCCGCCGGTTCCACGACCGGCTCCTCTCCTTCGGGGAACCGCCCGTGGGACGGACTCGATTCGCTGCTCGTCGGCGCCCCGTGAGCCGACCGTCCGCTCCCCGACCGGCCCGTCGCCGGGTGGGAACCCCTAGCGCTATGCCCCCACGCCGCATCCGGAGCCCGTGAGCGACGAAGGGGACGACGACCTCGGCCCGTCCGAGGTGCGAGACCACCGGGACCTGGCCCTGGAGATGTTCCGACAGCACACGCTGCTGGAGATGATGGCGGCCCGGCTCAACGAGTCGGCCTCGGCGCTCGACCGCCCGATCCCGCACGGCCGCGACCGGGTGGAGCGGGCCCTGGCGGTGCACCGGGACTATCTCATCGGGACCCACTACCTGCAGGAGGCCCAGCTCACGGAGGCGCTCGCCCACGTCTCCGCGCCCGAGGTCCAGGCGCTCGGTGAACGAGTGCCGGGAGAGCCACCCGAGGGCCGAGGTTTTCCAGAAGGAGGCGCGCGCCCTGCTCACGCAGGACCGCTCCCTCCGTCCCGGCACCCGGGCGCAGCTGTCGATGCTGTTCCGGGCGGAGTCCCGGCGCATCGAGTCCCATCTCGCCCGGCGAGGACGAGGTGTACGGCCACCTCAGCCGGTACCTCTCCGAGTCGGAGCGGCAGTGGATCCTCACCGCCACCCGCACCTTCAACCCCGAAGCGATCACGGCGGAGATCGCCCTGACCGCGTGGGCCTCCCAGATCCATCCGGCCTCGGACTGATCTCGCGGGACCCCTCGAGCCCGACCGAAGGAGAACGTACCCATGCGTCCGATCGCCGAGGTGGCCTCGGACCTGGGGTTCGATCCGGTGGAGCTCGAACCGGCCGGGCTGGGGGTGCTGCGGATCCCGGTCGCGCTCGTGCGATCGAGGGCGGCCGCCGCCACCCGGGGCCGCCTCATCCTGGTCACCGCGATGACGCCGACCGAGCACGGCGAGGGCAAGACCGTCACCTCGATCGGGCTCGGGATGGCGCTCCGCCGGAGGGGCCATCGATCCGTCGTCTGCCTGCGTCAGCCCTCGCTGGGCCCCGTCTTCGGGGCCAAGGGGGGTGCCTCCGGTGGCGGCCGCTCCACGGTCGAACCCCGCCCGGCGATCGACCTCGGCTTCACGGGGGACCTGGACGCCCTGACCAACGCGCAGAACCTCCTCGTCACCCTCGTCGACCAGCATCTCTTCCAGGGGAACCGCCTCGGGATCGACCCCGCGCGGCCGACGCTCCCCCGCGCCTCCCCCCTGGAGGACCGGGCCCTCCGGGACATCCAGTCGGGACTGACGGTGAAGGCGGCGGGCTTCCCCCGCCCCGGGCAGTTCGTCATCACACCGGCGTGGCGAGATGGCCGCGATCCACGGGCTCGCGAGCGGGTACGGCGACCTGAGGGCGCGGATCGACCGGATGATCGTCGCCCGGACCGCCGACGGCGCCCCGATCCGGTCGACCGAGATCGGCTCGACCGGGAGCGTCGCCAGCCTCCTGCGGAACGCCCTCCAGCCGAACCTCGTGCAGACCCAGGAGGGGTCGGCGGCGCTCGTCCACGGCGTCCCCTACGCGAACGTCGCCCACGGTACGTGCAGTCGCCTCTCGATCGAGGCGGGCCTGGCGTCGTCCGACTACTGCGTCGTCGAGGCCGGCTTCTCCACCGACCTCGGGATGGAGAAGTTCGTGGACATCGTCTCCCCCGCGAACCGGCCTCGCGGCCGACGCCGCCGTGCTCGTGGCGACCGTTCGGGCGCTTCGCTGGCACGGCACTGAGAGCACCGAAGGCACCGCCCTCGAGCGCGGACTGCCCAACCTGGAGCAGCACGTCGAGAACCTCCGGGAAGGCCGGCTGGAGCCCGTCATCGCGCTGAACCGGTTCCCGGACGATGCTCCCGAGGAGCGTGGCCCGGGTGCAGCGGTTCTGCACCGAGCAAAAGCTCTCCTTCGCGAGCGTGACCGCCTTCGCCGACGGCGGAGCGGGGGCCGAGGCGCTCGCCGACCGGGTCGTGGAGGCCGCCGCCCGGGGGCACACCAGCCATCCGCTCTACCCTCCCGGGACCCCCGCCGAGGAGATCCTGGGGCGGGTGATCCGGGAGATCTACGGGGGCCAGGGGTTCGAGCTCTCCGACGCCGCGAGGAGCGATCTCTCCCAGCTCCGCCACGACGGGGAGGCCGATGGTCCGATCTGCATCGCGAAGACCCCGCTCTCCCTCTCCGCGGACGCGAGCCGGCGCGGGCGACCTCGGGACTTTACCGTCGCCATTCGACGCCTGGCCCGGTGGCCCGGGGCCGGCTTCACCGTCGCCATCGCGGGCTCGATCATGACGATGCCCGGGCTCCCCGCCAACCCCTCGGCCTCGTCGATCGAATTCTCCGATGACGGGACCATCCGCGGGCTCCACTAGGGCGGACCCGCGGCGTCAGGTCACGGTTCGGACCATCGCGGCGCTCGCTTGTCGCGGAACGCGGCCCGGGCCTCTTGGTTGTCCAGGCTGTCCCTCAGCGGATTCGCCAGCTCCTGCTCGAGGCGGAGCCCCTCTTCGAGGCTGCGCTCGAGCCCGCGGCGGACCGCCTCGCGCGCCGTCCGCACCACCCGCGGAGGCAGGGCCGCGATCATTTCGGCGATCGCCCGGGTCTCGTCGACCAGCCGGGTCGCCGGATAGACGTGGCTGACGAGCCCCACCTCGCAGGCCCGTGCCGCATCGATCGGGCGTCCGGTCAGGATCATCTCGAGGGCGACGGCCGGCGGCACTCGCCCGGGCCAGCCGCTGGGTGCCGCCTTGGCCGGGAATGATCGCCGAGCGGACCTCGGGAAGGGCGAACGTCGCGGTCTCGCTGGCCAGACGGAGGTCGCAGGCGAGCGCCAGCTCGAGGCCGAGCCCGAGGCAGAGCCCGTTCACCGCGGCGATCACGGGCTTGCCCACATCGAGGTTCCGGGTCATCTCCCGACGCCGGGCTCCCGGTGCCAGACGGCGAGCCGCTCCTCCGGAGGGAGCTCGCGATAGAAATCGCCCATGCGATTCAGATCGATCCCCGCGCAGAACGCCCGGGTCCCGGTGCCGGTCAGCACGGCGACGCGGACGTTCGGGTCGTCCCGGACGCTCTTCCAAGCGTGGAGCAGCGCCTGGTGGGTCTCCGGGTCCACCGCATGCAGGACCTCGGGCCGGTCCAGGGTGACCCACGCCACGTGCCCCGCGACCTCGAACCGGAGTGCCATCGAAGCGGCATCGCGAGGTGCTAGAAGGAGTTGGCGACGCCGGCCCCGGGAAAGCCTATGCCACCTTGGCGGGTGGCGCCCCCGGGAGGGCCGCGCGATGTCGTTCGGGCGCGATCCGATCGCGGTCCTGATGGAGGAGCACCAGGCGTTCCTCCAGCGTCTAACCGTCGTCCGGGCCGAGATCGCCCGGGTCGGGGCCGCCGAGCCCGTGCCGGCCGACGTGATCGTCGCGATGGACCAGTTCTCCCGCTTCCTCCGCGACGACGTGGACGGCTTCCACGGCCGGAAGGAGGAGCAGGGGCTCTTCCCCGTGCTCGTGCGGCACGTGGTCGAGGAGGGCGGGCCGGTCGGCGTGATGAAGCAGGAGCATGAGGCCCTCCGGCGGCTCCAGCGCACCATCGCCGGCCACGTCGCGCGCCTCGAGGTCGACCGGGCGGCCACCGAGGCGTGGAGCGCGGTGGCGACCGCGGGCCACGAGGTCGACCAGCTGCTGATCGATCACATCGACAAGGAGGACCACGGGCTCTTCCCGATGGCCCAGTCCCTCCTCACCCGGTCCGAGATCGATGAGGTCGCCACCATCTGCCGGGAGATCGAGGAGCGCCGGGACCCTCCGCGCTGACCCGGAGCGCACCTCCCCGCCGCTCCCGGTCCCGTCGGTGGTCCCGTCCTCGCACCGAAAGTCCCGAACCGGTACGGGACAACCCGCATCCTGCCGGAGCCCCTTCGGTGTACCAGAAGGCGGCGGATGGCGAACGCGCGGGCCCATGCACTGGTGGTCGCGGCCGAACACGACGATGTCCTGGCCCCGCTCGCGGGGGGAGGGGGCGTTCCACGATCTCCTGTACCAGAAGCGCGACGGCGTGGCACGGATCAGGCTGAACCGGCCCCAGGTATTCAACGCGTACCCACCCGGACCCTCCGGGAGCTGGCGAAGGCGGTCAACGACGCCGCCTTCGACGACGCGGTCGGCGTCATCGTCCTGACGGGGGCGGGCGCCGAGGCGTTCTGCACCGGCGGGGACGTCGCGGGATACGCGAAGCGGTACACCGAGCGGCCCCGGCGACTACTGGAAGTACATGGGACTGTTCCAGGCCGCGGTCGAGTCGCTCCTGCACGTGCGGCAAGCCGACCATCGCCCGGCTGAACGGCATCACCGTCGGGGGCGGCAACGAGCTGCACCTCGCCTGCGACCTCTCGGTCGCCGCGTCCCACATCTACCTCGGACAGGTCGGGGTCGGGGTCGGGTCCGTCGCCTGCGGAGGCGCCACCCAGTGGCTGCACGCTGGCGGTCGGCGACCGGCGCGCCCGGGCGATGCTGCTCCTGAACGAGCGGATCCCCGCGGCGAAGGCGGCCGACTGGGGCCTCGTCACGTCCGTGGTGCCGTCGGTCCGCCAGGACGGGCGACTGCTCGACACCCCGACCGCGGAGCAGGTGGCGCTCGCCCGGAAGGGGAAGGGCGGCTACGAGATCGACCTCGCCCCGCTGGACGAGGCGGTCGCCCAGCTCGCGCAGCGCCTCCTCGGCATGTTCCCGGAGTGCCTGCGGTACACCAAGCAGCAGGCGAACTTCTGGAAGGAGCTCGCCTGGCACCAGACGGTCGGCCAGCGGCCGGGAGTGGCTCTCCCTGCACTTTTCCAACCTCGAGCCCCACGAAGGCATGAACGCCTTCGTCGAGAAGCGCCCGCCGGCGGTCGCGCAACTGCGTCAGCGGCTGGCGACGGGCCGGGGGGAGGAGTACCTCCACGGACGCCCGTCACGCCAGTGCCCGTCGTGCGGGGCGAAGGGGCTGCCCGAGGAGTTCCCTCACTGCGGCCGGTGCGGGTCGCGGATCCCTCCCGTTCTGCCCGGGGGGGCCTGATCCGATGGCGGCCGCCACGGCCTCCCCCCTCGGCCCCAACTCGCCGGGATTCCTGCGCGACGCGCGCAGCCTCCAGAAGAGCATGCTCGAGACGTACCTACCAGCGCCTCGCGGCTCCGGAGAGGGCAAGAGGCCCCCCGTCGCCTACATGCTCGTCGGCGGGAACCTCACCGAGATCGTCCGGTCGTTCGGCTACGACGTGGTCTTCCCGGAGATCGTCGCCTTGAACTGCGCCATCAAGCACCAGTCGCTCGAGAACATCCTGCACGCCGAACAGATGGGGTACGGGCTCGACGTCTGCGGCTACGTGAAGAACGACCTGGGTCTGCAGGACCTCGGCGGGACGACCTCGTTCGGCCACATCCCCCGGCCGGACCTGCTCGTCTGCAGCTTCTCCGGCTGCTTCGTCTACGTGAAGTGGTGGGAGGCGCTCGCCGAGTCGTACGGCGCCCCGCTGTTCATGTTCGACGTGCCGTACATGCGCGAGCCGTCCTTCCGGAAGGAGGACATCGACTACATGGTCAGCCAGCTCTGGGACTTCATCCACCTGTTGGAGAAGCGGACCGGCCGAGGCGTTCGACATGGACGCGTTGAAGCGCGTCCTCGCGGACTCCCGCCGGGCCGAGGAGGGGTGGGTCGAGTACCTCCGGGCGGGGCGGAACCGCCCGTCGCCGATCGAGGCGTACTTCGAGGCGATCTTCTACATGTTCCCGATCAACGTCCTGCGCGGGACGCCGGAGGCCGCCGACTTCTACCGGGTCGTGAACGAGGAGGTCCGCACCCGCATCCAGGAGGGGAACTACCCGCTGCCCGAGGAGACGTTCCGGGTCCTGGTCGAAGGCGTCCCGCCGTACACCAACTACCGGACGTTCTGGGACTTCTTCCGCAAGTGGGGCGCCGTCTCCGTCGTGGCGACGTACCCGAAGGTCGGGGGCCTGTTCGACCGCGGCTTCTTCCACGACCCGTCGCGGCCGCTCGAGAGCATCGCGGAGTACAGCATGGGCGCCTACGTGAACCAGTCGTGGCCGCTGCGCCGCCAGATCATCTCCGACTACCTGACGGAGTACTCGGCCGACGCGGCGATCATCCACGGCATCAAGTCGTGCCGGTCGTTCACCGCCGGCCAGGGCGACCTCCGGGACTGGCTGATCCACGAGAAGGGGGTGCCGACCCTCTACATCGAGTCCGACCACCAGGACCCGCGCTACTTCGCCCCGGCCCAGATCAAGAACCGGATGGACGCGTTCTTCGAGTCGCTGGAGCAGCGGCGGGCCGTCGCCGCCCCGGGGAAGGTGCCGGGCATGATCCCGGAGATGGTCCAGGACATCAAGGGGCGCGACGCCCACCGCGGATCGAGGGTCGTCGACCCGATCGTCGCCGGGATGGACATCGGCTCCACGACGGCCAAGTGCGTCGTGCTGCAGGGCGACGAGATCCTCGGCAAGTCGCTCGAGCCCGGTCGGCGTCGACATCGTCAAGGACGCCGAGAAGGCGCTCGAGGCGGCGCTCGAGGACGCCCATCTCGCGCGGTCGGACGTGTCGTTCGTCACCGGCACCGGCTACGGCCGGTACAAGGTCTACTTCGGCCAGCTGGTCGTGACCGAGATCTCCTGCCACGCCCGGGGGGCCCACTTCCTCTTTCCCGGCACCCGGGTCGTCGTCGACATCGGCGGGCAGGACACCAAGGCGATCCGGATCAACGACAAGGGCGAGGTCGTCGACTTCTCCATGAACGACAAGTGCGCCGCCGGGACCGGGTCGCTTCCTGGAGGTCTGCGCGAACGCCCTCGGCTACGACATCGGCGAGATCGGGCCGCTCTCCCTCCAGGCGAAGCGGCCGGTCCGGGTGACGAGCACCTGCACCGTCTTCGCCGAGTCCGAGGTGACCTCCCACGTCTCCCGCGGCAAGGACCCGAAGGACATCCTCGCCGGACTGCACGCGAGCATCGCCAACCGCACGCTCTCGCTGATGCAGCGCGTCGGGATCGAGCCGGAGAATCACCTTCACCGGCGGCGTCTCCCAGAACGGCGGGATGGTCCGCGCGCTCGGTCGCCGCCTCGGGACCCCGTGAACGTCAGCCCGCTCTCCCAGTACATGGGGGCGCTCGGGGCGGCCCTCCACGGGCAGGAGCGACAGGCGGCGCCCAGGCCGCCAGCGCGCGGCGAGCCCCGCGGCGGAGGTGTCTCATGATCACCGGCGGCCTCGACCTCGGCGCCGGCTCGGTCAAGGGCGTCCTGATGGAGGACGGACGCCGCGTGCTGGCGAGCGCGATCCGGCCGACCCGCGGGAACCCGGTGAACGCCGCGCGTCAGTTGCTCGAGGAGCTCGGGGAGACCGCGAACATCTCGCCCGGGGAGGTCGATTACCTCTGCACCACGGGCTTCGGCCGCGTACACCGTTACCGGAGCGGAACCTGCAGGTCAGCGACTTCACCTCCTCCGCCCGCGGCGCCCTCTTCCTCTTCCCCGGCACCCGGCACGTCGTGGACATCGGCACGCAGTCGTCCCGGACGATGGCGGTCGAGCCCGACCGGGAAGGTGCTCAAGTTCAAGATGAACGAGAAGTGCGCGGCGGGAGCCGGGCCGGTTCGTCGAGCGGAGCTCGAAGTACCTCCAGGTCCCGCTCGAGCAGATGGGGCCGATGTCGCTCAGCTCGGACCATCCGAAGCTCATCTCGAGCGTCTGCGCCGTCCTCGCCGAGACGGAGATCATCAACAACATCGCCGAGGGGGTCCCGCTCCCGGACATCCTGATGGGCGTCTTCCTCTCGCTCTCGCAGCGGGCGTACACGCTGATGCGCAACGTGGGGGTGCGAGCCCGAGGTCACCCTGGTCGGCGGCCTGGTCCGGAACCCCGGGATGGTCAAGGCGCTCCACGACACCCTCCACATGGAGCTGAACGTCTCGCCGGACGCGCACTACGCGGCGGCGATCGGGCGCCGCCGTGCTCGGCCACTCCCGGCTCCTCAAGCTGAACGCGGCGGCGCGCCCGAGGTAGGAGGGGTTCGTGCCCGACCTGATGCAGCTCCGACCCTCCGCCCTCGACCTCGAGGCGAGGAGTCGGTCCCGCGGATCGAGATCTCCTCCGACTTCCGGGAGTTCCGGGGCGCCTCGGTCGAGCAGGTCGTGCGGATCGGCCAGGAGGTGCTCGCCGACCCGTCGTTCCCGACGGTCCGCGCGTGGCGGCAGAGCGGGGCGAAGGCGGTCGGCTGCTTCCCCGTGTACACCCCCCACGAGCTCGTCCACTCGCTGGGCCTGCTCCCGGTGACGATGCAGGGCGGGGGCGAGAACCTGCAGACTGACCCGGGCCGACGCGGCGCTCGGATCGTTCCTCTGCTCCATCAGCAAGTCCACGCTCGAGATGGCCCTCACCGGGCTTCTCGACCCGTTCGATGCGTTCGTCTTCCCGTACATTTGCGACGTCGAGCCGGAACCTGGAGGGGATCTTCTCGAGGGTGCTGCCCGACCGCACGACCCACATGCTGCACCTGCCGCAGAACTTCGGCTCCCCGGCGACGATCGCGTTCCTGTCGGCCGAGTACCGGGGCTCGCCGCGAAGCTGGAGACACGTGGCCGGTCGCCCGTTCTCCGCCGGACGACCTGCGGGCCTCCTTCGCCCTCTTCAACGAGCAGCGGGCGCTGATCGCGGAACTGACGCGGCTCCGGCGGGAGGCGCCGTGGACGTTCTCGCTGACCGAGTTCTACCTCCTGCGTCCGGCTGGGTGGCCTGTTGCCCGCGCGAGGTGCACGTCCCGCTACTGCGGAGCGCGTTGACCGAGCTCCGAGGCGCGCCAGCGCAAGTCCAAGGACGCGATCCGCGTGATCCTCGTCGGCCCGTTCTGCGAGCAGCCGACGATCGAGCTCCTCCAGCTGGTCGAGGACGTCGGCTGCTACGTCGTCGGCGACGAGCTGCAGATGCTGCACCGCTGGTACCCGGCCGGTCGAACTCGCCGGCGACCCGATCCGAGGCGCTCGCGGCCGCCTACGCCCGGGCTCCCGTCGACATCGGGGTCCGCAGCACCCCGACCACCAAGGCCGCCGCGATCCTCGGCCGCGTGGACGAGAGCCGGGCGCAGGGGGTCATCTTCCTCACCGCCAAGTTCTGCGAGCCGGCGCTGGAGGACGTGGTGCTGTACCGCCGCGCGCTCGACCAGCGCAAGCTTCCGTACCTGCACATGGAGTTCGAGGAGAAGTCGACCAGCTTCGAGCAGACCCAGTCTCCAGCTCGAGACGTTCGTCGAATCGATCCTGTTCGACTGAGGAGGGAGAACGCACGTGAGAGTCGCGGGAACGGTTCCGGGTCGAACGTGTCGACGGCCGGGCGACGGTCAGCTGGGAGCGGCCCCCCCTCAACATCTTCGACGTGCCCTCTCCTGAAGGAGCTCACGCGCGCGCTCCGGCGCCGGCCCGAGGTCGCCGACGCCCACGTGGTGGTCCTGCGGGCTCCGGGAAGTGCTGGAGCGCCGGGCTCGCGGTCGAGGACCACCTGAAGAGCCAGCTGCCGGCGATGCTCGACGCGTTCCGCGAGACGCTCACGGTCCTGTGGAACCTCCCCGGCCCCACGATCGCCCAGGTGCACGGGAGCTGCCTCGGTGGCGGGATGGAGCTGCTCATGGCGTGCGACCTCGCCATCGCCTCGGAGCGGGCGACGTTCGGCCAGCCCGAGATCCGGCTCGGGGTCTTCGCCCCGTTCGGGGCGGCGAACTACGCCAGCTGCTCGGCGCCCGTTCCCGGCGGCGGAGCTCATGTTCCTGGGCACTCCGTTCGACGCGCCGCGGGCCGCCTCCTTGGGGATCGTCAACCGCGCGGTCCCCGAGGAGCAGCTCGCCGCCACCGTGGCTCTCGCCGCCCAGACGTTCTGCGGGCACCGGCGGGAAACGCTCCACCTGCTGAAGCGAACCCTCCGCGCGAGCGGCATCGACCCCTGGCCGCGCCTGGCGACCGCCGAGCGCGCGTACGTGGACGAGCTCATGGCCCGGATGCCGGAAGAGGGGCTCCACGCGTTCCTGGAGAAGCGGACCCCCATCTGGAAGGATGGGTAGGTGCCGCTCTCCATGCGAGCGGCGCTCTTCACCAGGGCCGGGAGCCCCTCGAGGTGACCGAAGTCCCGACCCCGGTGCCCGGTGTCGGCGAGGCGCTCGTCCGGGTCGCGGCGTGCGGCTTCTGCCACACCGATCTCCACTACCTGGACCACGGCGTGGCCACCGCGAAGGCGCCGCCTCTCGTCCTCGGGCACGAATATTCCCGGCACGGTGGCCGAGGTCGGCCCCGGGAGGCGAGGGGTCTCTCCTCGGGGCCCGCGTGATCGTCCCGGCCGTGCTGCCGTGCGGGGAGTGCCGGACGTGCCGCTCGGACGAGGCAACATCTGCCCGAGCTTCACATGCCCGGCAACCACTTCGATGGCGGCTTCGCCGAGTTCGTGTTGCGTCCCGTCGCGATCGCTGGTGCGGCCCCCGGCGGACATCGACCTCGCCCGGGGAGCGGTCATCGCCGACGCGCTCACCACCCCGTACCACGCCGTGGTCCACGGGCCCAGGTGCGGAGCGGGGATTGGGTGGTCGTCGTCGGCTGCGGGGGGGTCGGGATCAACGTCGTGCAGTTCGCCGCCGCGGCCGGGGCGAACGTGATCGCCGTGGACGTGCGGCCGGAGAAGCTCGCGATGGCGCGCCGACTCGGCGCCGTCGAGGGTCTCAACCCCACCGACCACCCCGACCTCGCCAAGGAGGTCCGGACCCTGACCGGGGGAGGCGCCGATGCGGCGCTCGAGGTCGTGGGGAAGCCCGAGACGGTCCAGCTCGCCCTGTCGACGCTGCGCAGGGGCGGCCGGCTCTGCGTGGTCGGCTACAGCCACTCGACGTTCCCGCTTCCGCTCCACCGGCTGATGTTCTTCGAGTACGACGTCGTCGGATCCGCTCAGATACCGGCCCGTCGACTATCCCCGAGTCGTCGAAATGGTCCGGCGGCACCAGGTCGATCTGGACGCGGTGATCACCGGGCACGTACCGCTCGACCGGGTCAACGAGGCGGCGGACACGCTGCGGCAAGGGACCGGGTTCCGAACGCTGGGTCATCCCGTAGGGCGCCCAGGTCCGGGGGCCCCGCCGGGTCGCCCGCTCAGGCGGTCACGGCCCGCACGACCCCAACGCGCCGGCGGTGCCGCGAAACGAGCTTGCGCATCCCCCGCCGGATGTTCTCCATCGCCGTCGCCCGACCGACGCCAAGCGCCTGGGCGACGTCCTTGAGCTGGGCGCGCCGCGGGAAGTCGAAGTCGCCGAGGAACAGGCGCGCGCCATGGCGCGCCTGGCTGGTTGTGGACACCGTGCACAGCGCCGACGGCGATGAACACAGGACAATCAGAACGAAGTACAGGCCACATAA
>CAWJFK010000012.1:0-25186 GCA_963842165.1 uncultured Thermoplasmata archaeon | reverse complement strand
AGATCGCTGCGGCTGCGGAGCCTCGTCCGAGCGCTCCCAGCGGTAGATGCTGGTCGCCGCGATCCGACGGAATCCGTCGGCTTCGTAGAACCGCACGGCCGGAGTGTTGCTCGCCGTCACCCAGAGGCGAACCTTCTCGTATCCGAGGCCGACCAGAGCCCGCAGGGCCCAATGGAGGAGGAAGCGGGCGTGCCCGCGGCGACGCCGCTCGGGGTCGACCATGATATCGACGAACACCGCTTCGTGGGAGGTGATCTCGGCCGTGAGGATCCCGCCGACCAGCCGAAGCGGCTCCTTCTCCACGAGGGCGGTCGACGCCGCGTCGAGAAAGAGTCCGAGCGAGTTCCCGAGCAACCCCGAAAGGACTCGTGCGTACTCCTCGGGGGAGCCCCCCACGAGTCGATCGTCGACCGACCCGCGAAAGGCCTTCCAGTCGAGGTCCGCGAGGGCCGCCAACGTCACGTCCCGCAGCGGCACGCGTTCGAGTCCTGGAGGCGGGTGGGAGGGGGCCTCGGCGTCCGCCGGGCGAAGGGCCCGTACCATGCAAAACCGTTCGATGACCGAGGCGCCGGCCCGAACCGCGAGCGTCGAGAGCAGCCGGTGTTCGGCGTCGACGGTCAATCCGGTGAAACCGAGGCTCGCGCTACGGACCTCCGGTCCCAGAGAGTCGAGAAGCGCCTCGGCGAGGCGGAGGGCTTCGTGCTCGTCCGGGGAATGGACGTGGCCCCAGGCCCGGCCCTCCCGGACGTTCCCGAACGCAATCCCACCCACCCCTCCGGCCATCGGGAAGTACCGCCCGGTTGGCGGCCCGCGTGAAGCTCCGCCGCCACCGGCTCTACCCAGGAACCCTGGAAGTCCTGGCCTCGGAGGGTCGAGCTCGCGCCGGACCGTCTGGAGGAGCTCGAGGAGGTCGTCGGGCCGGGCCGAGGTGGCGGGGCGGGGCGCCTCCGCGCGGGCCGGTCGACTCACGGGGAGGGGAGCTCGGCTCGGAGGATCTCGGCGATGTCGGGCGCCACCGAGGCCTTCTCCGCGGCGTTGCCAAGAGTATCCGTCGAGTAGACCTCGTCGGTCACTGCCTTGATGCGTTCGAAGGCGTCCTTAAGGAACAACCCGTGGGTGCACGCCGCACTCACCGCTCCGGCGCCCCGCTTGTGCAGTACCTTGGCCGCCTCGACGATTGTGCCCCCGGTCGTGATGACGTCGTCCACGAGAACGATGTGCTTCCCTTCGATCGGGAGGGGAAGCTCGCTCGGGACCCGCAATTCCACGTGCTCACTGTCGATCCGCTTCTTGTCCAGAGCGAACCACGGCTTGTCGAGCAAACCGGCCATCCGCCGGACCCGCTCCACGCCGCCCTTGTCCGGTGAGACGAGGATATCCACGGGTCGTTCGCGGAGGAGCCGGGCAATCGCCGGAATGCCGCTCGCCTCGAAAGCCGGCTTGGTGAACTGTCGGAGGGTCTCGGCCGAGTGGAGGTCGACCGTCACGACGGTGTCGGCCCCGAGCTCGACATGCCGACACAGCGCCCGCGCGCTGACCGGTTCCCCGGGGAAGAACCGACGGTCTTGCCGGGCGTATCCGAAGTACGGAACGACGGCGACGATGCGTCGCGCACCGGCTTCTCGAGCGGCGTCTTCGAGGAGGAACAGTTCGAGCAGGTCGGCGTCCGTGCGGGTCGATTGGACGATCACGACGTCCTCCCCTTCGAGACGACCGCCGACCCGGACGTACATCTCACCGTCCGGGAAGCGCTTGGTGAACGGAATCCCGAACGGAGCGTTCGATAGCTCGCGGGAGATCCGCTCGGCCAAGGCGGTGGAAGCCGTTCCCCCGATCACGTGCATCCACAACCACCTCGGGAGACCGGACCGGGGCCGGCACGAAAGGATTCCTGAGGCGCTAGAGCTCCTCGTCGTCCTGCGAAGGCCGCTTCGATCTCGAACCTCCACGCACCTTCGGATGCGGTCGCCCCCGGTGACGGCGGGACGCGGCGTCCAGCTTCGACTTGGAGACCGTCCGGTGCTCGGGTCGAGGGGGGGCCTCGTCCTCCTCGTCCGCTTCCTCCTCGGGAGCGGCGCCCCACGGGCGGAGCGAACGCAGGAAGTGGCGCGCCCGCGCCGCGCTGCCCTCGGATTCGTCCGGCTCTTCGTCCTCCTCCTCTTCCGCTTCTTCGGCCTTGCGTCGGGGGTCTTCGATCCCCTCGACACGCAGCGCGTAGTGGAGTCCGAAGGCGAGGAGGATCACCCCCGCGAACGTCAGCCCCAGGAACTGCCACGACTGGGGGGGGACCTCGCCGGACGTGGGGCTCCCCTCGATCCAGAGCTTGAGCGCGCCCACCCACGGGATCATTCCGCGGGCGACTCCGACGACCCACCCGGGCTCGACCAGCTCGCTGAGCTCGAAGCCGCTCGACTGGTCGTACGTCCCGAGTCCGGAGTTGATGTTGTTGTCGCCCATCGTGATGTAGCCGGAGTGGGCTCCCAGGAACGCCGGTTGGAGGTCGATCGTGACGTTGACGTCGGCCCAGCCGATGTGGAACAAGTCGAGAGTCGAAGCGAGGTTCGTCGTCCCGCAGTCCCCCCGCGTGCCCGGGCGTTGCGTAGACCGCACCGGATTGGTTGCCGCAGGGCAAGCCGGCCAGACCATAGGCATCATAGCCCCGGGCACTCGGAACCCATTGCAGGTACACGATCGCTCGGTGAATGACGGGCGTCTCGACCACCCCGTTCGGATAGTAGAGCAGGACGTCCCCAAACTCTCCGTACGTTGAGTATCCCGTTTGCTGGGCCACCACGTACGGCTGGATCGTCGAGTTCGATACCTTCTGGGCCAGCACGAGGTCGCCGGTGTTGATCACCCCGAGCACGTCGGACGAGCCATGCTGCATGCTCTCGGACTCGACGACGTACACCGGCGGCCAGTTCTGGGTGTACGCGAACATCGAAACGATGAGAAGAATGACGATTGCGAGCGCGACCAGCGGAGCAAAGTAGAGCGAGTCGCGCGCTCGCCAGAAGACGCGGGAACGCGGCGCGGGGAGCTCCCCCTCGTCCTCCCCTTCCATCTCGTCGTCCGGCGCGGTCGAGTCCCTCGACCACTTCCGTATCGGTCGAGGCCGGCCCTTCGGTGGGTGGCGTGCGGAAGGCTTCGACCGCGAGCGCCGTGGAGTCTCGTCCTCCTCCTCGTCGAGGTCCGCCTCGTCCTCGTCGTCGTCGGGCGATGGCGGGGGCCGGACCATGGGACCGCCCTGAGGGCGCGCCCCCATAACCCTTCGGCTCGACCGGTCGACGCAGGCTCCGGGGGCGGATCGCCCACCTCAGAAGGCGAACGTTTATCGCCCGAGTCCCCGAGAGGCGGACGGTCACGCGGCGATGCGACGGATCGACATCTCGATGGAACTTCGACCCGGGATGCCGGCGTTCCCCGGAGTTCCCGACTTCGGCGCGGAACCGATCCACTCGCTCGCTCGGGGCGACGCCTACGCCGACTCCCGTCTCCTCCTCGGGTCGCACGCCGGCACGCACGCTCGACCCTCCGTCCCATTTCCTGGTCGGAGGAGCCGCGGTGGACGGACTCGACCTCAACCTCCTGAACGGTCCATGCCTCGTCGTCGGGATCAACCCGGCCCACACCGAGGTGACCGCCGCGAGCCTGCCTCCCTTCCCGCCCGGCACGCGCCGGGTCCTCCTCCGGACCGCGAACTCGGAACGTTGGGCCCAGGGCGCGGGGTTCTTCCCGGACTATGTCGCTCTCACGCTGCCCGCCGCGGAAGAGCTCCTCCGTCGGGGGGTTCAGCTGATCGGGATCGATTCCTTATCGATCGAGTCCGACCCCAGCGAGCGGTACCCGGTCCACCACCGGCTCCTCGGGAGCGGCGCGCTGATCCTCGAGGGCCTCCGTTTGGACAAAGCACCGCCGGGGGACTACGAGCTCGAGTGCCTCCCGCTCCTTTGGCCGGGCGGGGACGGCGGCCCGGCGCGAGCGGTTCTGCGGACGCCGTAGGGGCCGACAGATGGCACCTCCCGCCCCGGGCCCCGGAACTTTCGCGCTCTCTCTCAGCACGGCCGGGTTTGCCGTGCTGGCCGTCAGTCTGTTCCTTTTCATTCTGATGTTCCTCGTGCTCCGAAGATACCACCCAGACCGGAAGCGGGGACTCGAGGGATACCTCGAGGGGGCCGGGGTCAGCCTCGTCTTCCTCGTGTTCGCGGTCATCCTCGTCGTGGCGATCTCGGCCCACGACCCGCACGGGAACAAGACCTCCTACGCCCTCTACACCACGATCCTGACGGGGTACTGGCTGGCCTTCGCGATACCGGTGGTCACGGTCGCGAGCTCCATCCAGGCACGATCCCGCGGGGCGATCCCGTGGCTGATCCCGTCGATCGTCGTCGCGGTGCTGATGTTCGTCGGGCTGTTCGGGTACTACTACCTCGCCCCCGCGTAGGACGACCGGGTCAATCCCATTCGTCGGGAGGCAAGAGGTCGGGGATGCCGTCGGCGATGGGATAGACTGCATGGCAACCGGAACAGGTGAGGGTCCCCTCGAGGATCTCGTCGCCCTCGGTCCGGCCCGGCGCCAGCCGAAGCTCACTCCGGCAGACGGGGCACCGCAGCACCTCGAGCAGGTCGGTCCTCACTTCCCGCCTCCCTCCACGATCCCGTAGCCGATCAAGCGCCAGGCGTTGAGCTTGCGGGAGATGGCGACGCGGCTCCCCGGGAATACGGTCACCGACCGGTTGAGGGCGAGCTCGACATCGTCGCCCCGAGCGCTCGTCACCTTCCCCGCAGCGATGGTCGTCCCGACCGTGACGGCGAGCACCTCGCTGGTGCGGATCTTCTCGACCTTGATCTCGCGCTGGGCCCCCAGGACCCGGTCGAGCAGGGTCGCCCGGAGCCGGATCTTCTGGCTGACCGGCGGCAGGGTACCCGCGGTCCCGACCAGTCGGCCCGTGAGCCCGTCGCCCTTCGCGAGGGCGGGGTCGAGACTCGTTCCGAGAGCGGCGAGCCCGCCGGGGTGGAGCTCGTCCCACTCCTGCCCGCCCGAGATGATGGAGGTCACATGCGTGTGGAGCGACTCGGCGTGGGGGCCGACCGCGCCCTGGGGACCCGGCCGGATCTCGATCTCCTCGCCGACCTTGAGGTGACCCTGAATGAGCGAGCCGCCGAGGACGCCGCCGCGGAGGTCGGCGGGTCGGGTCCCGGGGCGGTTGATGTCGAAGGAGCGGGCGACGTACATGAGCGGAGGCCTCTTCGGGTCGCGGGTCGGGGTCGGGATCGTCTCTTCGATCGCGCCGATGAGCGCGTCGATGTTCACCCGGTGGTTCGCGCTGACGGGAACGACCGGGGCGGACGCGATGGGCGACCCCTTCAGGAACTCGACGATCTCGCGGTAGTTCTGCTCGGCCTGTTCGGTCGAGAGCAGGTCGATCTTGTTCTGGACGACGACGACCTTGTGGACCCCGATGATGTCGAGGGCGTAGAGGTGTTCCCGGGTCTGGGGCTGCGGGACGGTTTCGTTCGCGGCGACCAGGAGAAGCGCCCCGTCCATGATGGCCGCCCCCGAGAGCATGGTCTCCATGAGGGTCTCGTGCCCCGGGGCGTCCACGAACGAAACGGCCCGGACGAACTTCGCCTCGCCGCCGCAGTTGGCGCACTTGGGCTCGACGGAGTAGCCGAGGGGGTCCGGGCAGTTCGGACACTTGTAGAAGGCAGCGTCCGCGTACCCGAGCTTGATCGAAATGCCCCGCTTCAACTCCTCCGAGTGACGGTCCGTCCACTCGCCGGTGAGCGCCTGGGTCAGGGTGGTCTTCCCGTGGTCGACGTGGCCGACCAGGCCGATGTTGACTTCGGGTTGTCGGGGGACCTTCATGACGCGGCGAGGAGCTCCGCGAGGGGCTTCCCGCCCTTCTGCTCGACCACGAGGTTGATCTGGACCGTGTCCTCGCTGATCGTGTTCCCGCGGAACGTTCGGCGCTTGCGCATCCCCAGCCGCGGGGCCTGAAAGCCGAAACCGTCGCCGACGTAGAGGCGGACCTGCCGCGCTCCCGGGAGTCCCGGGCGCAGCGGGAATCCGCTCTTGTCGGTGCCGCCCGTGATGCGGAACGTGTACCCGGCTGCGCCGATCAGCTCGCCACCCACCGTCTCTCCGATGCGCTTGCCGAGGAAACCGGCGGCCTGGGGGTCGGCCACGGTCCGCGCGATCGAAATGGCGTGTTCAGAGATGACCAGCTTGTACTCGACCATCCATCCTCAGGTGCGGCGCGCGACCGATAGGTCGTTTAAATAGCTTTTGCGAGCCCGAGCACGGGTCCGGCAACCAATGCGAACCCTGAGACCGAGCTCCCGAGGCCGAGCGCGCAATTCACCGGCCCGGTGGAATGCGACACTACACTGGCCGGTGCGCCGGTGAGGGTCGCGTTGAATTCGGCGCCCGTTTCATTGAGGAGGAGCGGCACCGGACATGACGTGTCGACCAGGTCCCACAGCGGGGGGCTCGTGAACCCGAGGTAGGTCAAACCACCCAACCCGAAGAACAGTTGGGCGGAGGTAGGATACTCACTCAGGAACGCCGAGCCACCCGACGAATTGGCCGCGGCGACGAGCGCCGGGGAGTCGGATTCGGTGGAGGGGAAGGCGGAGACCTTGTCGAAGGTCGAGGTGCACGACCCTCCGGAGAGAGAATAGAGCGCGGTCGGAATCCCGAGGTCGACCGAGACTAGGACGTAGGTCCCCGCCCCGTCGGAAAGGCCGAAGATCCAGAACGCCGCATGGCCCGGTGCGGCCGAGGCGGGGGTTGCGTCGACCGTGAGCGAGGTTGGCGCCCCGGGAAGCGTCGTGAGGTTGCACCCGGAGGTGAGATTCTCGACCATCGACACGTTGGCCGTCGGGAGGGAGACCCCCGCGGCGAGGCGAATTCCACCGGCAAAGATCGGACTCCAGCTCCCGGAGATCGCGTTCGAAGCAGAGGGGCTTGCTACCGACTCGGCTTCGTTCAGCGTAGAGGTACTGCTCGGTCGTCTTGGTGCTGGCCTTATGGAAGAGGAAGCCAGCCGCGGCGAGAACGGCCACGATCAGTACGGCTGCCACGACGAGAGCGATGACGGGTGCGACCCATCGACGGGAGCGGGGGGCCGGTCCGGGCGGGGAAGTGGAACCGGGCGAACCGGGGGAGAAGTTGACGGGGGACTGGGGAAGGGCCTCGGGGGACGTCGAAGGTGAGGAGCTCATCGAGATTGGAAGGTCCGGCGGGGTAGAAAACAACCACCGGCGTGAGTGCGTCCCCAGCCTCGGCCTTAAGAGGGAGGCGCCCCGTCGCGCGGACGGAGAGGGCAACGTTGGGCGGCGCCGGGCCCCTGTGGCTGGACCTCGGCGCAGTCATCCTGCTGGCGGGGTTTGGACTCGCGGCCGTTCTGGACGTGCGGACCCGAGAGGTCCCGGACAGCCTTTGGCAGGTCCTCGGGGTTGCCGGGGCCGTCGGCGGAGGCGTCGTGCTCGCCCCGGAGGGTTGGGTTCCACTCGCCCTCTGGGCCGTGGTCGTCGGCCTCGCCCTGGAACACATGTTCCCGTGGGACGCCGAGAGCTGCGGCCGATGGGGGGAGTGGGCGGACCTGATCGAGCTCGCTGCGTACCTCGGAGTCACCATCCTCGTCGGGGTCGCCGTCGTCCGCCTCGGGCTGGGCGGCGGCGTCCCTCTGGTGGCCGTCGCGCTCCTGGTGACGGTCATCATCGCCCGAGTCTTGTTCGAGGCGGGCGTACTCTACGGGGGGGCCGACGCCAAGGCGTTGATCATCGCGGGGGTTCTGGTCCCGCTCTTCCCCGTGCCCTGGATCGGAGTTCCCGCGAACGCTCAGCTCTTCCCTACGTACGTTCCCTACGCGGTGGACCTGTTGATGGACGCGGCCGTCCTCTCGGTCGCGATCCCCGTCTTCCTCGCGCTATGGAACCTGCGTCGCGGGGAATTCTCGGTGCGGTCCGGCTTCACCTCCTACACGATCCCTGTGGACGACCTCCCCCGGAGATACGTCTGGATCCGCGATCCGGCCTATCCCACCGACCGCGAAGAGGAGGAGGCAATCGAGACTTCCGAACAGGACCGGGAGTGGCGGACCAAGGTCGCCCGGGACCTGAAGGCCCGCGGGGTGACGAGGGTACGGGTCGGACCCCAGCTTCCGTTCATCGCCCTGATGGCGGGAGGCGCCTTGGGGGCGTTGCTGCTTGGCAACTGGATCATCGACCTCCTCGCGGCGGTGTGATCGGCCGCGCATGGCGGCCCACGGAAAGGTTTTCTCCCCAGCATCGGTCCAACTCACTCGCAGGGAACCATGGCGCGGCGGGCAAGGACCGGACCCATCCGGGTGCTGATCGCGAAGCCCGGATTGGACGGACACGACCGAGGGGCCAAGGTCGTCGCCCGGGCCCTCCGCGACGCGGGGATGGAGGTCATCTACGCGGGCTTACGGCAGACCCCGGAAGAGGTCGTCCGGGCCGCGCTCGAGGAGGACGTCGATCTGATCGGCCTCTCGATCCTCTCGGGCGCGCACATGGCGCTCTTCCCGAAGATCCTCGCGCTGCTGAAGACCGAGAAGGCCGGTAACATCCCCGTGTTTGCCGGCGGGATCATTCCCGACGAGGATGCCCGTCGCCTGAAGAAAGCCGGGATCAAGGCGATCTTTGGTCCGGGGACGATGCTCCAGGAGATCGTCACCACGGCCCAGCGTTTGGCGCGCGGCGCGGCATGACCGGGCGAGCCCGGTTGCCTCCGCTCGCGCAGTCGATCGTCGACGGCGATCGCCGGGCCCTCGCGCGGACCATTTCAGCGATCGAGAACGGCGACCCTCGCATCGCGGGCGTGCTGCGCGCCCTCTATCCGCGGACCGGGCGCGCCCCGATCATCGGGTTGACCGGCCCGTTGGGCGTCGGAAAGTCGAGCCTTCTCAGCGCCCTCATCGGCCGTCTGCGAGCTCGGGGGAAGTCGGTGGGGGTCGTGGCCGTCGACCCGTCCAGCCCGTTCTCCGGGGGGTCCGTCCTAGGGGATCGGATCCGGTTGGAGCGGAAGGCCAACGACGACGGGGTCTTCTTCCGCTCGATGGCCAGCCGCGGCGAGGCGGGCGGAGTCGCCGCCTCCACGCGCGAGGTGGCCCGGATGCTCGACGCCGCCGGGTTCGACGTCGTGTTCGTCGAGACGGTGGGCTCGGGTCAGGTCGATGTGGCCATTCGCGGGGTGGCGAGCACGAGCGTGGTCGTTCTCGTCCCGCACCTGGGGGACGAGGTGCAGACGCTCAAGGCCGGCCTGTTCGAGATCGCCGACGTCTTCTGTGTGAACAAGGCCGACCTTCCGGGGGCCGACCTCGCGACGAAGGACCTCGCCGAACTGGTCGCGCTCGGAGCGTCTCGGGACGGTTGGGCGCCGGTCATCGTGCCCACATCGGCCACCGTCCTCTCGGGGATCGACGAGCTGTGGACCGCGATCGAGTCCCACGAGCAGTTCCTGGATCGTTCCGGCCAGCGGACCCAGCGGGAACGGGCTCGCCTGGCCTCGGAGATCGCCGACCGGGTGAAGGAACGGGTCGGCCGTGAAGTGGCCGATCGCCTGGACCAGGATCCGGAGCTCCGCCGCTTGCTCGACCGCGTCGTGGCCCGAACCCTCGATCCGGCCGGGGCGGCGGACGAGCTGTTCCGGACGCGCTACGTCCGGAAGTAATTCGCATGGTCTGGACTCCGCTCCTTACGCTCATCGTGGTCCTCGCGTCCCTCGCCGTCGTGACCTACTTCGTCTACGCGTCGTTCGCCTTCGGCGCCGGGTATCAGCCGACCCCCCGCCGGGCCGTCCAGACCATGCTCCGTTGGGCCGAGGTGGGACCGGAGGACTTCGTCTTCGACCTGGGGGCGGGGACGGGGGCCATCGTCTTCCGGGCGGCCCGTATCTATCGCGCCCGCGTCCTGGGTGTGGAGGTGGAACCCGTCCGTTTCCTCATTCTCCGGGTTCGCCGCCGCCTGGGGCCGTTCGCGGACCGCATCCAATTGGTCTGGGGGAACCTGTTTCGCCTCGACTTCCGCGAAGCGACGGTGGTGACCGCTTTCCTCTGGCCGGGAGCGATGGAGCGGCTGCGTCCCAAGTTCGAGGCCGAGCTCCGGCCGGGCGCCCGGGTGGTGAGCCACTGCCACAAGGTCCCCGGGTGGCGACCCACCCAGTATGACCCGGAGACCGACGTCTACCTCTACCGGTGGCCCGAGGCGCGCGGCCCCGCGTGACGAACCCTAGGGGATCGGGCCACCGATCGCGCCGGTGATCCCAAGGTAGGCGATCGCGGCGCCTACGCCGATCGCCACGATAAACAGGACGATCATGAACGCGCGGGACGGCTCCTGCGAGACGGGGAGGGCGGACACGTTCGTTCGGATTTTCGCCAGGTTCATACGGACTTCGTACCAGCCGGCGGGCCCGCGGACGGGGGCGGAGGAGGTCTACGGCGGTCCCGGGGTCTTGAAGTGGTCGCCCGATTTCTCGTGGGCGACCGCCTTCTCGTCTCGGGGCGTCTTGTGGTGCTCGGCCGATTTGCCGTGGTCGACGACCTTCTCGTGCCCACTTGTTTTCGCGGGCTCGGCCGCCTTTTCGGCGGGGGCTTCCTTCTCGGCCTTCTCCGTCGGGGCGGACGATTCCCCCCTCTCGGACGCCTCTCCCTTCTCCGACTTGTCGGGGACGGGCGTGACGTACTCCTCGACCACACGGATCGAGTGCGGGGCGACCTGGCTGCGGATACGGTCGATGACGCGGGGCTTCGCGGCCATCCAGGAGATGTCGAACTTGGAGCGGTCCGGGACCGTCAACGTGACGACCTTCTCGTGGATCGCGATCTGGAACTCGGAGGCTCGCCCGTACTGGAGCTCCACGATAGCACGGACCTGGTCGACCGGCTCGGAGATGAGCTCGGTGACGCGGAACTTCCCGCGGACCTTCCGGCCGGCGAACGCCGGGTTAAAATCGACCCGCACGCGGGCCTGGGTGAGGGTGACTACGCGGCCCCGTCGGCCCTCGATCGTGAGGACCGTCCCGACATCGAGGTGCGCATCCTCGCGCCGCATTTCGGGGAGGCGGGAAACCTCGCGCATCGAGAACAGTTCGATCAGGTTCGGGTCCCGCTCCCCGAAGGCGTCGGCCGGAGGGAACTCCTTCTCCATCTCCTCGCCGACCTTGAGTCCCATGAGCGCGGCCTCGATACCGGTCGGAAAGTAGTCGCCTCCGATCAAGTGCGGACGGGGGCCCCAGGGGTTCCCGGGAGAGGATGGGATGTTGGCCGTCTGGGCGACCTCCTCGTGCGTCGTGTCGATGAGGTCGGATCGTCCGCCGCCTTCGGCCCAGAGGTCGTAGTCCATTCGGACGAGGTGCCCGGCTTGGGCGACCCCGTGGTGCTTGGAAGCGTCGGACGGCATGGCCCCGCCGAATCGGGCGGTCCCTTAAGGTTTGCCCGAGAAGGAGGGTGCGCGCCCTCGAGAAGCCGTGAGCGCCCTACGGGCCGGGTTCGGGCTCGGGCGAGGGGATGACGAATCGCGCGCCCTTCACCCGGCTCCACCGGAGGCGGGCGTGCACGAGGGCGAACGGCTTCATGGCGCTCTCCAGCAGCCGGAGCGGGTGACGGACCGGTCGTCTTCGTTCCCCCAGCCGACGTCCGAGCTCGTCGTTCTTCAACAGTGACATCGCCATCGCGACCAGGTACCGGTAGCGCTTGCGCGCCCACTTTAGCAGCCCGGCCGGCGGGCCCGGATCGTGATAGACCCACGCTTCCGGGACGAACGCCCCGCGAAGCCCCGCTCGGACGGCTCGGGTCTCGACGTCGTGGTCCTCCGCGAATGGGATGCGCGGGTCGAACCCCAGTTTCGTGAGGGAGGGGGTCTTCCAGGCGGTGTTCTGGAGAGGGAGGTACGTGACGCGAGCCGGGACGAGGTCTTCGTAGATCGAGCTCTCGAGCAGGTCCATGTACCGTTCGACCGAAGTGCGGGGGGAGCGCGCGGGCCGGGTCGGTCCGCCGGTGAAATCGGCGGCTCCGCCTTCGAGCGGCGCCACGAGCCGCTCGAGCCATTCGGGCGGGGCCGTTTCGTCGGAATCCAGGAACGCGGTGACCTCCTCCTGGATCAGGAGTTGAGCGCCGGCCCGGGCATTGACGACCCCGCCGGGAAATCGAACCACCCGGACCGAGAGGCCGGTCCCCGCCTCGAGCGCGGACCGCAGGAACTCGCTCGTCGAGTCCGTCGACGCCGCGATCAGGACGCGGTCGGGCTTGCGGTTCTGTCGGGCCAACGACGCGAGGGTCGTCCCGAGATGGGGGTCGTCTCGGACCGCGATCTCGACGCAGACAGTGGCCATGGTGACTTTCCCGGCGGAAGAACGCCCGTCTCCCCGAACGCCCCAAGTCCTTAATCTAACGCGAAGGTAGGGAGTGCGTGCGGGTCGTCCTCATCGGAGGGGGGGTCCAACCCATCCCGCCGACGGGCTACGGGGCGATCGAGCGAATCCTCGCGGACTTCCGGGTCGCCCTGACCGCGGCCGGGCACACCGTCACTCTCCTCAACCGGGTGCGCCATCGCCGGATGCGGGACGAGTACCCGTTCGCGCTCGAGGTTCCCGGGATGCTCCGGCACCTCGACTTCGACGTCGTTCATGCTCAAACCCCGGTCGTGGCGAATCGGCTCGCCTGGAGCCGAATGCCCTTCGTCTACACGTCGCACTCCCGCCACTGGTTCTATCGGGATCGGTGGACGCACCGATGGGGGTATTGGCTCGAGCGGCGGGCCGTTCGACGGGCCAGCGCCGTGGTGGCGCTGACCGAGCCCTTGGCCCGCACGATGAGGGCGGTCGTCCCGAGCCCTGGGCCGCTCCCGATCAGCGTCATTCCGTTCGGCGTCGATTCCGCTCGGTTCGCCCCGGATTCGGGCGCGCCGGACGGGGACAAATGCGCTGGGGGTCGGCGTGGTCCTCCCGTTCAAGCGATGGGAGATCGCGGCCCGGGCCTTGAACGGGACCGGGATACGGTTGCGGATCGCGGGACCCCAGCCCGATCCAGACTACGCGGCCAGGGTACGGGCCGCCGGCGACTCCGTGGAACTTCTGGGGGAGGTCGATGACGCCACCCTCCGCTCCCTCTATGCGGAGAGCGACCTCCTCCTCCACCCCAGCGCGGTCGAGGTCCTGTCCGCAACGGTTCTGCAGGCTTTGGCCGCCGGTCTCCCGGTCCTCGGAGGAGGCGCGGTGGAAGGGGTCGTGCAGGACGGGAGCACGGGCTGGTCCTTGGCGGATCAGGATTTGGGGCGATTCACCGAGGGGCTCCGTGCCCATGCCCTCGAGCTCTGCCGGAATGACGCGGCCCGCCGGACGATGGGCGACGCGGCGCGTGCCGACGCCCTCGAACGGTACTCCTGGTCGCGCGTGGTGGAGTCCCACCTTCCGGTCTATCGGGCGGTCGCTTCCGCCTAGCGGGGCGTTCCGGACAACAGCTCAGCGAGCGTCCGGTCGATCGCCCCGGCGCTCGAAAACTGTGGGCTCCATCCCAGTTGGCGCATCTTCTCGATCGAGAGCAGTTGCAGCGGGACGTCGCCGGTCCACCCCCGGTTCCGCCCGTGTACACGATGCGAGCCCGTCCTCCGGTCGCCGCCACGACCTTCTCGGCGATCTCGCGAACGGTGATCTGGTCGGCCGCGCCGAGGTTGAAGATGTTCACGGGGTCATGGGCCCGGTCCCGCGCCAGGAGCATCCCCCCGACGCAGTCCTCGGTCCGCAGGTAGCTCTTCGCCTGCCGACCGTCTCCGAGCACCTCGAGACGGCTCGGATCCTTCCGGAGCTTGTCCAGGAAATCGGGCAGGATACCATGGCCCATCCCGGGTCCGATGATGTTAGCGAAGCGGAACAGGTGGACCCGGAGGCCGTAGGAGTGGGCGTACGCCGAGAGCAACGCCTCGGAGGCCAGCTTCGACGCGGCGTAGAGCGATTGGGGACACAGGGGGCCGTAGCTCTCCGGTGTGGGAAACACGCTCGCCTGACCATAGACCACGCTCGAGGAGGAGTAGAGGATCCTCGGCACGTCGTGGCGGCGGGCGGCTTCCAGCAAGTGGAACGTCGCCAGCGTGCCGTTCTCCAGGTCGACCGTGGGGTCCGCGGTCCCCTTACGGATGTCGGGGTTCGCGGCGAGATGCCAGACCTCCGAGACGCCGAGCAGCTGGTCTCCGGTACTCGGTGGGCCGGCGCAGGTCCGCGACGGTCAGCGCGACCCGGGGCGAGGACGGCACCAGGTCCCGGCGACCCGAGGAGAGGTTGTCCAGGACCCGGACCTCGTGGCCGCGGTCGAGGAGCGCACGGACGAGGTAACTCCCGATCGCGCCCGCCCCACCGGTGACGAGAACGGGTCCCGCGGGGTCGGCGGACGTCACAACGGGAGCAGCGACTCAGAGAAGCATATATAAATGGATGGCCGCCTAAACCGGAGTTGCCGCTCTCCCGGCGGGCTCCCTATGCGAACCTACGTACGGATGACCTTCCACTCCGAAGGAGCCGACCCCACGAAGGTCCTGGCCGCGATGCGGGGCATCGGGTTCGAAGAGTCGATGGGGATGCACGATTTCGTGTACCGCTGGAAGGACAAGGCGACGCTGGACGATGTGATGCGACTGGTCACCGAGATGCATGAGCGACTGAAAGGACTCGACGTCCAGTACGAAATCACGACCATCTCGTGAGCCGGAGCTCTGTCGGATGCCGCGCGAGGAGCTCACCCGCATCGAACGCTTGCTGCTGGTGCACTTGCTGGACCACCGGGGCAATCAGGTCCGGTTCGAAGCCGACCAGTGGACCACGGAGTTCGGCATCGCCCGGAAGTTCGTGAGCGAGGACCCCGCCGACCTCAAGAACGCGATGCGCGCGCTCGAGAACTCGCGCATGATCTATCGGCGAACGCAGTACGCATCGTCGGGTACTCCGAGCCGAAACACGTTCTCTCCCTCACCGCCGCCGGACACCGCATGGCGCTCGAGGTCCAGCGCCGGGAGCTCACCGACCCGGACGACGAGCTCGGACCGGGCGAACGTGCGTCCGCGGCCGAGACGGTTCCGTCCCCGACGCGCCTCGCGCACGGCAGTCCCTAGGCCGCCATGGCGTTGCTCGAGGGGCCCAAGGTGCGCCTTCGCCCGCCCGAGCCCGCCGACTTCCCGACGCTGTACTCCTGGTTCAGCGACCCCCAAGTGGTCGCGCCCTACGACCGGTTCCTATCAGAGAGTTACGACGGCTTCGTCCGATCGATGGGGGAGCCCGACGCGGACCCCACTTCGCTCGTTCCCCGGTTCGTCGTAGAACCCCTCCACGGGAACGGCCCGGTCGGAGTCGTGGGCCATTTCACGCCGCACCCCGTCCTCGAAACGATCGAGGTGTGGTACGTCATGGGCGAGCGCGCCGCGCGTGGGCAGGGGTTCGGGCGCGAGGCGGTCGGTCTCCTGACGGACCATCTGTTCCGCACGACGTCCGTGGAACGCGTCGCGGCGACGGCCGACGTCGAAAACGTTCCTTCCTCCCGACTGGTGGAAGGGCTCGGCTTTCGGCGGGAAGGAACGTTCCCGGGGCGCGTTCTACCACCACGGGCGGTGGCACGACGTCCACGTGTACGCGGTTACGCGGGCGGAGTGGTCGCGCCCGGCTTCACCAGAGTGAACCCGATCCGCGTCCCGCCCCCATGGACCGGGACCGGGGCAGTCAGTCGGACCTCCCCGATCTCCGCCGTCGACCGGACGTGGGTGCCCCCGCAGGGACAGCTGTCCTCCCCTTCGATTTCCACGACCCGCACGGGGTCGACCTGGGGCGGCAACGGGACCAGGCCGGATCGCCCGGCCGACGGCAACGACTCCCACTGCGCCCGGGGCAGGTGACGGATGCTCACCGGCCGAGCGTGCCGGATGAGCTCGCCCATGTCCTCCCCGATCGCTGCATACGCCGGTCCCGTGAGCTCTCCCTCGAGATCGATCGTGGCCCCGAGGTCCTTCAACACCGCCTTGCGCGTCCGCAGCCCCGTGCGCTCAAAGGCGCGGGCGCTGAGGAGATGCTGGCCCGTGTGTAAGCGCATGTGCTGGTGCCGGCGCTCCCAGTCCAGAACGCCCTCCACTTCCACGCCGACACCGAGACGCGCGAGGTCCGAGGTCGCCCCGCGCAGCCGATGATGGACCGAGGTTCCGCTCCGGGTCACGTCCGTGACCTCCCACGTGGCGTCCCCGACGCGCAAGGTACCGCGGTCGGCGGGCTGCCCTCCCCCGGTCGGATAGAAGAACGTCCGGTCCAGCACGGCGCCTCCGGGGGGAAGGGCGACGATCCGCGCCCGGAACGAACGGACGTACACGGACGGCATATCGGCCAGGTACGCGAGCTCGGTCACGGAGGAGCCAAACGCGACGAGGGAAAACCACTTCCGGCCGAGCCCAACCGGACGTCCCGGGCTCGGAGGATGGGGTCCCGGTCCGCTCGGAGAGTCCCCAATTCATCGAGAGAGGGACGCGGCGCTGAGGGAACCTTTTTAGACAGGACCGATGTCAGGCGGCGGGGCTTCCAATGTTCAAGGTCCGTATCAAGATGGAGAACCTCCGCGAGGTCGTCGAGGTTGTCTCCACGCTCGTCACCGAGGTCAAGCTGTCGGTCTCCAAGGAGGGACTCGAAGCGAAGGCCGTCGACCCGTCCCACGTGGCGATGCTGGTCCTCAAGCTGAACAAGGGGATCTTCGAGGAGTTCACGGGCGAAGCGACCGAGGTCGGGGTGGACATTGACAAGCTGAAGGAGGTCCTTCGGCTCTCCAAGCCCGGTGACGTGATCGACCTCCAGTTCGACGGCAAGCGCCTCATCGCTGCGGTGGGCCGGCTCACCCGCCAGATGGCGGTCGTCGACCCTGCTGGTATCACGGACCCGAAGGTCCCCAATGTGAACCCGCCGGCGAGCGTGACGGTCAAGATGGAGGACCTACGTCAGGGGATCCGGGGCAGCGAGAGCTTCACCGATCACGTGACGCTCAGCGTCGATCCGGAGGCGTTCACGATGCATTCGGAAGGGGATACCGACCGCCTCGACCTCCGGCTTCCGAAGGATGTCCTGACCAAGCTCGAGGTCAAGGAGGCCGTGAAGAGCATGTACCCTCTCGATTTCTTCTCCGCGATGGTCAAGGCGATCACCGCCGAGGAGGCGACGCTCCACGTCGGGAACGAGTACCCGCTCAAGATCGAGTTCGCGATGGGCGCCGGTCGGGGCGAAGGCCGATACTTGCTCGCTCCGCGAGTAGAAGAAGACTAGCGATACGCCGTCGGCACGGCCTCTCGGGGCGTGGCGGTCCCGCAGGCTTCTTAATCGGCGTTCGGGTACTCAACCGATGTCTTCTTCACCCGAGCACGCCGTCGCGATACTTTCAGCCGTCCGGACTCCGATCGGCAAGTACGGAGGCTCTCTTCGGGCGATCCCGGCGACCCGGCTCGGGACGCTGGCTGCGACCGCGGCCATCGAACGGGCGGGTCTCGCGCCGACCGACATCGAGGAGGTCTTCTTCGGCATGGCGATCCAGGCCGGTACCGGCCAGAACCCTGCCCGCCAGGTCCTCCGCGGCGCGGGAGTGCCGGATCCCGTCGGGGCTGCGACCATCAACATGGTGTGCGGCTCCGGGATGAAAGCGATCCATCTGGGATACGCGACGATCCGCGCCGGCCTCTTCGACCGCGTCCTCGTCGGGGGCATGGAATCGATGTCGGGAGCGCCCTACCTTCTCCCGAGCGCGATGCGATGGGCCCATCCGCCCGGCCCCTACACGGCCGACGATGCGATGCAGCGCGATTCCCTCATCGATGCGTACGAAGGGCACGAGCTGATGGGGCTGACCGGGGAACGCATCGCTCGCAAGTTCAAGCTCAGCCGCGCCGAGGTCGACGCCTTCGGGCTCCGAAGCCACCTGCGGGCGTCCGCCGCGGTGCGCGACGGGACCTTTGCGAAGGAGACCGTCCCCGTACCGGGGGACGGAACGCCGGGGGCCGAGGGGCTCACCGCGGACGACGGCCCGCGCGGGGATTCCACCCTCGAGGGCCTGGCTCGCCTCCGACCGGCGTTTGCGCCCGACGGGGTCCTGACGGCCGGCACCACCTCCCGACTTTCGGACGGCGGGGCGGCCCTCGTTCTCGCCAGCGCGGCCGAGGTCCGCCGGCGGGGAGCGACGCCCCTCGCTTGGGTCCACTCGCTGGCGGAGAGCGGGGTCCATCCGCGCGATGTGATGGAGTCTCCGATTCCGACGGTCAAGCGTCACCTCGAAAGGACCGGGCTGCGGGCGAGCGATTTCGACCGCGTCGAGCACAACGAGGCGTACGCGTCCGCGTCCCTCGCGGTCCAGCGGACGTTCGGCTTCACCGAGGAGCAGTTCAACGTGCACGGCGGGGCGATCGCGCTCGGACATCCGATCGGGGCCAGCGGGGCGCGGATCGTCGTCACCCTCGTGCACGAGCTGTTGCGCTCCCACACCTCGCTCGGCCTCGCGACCCTCTGCATGGGCGGCGGGAACGGCCTATCCCTCGCGGTCGACCGCGAGGGATTGTAGAGCACCCTCTCCCTCGGTCGGATGCCCTCGAGCACTCCCGAGCGGAAGGTTTAACAATCCGCCATCGTGGTCCGGCGCCGATGTCGTGGACGTCGGGCCAGAGGTACCTCGCCGAGTTCCTGGGAACGTTCGGGTTGCTCGCGGCCGTCGGCGGCGCCGCCATCTTCTCCGGACTGGACGGAGAGAGCGGGGCGGCGCGGGTGGTCCTCATCGCCGCCTCCCTCGGCTTCGGGGTCCTCGGGATGGCCTACGCCTTCGGCGACACGTCCGGGGGCCACTTCAACCCCGCGATCACCATCGCCTTCTGGGCGTCGGGGCGCTTCTCGGGGCGCGAGGTCCTCCCCTACATCCTCGCCCAGGTCGCCGGGGGCATCACCGCCACCGGGATCATCGCGGCGATCGCCTACGGCGGCCCGTCCGGGTCGTTCTCGTTCGTCCAGAGCGTGGCGCTCGCCTCCCAGGGCTACTCCGGCAACGGTGCCCCCTACTTCTACAGCGCGACCGCGGTGTTCCTCCTCGAATTGCTGGTGACGTTCTTCCTCGTCGTCGTAGCGCTGTTCGTCACGCGGTCGGAGAACTCGTCCAAGAACGTCGCGGCCATCGCGATCTCGATGACGCTGTTCATGACGAACCTGGTCGCGATCCCGGTGGACGGCGCCTCGGTCAACCCCGCGCGGAGCTTCGCCCCCGCCGTGCTATCGGCGCTCTGGCCGTCCGGCCAGTGGGCGATCAAGGAGGACTGGATCTTCTGGGTCGCGCCGATTGTCGGCGGGATCTTCGCCGCCGTCGTCGAGCGGGCACTGCGCCCGCACGCGCACCCCGCCGCGTGATCCCCGCTCGGACCGCGGGTCGTTAGACGCCGAGGGCGGCGTGCCCTTCGGGGCTGAACAGCCGCCCGGCGCGTTCGGCGGGAGCGTAGAAGTGGGCGCCGCCCGGCCCGCTGGTCCGGGTCCACTCGATCCCCTGCTCCCGGAACTGAGGGGGCTCCGCGCCGACCTCGATGACCGTCTCGATCAGGTGGGTCGGGGCCGTCGCTCCGTCTTGGGCAATGGCGAGCGAGTCGTTCGCCGCGTCGAGGACCACCCACGCGAGTGGGACGACCAAGTGGAGGTGGAGCGAGCCGGGGTCGGAACTGGCTCTCGCTCTCCGTCTCGGTCCGGGAGAACACCGCGTACTCCTCCTCATCCAGCGAGGCCAATCGGTCGAACTGGAACGAGCGCTGGCGGAACTCGAGCACGTTGATCTCGAGGTCGGAAGCGGTCAGCACAACCGCGCGAGACGGGCCCTTCTAGATAACGTCCGGGGCGCTCCGCACGCGTTCCCTCTCTCGAGGGCGGGGGAACCCTAATAAACCGTTACCCCTCCCCCCGCCGTCCTGTGAAACGCTCCTCGAGGGTCTGGAAGAAGCGCGGCCACATGCGGTGGAAGTGGCGCAAGAAGCGGATGCGGAGACGCATGCGCGCCCAGAAGATGCGGAAGCGCTAGGACGCTTCGCGTCCGCTCATCCAACCCCTTCGGTTCGTTCGGCCAGATTACTGGCCGCTCGTCGAGCCCCGCCGGGGGCCCTACCAGCCCAGCCGGTCGAGCTTTCGCGCTTCCTTCGTGGCCTTCTTCCACTCGCGGTAGTGGTCGCGGCAGAGGGGTGCTCGCCGCCCCTTGTCGGGGAGGCGGTCGAACGCCTTGCGTGCTTCCGTGAGCGCGAGGTGGCGGGCGGACGGAGCCCCACGGCCGGGAACGATGCAGGGCTCCTCCACCTCGGGTTCTCGGGAGGGACCGGGGGCGGTCACCGGCGGCCCCCCTGCTGGACGATCTGGGCGACCAGGTCCGGTATCTCGTAGGGGAAGCGGGCGACTCGGGCTCCCGCGGCCTGGAGCGCGGTGAGCTTGGTCTCGGCCGTGCCCTTGCCTCGGGAGATGATCGCCCCCGCGTGCCCCATCCGCTTGCCGGGGGGCGCGCTGCGTCCCGCGATGTACGCCACGACCGGCTTCGTGAACTTCCGCGAGATGTACTCCGCCGCATCCTCCTCGGCGGTGCCCCCGATCTCCCCGACGAGCACGACAACGTCGGTGTCGGGGTCCTCCTGGAAGAGCGGGAGCGCGTCGACGAACGAGGTCCCGACGACGGGGTCCCCACCCAGCCCGAGGCAGGTCGACTGGCCGAGTCCGTGCTCCTTGATCCCGCTCACGATCTCGTACGTCAGGGTCCCGCTCCGCGAGACCACCCCGACCCGGCCGGGCCGGAAGACGACGTTGGGGATGATGCCCACCTTCGCGACCCCGGGCGTGGCGATACCGGGACAGTTGGGCCCGATGATACGGGCGCCGTGGGCGCGCGCGTAGTGGTACATCACGAGCATGTCGTGGAAGGGAATGTGCTCGGTCACGACGACCGCCAGACGGATCCCGGCGTCGACCGACTCGAGGAGGGCGTCCCTCGCGAACGGGGCAGGAACGAAGATGCACGAAGCGTTCGCGTGGGCCGTCTCGACCGCCTCGCGGACCGAGTCGAAGACGGGGACGCCTTCGACCGTGGAGCCGCCCTTTCCGGGAGTTACGCCGGCGACTACGTTCGTCCCGAACTCCCGCATCTGCCGAGAGTGCACGGTTCCCTGGTGGCCGGTGATCCCCTGGACCACAACGCGGGTCTCCCGCGTGAGGAGGACGCTCATGCCGGACCCCCGGCTGCCGCGGCGACCACGGCCTGCGCCGACTGCTTGAGCTGGGGAATGGACGTGACGCCCGCCGCCCGGAGGATCTCGATCCCTTCCTTCTCGTTGTTCCCCCGGATCCGCGCAACGAGCGGGAAGCGTTCGTCCGCCGGCACCTGGCTCATCGCCTCGACGAGCCCCTTGGCCACGGTGTCGCACCGGGTGACGCCGCCGAAGATGTTGAGGAAGACCGCCTTCGGCCGGGCCTGAGCCATGAGCAGGAAGGCCTCGGTGACCTTCCGCGGGTCGTCCGTGCCTCCGAGGTCGAGGAAGACGCCCGGGTTTCCCCCGAGCTCCTTCAGCACGTCCAGAGTGGCCATCGTGAGGCCGGCCCCGTTCGCGATCACGCCGATGTTGCCGTCCAGCTGCACGAACGCGATGTCCTTCTCGCGCGCGATCTCTTCGAGCGGGGTCCGGTCGTCCCGGATCTCGGCGTACTCCGGGTGCCGGAACGCCGCGTCATCCTCGATGATCACCTTCGCGTCCAATGCGACGAGCCCGTCGGCGACGACGGCGAGCGGGTTGACCTCGACCAGCTCGGCGTCCTCACCCTGGAAAAGTCTCCACAAACTATCGAGCAGCCGGTCCAAGGACTTCGCCACCCCTCCGGAAAGCCCGAGGACCTTCGCGACCCGGCGCTTCTCGAAGGCGGTCAGACCGGGGAACGGGTCGACGCGCTGTCGATCGATGTCATGGTCGTCGACCGACTCGATCTCGACTGCCCCCGTGGGCGCTTGCGATGATCACGGGTAACAGTGAAGATCATCTCTTTAGCCTTGGAAATCGGCGGTGGGTCGGCGCTATATCATTGCCTTCCTCAGTCGATGCGTCTCAACCTCAGTTTCTAATTTTTCGGCTACGGGAATCATCACACATCTCAGTGACCTACTCCACGATCTTTGCCCAGTCGAACCCCACGAGCAGGCGTAGAAAGGGACTACGATTGCACAAGCAAATCCGCCCATAGATCCCAGTTTTGCGGACCGCGAGATGTCGGCATCGCAGGGGAAATGCGGCCTTGGATTTCCACGAGCGCTGGAACGTCATCAAGAATCATTTGCTCACTCAGATACATAGCTCCTCTATGTTCATGATCAACAGTCCTGTATCCGACTGGTGCCATTCCGCTTCATGACAGGGGCAGTTCTGCTTCTGCGATGCGATCTGCATGTGACATCGATCACTTCCGGCTGTGGCATTGCTCACAGCAGATCGACAAACTCCGTCGTAGGGTAAAAAGTGTAGGAAAAGACCGAGATGGCTTGTCTAGCTTGTAGGCACGTTGGATAGCCGAAACGGCCGCTGAACAGGAAAGAGACTGAAAAATGGAGTGCAGTCCATCAATAAACGAAGTCCGATCCGGGATGAGTCTTCATCGTACCCATCGTTTCTACTGGTTAGTACTCCTCGCAGTCGTTCTTGCAGTGGGCTGCGAAAAACGTTTGGGCAATCCCAGGAATGCGCCTCTCAGTCTCGGCATTGGAAAGACGCATGCTGCTTCGGGGCCTCAACATCTCACGGGCGAGGGCACGTCCATATTACGGGCTCTTCTTGAAGCCGCAGATCTCCCCGATCTTCGTTGGCCCGGTTTTCAAAACTACCAGGAGGAAGTGAAGGAATTCTACGGCGCGTTCAATGAGACCTTGCCATGGATCCAAGATTCTGAACCTACCCCCCAGGCGCTCGCAATCATTCAGGCCTTGAAAGCTGCAGAAACGAAGGGCCTGAGGGCTGAAGACTATGACGGCCCCAGTTGGGATGAGCGTATCGAAACCCTACAGCAGGCAAAGCCGGCGCCGGAATCTGATCTTGTCCGGTTCGACGTTGCACTTACGGTTTCAACAATGCGGTATATCTCGGATCTTCATATCGGGCGCGTCAATCCGCGCTTGTTTCATTTCGGACTCGACATTGACCGGAAGCAATTTGATTTGTCCGAATTCCTGAGGTTAGAACTGGTGAACGCAAAAGACGTCAACGAAGTGATGGGAAAAATCGAACCACCGTTCCCCGCCTACCATCGAACCATCGAAGCCTTGAATCGATATCTTGAACTCGCGCGACAGGACGATGGTGAGCCTTTGCCTGTGCCAGCGAAAGTCGTGAAGCCCGGCGACTCATACCCAGGCATGGCGCTTCTTGTGAAACGATTGCGTCTTGTTGGAGATCTCTCAGCGCAAGATGAAGGATCGGCTACTAGCTTGGTCTACCAAGGCGGCGTCGTCAACGCGGTGAAACATTTTCAGGAGCGCCACGGGCTGGAGTCGAGCGGTCGAATCGATGCGCAGACCTTCAAGCAGCTCAACACGCCGCTCCGCCGACGGGTGGTTCAGCTCCAGCTCACATTAGATCGGTGGCGGTGGTTGCCTCACCAATTTGATAGGCCTCCTATCGTAGTAAACATCCCGGAGTTCCGCCTTCATGCCGACAATGAAGACTACCAGTGGGCTCTGTCGATGAAGGTCGTGGTCGGCAGGGCTTATCAACACAAAACTCCGGTGTTTGCCAATCAGATCAAATCCGTGATTTTCAGGCCCTATTGGAATGTGCCGCTATCGATTCAACGGGCTGAGATCTTGCCTCATATTGAGAAGAATCCTTCCTACCTCTCAGAAAACTCGTACGAAATTGTGGATCGAAGCGGGCACGTCGTGAGTGAAGGACCAGTCACCGATGAAATGAAGGAGGCTCTGAAAACTGGAAAACTCGCAGTCCGGCAGCGGCCGGGCCCGGACAACTCTCTTGGCTTGATCAAGTTCGAGTTTCCAAATCCATACGACGTGTACATGCATGGAACGCCAGCGATGCAACTGTTTTCGCGATCCCGACGGGACTTCAGCCACGGGTGCATTCGAGTCGAAGATCCCGTGGCTCTCGCGAAATGGGTGCTGCGCGACGATCCTGACTGGACCGAGGAAAGCATTCGCGAAGCAATGAATGGTGACGAGACCATTCGCGTGAATCTGAAGAATCCGATTCCCGTGCTGATTCTCTACGGTACGGCGGTAGTACAGGAAAACGGCGAGGTTCAGTTTTTCAACGATGTTTACGGGTACGATGCAGCACTGGAACAAGCGCTAAACGAGGATTACCCTAATTCCGATTAGCATTGGGGTGAAAGACATTCGGTCCGCCTCGGCTTACCACTGGCGGATCCGCCCGACATCTACGTGGACAAACTGTGACTTTGGGTAGTAGCCAACTCCCCCTCGATGAAGGGCCAATGCGGCATCGCGCAATTCGGCCGTCGGAACACCCGGAATACGGATATCGATCGCTTCACCTTCCATGTGCAAGCTGTGCGAGGCAACGCCCGAAGTCGTACGGCGCAGAAATTCGTTGCTCCACGGCGTGCGGTAACCGCAGACGATATTGATTTGAGCATCTGGTCTGCCGAGGGATCCAGTCAAATCATGCAGAAGGTCAAACAGTCTTTCGTCCAAGTGATGCACGTCGCCCGTCCGATGATCGCGTAGAAACTCGTCGAGGCGATTGGCCGCTTCGGGGATATACACGTCTCCAATGCGATAAACGATGTCAATGCGTTCGTTCGTGTGGGTGTGAAAGAGTCGCAAGCGGTATTGCTGCTGCGAAACGTCCCCAGCGCTTGCAGACAGAGTCGCCGAAGCGAAGAGGAGCAATAAACCAATCAGTAACCGCGAAAAGGTTCGCAAGATTCCTCTCAATGTCCCTTGAATTCTAACATGGATGGGCGTAGGCCTCGCATGATGTTTTCTCGTTGTATCCTTGCGCACATTCAAAGGTGAGTTAGGTCACTGCCAATGACGATCGAAACGTCCATAAAGAAGTCATCGAATAGGTGGGCGATGAGCTAAGAGAACGTGATCCACCTGACAATGTTTTGGAAGTCGAAGGAGACGAAAATGAAAGT
>CAWJFK010000011.1:0-156958 GCA_963842165.1 uncultured Thermoplasmata archaeon | reverse complement strand
GGATGTCTCGGGAGATACGCATAGCCCTCGAGCGCCTCGACGTGAGGCTCGGGCATGTCGAAAGCCCGTCTCGTGATCACGGCCGTCGTCATCGAGGGTCGCAGCCAGTCTGAGGTCGCCCGCGACTACGGGGTCTCGCAGCCCTGGGTGTCGAGACTCGTCGCTCGATACCGAGCCGAGGGCGAGGCGGCCTTCGAACCGAAGTCGCGGGCGCCCCGAAAGTCACCCCGCTCGACCAGCCGCGAGATCGTCGCCGAGGTGACTGAGCTGCGCGAGGACCTCGTGCGCCGCGGCCTCGACGCGGGACCGAAGACGATCGTCTGGCACCTGGCCACGCACCGGGGCATATCGGTCTCACGAGCGACGGTGGCGAGGGTCCTAGCGCGCGAGGGCCTGGTCACGCCGCAGCCCCGCAAGCGCCCAAGGTCCTCCTACGTGCGCTTCGAAGCAGAGATGCCCAACGAGTGCTGGCAGTCCGACGTGACGCACTATGACCTCGCCGGGCGGGAGGGTCGTCCGGGTCGCCAAGTCGAGATCCTCACGTTCTTAGACGACCACTCGCGAGCCGTGATGGACATGAGCTGTCACGAGCACGTGACCGCGAAGATCGTGCTCGCGGCCTTCCGAAGTGCCGTGCAACGGCACGGGATCCCGGCTTCCATGCTCACCGACAACGGCATGGTCTTCACGACGCGCTTCGCCGGCGGAAAGGGGCGGTCGCAACGCCTTCGAGACCGAGTTGCGCCGACTCGGGGTGCGCCAGAAGAACTCGAGACCCAACCACCCCCAGACCTGCGGGAAGGTGGAGCGCCTCCAGCAGACGCTCAAGAAGTGGCTGGTGGCCAAGCCCCGACAGCCGACGTCGCTTTCGACCCTGCAGCGGCTGTGCGACGGCTTCGTCGAGGAGTACAACTCGACGAGGCCGCACTCGAGCCTGCGACCAGAGCGCCCTCCTTCGGTCGCCTACCTCGCGCGACCAAAGGCAGCTCCTGGTGATCGCGCCGGCGACGTCCACCTCCGCGTGCGCCGCGACCGCGCCGACGCGCGCGGCAAGGTGACGCTGCGGCTCCACGGTCGTCTCTATGGCATCGCGATCGGGAGCCAGTGGGCCCGAACCCGGGTCATCCTCTTGGTTGACGACCTCCACGTCCGAGTCGTGGATGCGACGACCGGTGAGCTCCTCAGAGAGCTCACCATGGACCTCTCCAAGCGATACCAGGGGACCGGGTTTCCACCGGGACCACGACCCAAGTGAAGGGCTAATTACGGGTTCAGACCTATGCGGATGTCTTGAGACATCACATGGTCGGGCTGCCCGGATTTGAACCGGGGACCTCTGCGTCCCGAACGCAGCGCGCTAACCAAGCTGCGCTACAGCCCGTCGCGGGTGTCCCCGCGGGATCGCGAGCCTAGACGAGCGCCGCTGTGCGGCCCCCGGCGGCCCGCCCACGACGCGGCGCATCTAGCCGGCTGGGAGCCGGGCGTTAGGCCGGCGTCGAGATGGTGAACGGGCCGAACGCTGTCGCGAGCAGTCCGGGCGCGGCGGTTGCGTCGACGCGGAACCGCTTCGAGGTGTGTTTGGGGTACGTCCAGCGGAACCTCGCGGTCCACCTCTTCGTGGCGGCGCTGTAGGTGGCGCCGACGAGGTTCTTCCAGACCGTCCCCTGAAGACGCTGCAGGACCACGTGACCCTTCGGCGGCACCGGGTGGAATGCCGCGGTGACGGTCACCGCGGCGCCGGTCGCCGCGATGAATGGGTAGGACGCCGAGATCAGCGAGTACGGCTTCGGCGGTGCGAGGTCGTGCACGTGGGCGAAGGTGATCATGGCGTACGCGCCGGACGTAGCCTCGTTGCTCGGCGTCTGGAGCAGCGCGGACCACACAGTCCCCTGCGTGGCGCCCGAGACGCCGTTCCAGTAGGTCTGCGGCGCGCCCGGCCCAGAGATGGAGTAGCCGCCCGTGTTCTGCGAGCCGGCGTCGACGTTCTCGAACCAGGGATGCTGGTCCGGCATTGTCGAGCCCACCTGCTCGTTCATGTTCGGCGTGAGATCGATCGTGACCACGCAGGTGTTCGCGTTCTGCACGACGCAGGTGAAGTTCGCGACGCGCGACGCCGCGCCAGCCGAGACGAGCGGGAGGGCCGCCACCGCGAGCACCACCCACGCGGCGAGCACGAGACGAGAGGCGTGGCGCACGGACGGCGAGCGTACCGCCGCAGCGAAGCGCGAACCGAGACGGCTACTCGCCGACGGCGCTCGGCGCCTCGACGACGCGACGGGCCACGATCTCGGTGATCCGGCGGCGCTCCATCGACTGGACGCGCAGCTCCCAGTCGCCGACGACGACCGAGTCGCCCGGCTCGGGGATCCGGTCGAGCCGCTCGAGCAGGTAGCCGCCGATCGTCACGTAGTCGCCCTCGGGGAGGTCGACGCCGAGGTGCTCGGCGACCTCGTCGATCGCTGCCTGGCCGTCGATGAGCCACCGGTTCGCGTCGATCCTCGCGAAGTCGGGCTCCTCGTCCTCGTCGAACTCGTCGGACAGGTCGCCCACGAGCGGCTCGAGCAGGTCGCGGAGCGTGGCGACGCCGGCGACGCCGCCGTACTCGTCGAGGACGACGGCGAACGTGCGGCGCTGCGCGCGCATCTCGGCGAGCGCCTCGAGCACGCCCATCGACTCGGGCAAGAGCAGCGGCGGGCGGCGCACCTTTCGCGAGATCTCCGTCGTGTCGGGCAGCGACGCCGGGAAGGAGCGTGCGCCCTTCGAGCTGCGGAACAGGTCGCTCACGAACAGCACGCCGTCGACGTCGTCGAGCTCGTCGTGGAGCGCGACGGGGAACGCCCGGTGCCCGCTGTCGCGGATCGCGTCGGCGACCGCCTCGGGGGTGACCGGCATCGAGAGGAAGGTCACGTCGACCCTCGGGGTCATGACCTCCTTCAGCTCGGTCGTCCGCAGGTCCGCGAGCCGCTCGACGATGAGGCGCTCCTGGACCTCGGCGGGATCCGGGGCCGTCGGGCGCTGGCGCAGCCGTCGCTTCGAGCGACGGTCCGGCTCGCTCGTCGTCAGCCATCGCCGGACGACGCGGGTGCGCCGACGGTGACCGGGCCGCCAGGCGTCGTCCTCGAAGCTGCCGCCGTCCACCAGGGCGCGCACGGCGCGGCGGAGCTTCACCGGCTCGATGGGCTTGACGAGAAGCCCTCGGCACCCGCGCGTCGCGCGAGGAAGACGTCGGGCCGCCGATCGAGCAGCATGAGGACCGCGACGTGCAGCGGCGGCGCCGTAGGACTCGAGGTTGCGCAGCTCGGCGCGCGATCGCGATCGCGCCCATCGCGCCGATCTGCAGGTCGAGGATCGCGAGGTCGACCTCCTCGTCGACGGCGAGGTGCACGGCGTCGGGACCGGTCGCGGCCTCGAGGACCTCGATGTCGGGCCCCTCGATCGTCGCGCGGACCGAGCGGCGCAGCGACGGAAGGTCGCTCGCCACGAGCACGAGTGCCATCGCGCGCAGCGTACCGGACGCGGTCTCGGCGACCTCAGCCGACGCTCGGACGCGTTCGCGCCGAGCTGGCGGGCGACGGCCGTGAGCCCGTCGAGCTCGCTGGCGGGCGCGGGGGACAGCGCGACCGCCCGAGACGGCCGCGCCGCCGAACAGGGCCGTGATCGCCGTGAGCATGGCCGCGTCGTGGCGAGCGGCGCGCTCGAGGGAGCGCGAGCGTCGCGAGCTGGTGCGCCGAGCACGCCCTCGGCGACAGGGAGTGCGTCAGGGTCGAGGTCGCGTGAACGACGGGTGGCGCGCGGTTCGACCACCGCGGCGGTCGGCGTGACGCCGCGCTGGGCGAGGTGCTGGGTGAACCACGACGCCTCCTCGAGGGCGTCGGCGATCGGCGTCGTCACGAGCACGTAGGCCGTCGAGGGCGCGACGAGGAGCGGCCTGGACCTCGCCCGCGCGCTCGGCGAACCCCTCCTGCATGCCGGCGAACGCCTGGAAGAACTCGACGGCGTCCTCGACGAGCTCGCCGCCGACGACCGCCGAGACGCCGCGCAGGAAGGCCGACGTGGCGGCCGACGCGGCGCGCAGCGTGAAGCGCGTCGGGCGCGATGAGCGCGCGCACGACGCGGTGGCCGAGGAACCGCAGCAGCCGCTCGGGCGCGTCCAGGAGCTCGAGCGCGCTGCGCGTCGGCGGGGTGTCGACGACGACGACGTCGTAGGTCTCGGCGTGGTGCAGCTCGTAGAGGCGCTCCATCGCCATGTACTCCTGGGTGCCACCGAGGGCGCTCGCGAGCGAGCGGTACAGCGGGTTGTGCCGGATCGCGGCGGCCTGAGCGTCGCTCGTCGCGTGCCGGCCGATCAGCGCGTCGAACGTCGACGCGGCGTGGAGCTGGACGGCGTACAGGCTGCCGGGCCACGCGCCCTCGACCGCGACGGGCACGTCGCTCGCCGTGTCGATCCCGAGGGCGCCCGCGAGGCGTCGCGCGGGGTCCACGGTGACGACGCAGACGCGAGCGCCGCGGCTGCGCGAGGCCCACGCCGATCGACGCGGCGACGGTCGTCTTGCCGACCCCGCCCGCGCCGCAGACGACGACGACGGGCTTGCCCGCGAGCGCGTCGAGGACGCCGGTCACTCGTGCCCCTCGATCGCGCTCGAGCGCGTCGAGCAGCGCGTCGGCGAGCTGGTCGGCCTCGGCGGGGCCGAGCCGCGAGGTGTCGAGCGACGGCAGGGCGAGCACGCGGCAGCGGGAGCGCCGCGGTGAGCCGGTCGACCTCGGCCGCGGCGGACTGCTCGCGAGAGCGCTCGAAGCGTCGCGCCGACTCGACGGCGTCCGCGAGCTGCGCGCCGAGTCCCGCCGCGTCGCTCGTGGCGAGCGGGTCGGCGAGCGCGGGGTCGGGTGGCGCGGTACTGGTTGACCACGACCTCCGACAGCGTCACCCCGGCGCGATCCTCGACCTCGAAGGCGGCCTCGATCGTCTCGTCGACGGCGAGCTCGCGCGGGAGCGTGACGAGGAGCACGCGGCACCGCGCCGGGTCGGCGAGGAGCTCGGCGACCTCCTCGGCCTGACGCGGCGCACCGGGCCGCCGCGGGCCGCGGCGGCGAGCCCCGCGGGCGACGTGAGCAGGGTGATGGCGTGGCCCGTCGCGGGCGCGTCGACGACGATGAGGTCGAACCCGCCGTCGCGCTCGAGCGCCTTGAGCTTGCCGAGCACGAGCACCTCGCGGATGCCCGGGATCGCGAAGGAGACCACCTCGAGCGCGCCCGAGCGGCGCAGCCGGCGCACGACCGGCCCCGAGCGTGTGGGCGCGCAGCCACTCGACGAGGGCGTCGTCGGGCCGGATCCGCCGCGCGATCACGCGAGCCGCCGGCGGGGTAGTGCGACCGCGACGCGCTCCTCCCAGTCGAGCTCGCCGTCGAGTCCGAGCGCCCTCGGGCAGCTCGCTGCGCCCCTCGAGCTCGACGGCGAGGACCCGCAGCCCGCAGCGCGCCGCGGCGAGGGCGACGACCGCGGTCGACCGTCGACTTGCCGACCCCGCCCTTGCCCGCGACGAACAGCACCGTCGAGCGCCGGAAGAACACGACGGGGTCCACCGGCGGAGGGTACGCGGCGATGCCACGAGAGCCGCGAAGAAGCCCTGTTCAGAGGCCTTGTCGGGCAAGCGGCGCCGTCGGTACCGTGTGTTCTCGGAGGAGTGCCCGCGCGAGTGGGGTACTGGGGGTGGGGCGATGGCGATCGTGACGGAGGAGTGGCAGCGCCACGCTGCCTGCAAAGGCCCGAAGGCCGAGCTGTTCTTCCCCCGACCGCGCCCGGAACGCAAGGAGGACCGCATGGCGCGAGAGCGCGACGCGAAGGCCATCTGCGCGTCGTGCGCGGTGCGCTGCGAGTGCCTCAGTACGCGCTGCGGATCAAAGAGGCCCACGGCATCTGGGGCGGCACGACCGAGCTCGAGCGCCGCGGACCTCTCGGAGCGCCAGGCCAGCTGATCGCTCAGCGAGCGCCGACGCGCAGGGCCGCGTCCGCCGCTCGCACCCCGCGTGAGGCGCACACCGCACCGGGGCGCTCGCCGTCGGCGAGGCAGATCACCGCGGTCAGGTAGTTCGCCGAGGCGACGATCGACTGGGTCACCGGGTTCGGTTGGGTCGCCGAGCTCGCCCGCGACCTGGTCGCGGCTCACCCCGACGAAGGTGATCGGGCTCAGGGCGGCCTCGCGCGCCAGGGCCACGTTCGCGACGTCGACGAACGGGTACGTCAACGGGCGCTCGAGCTGGCGCTCGAAGTCGGCGAAGCGCGCTGGCACGCTCCATGAGCGGCTTGTAGCCCTCCGTGCCAGACCACGTCGGAGGCGACCTCGTAGGCGCGCAGCACGAGGTAGGGGCTGCGGTAGTCGACGCCGTAGAAGCTGAACGTCGGCGTGTTCGGTGCGAAGTCGATCGACGACGACTCGACGTCGTAGAGCGTGCCGAAGTCGCCGAACCTCGACAGCGCCAGCGATCAGCGGCCAGCGCTCCGCGGCGCTGAAGGAGTTGAACTCCGCTCCGACGAAGAGCACGATCGGCACCGCACGCCCCGAGGGCGCGCGCGTCGCGAGGAGGCCGCGCGCCGTGGAGCAGCTCCGGCGCGACGACGGGGACCGTCGACGAGTGGACGCCGACGTCGTCGTAGGTCGAGGAGGGGACGTCGGTCACCTCGTCGAGGACGGTCGCCGACGTGGGGGACAGCGCCGTCGTCGTCCTCGGCCCCGACGAGCCGCCGATGACCTTCACGAAGAGGAGCGTGCCGAGGACAGCGAAGACGACGCCGACGACGAGCTTCCACCACGTCGCGTGCCGGGAGCGCGGGACGAAGAGCAGCACGGCCTCTGGCGCCCTACCCGTGTCGGTCGCCTGACCCTCGTGCACCGCGCTCCCGTCCACCGCGAGCAGGCAAGTTACCCCTCGACCGCGTCGCAGCCCTCCGCGTGGGCCGGTCCTCGCTGTCTCAGCGCTCATTCCAGCCGAGCATCGACGGCACCGTGCTCACGACGCAGATGAACAGCGCGAACGTGACGACGTGCACGCCGGTGCACCACTCGCAGACGCTGCCGATAATGAGCAGCTCGGCGGCGAGGAGCCAGAGCACGAAGCCCATGCCGACCGCGGCGAAGGCGAGCCGGGCGAGATGGACCTCCCGGCGCTTCGAGCGCCACGCCCACGGCGTGCACAGGGCGGTCATGCACACGTACTGGAAGAGGCCGAGGAACGCGACGGGGATGACGCCGAGGAACCGGACTCCGCCGACGTCGTGACCTTGGCGCAGTTGAAGATGCCCTTCGAGCTGCAGGCGAGCGCGTGTCGGGTCGAAGTGGGTGATCGTGAGGTACGTCGACGATGCCGACCCCGACGACCGCGAGCGGGAGGGTCGTCCACACGACCCAGGTGCGGTGCGGGCGCGACGTCGCTCCTGTCGATCGAGGTCGGGGGCCGACGCCGTCGCCACGACGCCGACCTACAGCGTGAGCCCGAGGGCGTGGGCCGCCGCTTGCACACCGGGTGACGTGCACACCGACGCCGGTGGGTCCTTGGCAGAGGCGCAGATCCCCGCCGAGACGTAGTTCGCCGTCGTGATGATGGCCTGCGTCACGGGGCTCGACGGTGTTGGTCAGCCCTGAGGCGATCGACTGCTGCGTCGTGTAGCCGGCGAGCTGCAGCGGGTCGAACGCCGAGCTGCGGATGAACGTGTGGTTCGCGATGTCCATGAACGGGAAGGTCCCGCCTTGGTTGTAGTGCGCGACGAGCTGCGTTGATGTTGGCAGGAGGGGTCATCAGCTTCTTGCCGTTGCGGTCCTCCACCTCGTAGCCCTTGAACGCGAGGTACTTGCTCGTGTAGGTCACCTTGTAGAACGTGAACGTCGGCGTGTTGGGTCCGGCGGGATCGGTGGCCGACGAGAACATGTTGTAGAGCTTGTCGAAGGTCCCGAATCGCGACAGGGCGATGATGATCCCCCATCGTGTCGCCGCGCAGTAGGGGCAGAACTCCGCACCCCAGTAGAACGCGAGGGGAAGGCCGGTGCTCGCGTCAACGAGCTTCGGCTGGCCCTTCAGCACGCCGAACACGGTGCTCGGCACGACAGAGATCGTCGGCGACGTGACGCCGATGGTGTTGAAGACCGACGCCGGGACGTTCGTGACCTCGTGGAAGACCGTCGGTGACGCCGGCCCGAATTTGTTCACCTCCGGGCTCGAGCTGTCGAGCGTCTTCACGAGGACGACGGTGAGCACGACCGCGACGACGACGCCGATCGAGACCCATGCGAGCAGGGCGCCGTTGGCGCGCTGTCGGCGTTTCGGCTTCACCATGTCGTCGAGCCGTTCGTCTTGCTCATCACGCAGCAGCCTCCACGCCCGTTGGCATCGTCGAAGCAGGATACCCATCGAGGACGAGGTACCCCGATGACCTCGCTAAGTTTTCCCTATGGATGTGAGTGCACCGCCCCGCCCTGCAGCGACGGTGATCGTCGCACGCGATCGTCCGAGCGCGAGCTTCGAGGTCCTCATGCTCCTGCGCAACCTGAAGAGCGACTTCGTCGGCGGCGCCTACGTGTTCCCGGGCGGCGCGGTCGACCCGGACGACGCGACCGATGACGCATCCGCGCGGTGCGTCGGGATCGACGACGTCGACGCGTCGACGACGCTCGGGCTCGAGGCGGGCGGGCTCGCGTACTGGGTTGCCTGTGCGCGCGAGCTGTTCGAGGAGGCTGGCCTCCTGCTCGCGATCGGCGAGGACGGCACGCCGCTCGACGCGAGCGACGAGGCGCTCACCGCGCGGCTGGTCGAGCACCGCCGCGAGGTCAACGGCGGCACGCGGCGCTTCCTCGACGTCCTCGAAGAGGAGCGGCTCGTCCTCGACGCGACGGCGCTGTCGTACTTCGCGCACTGGATCACGCCGGTCGGGCCGCCCCGTCGCTACGACACGCGGTTCTTCGTGGCGGCCGCCCCCCTCGGGCAGGTCCCGCTGCACGACGACAAGGAGCTCGTCGCGAACTCGTGGATCACGCCGGCCGAGGCGCTCGAGCGCCACGGCCGTGGCGAGATGCAGCTGATCCTGCCGACGATCAAGAACCTCGAGGCGATCGCGCGGTTCGCGCTCGTGTGCAGGCACTCCTCGACGCGGCGCGCGACGCGGTCGTCGGTGCCGACGATCGAGCCGAGGATCGTGTCGCGACGGCCACGGGGTGCGGATCCTTCTGCCAGGGGACGTGGGCTTCGAGGACCGCGACGCTCGACGACGCCCCCGCGCGGTCCGTCACGAACGACGCCATCGACCGCGCCTCAGCTCACAGCTCCGGCCCCGTGAGCACCCCGACCGCGCTGCCCGATCGCGCGATCGGGCCGGCGTGCGTGCCCGGCGTGCCCGCGTCGGTCCACGAGCGCGTCGTGAGACTGACCGCACCCAACCCCTCGATGATGACGGGTCCGGGGACGAACACCTACGTGGTTGGCGACGAGGCCGTCGTCGTCATCGACCCTGGCCCGCCGATCGCCTCGCACCTCGACGGGGTGCTCGCCCTCGTCGCGGGTCGTCCCGTGACGGCGGTCGCCGTCACGCACCACCACCGGGACCACGCGCCGGCGGCGCGCTCGCTCGCCGGCTGCCGTCGACGCGCCGGTCGTCGGGCGCGGTCACGCCCTCCTCGCCGTCGACGTCACGGCCGACGAGGGCCACGCGCTCGCCGCGGGCTCGCTCGGGCTCGTCGCGTGGCACACTCCCGGGCACGCCTCCGACCACCTGTGCTTCTTCGTCGAGGAGCTGGGCTGGCTGTTCACCGGCGACCACCTCATGGAGGGCTCGACCGTCGTCATCGGCCCTCCCGACGGCGACCTGACCGCGTACCTGGCCTCGATCGCGCGAGTCCGCGACGACAAGCGCGTGCGCCGACTCGCCCCGGGCCACGGTCGCGTGCTCGGCTGCGCCAGCGCGCGCGGCCGAGGAGGTGCTCGCGCACCGAGCTCAGCGCGCCGACGATCGTGCTCGACGCGCTCCGCAAGCACGGCCCGGGGACCGCTGCCGCGATCCGCGTGCACGCCTACGCCGACGTCGGTCCTGAGCGCAACGACGTCGCGACCGCGACGTGCTGGGCGCACCTGCTCGCCCTCGTCGACGACGGGCGAGCGACGACCGCGGCGGAGCGCTTCGATCCCAACGCGGTCTTCAGCCGCGGCCTAAGCCGGTCTCGACGGCGCGCTCCATCGCGTCGAGCAGCCGGGCGGTGCAGCCCTGCGCCCCCGGCGGCGGGGCGAGCTCTCCGACGACGCGTCGAGCGAGCTCCGAGAAGACAACGCCGGCGGGACGGTCGGTGAGGGCCACGGCGCGGCCCTCGTCGGCGTCGGCACCGAGCGCGGGGTCGAACGGCACCGACGCGAGCAGCTCGACGCCGAGCTGGGCAGCCAGCCGCTCGCCGCCACCGTCGCCGAACAGCGCGTAGCGCGTCCCGTGCTCGCAGACGAACGAGCTCATGTTCTCGATCACGCCGAGGACGCGGAGGTTCGCGCGTCGCGCGAGGTCGCCGGCACGCGCGGCGACGAGCTGCGCCGCCAGTGGCGGCGTGGTGACGAGCAGGAGGCCGGTCTGGGGGAGCGTCCGCGCGAGGCCCATCGGGACGTCGCTCGTCCCCGGTGGCAGGTCGACGAGGAGGTAGTCGATGCCCGACCAGTCCGCGTCCTCGATGAACTGCTGGACGGCCTTGTTGAGGACGAGCCCGCGCCACAGGAGGGCCTGGTCCTCCTCGGCGAGGAACCCCATCGACACGACGCGCAGCTCGCCGCGCCCGACGCCGCAGGGACTTGGGCACGAGCTGCCCACCGCTCGCCTCCAGGGGTCCTCGCATCCCGAGGAGGCGCGGGAGCGAGAAGCCCCCGACGTCGGCGTCGATCACGCCGACGACGTGGCCGAGGTCTGCGAGCGCGACGGCGAGGTTCGCCGTCACCGACGACTTGCCGACGCCACCTTTGCCCGAGCCGATCGCGAGCACGGGCACCGTGCCGGCGATCGAGGTCGTGGGGGCGCGATCCTGGGCGAGCCGACGCGCGGTGTCCATGAGGGCGGCCTTGGCGCCTGGGTCGAGGACCCCCATCGTGACGGTGACCCCGTGCACCCCCTCGAGGCCGGTGAGCGCGGCGCGCACGTCGCGCTCCAGGCGCGCCCGCAGCGGGCAGCCCTCGATCGTGAGGGCGAGGTGCACGGTCGCGACGCCGTCGTCGCCGACGGTTGCGCTTCGGACCATGCCGAGGGTGACGACGTCGGCCCCGAGCTCGGGGTCGACGACCCCCCGGAGGCGGTCGACCACGCTCGCATCGAGCTCCGCCGGCACGCATCGACCCTAATGGGGGCGGCCTCGAGCGCCTCTGAGCGGTACCGTGCTCGCAGGACGGCGACGGCTTCGTCGCACCGACGTGGGCGTGGTGGTCGGCGCGCCGCTGGCGCTCGCTACGATTCACCTGCAGCAGGCGACGAGCGTGCGACCTGCAGACAGGTCTGAAGGAGCTGCGATGGCGACCATGTCGACCGTCTCGATCACCCGCAAGCAGGAGCCCATCACGCTGACCGACGCCGCGGCGACGAAGGTCGCCGAGCTCCTCTTGGCCGAGGCGGACGCGGCGCAGCTGTCGCTGCGCGTCGCTGTCAAGCCCGGCGGGTGCTCGGGGTTCTCCTACGACATGTTCTTCGACACCGAGCTCGCCCCCGACGACGTCGTGCGGACCTTCGGTGACGTCCGCGTCGTCGTCGACGCCCAGAGCGTGAGCCTGCTCACCGGTGCGACGCTCGACTACACCGACGGCCTGCAGGGCGCGGGATTCCACATCACGAACCCCAACGCCACCCAGACCTGCGGCTGCGGCAGCTCGTTCAGCTGACCGCACCCCCCGCCGCGGCGGCGGCCGTCTCGTTCCGGGTGAACGGGCTCGACGTCGAGGTCGCCTCTGGCGGCACCCTGCTCGAGGCGCTGCGCGACGACCTCGGTCGCCACGACGTGAAGGACGGCTGCGCACCGCAGGGCCAGTGCGGGTGCTGCACGGTGCTCATCGACGGCCAGCCGCGCGTCGCCTGCGTGACGCCCGTCGCGAGGGTCGCGGGCCGCGAGGTCACGACGCTCGAGGGCCTGGACCCTGCGGTGCGCGACGCGCTCGTCGACGCGTTCGACGCGACGGCGGCGTCCCAGTGCGGCTTCTGCACGCCCGGCATCGTGGTGCGGCTCGCCGCGCTCACGCGCCGAGCCGTCATCGACGAGCCCGGCGGTGCGCACCGCGCTCGCCGCGCACCTCTGCCGCTGCACCGGGTTCCAGCCGATCGTCGAGGCCGCGCTCGGCGCGCTGAGCGGCGGACCGCTGCCCGCGCCGAGGGATCTGGCCCTCGCGACGGCAAGGGCGTCGCTCGAGAGCGGCGCACCGCAGCTCGCCGGGCCCGAGGTCGTCCGCGGCCTCGCCCCGTTCGCCGACGACACGGCGCCGGCGGGGTGCCTCGTCGCGATCGGGTCGGCGTCGTCGGGCTACGACGTGGCGTCGAGCGGTCCCGCGGCGCGCCGCGCAGCGACCGGCCGTCAGGGGCGCAACTCGACGGTCGCGCTCCACCATCCCGTGGCCGCTCCCTCGAGGGCCGCTTCGACCTCGTGCTCCAGACGACCTGGGTCGAGCCGGCGTACCTCGAGCCCGACGCGAGCTGGTGCGCGCCCGGCGCGCTTCCCGCCTCCCCCGCGGGCAACGGTGGCGCGTTCGGCGCGAAGGACCGCTCCGTCGTCGCCGAGGACGCGGCGGCCCTCGCGGTCGAGCGCGGCGCGGACGTGCGCGTGAGATGGACCCGTGAGGCGGTCGTGCTGCGCGGCGAGAAGCGCCCGCCGCTCGCGCTCGGTCTGCGGCCCGACGGGACGGGCGTCGTCCGGCTCGGCTGGACGCCCGGCTCGCGTCCGCTCGCCGACGTGCGAGCGGCGATCGCCGCCGTGGCACCCGGCGTCGCCGTCGAGCTGGTCGAGGTGCGTGGGCCGCGCGTCGGCACCTCGCACCGCGGCGCAGGACCGCCGAGGTGCTCGCGGGCCTCGCCGTGCTCGACGCCTCACCCGAGGGCGGTGTGCGCCGTCACGACTCCGAGCGGCGCGACCGCATCGGTCGCGGTGCGACCCGACGGCGCCTTCGAGGTGGTGCTCGACGCCGGCGCACCGCTGTGCGTCGCGACGACGCGCAGCTACGCCATCGGCGCCGTGCACCAGGGGTACTCGATGGTGACGACCGAGGGCATCGCGCTCGACGACGACGGCACCCCGGTCGACCTCACGATCCGGTCCTTCGGGGTCACGCCCGCACGATCGTTCCCCCACGTCGACGTCGACGTCGAGTGCGACGCGGACCTCGTCGCCCGTCGCCGTCGGCACCGCGGTGTTCGCCGCGACGCTCGCGGCGGTGTGGTTGGCTGAGGGCGCCGGGCCCACGTGGCCAACCCGTCGCTGAGGAGGCTCCATGCCCGCACCTGTCGGTCCGTACAGCCCGTTCGCGAGGGCCGGGGACCTCGTCGTCACGTCCGGGCAGCTCGGGGTGATCGACGGACCCGACGGCCGCCCGGTGCTCGTCGAGGGGTCGACCGCCGACCAGCTCGCCCAGGCGCTGCGCAACGCCGAGGCCGTGCTGGCCGCCGCCGGCGCGCGAAAGAACCAGGTCGTGAAGGCCACCCTGTTCCTTATGGACATGGGCGACTTCGGCGCCTGCAACGAGGTCTGGGCGTCGTTCTTCGGCGACCACCGCCCGGCGCGCACAGCGATCGGTGTTGCCGCACTCCCGCTCAACGCGCGCGTCGAGGTAGAGCTGTGGGCGTGCTCGGCAGACGGGTAGGAACTTCGCCGGACGGCGCCGCCTCGCTCATCGACCACGTCGCGAGGTGGCTCGGGCTGCGTTCCAACCCTGCCGGGGTGATCTTCGGCACGATCACCGTCGGCGCGGTCCTCGCGGGGGAGAACGCGAAGGGCGAGACGGTCATCACGAGCATCGAGGTGGCGTGCCTCGTCGTCGGGCTGTTCTGGATCGTCCACGCCTGGAGCGACGACACGGGCCGGCGCCTCGAGCAGCACCGTCGTCTCAAGTGGCGGCCGCTCCTCGACGCGCTCGAGCACCAGGGCTCGATCCTGCGGGCCATCCTCCTGCCGGTCGTCGCGCTCGTCGTCGCCGGTCTGGCCGGTGCGAGCGACGCGACGGCGCTGTGGGTCGGCACGGTGACGTGCGCGGTGACGCTCGTGCTGATCGAGCTCGTCTCGGCCCTGCGCAACCGGCTGCCGGCGGCCCAGGTGCTCGTCGAGACCGCGGCGGGGGCGGCGTTCGGGTGTGCGCTGCTCGCGCTGCACTTCCTCGTCGTCTGACGCCTCGACCTCAGGCGAAGCGGTAGCCGACGCTGCGCACCGTGTGGATCAGGTGGGCGTGCTCCTCGCCGAGCTTCGCGCGCAGCCGGCGCACGTGGACGTCGACGGTGCGCGCGCCGCCGTAGTACTCGTAGCCCCAGACGCGGCTGAGCAGGGTCTCGCGGGTGAGGACGCGCCCGGGGTTCGTCGCGAAGAACCGCAGCAGCTCGTACTCCATGTAGGTGAGATCGAGCGTGCGGCCGCCCGACGGCTGCCTGGTAGGTCTCGAGGTTGATCGTGAGCACGCCGTGCTCGATCACGTCGGCCCCGATGGCGCTGCGCCGCATGGCGGCGAGGTGACGCAGGCGCGCGGCGAGCTCGCCCGGGGCGACCGGGGCGACGACGAAGTCGTCGAAGAGCTCGTCGCGCAGCGCGAGCTCGTCGAGCTGGGTCGCCGAGACGACCACGACGATCGGTGCGAACCCCGGCTCGAGCCGCCGCAGCGCCTTGCACGTCGCCATCGCGTCGAGGACGCCGCCCGTCGCGTCGACGACGACCGCGGCGACGTCGCCCGCCCGCTCGACGACCGCCGCCGTCGCGGTGGTCGCGTCCGGCGCGGCGCACGCGCGCAGGCCCGCGCGCCGCGCCGCCTCGTCGAGCGAACCGTCGGCGGTACGGGACGCAGACGAGCTCGGCCGGACGAGCGGCTCCGTCGCCGGTCACAGCAGCGGCAGGTACCGGTCGAGCTCGAACGGCGTGACCGTCTCGGCGTAGTCCGCCCACTCGGCCCGCTTGTTGCGGAGGAACCACTCGACGAGGTGGTCACCGAGCGTGTCGTGGAGGAGCGCCGAGCCTGCCATCGTGTCGGTCGCCTCCTTGAGGCTCGACGGCAGCCGCTCGAGGTCGTCGCCCTCGGCGCGGTCGAACAGGTTGCCGGTCGCCTCGTCGGGCAGCTCGTAGCCGCCGCGCACGCCGGCCATGCCGGCGGCGAGGATCACCGCGAAGCACAGGTAGGGGTTCGCAGCGGAGTCCGGCGCGCGGTACTCGACGCGCGTCGAGTCGGTCTTCGAGGGCTTGACCGTCGGGACGCGCACGAGCGCGGACCGGTTGTTGCGCGCCCAGCTCACGTGCACCGGGGCCTCGTGGCCCGGGACGAGCCGCTTGTAGGAGTTGACCCACTGGTTGGTGACCGCGGTGATCTCCTTCGCGTGGGTCAGGAGTCCGGCGATGAACCGGTAGGCGAGGGGCGAGAGCCCGTAGGCGTCACCGGCGTCGCAGAACGCGTTCGCATCGTCTCGCCACAGCGACACGTGGGTGTGCATCCCAGAGCCCTGGACGCCCGCGAGGGGCTTCGGCATGAAGCTCGCGGCGATCCCCGAGGCGCGTGCCAGCTCCCTCACGACGTGGCGCACGGTCATCACGGTGTCGGCCATCGTGAGCGCGTCGGTGTAGCGCAGGTCGAGCTCGTGCTGGCCGGGCGCGTCCTCGTGCTGGGCGTGCTCGACGGGGATGCCCATCTCTTCGAGGGTCCGCACGGTGCGGCGGCGCACCCCGCCGACGTGCTCGTCGATGCCGAGGTCGAAGTAGCTGCCGAGGTCGACGGGGTGCGGCGGCCCGGTCGGCTCGAGCGAGTCGAAGTAGAAGAACTCGACCTCGGGCGCGACGAACATCGTGAACCCCTCGTCGTGGGCGCCGTCGAGGACGCGCCGCAGCCGGTTGCGCGGGCAGCCGTCGAACGGGGCGCCGTCGACGGTCAGGATGTCGCAGAAGACGCGCGCGACGCCCTCGCCGTCGGCGTGCCACGGGAGCAGCTGGAACGTGTCGAGGTCGGGCTTGGCGAGGACGTCGGCCTCCTGGACCCGGCTGAACCCGTCGATGGCGCTGCCGTCGAAGGTCATCCCCTCGTCGAGGGCGTCCTCGAGCTCTGGCGGCGTGACGTGGAAGGCCTTCTGGCGCCCGAGCACGTCGGTGAACCACAGCTGCACGAAGCGGATCCGCCGCTCCTCGACGACCCGCAGGACGTAGTCGGCCTGCTGCTCTGACACGGTGACGATTGTCGCAGGTCCGACGTGCGCGCCCGACGGCGCCGCAGGTCAGCGCGCGGCGGCGGCCCGCTTGGTCGTCGCCTTCTTGGTGCGCGCGGCGGCCCGCGTCGTGGTCGTCTTCGTCGGGCGCTTGCGCGCCGCGGTCGCGGTCGCCGTCGCCTTGCCGTTGCGCTTCCCCGCGCCGTGGCCCTTCGCCTCGGCGGCGCTGCAGACCGTCTCGACCATGAGCCGGCTCACGACGTAGGGGTCCATGTTGGCGTTCGGGCGACGGTCCTCGAGCCAGCCGCGACGCTCCTTCGCGGTGCCCCACGGGATGCGGATCGACGCGGCGCGGTTGGACGTCCCGTAGCTGAACTTGTCGAACCGCGCGGTCTCGTGCGCGCCGGTCAGCCGGTCCTCGATGCCGTGGCCGTAGTGCGCGATGTGCTCGCGCACCCTCGTGCCCGAGCGCCTCACAGCCCGCGATGATCGCGTCCCAGCCGCCGGGCGCCCGCATCGCCTTCGTCGAGAAGTTCGTGTGGGCGCCCGCGCCGTTCCAGTCGCCGAGCATGGGCTTGGGCTCGAGGGTGGCGAAGACGCCGAAGTCCTCGGCGATGCGGAAGAGGAGCCACCGCGCCATCCACAGCTGGTCGCCGATCGCAGGCGGGGGCAGCACGCCGATCTGGAACTCCCACTGGCCCATCATCACCTCTGCGTTCGTCCCCTCGATCGCGAGGCCCGCCTTGATGCACGCCGCGGTGTGCGCCTCGACGATCTCGCGTCCGGGCATCTTGTCGCCGCCGACGCCGCAGTAGTAGGGACCCTGCGGTGCCGGGTACCCGTTCTCCGGCCAGCCGAGCGGGCGGAGGTTCTTGAGGAACGTGTACTCCTGCTCGACGCCGAACCACGGCTCGAACGCCGCGTAGCGCTTCGCGGTCTCGACGCACGCCGCGCGCGTGTTCGAGGGGTGCGGCGTCATGTCGGTGAGCAGCACCTCGCACATGACGAGCTTGTCGCTCGGGCCGCGCAGCGGGTCCTTCGCGACGAACACGGGGCGCAGCACGCAGTCGGAGTTCTCGCCGGTGGCCTGGTTCGTGCTCGAGCCGTCGAAGCCCCAGATGCCGGGCTGCTTGCCGTCGGCGACGATCTTGGTCTTGCTTCGCACGAGCGGTGACGGCTTGGTTCCGTCGATCCAGATGTACTCGGCCTGGTAGGGCACTGCTGGGCCTCCTCGTCGGTGTCGTTCTCCTCCCCGCGCCGACTCGCGAGCCGTCAGCCAGTCTCGCAACCCGGTGCACCCGATTCGTGCCGCGTGCGTTAACGGCGTGTGAAACCCGCCGACGCGGCGCCCCGAGCGGAGCTCGTTGGGCTCCGTCGCCGGCGCCGAGCGGCCGTGCGCCAGTCGCCCTCCGGCGCACGAGGTGACCACCGTTAGGCTCCGTGCCGTGGCGACGATCCGCGTCGGGCTCGCCCAGCTGAACGTCACCGGTCGGGGACCTCGACGGCAATGCCCAGCAGATTCTCGACGCGCTCCGCCAGGGTGCCGAGGAGGGCTGCGACCTCGTCGCGACCCCCGAGCTCGGCCTGGTCGGGTACCCGCCCGAGGACCTGCTGTTGAAGGACGGCTTCGTCGCGGACGCCGCCGCGGCGCTCGAGAAGCTCGCCGCGGCCTCGCCTGCGTGCCTCGGGATCGTCGGCACGGTCCTGCCGGCGGACCACGGACTCGTGGACGTGCGCCGGCCCGATGACGCCCGCGACGTGCCTGGCGCCGCCGCCCGGCTCCCGCACCGGCACCTCGCGAACGCCGCGGCGCTGGTGGGCGCCGGACGCCTTCACGGGGCCGTCGCCAAGCGCCGGCTGCCCAACTACGCGGTCTTCGACGAGCAGCGCTGGTTCCTGCCGGGGGAGGGCCCGGTCGCAACCTTCGCCGTGGCCGGCGGCTCGGTCGGTGTCGTGATCTGCGAGGACGTCTGGATCGACGACGGCCCGGCGGTCGAGCTCGCGCGTGCGGGCTGCGGGCTCGTCGTGGTCCTCAACGCGTCGCCCTACTACCGCGGGCGGTCGGAGCGAGCGTCTCGAGGTGCTCCGTCGCCGCTGTGCCGAGACGAGCTGCGCCATCGCGTACGTCAACGTCGTCGGCGGCCAGGACGAGCTCGTCTTCGACGGTGGGAGCCTCGTGCTCGACGCGAACGGCGACGTGCTCGCGCGCGCGCCGCAGTTCGAGCCGGCGCTGCTCGTCGTCGACGTCGACGTGCCCGACGGCCGCAGGTGGCAACGAGATCCCGGGCGTGTCCGAGCGCTGGGTGGGCCAATTCGGAGCGGTGTGTCGGCACGGTCGCCGAGCCGCTCGGCGAGCTGGAGGAGATCTACCGCGCGCTCGTCACCGGCACGCGCGACTACCTCGCGAAGAACGGCTTCACGCAGCGTCGTGATCGCACTGTCCGGCGGCATCGACTCGTCGCTCGTCGCCACGGTCGCGGTGGACGCGCTCGGGCCCGACGCCGTCCTCGGCGTGGCCATGCCGTCGCGGTACAGCTCGTCGCACTCGCTCGACGACGCGAAGGAGCTCGCGACCCGCCTCGGCATCCGCTTCGTCGTCGCCCCGATCGAGGCCGCGCACGCCGCGCTCGCCCACGTGCTCGATCCCGTGCTCGGCGGCGAGCCCGCGGGCCTCACCGACGAGAACCTCCAGTCGCGCATCCGCGGCGTCGTGCTCATGGGGATCTCGAACGCGACCGGCGCGATCGCGCTCACGACGGGGAACAAGTCCGAGCTCGCGACGGGCTACACGACGCTGTACGGCGACTCGGTCGGGGGCTTCGCCGTGATCAAGGACGTGGTCAAGACCCTCGTCTACGAGCTGTGCCGCCACCGCAACGACCGCGCCGCGAGGGAGGGGTCGACGCCGCCCATCCCCACCTCGGTCCTCGACAAGCCGCCCAGCGCCGAGCTGCGTCCCGACCAGCGTGACGACGACAGCCTGCCGCCCTACGACCAGCTCGACCCGGTGCTCGAGGCCTACGTCGAGGAGGACCGCACCGTCATCGAGCTCATCGCGGACGGCTTCGACGCCGCCGCTCGTCGAGCGTGTGGCGGCCCTCGTCGACGCCGCGGAGTACAAGCGCCGCCAGCTCCCGCCGGGCGTGCGCATCACGTCGAAGTCGTTCGGCAAGGATCGGCGGATGCCGATCACGAACCGCTACGGCAAGGCGTCCGCTCGTGAGGGTGCGGCGATCGCGCCGGATCCGACGCGGGAGCATCGAGCGGTGTGCCGAGGTCAGCGCGCCTTCTGAGCGTCGTGTGGGCGTGGGACACCTCGCGCGCGCATAGAACGCCCGATGGGGTTGACGGCCCCAGTAGAGTGACCTCCCACCCGATCCCGGGGAGCGGTAGGGGGAGGCGGCGCGGCCGCCAGGACGAACTCTAAGGAGCCCGAACTTCGTGGCCAAGGACCGCATCGAAAGGGACGACGAGGATCTCGTACGCCTCTATCTGACCGACATCGGCCAGTACACCCTGCTCACCAAGGACGACGAGGTTCGCCTCGCCCAGGCGATCGAAGAGGGCCGCACCGCGCTCACCGAGCTCGACGCGAACAGCAAGCTGACCACGTCACGCCGCCAGCAGCTGCGCCGGGCAGCCAAGAAGGGCGACGACGCCCAGCGCGAGTTCGTCCAGTCGAACCTCCGGCTCGTCGTCTCGATCGCAAAGAAGTACCAGGCCTCGGGCCTCCCGCTGCTCGACCTCATCCAGGAGGGGAACCTCGGCCTCATGCACGCCGTCGAGAAGTTCGACTGGCGCAAGGGCTTCAAGTTCTCGACCTACGCGACCTGGTGGATCCGCCAGGCCATCACGCGCGGCATCGCGAACACCGGCCGCACCATCCGACTCCCGGTGCACGCTGGCGACACGCTCGCGCGCGTACAGAAGGCCCAGTCGCGCCTCGAGCTCAAGTTCGGCCGCCCGCCGACCATCAAGGAGCTCTGCATCGAGTGCGAGATGCCCGAGGACAAGCTCGTCGAGGCGTTGCGCTTCCGCGCGGAGCCCCTGAGCCTCTCCGAGCCGCTCCGTGAGGACGGCGATGCCGAGCTCGGCGACGTCGTCGAGGACCGTTCGGCCGAGTCGCCCTTCGAGGCCGCGGCGATCGCCGTGCTCCCAGAGGAGATCCGCCGGCTGCTCTCGCCGCTCGACGAGCGCGAGCGCGAGATCCTGCGACTGCGCTTCGGCCTCGATCGAGGCGAGCCGCGCACCCTCGAGGAGGTCGGCGAGCACTTCAACCTCACACGTGAGCGCATCCGCCAGATCGAGGCGAGGGCCATGAGCAAGCTCCGGCACCCCTCGTCCGACACCGGCGCGCGGGACCTGCTGACGGTCTAGCGAGCCGCTGCCACCGCCGGACGGCGGTGGTGTCCGAGACCCGCGAGCACGAGCGCGACGACGACGGCGGCGCCCGTGAGCACTGGGAGGCGTACGGCGGCGCGGTCGCGCAGGCGCACCGGATTCGAGAACGTCACGATCTCCCAGCCGCGCTCCTTCGCCTCGCGTGCGAGCGCGCGATCGGGGTTGACAGCGACGGGGTGACCGACCGCCTCGAGCATCGGCAGGTCGGTGACCGAGTCCGAGTACGCACTCGAACCCTCGAGGTCGAGGTGGTGCGAGTCGGCGAGCGCGCGGATCGCCGTCGCCTTGCCCTCGCCCTGAGCGTAGAACTCGATCTTGCCGGTGTAGCGACCCTCGTCGTCGATCGCGGCGCGCGAAGCGATCGCCCCGTCGACGCCGAGCATCGCGGCGAGTGGCTCGACGATCTCCTCGGGTGCGCTCGAGACGAGCCAGATGCGGTCGCCCTGTGCGCGGTGCGCGGCGATGAGGGACTGGGCCTCGGCGTAGATGAGCGGCTCGATGACCTCGGCCAGCGTCTCTTCGACGATCGAGCGGACCTCGTCTCGGTCCCAGCCGGCGGCGACCTCGAGCATCGACTCGCGGATCTTCGTCATCTTCTGTTCGTCAGCGCCAAACCACAAGAAGAGCAACTGGCCCAGCACCGCACGCGCGACCGTGCGGCGGTTGACCAGCCCGCGCCGGCGGAGCGGACCGCCGAACGCGACGATGGATGCGCGGGCGATGACCGTCTTGTCGAGGTCGAAGAACGCCGCGCGCATGCAGCCAGCGTACGGCGCTATGACAACAAGTAGTCAACAGCGTCGTGAAGAATTGAGGGACGTGACGCACCGACCCGGTGCGTCAGTCTCCGACGAAGATCCGCTCGATCTCGACGTCGGCTCCGTGCGTCGCGAGGACGACGACGTGGTCGCCCTCGGACAGTCGCGTGTCGTCGCGCGGGACGAGCACCTTTTCGTCGCGGACGATGGCGACGATCTGCACGTCGGCTGGCAATGGGAGATCGGCGACCGTCCGGTCGCCCTGGATCGCCGGCGCGTCGGCGTCCAGGGTGATCTCGACGAGGGTCGCGCCGGCTCGGTCGAGCTCCATCAGCCGGACGACGGAGCCGATGGTGACGGCCTCCTCTACGAGCGCGGTCAGCAGCTGGGGGGTGGACACGCTGACGTCGACTCCCCAGGACTCGTTGAACAGCCAGGCGTTCTTCGAGTTGTTCACCCTCGAGATCACCCGTGGAACGGCGAACTCCTGCTTGGAAAGCCAGCTGATCACGAGGTTGTCCTCGTCGTCGCCGGTGGCGGCGACGACGACCTCGGCCTCGCGCAGGCCCGCGCGCTGCAGCGACGTCACCTCGCACGCGTCGACGGCGAGGACCTCGATGCCGGGGAGGTCGCCGCGCAGCGTCTCGGCGTGCTCTCGATCCTTCTCGAGGATCTGGACGAGGTGCCCGTTGTCGAGCAGGTCGGCAGCGATCGCCGTCCCCACACTGCCGCCTCCGGCGATGACGACGCGCACTAGGGCACCTTCGCCAGGTGCTCGTCAAGCTCCCTGAGCGCGTCGCGGACGACCATGAACTGCACGACGTCGTCCTCCTGGCCGATCAGCGCGGCGACGTCGATCCTCGGGTGGTTGCCGCGCAGGACCGAGACGACCTTTATGCGGCCCTGGTCCTCGAGCTCGGCGAGATGCCGCCCGGCCCAGTGGTCCGGCAGGATCCGCTCGACGAGCAGCAGCGTGCCGGTGGTGTCACGCCACTCGACCGAGTCGTCGTCGGGCACGAGCCAGCGGAGCACCTGGGTGGTGGCCCAGGTCACCGTCGCGACCGTCGGGATGCCGAGACGCTGGTAGATGACGGCGCGCCTCGGGTCGTAGATGCGCGCGACGACGTTCACGATGCCGTAGTTCTCCCGGGCAATGCGAGCGCACAGGATGTTCGAGTTGTCGCCGTTCGTCACTGCGGCGAGCGCGCCCGCCCCGCGGGCCCCCGCCGCGTCGAGCGCCTCTCGGTCGAAGCCAGACCCGACGATCGTCGCCCCCTGGAAGCCTGGGGGGAGCCGATCGAACTGGCGGGGCACCCGATCGATGACCGCGACCGTATGCCCCAACTGCTCGAGCTGCGCGGCGACGCCGGAACCGACCCTCCCGCATCCGACGACGACGACGTGCACCGCGAGATGTCATCACGGTGGGGTGCCCGCTGTAAAGCACAGCCCGGCTCGCCGGGTGCTGCGCCGTAGGCTTCGCCGGTGGTCGAAGAGAGCGATGGCGAGGTCACGTCGACGCGCCTCACGCCCACGGCGACGGTCACGCGGGACATCGCACGCGAGTACCCCGAGCCGACGTCCTACCGCTTCAAGCGCTTCTTCCTCGGCAAGCCGCTCGTCTCTGAACAGCTGAGCGCGGAGCGGCTGAGCCGCCCGATCGCGCTCGGCGTGCTCGCACCGGACTGCATCTCGTCGTCTGCGTACGGCACCGAGCAGATGCTGACCCAGATGACGCCCTACATCGGCCTCGCCGCGTTCAGCCTGCTCGTCCCCATCACCTTTGTCATCCTGGGCGTCCTTCTCGTCGTCACGTCCAGCTACCTCGACGTGATCGGCTACTACACCTCGGCGGGCGGCTCCTACGTCGTGGCACGGGACAACTTCGGGCCGAAGATCGCCCAGATCGCCGCGGTGGCGCTCCTGATCGACTACTCGGTCACCGTCGCCGTGCAGAGCGCGGCCGGCACCGACGCCTTGGCGAGCGCGTTCCCCGCGCTCAACGGCGCGGTCCTTCCGATCACCGTCGGCATCGTGCTGCTCCTGATCTTCGGCAACCTCCGAGGCATCCGTGAGGCCGGGCGGATGTTCGCCCTCCCGACCTACCTCTACGTGCTTGTTCTTGGGCTCCACGATGCTCGTCGGCTACATGAAGTTCTTCGGCGGCACGCTTCCGGTCATCCCGACGCCACCTGCGAGCGAGCTCTACAAGGGCGTGCTCGGCACCCCGGGCTCGGGCGCCATCTACGGGCTCGCCTTCATCTCCTTGCTCCGCGCGCTACGCGAACGGTGGGTCGTCGCTCACGGGCCTCGAGGCGATCTCCAACGGCGTCGCGTCGTTCCGCCGGCCCCAGGGGCGCAACGCCCGCTCCACCCTCGTCATCATGAGCTCGATCCTCGGTTTCCTCGTGCTGTCGACGACGCTGATGGCGAAGTGGATGCACGCGCTCCCACGCAGCCAACGGCATCCCGACCGTCGTCTCCCAGGAGGTGAATGGGATCTTCGGGTCGACGGGCTTCGGCCACGTTCTCTTCCTCATGGTCCAGTTCGCGACGGTGGCGATCCTGTGGACCGGCGGCAACACCAGCTTCAACGGGTTCCCGTTCCTCGCCAACTACGTCGCGACGCGACGGCTACCTGCCCCGCCAGCTCACCAAGCGCGGCCACCGCCTCGCCTTCTCCAACGGGATCCTGGTCCTCGGCGTCGTCGCGCTCGCCCTCGTCTTGATCTTCGACGCCAACGTGACGGGGCTGGTGTCGCTCTACGCGATCGGCGTCTTCACCGGGTTCACGATGGCCGGCCTCGGCATGGTCGCCCACCACCGCCGCGGGAACGGCCCGCACCGGACGCGCGGGATCATCGTGAACTCCATCTCGGCGGTGACCACGTTCGCGGTCGTGCTCATCTTCGCCATCGCGAAGTTCACCGAGGGCGCCTGGATCGTCGTCGTCCTCGGTCCGCTCATGTACCTCGGGCTCATCCGGCTGCACCGCCAGTACGTGACGGAGGACACCCTGCTGCGAGCGAGGGTCGACGACGTCTCGGGCACCGACCGCGCTTGCGTCGGAACGTCGTCTACGTGCTCGTCGACAGCTACGACCTCGCCGCGGCACGCGCGCTGCAGTACGCCCGCTCGCTGAACCCGACCGAGCTGCGCGCCATCCACTTCGACATCGACCCGCTGGTGACACGCGAGCTCGAAGCAGCGTGGGCCGACGTCGGGCCTCGGAACGTCACACTCGAGGTCATCGAGTGCCCCGACCGCCGCGTCGAGCGGGCCGCGCTCGAGCTCGCCGCGGAGGCGGCTCGACCCGAGGACACCGAGTGCACGATCGTGCTGCCTCGCCGCAGCTTCGCGACGCGTCTCGAGCGGGTGCTCCACGACCGCACGGCCGACGACATCGCAGAGGCGGTGACCCTCGTGCCCCGGGCGTCGGCGACCGTGATCCCGTTCCGCCTCGACGTGAAGAAGCGGCGTCGCTTCCGCGCCATGGCCGCGGACTCGAAGGCGTCGCCGCCGGCGCGCAGCACCCCGGTGTTCAAGGCCGACGTGCTCCTCGCGGAGCGCTCGAGCGGCGCCACGTCCGTGTGCGACGCCGCATGGCGCCACCACGCCAGGTTCTCCGGGAGGATCCGGTCGGTGAGCGTGCGCAAGGTCGACGGCGCGCCGACGCTCGAGTGCACGCTGTCAGACGGATCGGGCTCGCTGTTGCTCGTCTTCCAAGGTCGCAACCACATCCCGGGCATCGAGCTCGGTGCGCGCATCGTCGTCGAGGGGACCGTCGGCTCGTGGCAGCGCAAGCTCGCGATCATCAACCCCGACTACGAGCTCGTCGCTGGTCCAGACGCCGACGCCTAGGGTGTCACGGTTCATGCAGCGACGTGTCTGCGTTCGTTCCTCGCAAATGACCCTCGTCGTGCGTTCTTGCCCCGCCTTGGACGTGCCCGCTAGCCTCTCGACGCCCTAAATGCGGCCAGTTCTCTCGGCCAAGGTGCACCAACGACGTCGCGCGACCGCGCGGCACCGATAGAGAGGCTCCGACCTAGATGAACGGGCTCCACCGTTTCGCCGCCGGAGGCGGCTACCAGGACTTCACGCTGTCCTCGAGGGACCGCCTGATCCTCTGGGCCATCATCGCCTGCGGCGTCATCGGCATCGCGGCGGGGCTGTTCTTGGTCCGCGGCGTGCTCGCGGCGGACCCAGGCTCCGTCCGCATGCGGGACATCGCCAAGGCCATCCAAGAGGGCGCCGAGGCGTTCTTGAAGCGTCAGTTCCGCACGATCGCCTTGATCGTCGTCCCGTTGGCCGTGCTCATCTTCTTCACGGCCACCAAGGTCACCCGCCTCGACGGCTCGGTTGCGATGACCTTCACCCAGAACGGGATCTGGCGGGTCGTGTGCTTCCTCCTCGGTGCGACGTTCTCGGGGCTCACGGGGTTCATCGGGATGTCCATCGCGGTGCGCGGCAACGTCCGCACCGCGGCGGCGGCGGTCGCCGGCAAGGGCATGCCCGGCGCGCTGCGCATCGCCTTCCGCACCGGCGCGGTCACCGGGCTGCTCTGCGTCGGGCTCGGCCTCACCGGGGCGGCTGGGATCTTCCTCATCTTCCAGAACTCCGCGACGGCGGTGCTCGTGGGCTTCGCGTTCGGCGCGTCGCTGATCGCACTGTTCATGCGAGTGGGCGGCGGCATCTTCACGAAGGCGGCCGACGTCGGCGCTGACCTCGTCGGCAAGATCGAGGCGGGCATCCCCGAGGACGACCCGCGCAACGCCGCGACGATCGCCGACAACGTCGGCGACAACGTGGGCGACTGCGCCGGCATGGCCGCGGACCTCTTCGAGTCCTACGAGATCACGATCATCGCCGCGCTGATCCTTGGCTGGACGGCGTTCACCCCGTCGATCAAAGACGTGCTGTTCCCCCTCATGGTGCCGGCCATCGGCATCCTCGCGTCCATCGTCGGGGTCTGGTCAGTCCGGGCGCGGCGCGACGGAGCGCAACGCGCTGAGCCCGATCAACCGAGGGTTCTGGACGGCCTCGTTCCTGACCGTCGTCGGCGCCTTGCTCATCGCGCAGTTCTACGTCCACAACCTCAAGCTCTTCTGGGCCGTGCTCACCGGTGTCGGCCTCTCGCTCGCCGCGAGCCTCATCACCGAGCACTTCACCTCGACGGAGCGCAACCCGGTGAAGGAGATCGCCGAGTCCGCTCGCACGGGCCCTGCGACGACCGTGCTCGCGGGCTTCGCCATCGGCCTCGAGTCCTCCGTGTGGGCGATCATCGCGATCGCGATCGCCATCGGCGTCGCCATCGGTCTCGGCGGCACCAACATCCACGACGTCTTCTACCTGGTCTCACTCATCGGCATCGGACTGCTCTCGACGGCGGGGATGGTGGTCTCCGAGGACAGCTTCGGACCCGTCTCGGACAACTCGGCGGGGATCGCAGAGATGGCGGGCGAGTTCGAGGGCGAGCCGCAGGCGGTGCTCGTCAGTCTCGACGCGGTCGGCAACACGACCAAGGCGATCACGAAGGGGGTGGCCATCGGCTCGGCGGTCATCGCGGCGGTCGCGATCTTCGCGTCGTTCATCCAGACCATCGGCGACCAGCTGCACCTCAACTCCAAGGTGGTCTTCAGCGTCATCCAGATCAACGTGGCGAACCCGAAGACGTTCATCGGCCTGCTCATCGGCGGCTCGGTCGCCTTCCTCTTCTCCTCGCTCGCCATCCGGGCGGTCGGCCGCTCGGCGGGCACGGTGGTCCAAGAGGTGCGCCGCCAGTTCCGCGAGCACCCCGGGATCATGGACTACACAGAGAAGCCCGAGTACGGCCGGGTCATCTCGATCTGCACGGCCGCTGCACAGCGCGAGCTCGCGACACCGGCCTTCCTCGCGGTGCTCACGCCGGTCATCGTCGGCTTCGGCATCGGCTACCTCGCCCTCGGCGCGTTCCTCGCCGCCGCGATCCTCACCGGCCAGCTGATGGCGAACACGCTCTCCAACTCCGGCGGCGCATGGGACAACGCGAAGAAGTTCATCGAGGACGGCAACGAGGGTGGCAAGGGCTCTGAGGCCCACAAGGCGGCGGTCATCGGCGACACCGTCGGCGACCCGTTCAAAGACACGGCGGGACCGGCGCTCAACCCCCTGATCAAGGTGATGAACCTCGTGTCGCTCCTCATATTGCCAGCGGTGATCACCCAGCAGCACCACACCGCGGTGCGCTACACGATCTCGGGCGTCGCGCTCGCGGTCCTGCTCTCGGCGATCGCGTTCTCCAAGCGCAAGGCGGGGTCGATGGCCGACGACGCGCCCGCAGAGGCGCCGGCGGCCGCGGTGGCCTAGGCGGCCGCGCCACGACCCGACCGATGTCTAGGGTGCCGTGGGATCTTCCCCAAGGACGTGGCCCAGTGACCAGCACCGACGACGAGCGAGGACGGCGCCGTAGTGGGCGCGCTCGTCATCGTCGAGTCGCCGACCAAGGCGCGGCGTATCCAAGAGCTGCTCGGCGCGGACTACACCGTGCTGTCGTCGCGCGGGCACGTCCGGGACCTCCCCGACTCCGCTGCCCAGCTGCCGAAGAGCGTCGTCGACCCCGAGGTCCGTCGGACCCTCGGCGTCGACGCCCAGAACCACTTCAAGGCGGTCTACGTCGTCACCGACGCCTCGAAGGTCCGTCCGCTCAAAGACGCGCTCCGAACCGCCGACGAGCTCCTGCTCGCCACCGACGAGGACCGCGAGGGTGAGGCCATCGCCTGGCACCTCGTCGGAGGTCCTGCGTCCCACCGTGCCGGTGCGGCGCATGGTCTTCCACGAGATCACCCCTCGAGCGATCGAACAGGCCCTCGCCCAGACCCGGGACATCGACGACAACCTCGTGAACGCCCAGGAGGCGAGGCGGATCCTCGATCGGCTCGTCGGCTTCGACGTGTCCAAGGTGCTGTGGCGCGTCCTCGCTGGCGCGCGTTCCGCGGGGCGCGTGCAGTCCGTCGCCGTGCGCCTCGTCGTCGAGCGAGAGCGCGAGCGCATCGCGTTCCGCTCGGCGACGTGGTGGGGGATCGACGCCACCATGCAGGCGTCAGGTGCGTCCTTCGACGCACGCCTGGCCGAGCTCGGGGGCGACGGGCTCGCTGACGGCTCGGACTTCGACGAGCGCGGTGCGCTGAAGGGGGGCTCTGCAGCGCGCGTCTTGGGCGCCGAGGAGGCCGAGCTCGTCGTCGCGGGCCTCGAGGGCGGCGCGCTGCGCGTCGAGTCGGTGACCTCCACGCCGCGCACGGAGCGCCCCCGCCCGCCCTTCATCACCTCCTCGTTGCAGATCGAGGGCTCGCGCAAGCTCGGCTGGTCCCCGGACCGGACGATGCGCGTCGCCCAGGAGCTCTACGAGGCGGGGTGGATCACCTACATGCGGACCGACTCGACGACGCTGTCGGCCGAGGCGATCGACGCGGCGCGGACCGCCGCTCGGACCCTCTACGGCCCCGAGTACGTGCCCGACCAGCCGCGGCGCTACGACAAGAAGGTCCGCAACGCCCAGGAGGCCCACGAGGCGATCCGACCCGCGGGGTCCTCGTTCCGCTCGATCGACGAGGCCGCCGGCGTCCTCTCGTCCGACGGGTCGCGCCTCTACGAGCTCATCTGGAAGCGCACGGTCGCCTCCGAGATGGTCGACGCTCGACTGCTCGCCGAGCAGATCCGGCTCGCCGGAGCGCTGGCCGACGCCGCCGGCGCGATCGCGGGCACGCCGGTCGTGCTGCGCGCGACCGGCCAGCGCGTCGTGTTCCCGGGCTTCCGGCGCGCCTACGTGGAGGGCAGCGACGACCCCGACCAGGAGCTCGCCGACCAAGAGCGCCTGCTGCCCGAGCTCGCCGAGGGCTCGTCGGTCGACGTCGCCTCCGTCGAGGCCGCGTCGCACGAGACCAAGCCACCAGCGCGCTTCACCGAGGCGACGCTCGTTCGCCGCCTCGAAGAGCTCGGGATCGGCCGGCCGAGCACGTACGCGAGCGTCGTGAAGGTCATCAAGGACCGCGACTACGTGTGGCGCAAGGGCACGGCGCTGATCCCGTCGTACACCGCCTTCGCCGTCACCAACCTGCTCGAGCGCTACTACGCCGAGCTCGTCGACTACGGCTTCACCGCGGCGATGGAGGACGACCTCGACGCGATCGCGAACCGAGTCGACCGAGAAGCCCGTGAGGGCGGTGGGGGCAAACGTTCCTGCCACTCGGGAAGTAGTGAGCTCCGTGGCGGTCAACGTTCCGGAGACGTTCACGAGGCCCAGGTCGGCGAGGCCCATCGGAGCCGGAACGGTCGTGTAGGTCGGCGTGATGTGTCCATCGCGGACCTCCGAGGAGCTCCGAGCATTGAGGTTGGGGAGGAACGCGTACCGGAGCGGTACTCCGGCGGACGCGATCGAGCTCGCGAGGTGGGCCACGGGGCTCGACGTCTCGCCCGCGCCCGCGGGCGGCGCGGGGGAGAGTCCCTGAGCAGCGGGTGGGACGATCACTCGGGCGGCCCCGGGCGGTGAGGGAACCCCCGCTCCGCCCCCGGGGAGCGTGACCGGCGCGGGCGAGGAACCCGGCCCCGCGGCGGGCGCGGCGGTCGCCAGGGTCGAGGGAACCCAGACCGACGAACCGAGGACCATCACCGCGAGGAGCACGACGAGCGCCCCGCCCTTTCCGGCCCGCACCACGAGCTTTACAGCGCTCGCGGGGTTCATACCCCTTGGGGCGGCCGACCTCCTTCCGCGGAGTCGCCCGCGGGGGCCCCGCGGCCTCCCCGGCGAACGTCCACCGGGTCGCGGAATTGATATGGGAGGACCGCCGCTCCCTCGCTCGTGCCGTTCAGTCTGTTGCGCGGGTTCCGGGACTATCCTCCACCGGAGGCCGGGGCCCGGTCCGAGATCCGCCGTCGGATGCGGGCCGCGGCCCGGCGGGCCGGGTACTCCGAGCTCGAGGGCCCGTGCGTGGAGAGTTTCGAGCTCTACCAGACGAAGAGTGGCGAGGGGATCGCCGCGGAGACCTGGTTGTTCCGGGACAAGGGCGAACGGCCGGTCGCGCTCGTCCCTGAAACCACCCCGTCGCTCGCGCGCATCTTCGTCGACCGGGCCAAGTCCGAGCCGCTGCCGGTGAAGTGGTTCACGGTGTCGAAGATCTGGCGTTACGAGGAGCCCCAGGCGGGGCGGACGCGCGAGTTTCTCCAGTTCAACCTCGACCTGCTCGGCGTGCCGGGCGTGGAGGCCGAGGCGGACCTGTTGGAGACGGCCGCGTTGTTGTTGGACGAGGTCGGCGCGGTCGGCCTCTACGCCTTCCGCGTCAACGACCGGGCGATCGCGGAGGGGATCGGACGACTGTTCGGAGTCCAGGACATGGGCCGGTTCTTCCGGGCGGTGGACCGCTACCACAAAGTGCCGCCGGCCGAGTTCGAGGGGGAGGTCATCCAGGCGGGGATCTCTCCCGAGGCGGCCGCCGAGCTCGCTTCGCTCTTCGCGTCCGCGGGGGCCGGCGTTGCTCCGGCGGGCGTGGAGAAGTTCCTCGGAGACCTCGAGACCCGTGGGTTGGACGATGCGGGCCGGGCCGGATTGTACGGATGCGCCACCTGTTCACGCTCTTCGGGAAGACCGGGCTCGGTGACCGGGTCGTCTACGACCCCACGGTCGTGCGCGGGCTCGCGTACTACACGTCCACGGTGTTCGAGGCGTACGCCCGGTCGGGCGACGGCCGCGCCCTCTTCGGCGGAGGACGGTACGACCACCTTATCGAGCTGTTCGAGGGGCCCCCGACACCCGCCGCCGGGCTCGCGATCGGCGACCAGACCCTCGAGCTCCTCCTCAAGGGCGCCGGTCGCTGGCCGGAAGGGGAGCCGGCGCTCGACACCTACGTGGTCGTGAATGACGCCGCGCGGATGCCGGACGCGATGGAGCTCGTGCACGAGCTGCGGCGTTCCGGGGCGAGCGCCGATTGCGACCTGCTCGGTCGCTCGATGTCCCGCCAGCTCAGGGAGGCCGCGCGGCGCCGGGCCCGTCGTGCGTTGATCCTGGGCCTGAAGGAGGCCGCCCCGGGTGCGGTCGTCGAGCGTGATCTGACGACGGGTGTGCAGCGGGAGCTGCCGCGGAACGCGGCGGTACGACGGGCGTGATCGCCTCGAGCGTCTCGGCGTCCCAGAGCAGGATCCCGGGCGGGGACTCCGCTCCGTCCACGTACCCGTACCAGTAGACCACGCCGCCCTCGCCGAAGAGCTCGGTGTACGGCGCCAGCTGGCGCCGCAGGTTCTTGCGCAGTTCCACGTCGTCGCCGAAGTTCGCCTTGGATTCGATCCACGCCAGCTTCTGGCCGTTGTGCACGATCGGTTCGTCCAGGAGGGCGTCGGGTGTTTTCGCAAACTTCCCGCGGAGGTCCTTCTCCGTTCGGTAGCCGATTCCGTGCTTTTCGAGCCAGGCCGCGAGCCGGTCCTCTCCCTTCCGTCCTCGCTCGCGCTGGAGTTCCATGCCCTGGGGCGAGTAGATCCGGTCGGCCGCGAGCAGCTCTTCCACCTCCCGGCGGATCCGCTGGTCGGGCGCCGTCTCGGGATGGAGGAACGTCTGCCAGACCTTCTTGCGCGGGATCCCGAGCTCGCCGAGCATCTGCTGCCCCATGAGCACGGGCGGGAAGCGCCACTCCTCCGCGATGTCGCGGATCGACCGGCCCCGCTTCCATTCGGAAACGAGGCGGGGGACCTGGCGACGCACGACGTAGAACCGCCGGGTCGCGTCCCGCGTGACCCGGTGCGTGTGGATCACGAAGAGCAGCTCGGGGTCGCGGTGCTCGGTGCGGGCGAGGCGTTCGACGTCGTCGTAGGTGACAAGGGCGTCATAGAGACGCTGGTAGGTCGCTCGATCCATGGAAGAACGGGAGATATCCGGAAGATTCTCGGGGCCGGGCAGGAGGGAGCGGTTGATAGAGGTTACTCACGCCAATCGAGGCCGACGGTCCGCCAGCCGAGCTTGGCGACGGGCGGCAGCCGCCGCTTGTGGCGGGTGAGCGTCACGCGATCCGCGATGCGGTGGATCATTTCGAGGGGGATCCCTGTACGTTCGTGGATCTCCTCCGGGCGGCACAGCTGCTCGATCCCGAAGAGTACCCGGTCCAGTTCTGCGTAGGAAGTTCCCAGTTCTTCCTCGTCGGTCTGGCCCTCCCAGAATCCGGCCGAGGGCGGCCGGTCGAGGATGACCTTCGGTAGGTCGAGCTCGGCGGCCAGGGCTCGGACCTGGGTCTTGTATAGGTCGCCGATCGGGAGGAGGTCGACGCCGCCGTCCCCGTACTTCGTGAAGTATCCCTGGAGGAGCTCGGACTTGTTCCCGGTCCCCAACACGAGGCGTCGGCGGTCCCGGGCGAGCGCGTAGAGGACCGTCATCCGAAGGCGCGCGACCGTATTCCCCGCAGTGATCCGGTCCGTCACGTCGGGCACGGCGGCCTGGAAGGCCGACACGATCTCTCCCAGGGGAATGGTGCGGTGGGCGATGCCGAGGGTCTCCGCGTACTGCTCCGTCTCCTCCCGGAGCTCGTCCGGGAAACCGGCGGCCGGCAACAGCACACCGAGGACCCGCTCGGGTCCGAGCGCGTCGACGGCGAGGCGGGCACACACCGCGCTGTCGATCCCGCCCGAGAGGCCCACCACGACCCCTTCGCCGGCGGGCGGTCCGGCATGCACGCTCAGGAACTGGCGGATCGTCGATCCCGCATGCTTCGGAAGATGGGGCACGAAGTCGATCATGCTTCGACCCCGAGCGGTTCCAGCCCTCGGCTCGCTTCCCATTCCCGGCGGCAGGGACAATCGAGGTCGTCCAGCGGACCGAACTCCTGGGCGAGCGACGCGGTTTCGATGGCCGCGAGGACGCGTCCATCGCACGCGCCGCAGTTGTGTGGCCCGCGCGCGAGTCCTCCGGCGGTCGGGAACGAGACCAGTCGGCTGGGACCCCGACGAGAGGCCCCTTCCCGCAGCGACTCGACAACCGACCAGAGCCACGGCGGCCGGTACCGCCCCCGACGGAAGAGCCATTCGACGACGGTCCCGTTCTGGATGTGGACCGGATTCACCGAGAGCGCATCGAAGTGAGGTGCGGCCTCCCCCACCGACCGGACCACGTCCCGGATCGACTCGGTCTCGGTCAAGTAGGGAGGCTTCAGCAGAAGGTAGGCCTTCGCCCGGAGGCCCAGGCCCCGTACGCGGTCGCCCGCCGCCAGGTAGTCCGACGGAGGAGCGTTCTTGTGGATGTACCGGCCCAGGACGGTGGGGTCGGTCGACTCGAGACCGAGCGCCACCTCGATCTCGCCGGCGAAGGCGGCCGAGAGGGGCTCGAGCGCGTCGGCGACGGCGAACTCGGGCAGGGTCTCGAACAGAAGTCGGCGCGCCGTGCCGGAGAACGCGGCGACGAGCTGCCGTCGACTCACCGGGTCGACCTCGCGGTCGTCCAGAAAACTTCCCGAGGTGTAGACCTTCACGTACGGCTCCCCACGATAGCGTGCGACCGCGTGCGCGAGCTGCTCCGCGAGCTCCTCCGGCGTCGCCGAGCGTCCCAGGGTGTCCTTCGCGTAGCCGCACATGGAGCAGCCCTTCTCGTCCGCCCAGTAGCAGCCCCGCGTCCGAAGGATCAGGACGAACGCGGACACCTCCTCCGTCCCGATGGCCTCGCGCTCGACCCACTGGTTGACGTAGCGCCGGGCGTCGGTGGGCCCGGCGGGCTCCGGCCGGCGGTCCCGCGCGACGGTGCGGGCGAGCGATTCCGGCGTCACCGACCCCTCTGCGGGAACCGAGTGCGGTCCCTCTTATCGTACGCCCCCGACGAGAGGCGCGGGGCGCGCCTCGCCCCCGATGCTCCACTCTCCGTGTCGTGGGCCGGCGTTACGCCTCTTCGAGGTCGAGCGTGACCGTGTCGCCGTCCTTCAGGTGCAGTTTCTCCCGCAGGCAGTCGGCGGCGACGAACTCGACGACGTCCTTGTAGTGCGAGCGGTCCGGGTGGATCAGGTGGCAGGCCCGGCCGTTCATGCGGGCCGCAAAGCAGGTGGCTCCGCCGAACGTCCGCCCGCTCGCCTGGAAACCGTCGATCCGCAGTCCCGACCAGTGGCCCACCAACGAGGCCTTGCGGAGCGCTTCTCCGACGAGCCGGACGTTGAGGGTCCCGGGATAGGGAGTGTACCCGAGGCGCTCGGAGAACTGCACGACGTAGCCGGGTTGGCTCAGGTAGTACCGCCCTTCCCCGAGGCCGCTCACCACCTTGCCCGTGAACGACAGGCGGGACGGCCCCTCGAAGATGCGCCGATACGTGTGGTACTCGGCGCGCAGAACGTCCATGGCCGCTGGCGTGAGCAGGAGCCGTTGGCGTCGCTGCGCGAGCGAGCGGGTGATCAACCCCTTACGCTCCAAGGCGAGGAGGTAGCGGTCGGCGGCTTGCTGGCTGACCCCGATGCGCTCGCCGACCTCCCGGGAGGTCAGCAGAACGGGAGTGTGGTCGGCCCCGTCGTGGGCGAGGACCTTCAACACCGCGAGGGCCTCGCCCCGAGGCCGAGGGCGGCCGTTCTCGGGGTTCGCGGCTTTGGCGGACACGTTCAGTTCGACTTGGGGCTAGCGCCCTGCGGAGCGTGGAGCGTGACGACGTTCGACCCGCGCAGCACGACGCGCCCCAGGTGGCGGCTGACCTCGGGGGTCGTCTCGTCCGCGCCGTCGAGCACGAGGTTCAAGTGCTCGTCGACGCCGAGCAGCGTGCCGACCAACTGACGGGTGTCTTTCAGGGTAAGAGTGACCCGCTGACCGAGCAGCCGCTCGACCAGGGTGGTCGGACTGTCCACCATCGGGCGACCGACGGGGGGCGGGCCTTTAGCCTTGTTGGCGGGGCCACGTCGGCGGTGAGGCTAAGATGCGCGGCGCCTCCGCGACCGCGTGTCCGACCGCCCGCCGATCGCAAAGGGCCTCGACCACATCGTGGTCGACCGATCCTCGGTCTCCTGGGTCGGTGGGGAGACGGGCGATCTGGTCTACCGCGGGTTTGACGTGCGCGACATCGTCCCAGGGGTTCCGTACGAATCGGCCGTCCATCTGATCCTCCACGGCGACCCGCCCCCGGCCGACCCTTCGCCGGAGGTGGTGGAGGCGTTGCGACGCCATCAGGCTCCCCGGCCGGCCGTGGAGCGGGTGGTGGACGCGCTCGACGCGCGCCTGCCTCCGCTGGAGGCGCTGCGCACGATCTTCTCGGCGATGGGGGATGGGAGTTTCCTTTACCCGCCCTCCCTCGAGGAAGGGTACCGAGTGATCGCCCAAACGCCCGTGCTCCTCGCTCGATTCGTTCGGCGGGCGCGCGGGCAGCCTCCGCTCGCGCCCCGACCGGGGCTCTCGCACGCGGCGAACTACCTGTGGATGCTTCTCGGAGAACCGACGTCGCCCGAGCGAGTATCGGCCCTCGAGTCCTACCTCGTGCTCCTCGCGGACCACGGCATGAACGCTTCGACGTTCGCCCTGCGGACGACCATCTCGACCCAATCGGACCTCGCGAGCGCGTCGACCGCTGCCCTCGCGGTCCTCAAGGGTCCCGTGCACGGAGGCGCGCCCAGCAAAGTCTCCGATATGCTCGACGCCGTTCGGAGCCCGGAACGGGCGGACCTCTGGGTCGCGCAGCAGGTCGCCGAAGGGGCCGTGCTCTTCGGGTTCGGGCACCGGGCCTACAAGACCGATGACCCGCGCGCGCTGGTCCTCCACGAGATCGCGCGACGTGTGGCCGACCCGGCGCGCCTCGAGCTCGCCGAGACGGTCGAGGCCGCGGCGCTCGCGGCGCTGCGCGCCGCGCATCCGCGGGCCCGTCTATACACGAACGTCGAGTTCTGGAGCGCGGTCGTGCTGGAGGCCGTCGGATTGCCCCGGGAACTGTTCACCCCGACGTTCGCGGTCGCGCGGACCGCCGGCTGGACGGCGCACGCGCTCGAGCAGGCCGCCGACAACCGCCTCATTCGCCCCGACATCGAGTATGTCGGGCCGCCGAAGGGACGTCAGTGGCCGCGGCCGCTGAGGGGCCGCTCCCCGGCGAGCCTCGGCGGTCGCCCCCAGGTCTTCCCCTTCTCTTCGCCCGAGTCCTTGTCGACGACCTTGAAGTCGGCGTCCACCGGGGCGGAGCCGGAGGGGCCGCCCGACGGCGCACTCGCCTCGTCCGGGGGAGCGGTCCCCTCGCCGGAGCTGGGCGGAGGCGAGCCCGCCTGGTAGAGCTTGGCGGCGATCGCGTGGAGGGCCTTCGTCAGCTCCTCGACCTTCTCGTGGACCTGGTCGGGGGTCACGTCCTTCACCCCGAGGGTCTCGCGGAGGGACGCGATCTTCGCCCGGATGTCCGACGTCTCCGATTCGGAGAGCTTGTCCTTTGAGTCGGTGAGGACCCGCTCCCCTTCGTAGGCGAGCGACTCCGCCTGGTTCTTCGCGTTGATCAGGTCGGCCCGGGCCCGGTCCTGGGCCGCGAACTCCTCCGCCTGATGGACCATCTTCTGGACGTCGTCCTTCGAGAGCTTGTTCGACGCGGAAATGGTGATCCCCTGCTTACGGCCGCTCGCGAGGTCCTTCGCGCTCACGTTCAAGATCCCGTTCGCGTCGATGTCGAAGCTGACCTCGACCTGCGGAACGCCGCGCGGGGCGGGCGGGATCCCGGTCAGGAGGAAGCTGCCGAGCGCCACGTTGTCGGACGCGATCGGGCGCTCGCCCTGGAAGACCTTGATCTCGACCGTCGACTGGTTGTCCGCGGCGGTCGTGAAGATCTGGCTCTTCCGGGCTGGGGATGGTGGTGTTCCGCTCGATGAGCTTCGTGAACACACCGCCCATCGTCTCGACGCCGAGCGACAGCGGGGTGACGTCGAGCAACAGCACATCCTTGACCTCGCCCGCGAGGACACCGCCCTGAACGGCCGCGCCCATCGCGACGCACTCCATCGGGTCGACGCCGCGCTCGATCGGACGGCCGATCGATTGCTCGAGGAACTTCTGGACGATCGGCATCCGGGTCGGTCCCCCGACGAGGACGATCCGTTCGATCTGGTCCTTCGCGAGCTTCGCGTCCTTGATCGCCTGCTCGACGGGCGACCGACAGCGGTCAACGATGGGCCGGACGAGCTCCTCGAGCTTCGCCCGCGAGAGCGTGAGAGCGAGGTGCTTCGGGCCCTCTGCGGTCGCGGTCAGGAACGGGAGGTTGATCTGGGTCTCGAGGGTGGAGGAGAGTTCGATCTTGGCCTTCTCCGCCGCATCCCGAACCCGCTGGGTCGCCATCTTGTCCTTGCGGACGTCGACCCCGGACTCCTTCTGGAACTCGCCGGCGATCCAGTCGGTGATCGCGGTGTCCATGTCGGTCCCACCGAGCTGCGTGTCACCACTGGTCGAGAGCACCTCGAAGACGCCGTCCCCGAAGTCCATGATCGTGACGTCCAGCGTTCCCCCGCCCAAGTCGAAGACGAGGATCTTCTGGTTCTTCCCCGCCTTGTCGAGGCCGTAGGCGAGGCTGGCCGCGGTGGGTTCGTTGATGATGCGGACGACTTCGAGACCCGCGATGGCGCCGGCATCCTTGGTCGCCTGGCGCTGATTGTCGTTGAAGTAGGCCGGCACCGTGATGACCGCCTTCTCGACCTTCTCCCCGAGGAACGCCTCCGCGTCTCGCTTGATCTTCTGGAGGAGGTACGCCGAGAGTTGCTGGGGTGTGTATTTCTTCCCGTACAGGGTATACACATAGTCCGTCCCCATCTTCCGCTTGAACGCGGTCACGGTCCCCTCCGGGTTGGAGACGGCCTGGCGACGGGCGGGCTCCCCGACGATGAGCTGCCCGTCCTTCGTGAAGGCCACGTACGACGGGAAGGCCTTCCCGCCGCCCACGGTGGTCCCCTCGGCGCTGGGGACGATGACCGGGCGGCCACCCTCGAGGAATGCGGCGGCAGAGTTGCTGGTTCCTAGGTCGATTCCGATGATCTTTGCCATGTTAGGGTTGCCTCGGACCTCGCTTCGGAGTGCCGGGACCTCCTCTTACGCCATCAGTAAGTCAGCACTCATATAAAAAAGACCCTATGGTTTGATTCTGTTCAGCCATCGGGTCCTGAGGGGCCCGGTGCGGGAGGGGTAAATTTCGTCCTCTAACGTCGGGTCCTGCCCCGACAGTCGGACCCACTCCTTCAAGGATGAGGAGGGAGGTCGGCCTTTGATGGATTGGGTAGCGGTCGCCACCTTCATCGTAGAGCTAGTCGGTCTCGGGTTCATCGTTGAGTCTCGGCTCCGTTCGGCACGCAGAGCGGGGAGGAAATCGGTGCGACTGGCGTTACCGGACAGCCCGTACTACGATAGGCGACGTGGAGTTGACACGGACCGTTTTGGAAATAGGGCGTGGGAAATTCGATGGCTTCTGAGGGCGGGGTCCGTCGGGATGATGCTGATTGTTGTCAGCCTGACTGTCTTTTGGACCGACCTTCTTCTGACGTATCCGTACAACAACTACTTGACCGGCCAAGTCTCAATTCCATTCTCTCCGGTACTTGGGACGGTTTGTATCGCGACGGAAGTTGTCGGGATCGTCCTGGTATGGTTCTCATCGAAAGCCATGACCAGCAAGAACCGGATTCACATCTTGGCGGACATCGCCGTTCTAACCGGATATGAACGAAGGGACGAGGACGACGAGGGGAAGGACGAGAAGCCAAAGAAGCCGACCGCCCCACCGGTCGCAACCGCCCCGCCAATCCCAAAGGCGATACGGAACGCCGGGCGACGTGGCAGGGGGCCACACTAATGGTCGCCGGCTCGTACTTCGACCTTGCCCCGCTTGATTTCGAAGGTCAGTTTCGCGGGGGCTTTCAGGTGGGCCATGACGGGTTTGGGGACGACCGTCTGGTATCCCCGGACCTCATGGAAGGTCACGCTCACGGTGAACACTTTGGCTCCTTCTTTCCACTTTGGCATCAAGGGACGTACTCCGTATCACCGTATATACGTTTCGCATGGACGCCATCAATCACCGTAGATACGGTAGGTATAAGTATCACCGTAGATATGCTCTTAGTGATGACGCCGTGGAAAGACGCCCGAACCCCCGCCCTTGCGATTGTCGCCCGTGGGGACCAAATCGAAATGGTCTCGCCGGCGGAGTACGTCGTGCGCTCTCAGAGCCGCCCGGATTCCAGGTACGCGGTCCGTCTCTCTCGGGAGAAGTGGACGTGCGAGTGCGCTTTCCACGCCGAGACCAAGATGGCGTGTATCCACATCCTCGCGGTTCGCTTCCGAGAGGGGTTCAACTCAAGCCCGGTCGCCGTAAACCCGGCGCTTCCCGCGTGCGAGCGGTGCCAATCCGGCGACGTGATTCAGAAGGGCAAGCGCCGGAACAAGAGCGGCGCGGTCGCCCGGTACGCCTGTAAGACGTGCGGGTTCCGATTCACCGGGCGAGACGGCTTTCAGCACCGCCGGGCCGACCCGGAGAAAATCGCACTCGCGCTCGACCTCTACTTCCGGGGCGTCAGCGTCCGCAAGGTTGCGGACCACCTCGACCAAGTGTACTCGCTCAAGGTGAGCGCGGCGACAGTGTACAACTGGATCGCCCACTACTCTCGGGTCGCGGCGGAATGGATGGACGCACAGGGCGTCAAGGTCGGAGAGAAGTGGCACGTGGATGAGACGGTCGTTTCCATCGATGGAAACAAGCGTTGGGTGTGGAACGTCCTTGACGCCGAGACCCGCTTCCTTCTCGCTACGCACGTCTCGAAGAACCGGAGCATGGCAAACACTCGCGCCCCGCTTCGCAAGGCCAAGGAGAACGCGGGGAGCCTTCCCAGCCTCGTTTACACGGACGGTCTGCCGAGTTACCCAGAGGCCGTCAAGAAGGAACTCGGGCGGCTCGGTATCCGGGACGAGGAGCGGCCCACTAAGAAAGTCCACACGGGGAAACTCTACAGCCCTCACAAGCGGGTCCCGTCGATTCGAGCCCCTGAATCTAACAACCTCGTGGAGCGGCTACACGGTTCGGAGAAGGACCGAATCAAGCCGATGCGGGGCTTCGACACGATGAACGGAACCGCCGCGCTCATGGAGGGATTCCGGGTCCACTACAACCTTGTGCGCGACCACTCGACGCTCGGGATGACGCCGGGCGCGGCGGCCGGTGTTCCGCAAGTTGGCGGGTTCCGGTGGAGCGAGATCTTGCGGCTCGCAACTAAGAGTCGGGCAGTCGAGCCGACTTACGACCTAGGAATCGACCCGAAGGGTGGAAATGACGCTCCCGAATCCTAATCCGAGCAACGTGGGGGACGGGGTGCCGGACTCCCGTATGCGTCAAGGGGTGGCAGGACGCTCCGCGCTGTCCGATAGAATCTTTCGGCTTCGGGCCCCGTGGGAGGACTGGCTTTTCGTCCCCTTATTCGCCCTGTGGATCACGGTAAACTTCGGCCTCTACCCTGCCTACCCGGCCTTCGTCCTTCGCGTCGGCACATTCGAGGGCCGGGCCAGTTCGATCTTTCCTTACACTTGGGTCAGTTCCTTCTTTCTTTTCGTCTACGGTCTTTGGCTGTTCAAAACGAGGTACCGCCTCGACTACGTACGGACAGCCGCGTTCGCCGTGAGCCTATCTTTCGCAGCCACGTCGCTTTTCGAAATCATCTATCAGAACATCGGCATCGGCACCGGAGTCGGGAACCAATACATCGAGAGGCAACTCATCAATCTGACAGCAATCGGACTCGCCTTTTCCAGCCTTCGGTTCTGGCGGGCCAGTAAACCACTACTCTACTCGGTCTTACTGTTCCTAACGGGGTGGATCCTTTGGATGTCGGTGGGCTATCCACAGATTTTCGACTCCAATCCAACGCTAGCGCAGCACGCCTATGTCTTCAACGCGGCCCTCAAAGTCGGTTCTTTCATACTGATGGGTCTCCTTGTGAGCTTCGCGGGTCGGGAGACGTTCGTGGGGGGCAACTTGAGCCCTGAACACACGGGGCGGGGTCAACCAACTAGCAGAGTGCCAACGGGTCCCGACTTTAGAACGGAGAAAAATGGAAACTAGTCAGGACCCGAAAATAGACAGAACCCTATGGTTTGTGCGGACTCGGGAGTCCCGGATTCACTTCCGCCCCGAGCCAAGATCCCGGAGGCGCCGAGTCCTTTTGTCGGGCGACGGCCCTGCGGGTCCGTGCGTCCGACGCCCATCGCAGCGCCCCGTCTCGTCCTCTTCGACATGGACGACACCGTTTTCGACCACACGCTCACGTGCCGTGCGGCCCTCGCCGAGGTTCAGGGAGAGGAACCCCGATTCAGCGCGCGGTCGCTCGACCGGCTCTGGAGCGAGTACCTTCGGCTCCTCGATACGCAGTCCCCGGCGCTCTCCGCGGCGCCGGAGGAGTATGCGAAGTTCCGCGCGGAGCGGTTTCGTCGGCTGGCCCGCCTCTGCGGATGGACGATCGAGCCAGGGCACGCGACCGAGATCTCGCGCCGTTACCGCGACCACTACCAGCGCCTTCGCCGTCCGGTGCCCGGCGCGCCGCAGTTCGTGCGCCGGGTCGCCCGTCGGGTCCGGGTCGGGATGGTCACCAACAACGAGTACCGGGAACAGGAAGAGAAGCTCCGGTTTCTCGGGCTCTCCGACGTGGTCGACCCGCTCGTGGTGTCCGCCAAGGAGCAAGTGGCCAAGCCCGACCGCCGCATCTTCGATATCGCGCTCGAACGAGCAGGGGCGAAGCCCAGCGAGTCGGTGATGATCGGGGATTCGTGGCGGAACGACGTGCTCGGCGCTCGGAGCGCCGGGATCCGACCGGTCTGGTTCAATCGATTCGGCCAGGCGCGACCGAGCCGTCATCGGGCGGACGAGATCCACTCCTTCCGCCCGTTCGGACCGGCCGAAGAGATCCTCCGTCACCCGAGCTCCCGCCGCCGGAAGAAGCCATCCTAACGCTCCCGTTCGGTCCGGCATCGTCCGCATTATAACGGGAGTTCGGTTCCGCGGCCGATGCCCGGGTACTCCCGAACCGTGGACGCCCGCCGCACGTCGGGTCCTTCCCGCGATGCGGGCCTGGCGGATGGCATTTCACCAGGAGCCCGAGCTGTCCCTTTACGAGGAACACACCCGGGACAAGGTAGTCAGCGCCCTCAAGGAACTCCACATCCCCTACCGAACGTACGACACCACGGCGGGCGTGGTCGGCCTGATCGGCGCCGACCGACCCGGTCCCGGTCGTCGCCCTCCGAGCCGACATGGACGGGCTTCCCATCACCGAGCGGACCGGGTTGCCCTTCGAGTCGAAGTATCCGGGGCGGATGCACGCGTGCGGCCACGACGTTCACATGGCCAGCCTGCTCGGCGCCGCGGCGATGATGGCGCGGAGCCCGCGTCCGCTCGCGGGACCGGTGAAGCTCTTCTTCCAAGCCGCCGAGGAGGAAGGAGGGCGCGGCGGGGCCCTCCCTCTGATCGAGCAGGGATGCCTCGAGGACCCGAAGGTCGACTTCGTGGTGGGACAGCATGTCGAACCGGGGCTGCCGCTGGGGAGCGTCGGATGGAAAGTGGGCTCGTTCATGGCCGCGGCCGACCATTTTCGAATGGTGGTCCGCGGCCACGGCGGTCACGCGTCGACCCCCCACCAGGGTCCGGATGCGATCGTCGTCGCGAGCGAGATCGTGATCGCGCTCCAAACGCTGGTCGACCGGATCCGCGACCCGATCGACCCCATCGTCGTCGAGCGTCGGCTCGGTCCACGGAGGGACCCGCAACAACATCCTGCCGGACGAGGTCGTCCTCGAGGGCACGGTCCGAACCCTGAACGCCACGACCCGCACCACGATGGAGGCGGCGCTGCGCCGCCGCGTCCGAGCCATCGCGGCGAGCGTCGGCGCCCGTGTGCGGATCGAATACGTTCACGGGTACCCTCCCGTCATCAATCATCCGGAAGCGACTCGGAAGGTGGTGATCGCGCTCACGCGGGAGCTGGGAAGGGATCACGTCGTCGAGGTCGAGCATCCGGTGATGGGAGCGGAGGACTTTTCGCAGTATCTGCTTCGGGTGCCCGGAACGTTCTTGCGCCTCGGGGTCGGCGTGCCCGGTCATCCGGCGAGCCTGCACTCCGCGACCTTCGCTCCGGACGAACGGGCGCTCGTCGTGGGCGCGGCGACGCTCGCTGCGGCCGCCGAGGGCCTTCAGGGAGGAGGCTCGTGACGCTCGACGACCGCCGAGCCGACTTCCCCGCGCTCCGGGTCCGCCCCGACCGGGAGACCCGAATCTACCTCGACTCCGCCTGCATGTCCCTCGTTCCCCAGCCGGTCCTCGACGCGATGTCCGAGTACTACCGGGACTTCCCCGGGTGCGGGGGCCGCAGCCTGCACCGGTTCGCCGAGGAGGTCGGCCGTCGCTACGAAGCGGCGCGCGCCGGATTCGCGCGACGGCTCGGGCGGAGCGACCCGCACTCCATCGTCTTCCTGCGCAACTCGACCGAAGCGATCAACCTCGTCGCCCAGGGGTTGGATTGGAAGCGGGGAGAGCGAGTCCTCATTTCGGACCGGGAGCATAACTCGAACCTCGTCGTGTGGCAGCGCCTGGCCACGGAGCGCGGGATCCGGATCGAGATCCTCCCCCTTTCCGACACCGGGGAGTTCGACGCGGAGGTGCTTGAGGAACGGCTGCGCCGGGGGATCCGATTGGTGAGCCTGTTCCAAACCTCTAACTTGGACGGCCAATCACTCCCGGTGCGCGAGATCACCGAGCGGGCCCACGCTCGCGGGGCCCTCGTCCTGTTCGACGGTTGCCAGGCGGCCCCGCACGAGCCTCTCGAGCTCGACCGGATCGGAGTCGACTTCTACGCCGTCTCGGGACACAAGATGCTCGGCCCGACCGGTACGGGCGTGCTCGCGGCGGCTCCCGGACCGCTGGCCACGCTGCGCCCGCTGCTCCTGGGAGGCGAGACCGTCGAGTGGAGCACGCTCACGGAACACGAGCTCCGCCCGCCGCCGTTCCGCTTCGAGGCCGGACTCCAGAACTACGCGGGAGTGATCGGGGCGGGGGCGGCGATCGAGTATCTGGCGGGCCTCGACCCGTCCGAGATGCGCGCGCGGGAGGTGGCGCTCAACCGGCAATTCACGAATGCGATGGCCGGTGAGCCCCGCGTCCACTTCCTCGGCCCGCCGGAACCCGAACGACGACCGAGCATCGCCGCCTTCACCCTCGACGGGATCGACCCGCACGATGCGGCGCTGTTCCTGGACGAGGGGCACGGGGTGATGGTCCGATCCGGGCGCCACTGCGTCCACTCGTGGTACGCCGAGCGAGGATCCCCGGGAACCTCCGCGCCTCGTTCTACCTCTACAACGGCGCGTCCGACGTCGACGCGCTCATCGCCGGGGTGCGGGAGCTGCTCGAGCGGATCCCGTTCAACGGTACATCGGCTGGGACGACGGCGTTGTCCCCTCCGGCGGGGCCGGTCCGCGGCGTGCCGCTGGATCGAGAGCAACTGCTGCTCGATCCGCTCGGCCTCGGCATAGAGGGGGACGGGGTCGAGCGGCGTATGCAGGAGGATCCGGTTGATCGTCTCGAGCACCTTGGCCGCCGCCCGGGCGTCCGGATAATCCGGCTGCGCCTCGGCAAGGAACGTAAGGACGTCGAACCCGCGCCGCCGGCCCTCGTTGAGCAGTACCCCGGCGATCCCGGTGATGACGCCCTCGGCGAAGGGGATCGTGTTGGGCTCGATGTAGAGCTCGCGGGCGCGGGTCGTGCTCGCGACCCCGTAGACCTTCACGTCATTGAGCCGCGCCGCGTGGCCTTTCCCGCGGGCGGGGTCGGCCTCGACGACGAGACCCTCGGGCGAGACCAGCAGCGAGCAGCGCTGCTCCTGAACCCAGTCCATGATCGCGTTCGCGAGCGGATGGATGATCGCGGGCGCGGGGTGGAACTCGGAGACGAACGCCACGAGCTTGTCGGCGCCGCGGCCCGCGCGATCGGTCGGGGGCTTGCCGGCATAGATTCGGACCGGGTGCTGCGGGTTGCCGTTGCGCACGAGCGAGACGGTGGGGAAGGCGGGGGATTCCACGATCCCGATCTGCTCCATCTCGAGGGTATCGATGAGATAGTTCGCGACGATGGAACTGACGAGCCCGACGGACGGGAACCCGTCGATGACGAGCGCGCCCTCGACGTCGACGCGCTTGATCTCGTAGATCCGGACCTCGTCCGGGGCCATCCGCATGTCTGAGGGACCTCTCGACGATATGCCCGATCTCTTTCGACAGGAGGTTCACGATGTCCTCCATGAGCGCCCGGCGCACCTCGGGCGGGAGGGAGGCGAGTCCGAGACGGGCCGTGGCGGCCCCGACACGGACCAGCGCGGCGTACTCGGTGGCGCGGGCCTCGAGCAGCTGGCGGACCGAGTCCTTGAGGTCCTGGGCGAGCTTGGGGTCCTCCCGCAGCACCTTCTCGAGATGCTTTCGGATCTCCTCCTTGACGATGTCGCGGGTCGCCTCGCGGACGAGTTCCTCGGGCCGCAAGAGGTCCCCTGCGCTCTTCATGAGCATGCCCAGCGGGTCGCCGGCGGAGGTGTCGCTCATCGGGCCCCGATGACGGTCGCGCGCATAAGAGCCTATCCGGATTGGTGACCCGTCGCGAGGCCCTTGTCCTCGGGACGCACTTCGCCGATGAGCCGCCCGAAATGACCGCGCGGGAAGGTCGAGACCGCCCCCCGACACGTCGGACCCTCCGAAGCTCCCGCGGCCCGAGAGAAGGATTTATCCTACGCCGGGCGTCCGCACTCCCGGTGGGCCGGTAGATCAGCGGAAGATCGCTACCTTGGCAAGGTAGAGGTCGCGAGTTCAAAGGGTCGGAAACGCCTCGTTTCCGGCCGGAAATTCTCGCCCGGTCCACTCTCCTGAGCTGGGCCCCACGAAATCGGCAAGTGTCGAGGCCGGGCACCGACACGAACCGAGCCGCTTTATACGGGCCGAATCCTCGACCCGATTCGTGGAAGGGGAGATCCGGGAGAAGATCGCCGGAGAGGTCGTCCTTTCCCCGCATCCGGGGAGAACGCTCCGCAAATGGCGAGAGGATTTCGGCGTCTCCCAGCGGGATCTCGCCAAGCAGCTCACGACGGTGCCTTCCGTGATCTCCGACTACGAATCCGAGCGCCGCGCGAGCCCGGGCGCCGGATTCATCCGGCGGTACGTGGACGGCCTCCTGGCCCTCGACACGGCGACCGGTAGCCGCGTCGGCCAACGGCTGGGCGTCCGCTCGCACTCCGACGGGATCTTGGGACTCCGCGAGTTCGCGGTCGCGATACCTCTCCGGGCGCTCGCCGACCGGCTGGACGCTCGGCCGGCGAGCCGGGTCGACCTGCACCGGGACATCCACGGCTTCACCGTCCTGGACGCGCCGCGCGCGATCCTCTCGATCGATGCGTCGCGCTTCGTCGAGGTCTACGGTTGGACGACCCAGCGAGCCCTCATCTTCGCTAACGTGAAGTACGGCCGCTCCCCGATGGTGGCGATCCGCGCCCATCCGCTCAAGCCCGCGGCCGTCGTCTTCGCGAACCCCGGCCGGGTCGACGCGCTGGCCGTCCGCCTCTCCGAGGTGGAGAACATCCCGCTCCTCACGACCTCGCTCGCCGCCCCGGCCGTTCTCGAACGGCTGGAGGAGCTGTAGGGAGGTCGCGGAGGGAACCATGGACGCAGGGATCGTAAGCTACGGGGCGTACGTGCCGAGGTACCGGATCACGCCGGCCGAGATCGGGCGGGTGTGGGGCATCGACGGAGAAGGGATGGGCCAGGGCCTGAACGTCATCCGCAAGAGCGTCCCGGCCCCCGACGAGGACACGATCACGATCTCGACCGAAGCGTTGCGGGTCGCCCTCATCCGGGGGGCCATCGACCCCCAGCAGATCGGCGCCCTCTACGTCGGCTCCGAGTCCCATCCGTACGCCGTCAAGCCCACGGCGACCGTCGTTTCCCAGGCCGTCGGAGCCACCCCGAACCTGACGGCCGCGGACTTCGAATTCGCGTGCAAGGCCGGAACGGCCGCGATCCAGACGTGCCTCGGCATGGTCGGCTCCCAAATGATCCGCTACGGGGTCGCGATCGGGACGGACACGTCCCAGGGAGCACCGGGCGACGCCCTCGAGTATTCCGCGAGCGCCGGCGGCGCCGCGTTCGTCATCGGGCGGGAGAACGTCATTGTCCGCGTGCACCGGACCCTGTCCTACACGACCGACACACCGGACTTCTGGCGACGGGAGGGCCAGCGCTACCCGAGCCACGGAGGCCGATTCACCGGGGAGCGGCGTACTTCCGGCACGTCACCGAATGTGCGAAGCGCATGTTCGAAGCGGTCGGCTCCGAGCCGACCGATTACCAGCACGTCGTCTTCCACCAACCGAACGGCAAGTTCCCACAGCGGGTGGGCAAGCAGCTCGGCTTCACGGACGCCCAGATGCGTTACGGCCTCGTGACCCCGTACATCGGCAACACGTACTCGGGGGCCGCCCTCTTGGGGCTCGCGAACGTGCTCGACCACGCCCACCCGGGGGAGCGGATACCTTATGGTCGGATACGGGTCGGGGGCCGGTTGGACGCGTTCGACCTCGAGACGACGGCTGCGATCGCGACCTACGATCGGTCGTATGGCCGCCCCATCCAGGAGTACCTGGACGGGGGGGTCGAGATCCCGTACGCGGTGTACGCGAAGTTCCGAGGCAAGATCCACATGGGGGGGACCTGACGATGAGAGCACGTCGCGGTCCTCGGCGTCGGCCAGACCAAGTTCGGCGAGCTCTGGGACCGCTCCTTCCGAGAGATCGGGATCGAGGCGGGGCTCCAGGCGCTCGTCGACGCGAAGCTCGGCAGCGCCGACCTGGGGGGGCTCTTCCTCGGCAACATGGCCTCGGGGACACTGCTTGACCAGGAGCACATCGCCCCGCTCATCCTCGATTACGCGGGCCTCGCGGGACGTCATCTGCCCGGCGGTGCGGGTCGAGGGCGGGGGCGCCTCCGGCTCCCTCGCGCTCCACCAAGGGTTCCTTGCGGTGGCGAGCGGCCACTACGACTTCGTGGTCGTGGGGGGCGCCGAGAAGATGACCGACGTACTCGACACGACCGCGAACGAGATCATCAGCTCGACCGCCGACCACGAATGGGAGGTCGTCTTCGGAGCGACGCTACCCGGCGTTGTGGGGCCTCATCGCCCGACGACACATGCACGAGTTCGGGACGACCCGCGAGCAGCTCGCCCGAGTGGCGGTCCAGATGCACGAGAACGGGGCGAAGAACCCGCGGGCCCACTACCGGAACAAGCTCTCGCTGGAACAGGTCCTCGGCGCCGGCGAGGTCGCCGAGCCGCTCGGGGTCCTCGACTGCGCTCCGCTCTCGGACGGCGCGGCCGCGGTCGTGCTCGGCCCCCTCGAGGTGGCCCGAAAGTACACCGACACGCCGATCCGGATCGCGGCGAGCGAGGTCGCCTGCGACACGATGGCCGTGCAGCACCGGGCCTCGGTCACCACGCTCGAATCGACGGTCGTCGCGGCGCGCCGCGCGTTCCAGCGAGCCCGACGCGCCCCGGCGACGTCCGGGTCGCCGAGGTGCACGACGCCTACACGATCAGCGCGTTGATCGCCCTCGAAGACCTCGGGTTCGTCGAGAAGGGCCGCGCCGGTCCCGAATTCGCCAGCGGTCGGTTCGCCCCCGGGGGTTCGCTGGTGGTCAATCCGTCCGGCGGGTTGAAGGCTCAGGGCCGCCCGTTCGGCGCGGTGGGCGTCGCCCAGGTCGTCGAGCTGGTCCGCCAGCTCCGCGGCGAGGCGAAGGAGCGCCAGGTGAGCGGAGCGACGCTCGCACTCGCGCACGACGTCGGCGGGACCGGCGCGACGAGCGCGGTCCACCTGCTCGAGAGGGCCGACTAGGAGGGAACGATGTCGATCGCACGATTCTGGCGCGAGACGCCCCGACGCTACAACCTCGGCGGGTCGAAGTGCACCCTGTGCGGCACGGTCTATTTCCCCCCCGACCGGTCTGCCCCACGTGCCCGCAGCACCGGCAGTCGCTCGAGCGGATGGTCCCGTTCCAGCTGACCGGCGACGGCGAGGTCTACTCGTTCACCGTAGTCCACGACGCGGCCGAGGGGTTTGAGATGCAGGTCCCGTACGTGATGGCCCTCGTCAAGACGGTCGAAGGGCCGATCCTGACCGGGCAGGTGGTCGACATCGAGCCGGGCCAGGTGGCGATCGGCCTCAAGGTGCGCGCCACCTTCCGAAAACTTCGGGAGGAGGGGAAGGCGGGCGTCATCCACTACGGCTACAAGTTCACCCCCGCGCTCGAGACGGACGTCCGTCCTCCGGCCGGGGCCGGCGGCCCCGGTCGAGGCCGTTGCGTCCCACCCCACGGACCGGGCCTCGGCGTGAGCGCTCCGTACCGCCGGGACGGCGGGGGCCGACCGCCCGTCGAGGAAGGTCCAAAGGACGAGGAGTTCGCCCGGACCTACGCCGCGGGGTACGAGGAGGGAGTCCGCAGCGCCCTCCGCGAGGTCCTGGGCCACGCCTCGCGCGGCCACACCGCCGCGGAGCTGCGCATGCTGGTCGAGAGTCGCCTCGCCCGGCTCTCCGAGGAGGTCGAGCTGAAGCGCCGGAGCATGCTGGCGCCGCCCCGACAGCCCGCGTGGGCCTCGCTGCTCCGGCCTCCGGTCGGGGCGCGCCCGTGGGTCCCGCCGATCGGCTCGTCGCCGACGCCGAGCCTACGGCTGGCGGCCGGGGGAAGTCTCCTGATCCGGGAGGAACGACCCGTGCGGGCGCTCGCCCTCCTTCGAGAAACGGCCGCGCAGTTCCCCCGCGTCGTGCTCCTCTCCCTTCACCCGCCCGACCTCCCCGACCTCCGGCCCGACCAGCGGATCGTTATCCCCATCGGGCCCGGTGGCGAGGGGCCGGACCGGGCCGCTCCCGGCCCGGGCGAGATCGGCGGGCGGCTCCGCGAGCCCACCGAGGCGCCGGGGGGCGCGCTGGTCTACGTCGACGCGCTCGAGTTCCTGGCCACGGAGCACTCGCTCGAGACGACCCTCCGATTCGTCCAGTGGCTGGGCAGCCAGGTCAGCTCGACCGGCTCGGCCCTGCTCGCCTCGGTCGACCCAAGGGCGCTCGACCTGAAGGACCAGAGCCGGCTCGAGCGGGCGTTCCAGGCCGTCGGATAGCGCTCCGGGCCCCGCGGGAGGACCGCCGCCGAAGCACCGATAGGCATACGAACCCCGAGCGCCACGCAGAGGGAGAGGCGCCTTCGTCCTTGCAGGTCGCGTTCTTCACCGATTCGTATCCTCCGATGCGCGACGGGGTCGCCGAGATCACCGGCGGGCTCGCCCGGTCCCTCGTCCGGCTGGGCGTGAACGTTCGGGTTTTCGCGCCCCAGACGAAGAACCGGCTTCCCTCCGAGGAGAGCGAGGAGGACGGGGTCCTGATCCGACGCGTGCGGACGGTCCCGGTGCCGCTCTACAGCCAGTACCGCTGGCCCCTCTTTCCCCTCGGCCTGGTCCGCGGGGCCCGGCACCTCTCGGAAGCGGACGTGATCCACGTGCACACGCCCGGCGGTATCGGGAGCGCCGCCTTCCTCGCCTCCCGACGCTTCGACCGTCCGCTGGTGGGAACGTTCCACACCAACATTCGCGCGATGGAGGTCTCGGTGCCGCGAAAGCTCCTCGTCCCCCAGTTCTTCCGCGTCGCCTGGTGGTGGAACCTCGGCCTGTACTGGCGGTGCGACGTCGCCACCGCCCCGTCCGATGCCGCGCGGGCAGCCCTCGTCAGCGGGGTCCGGAAACCGTTCCGCCGCCCGGTGGAGGTCGTTCCGAACGGGGTCGACGTGAGCCGCTTCGGACCGGGCATGCAGGTTCCCGACTGGCGCGCGCGATGCGGCCTGCCGCCGAGCCCGCTCGTGACCTATCTCGGACGTCTTACGGTCGACAAGGGCGTTCATCGATTCCTGGACGCGGTGGCCGAGGCCTCCGCCTCGACCGATCTAGTCGCCATCGTAGGCGGCGCGGGTCCCGAGGAGCGGGCGGTGCGGGCCCGCCTCGTCGAGGACGAGCGGCTTCGCAGTCGGGTCCGGTACATCGGTCCGGTGGCGGAAGAAGAGAAGCCGGCCTTGTTGAGCCAAAGTGACGTCTTCGTCCTCCCCTCGACCAGCGACACCTCGAGTGTGGCGCTCCTCGAAGCGATGGCCTGCGGCACCACGGTCGTGGCGCCCGAGACGGGCGGCGCGGCGGAGCTGGTCCGGGACGGTCGCACCGGTCGGCGGGTCCCGGTCCTCGTGCCCGGCGCCCTTTCGCGCGCGCTCGTCGAGCTCGTCCAGGATCCGGCGGAACGGCTCGCGCTGGGGGCCAGGGCCCGCGAGGAGGTCGCCCGAAACGCTTCGCTCGAGGCGATGGCCCGCCGGTTTATCTCTCTCTACGAACATGTATTGGAGTCCCGGAGGGAAAGTGTCGGTCGTTCCCCTTCCTGAGCTCGACAAGCTCGCGCGCGATCTGGCCCGCGAGCGCCACGGCACCTTTTCGGAGCGCGCGCTGGGGCGGGCGTACGAGGAGTACCTCGCGCGCCGCCGCACCCCGCTCGGCCCGATCCGCATCCGCGCCGATGGGCGGGATTTCGCGTCGTTCTACGACCTGGTCGCGGACCCCACGGCCGGGACCGAGACGCTCGAGAACCTCCTCGACCCGCCTCCGCCCGCCGGAGCGGCGTGGGAGTTCCTTCGTCCGTTCGAGCGGATCGTCTACGGGTCGGACGGTAGCGCCGAGGTCTATCCGCTCGGCGGCGGCAAACCGACGGACGTCATCACTCGGTTCCTGCTGCGCGAACACTACCTGCCCCGGACGGAAGCCGAGGAGGACCGGGCCGCGGGCGGGGGCCCTCGCGTTTCCCTGCCGACCCATCTCCGCAGTTGGCAGGAGGGAGTGGCGGCCTGTCGCGCCCGCGGCCTCCTTCCGTTCTCCGTGACGGTCCTCGTCTACTATCCCGAGGAACGGGTCGGCTACGACCTCGACCTGGTCCGGTCCCTCCTCCTCGCCGACCTCCGGGCGGGCCGTCTGGCTCCCGCCCGACGCTGTTCGCCGGACCGCCCGACTGGGGTGGAAGCTCGACCGGGTCCTGGGACGGGGGGACATGCCGCTCCTGACGGCCCGGGCGTTGACGGTCCTCGTGGAGACCGACGGACTCACCGCGGTCGAGATGACCCACGTGTTCGGGGGCGTGCGCGAGACCGTCGATTCGGCCCTTCAGGGACTCGCCGCACGGGGTTTCGCCTCGTTCGACCGACGTACCGGGACGTATCGGGCACGGCTCGACGCGATCGCCCCACCGACCGCCGTCTCCGAGGATGCACCGGCGCCGACTCGGCCGGGTCCAACCCGGCGCCGCGGACCAGCGTGCAGGAGCTGATCGCCGCGGCGGACGCCCGTGCCTCCTGCCCGCTCTGCGGGGACCCCCTCCCTCCGGGGACCCGCGGCATCCTCTGCGACCGCTGTGCGGCCGAAGTGAACGCGGGATAGGTTCGGAGAGGGAGCGGGCCTGTCGGGAGTTTCCGCCTCCGGCGGATCCCGCCGAAGGCCTTTGAACCCGAGTTCTCTGGCTTAGAAGGCCAGTGCTTGGTCCGGGCTAAGCTACAGGCCCGAAGGCCGACGGGCGCCCCGGGCCATAATCCTTCGGTCCGACGCGGACGGCCTCGGTGCCCCGGCGGAAGCGACCAGGTGCGCGATGCGCAGCGGCTCGGGAACGTGCCCGCGCACCACGGTCCGGCGGACGAGCTGGGCGGCCTCGGAACGGCGGCAACCAACGGCCGCGAGATAGACCGGTGGACCGGGGCGCGGCATAGCGAACAAACGATGCCGACGGAGGAGCGCCCAGCGTTGGGCGGCGTCGCGCGGGAACCACTTCCGGAGCGCCGCGTGGATGGCGGGGAACTCGGGTCGGGTCCGCGTAACGGCCGCGACGGGGACCCCCAGTTCCCGATGGAGTTGATCGAAGTCGAGGACATTGAAACCTCCCACCACCGCGCCATCCAGCAGGACGGCGTGGAGCCCTTCGAGCCCGCCAGTAGCCCGGACGAGCCGCGCGACCTCCTTCGTTGCGTCGCGACCGTCGACCCGCACGCGGCCCACGCGCACCGCTTCGATGCGGTCGGGGGCCGCGACGGCGACGGCGGCGACCGGGGCCCATCGGTCCGTCCGCCGAAACGCGCCGTCGTCCACACCGACCACCCGAACGTGCAGCTTCGTGAATCTCGGACGCAACGCTAAGACCTTAGAGGGGGTCGGCCGGCTCGGATGGCGCCGCCGCTCATCAGCGTCCGATGTCCGGCGTGCGGGGGCCCCGTTTCGCTCGTCCCGGCGCCGGCGCCGCCGACGCAATGGTTTCCTTGTCCCCACTGTGGCACTCCAGTGCCGGTGGTCGTCCCCCGCGACCTGCCGCCGCTCTACACCTGGGAGGTGCTCCCGGGACTATACCCCTACCTGCCAGCGCCCCGCCGCCCTCGGTGGAGGGCGGGCCGAGCGGCGGCCGGGGCGCTCGTCGGCGTCGCGGTGATCGCGACGGTCCTCGCCGCGGTGCTGGGGTACTGCGCGGTCGCCGCGAGCTCCCCCGCCACGTTCTCCGTGAGCGGCATGGTCGAGCTCCAACCCGACCCGCTCGCGACGCCCTATCCGGCCTGTCGGCGCCGTGATCGTCGCGACCGACGAAGCGGGCCACAACCACACCGCGGTCTCGGGGATCTCGGGCGACTTCCAGTTGGCGGGCGAACCGACCGGTGGGATCGCCGTCAATGTGAGCTACCCAGGATATGCGCCGGTAACGGTCGACGTCTTCCTCTCCTCGGTGTACTCCGCCGGAGCGACCGGCGTCGTCGTGACGCTCATTCCAGGGAATCTTTCGAACGGGACGGTCGGCTCCCTCACCCCCTTCGTGAACCTCGAGACGTTCGTCGCCGCCATCGGAGGCGGGCTCGTGCTGCTCGGGCTGGTCGCCCTGATCGCCGGCGCCGCGGCGATCCTCACGCTCCGCTCAGACCGCCCCGCGCTCGGGGTGGTCGGAGGGGGGGCCGGACTCTTCTCCCCCCTGATCCTGATCCTCTTGAACCTCGGCGAGCCGTTCCCGGCTGGTACCTGACGGCCAGTGCTTTGCTGGCGGCGGTCGGCGGCTTCGCGCTCGCGATCCGGGCGATCGAGATGGCGTTGGTGGCCTCGGCTCCGGAGTGATCGGGGTCCGGGCTGGAGCGTTTAGACCCCGCGTACGCTCCGGTCCGGGCCCCATGGAGCTCCGCGTTGGTTGCTCGTCGTGGACGTCGGAAGCATGGGCGGGCCGGGTCTACCCGCGGGGCCTACCCGACGGGGAGCGACTCTCCGTCTACGCGAAGCTGTTCGATACGGTCGAGGTCGACTCGACCTACTACCGGAGCCCTCCCCCAGCGATGGTCGCCGGCTGGCGACGCAAGACGCCACCGGGGTTCGTCTTCACCCTCAAGTTCCCTCGAGATCTCCTCGACCCGAAGACACCGGTCGACCCGGAGAAGGTCGCCGCGTTCCTCAGCGCGGCGCGCCGTCTCGAGGAGAAGCTGGGGGCCATCCTCCTACAGTTCCCCCCGTGGGTACGTCCGGGGCGCGCGCAGACGTTCCTGACGACCCTCCTCGACGCGCTGGAGCCGGGCCCCCGATATGCGGTCGAGCTGCGCGACGCGGGCTGGTTCCGGGGCGAGCCGCTGGAGTGGGTCCGAAAAACCCTCGCCGATCGGCGGATCGCGCTCGCGTGGTCCTACCTCACCTACGTGGACGTTCCACCGGAGCGGACGGCGGACTTCGTGTATCTTCGGTTCATCGGGGACCACGACACCATCCCCGCCGAGACCCACGGAGAGGTCCGCGTCGACCGGTCCGCTGTCACCGCCCTCTGGGCGGGCCGGCTCCGGGACATCCGCGACACGGCCCAGCTCGCGTTCGTCCTGTTCAACAACCACTACGCGGGGTTCGCGCCGGCGTCCGTCAACGCGTTCCGAGTGGAGATGGGGCTCCCGTCGATCGACACCGGGCGGCAGGCGCGGGGCGCTCGGCGTCTCGATGCGGACGACGCGCCGGTCTAGATCGATCCGCCGGGACGGGTCGGGGCCGCGGGCCGCGCCGCGGGGAGAGGACGTCGGCTCCGGAAACCACCGGTGAGGGTATGGTAGTGGGCTACCTCGGGCTCGCCTCGGAGCCAGCAGAGGAAGACGACCTCGCCCCCGACGTACCCGTAGAAGTCCACGAGACCGGAGTCGACGTCTCGCAGCTCGATCGCCTCCCGCTGGAAGGAGCCGACGGCCTCCTCGAGACGTTGGGTCAGGTTCGCCCACTCCGCGTCGAGCTGGGTCTTTCGGTCGTGGTCGGCGTGATCCGGCGCGTCGACCTCCTTGCCCCAGAACTCCTGAAGACGTCGGAGCTCGGTATGGACCTCCCCCAGCCGAACCGTCCAGGCCCGCAGCCGGGGGAGGAGCTCCTCCAGCTCGGGGACCCGCGCGTTCGCTTCCTCGACCGTCCACAGACGCGGAGGGCTCACCTCGGTCGGGTCGGGGGGCGATTCCGCGCGCACCATCGAACGAGGAAATACGACGCAGAGTATTTACGCACGTGTTGACGGCGGGGTAACTGCCCTCGGGGCGACCCCGGTCGGACCGGGGCCCGGAAGAGGCCGCCGCGCGCTCGGTCCGACGGAACCCCGGTGGCCGGCCCCGCCAATCGTTAAACTCACGCTCTTCTCTGCGGTCCGAGGACCGAAGTGCAGGCCGTGGTCAAGACCCACCGAGGTCCGGGCGGCGAGGTCCGGACCGTTCCCGACCCGACCCCCGCCGACGACGAAGTCCTCGTGCGCGTCCGGGCGTCCTCGATCTGCGGGACGGACGTGCACATCTGGAAGTGGAACGAGTGGGCCCAGGAACGGGTCCGCAAGGTCCCGATGATCTTTGGCCACGAGCTGAGCGGGGAGGTCGTCGGGGTCGGCAAAGGGGTCCGGAGTCTGGCCGTCGGCGACCACGTCTCGGCGGAGACCCACATCGTCGATGGTACCTGTTACCAGTGCCGGACGGGGAAGATGCACATCTGCGCGAACGTGCAGGTGCTCGGCGTCGACCGAGACGGGATCTTCGCCGAGTACGCCGTACTTCCCGAACTGAATGCGTGGAAGAACGACCCGGACCTCGACCCGGCGATCGCCTCGATCCAGGAGCCGCTCGGCAACGCCGTGCACTCGCTCCTCCCCGAGGACAGCATCGAGGACCTCGCGGGGAAGACCGTCCTCATCACGGGGTGCGGACCGATCGGCCTGCTCGCCATCGCCGTCGCGAAGTCGCTCGGAGCCGAGAAGGTCGTCGCGACCGAGGTGAACCGCGTCCGGTTCGACCTCGCGCGCAAGATGGGGGCCGACCTGGTCCTCAACCCCGTCGAGGAAGGCGACCGCATCGTCCACACCATCCGGGAGGCGACCTACGGTCGTGGGGTCGACGTCGCGTGCGAGATGTCCGGCCACCCCAGCGGGTTCTCGCTCGTTTTCGACGCCCTGACGCCGGGCGGCCGGGTCTCGCTTCTTGGCCTGCTCGACCGGCCTACGACCATCGACGTGGACGCCGCCCTCATCTTCAAGGCGGCCCGGGTCCACGGCATCTTCGGACGCCGGATGTTCGAGACGTGGTTCCAGGTGAAGGGGTTGCTCGCCGGGCCGGCGTTCCGCGAGAAGGTGGGCCAGATCATTACGCACCGTGTTCCGATCCCGGAGCTCGCGCGGGCGATGGACCTCATCGAATCGACCCAGGCGGCCAAGGTCTCCCTCGAAGCCAGGTGGTGAGCTCGTGACGCGGGACCCGACCGGATTCCTCCGTCAGGAGATCGACGAACTCGCGGCCGCCGACTTGGACTGGAAGCTGCGCGTTCTCGGAGGGCCGAGCACCCCGTGGTGCTCGATCGACGGGAAGAAGGTCCTCATGTTCTGCTCGAACAACTACCTCGGCCTGTCGAACCACCCGAAGCTGAAGGAGGCGGCGATCGAGGCGATCCGGAGCCACGGCGTTGGCTCGGGTTCCGTCCGGCCGACTCGCCGGGAACATGGACCTGCACATCGAACTCGAGACCCGTCTCGCCCGGTTCAAGGGGGCGGAGGCGTCGCTCGTTTACCAGACCGGGTTCGCCGCCAACTCCGGCCTCATTCCGCAGCTGGTCGGCGAGGGCGACCTCGTCGTCAGCGACGAATTGAACCACGGGAGCATCATCGACGGCGTCCGCCTTTCCCGGGCGGAGCGTGGGGTCTACCGGCACTGCGACATGGCGGACCTCGCCCGGGTCCTCGACGCGGCGGAGCACCACTCCCCGGCCTATCGCCGGATCCTGATCATCACGGACGGGGTGTTCTCGATGGACGGCGACATCGCCCCCCTCGACCGGATCGCCGCCCTCGGGGCGGAGCACGGCGCGATGGTCTACGTCGACGATGCCCACGGGGAGGGGGTCCTCGGCGAAGGGGGACGGGGGATCGTCTCGCACTTCCACCTCAGCGGCGACCAGGTCCACGTGGAGATGGGGACGTTCTCGAAGGCGTTCGGCGTCGTGGGCGGCCACATCTCGGGGTCCCGCGAGCTCCGCCGCTTCGCGTTCAACAAGTCCCGCACGTGGCTGTTGAGCGGCTCGCACCCTCCGGCCGTCGTGGCCGCCTGCCTGGCCGCGGTCGACGTGCTCGAGAACGAGCCGGAGCATGTCGAGCGACTCTGGCGGCACACGCGTCGGTTCAAGGCGGCCCTGCACGACCTCGGGTTCAACACCGGCCGGAGCGAGACGCCGATCACGCCCGTGATCGTGGGGGAGAGCGCGACCGCACGACGCATGAGCGACCGGCTCTTCGAGCAGGGGGTCTTCGCGCTCCCGATCATTTTCCCGATGGTGGCGAAGGACCAGGCGCGCATCCGCACCATCATGAACGCGGCCTTCTCCGACGAGGACGTCTCCTTCGCGATCGAAGCGTTCACGAAGACCGGCCGCGAGCTCGGGATCATCTGAGCGGCCCGCGGTCGATCTCTCTACGCGCGCGTTCAGAACGGCCGACGCCGGACAGGGTTCGCCCGCCGAGACCGAACGCGCCTTCGGGGAGGTTTTTCGTTTTTTGTAGGTGGGGTTATATAGGGTACCTTTCTCCCCCGCCCCCGCTGGAGGCAGGACCCCCTATCGACCCATGGCCCGTCATCGTCCACGGCGAGGTTCTCTCGCCTTTTCTCCACGTTCCCGTTCCGCTCGGCCCGTGCCCCGGATCCGATCCTGGGCGCCCGGGGCGAAGCAACCGGCGCTCGAGGGTTTCGCCGGTTTCAAGGTCGGGATGACCCATGCCTTCCTGGTCGACTATCGAAAGCGGTCGACGACCGCCGGCCAAGAGGTCTCCGTCCCAGTCACCGTGATCGAGGTCCCTCCGCTCCGGGCGGCGGGCGCCCGTATCTACACGAGTACTCCCTACGGTCGCCACGTCGTCGCCGAGGTCTGGGGAGGCGGTCTCATCGACGAGCTCGGCCGTCGGATCCCCACGCATCCGGAGAGCGGCGCCGACGACCTCGCCTCGTTCGGGGCGGCGTCGGGCGACGAGGTCCGGCTCATCGTCTACACCCAACCCCACCTCCTGACGGGGATGGGGTCGAAAACCCCTTCGCTGTTCGAGGTGCGGATCTCGGGCGAGAAGTTTGACGAGCGGCGCGCGTTCGCGCTCACCTCGCTCGGCAAGGAGATCCCCGCGGAGGAGCTCACGAAGGAGGGAGAGTTCCTCGACGTGCTCGGCGTCACGAAGGGGTTCGGTTTCCAGGGCCACATCCAGCGGTGGGGCGTGAAGCTCCAGCCGCGCAAGAACTCGAAGCACCGGCGGATGATCGGTACGCTCGGACCTCACAACCCGAGCTTCGTGACCTACCGGATCCCCCAGGCCGGGCAGCAAGGGTACCACCGACGCACCCAGTTCAACATGCGCGTCCTCCGGGTCGTCCGCGACCCGCGCGCAGACCCGATCACCCCGGCGGGCGGCTTCCCCCACTACGGAGAGGTCCGGACGGCCTGCATCCTACTCCACGGGTCCGTCCCCGGCCCGGCCAAGCGCCTCCTCCGGTTCCGGACGCCGCTCCGTAGCCGCACGGCCAGCGTAGAGAAGGTCGACATCCGCTACCTCAGCACGCGTTCGAAGCAGGGTGCGTGATGACGGACCCGAGCCCGGCGACCAACCCCACCGTCACCGAGGCCGGGATCCACCACCACCGCGTGCACCTCGTCGGCCTCGATGGGAAGGCGGGCACGCACCAGATCACGCTCCCCCTCGCTTTCTCGCAGGCGGTCCGGCCGGACCTGATCCGACGCGCGGTCGTCGCGGCCCAGTCCCACCGCCGGCAACCCTACGGAACCTCTCTCACCGCGGGCCTGCGCCATTCCACCCGGTGGTCTGGCAAGGGCAAAGGGGTCTCCCGTTCGCCCCGACTGATGGACTCGATGCGCGGCGCTCAAGCGCCCAACACGGTCGGGGGCCGACCGGCCCACCCTCCGCGCGTCGACCGGATCTGGACGAAGAAGATCAATCGAAAAGAGTCGCGTCTGGCATTCGCCTCGGCGCTCGCGGCGACTCGCGAAGCCGCCCTCGTCACGCTCCGTGGGCACGAGCTCCCCGAAGGGCTCCACCTCCCTCTCGTTCTCGAGGACCCAGTCGAGAACATCCATACCACGAAGGAGGCGCGCGCGCTGCTCGAGCGCCTCCAGATCTGGGCGGACGTCATGCGGGCACGGGACGGGACGCAGCTCAAGTCCGGTCGGGCCCGCCGTCGGGGACGCGGCCGCCGGGTGCCCCGGAGCCTGCTGGTCGTGACCAGCCAGCCGAACAAGGCCCTCGGGTTCCGGAACCTCTCGGGGGTCGAGGTCGTCTCGGCACAGCGACTCGCCACCGAGGACCTCGCTCCCGGCGGCGACCCCGCCCGGCTCGACGCTTTATTCGCACGCGGCCGTCGAGTTGCTCCGGACCCGGCTCCGAGAGGTCGCCGCATGACGCAGCTCCGCCACCGCATCATCCTGCACGCCTACGTCACCGAGAAATCGATGGACGAGATGGAACGGCTCAACAAGCTCGAGTTCGTCGTCGACTCGCGCGCCAACCGCGCCGAGATCCGTCGGGCGGTCGAGGAGACGTACCAGTGCAAGGTCGAGAAGGTAAACGTCAAGATCGTGCGCGTCGGAAAGATCGCGACGGTCCGTTTCAAGAAGGAGTACTCGGCCGAGGACATCGGTAGCCGGGCGGGAGTGTTCTGAGATGGGAAAGCGCATCATCTCGCGTCGCCGCGGCTCGGGCACCCCGACGTACCGGTCGCCCAGCCACCGCCACCACGGCCCGATCTACCATCCTTCGGCCTCCCTCGTCGGGGACGGGACGGTCATCTCGATCGAAATGGCCCCCGGGCGGAGCGCCCCCGTGGCCGAGGTCACGGGACCCGACGGCTCGACCGTCCGCATGCTCGCTTCCGCCGGACTCGCGACCGGCGACCGGGTCGCCTTCCACGAGGGGAAGGTCGACCGCGGAGCGATCCTGCCGCTCTCCCGCATCCCGGACGGGACGCTCGTTTCCAACATCGAGGTCAAGCCGTTCGACGGGGCCGCCTGGTGCGAGCCGCCGGCGGCAGCGCCCTCGTCACCGCCCACGCCTCGGGCGAGGTCACGATCCAGCTCCCTTCGGGAGACTTCAAGCGCCTCCTAGAGACCTGCCGAGCCCAGGTCGGAGCGGTCGGCGGTGGCGGACGGGGGGAGCGGCCGATCATCAAGGCCGGCAAGAAGTTCCACATGACCCGGTCGCTCGCCCGCGCCCCCCTCAAGGTCCGGGGCGTGGCCATGAACCCGGTCAACCACCCGTTCGGCGGAGGCGCGCACCAGCACGTGGGGCGTCCCAGCACCGTTTCGAGCGGTACGTGGCCCGGCGCCAAGGTCGGACGATTCTCCCGGTCCATCCGCAAGAAGCGGCGCAAGGACCGCGAAAAGAGGAAGCTAGATGCCGAAGGGACGAAGGACCAAGAAGGTCGAGGCCCGGCGGAAGCGGGAGTTCACCTACCGCGGGCTCACGCTCCCCGAGCTCCAGAAGCTCTCGCTGGAAGAGTTCGCGAAGGTCGCGGGCGCGCGCGCCCGCCGCTCGATCCGCCGCGGGTTCAACGTCGAGACGAATCACTTCTACGAGCGGATGCGCGCGACGCTTGCCGACAAGGTCGTCCGGACGCACTGCCGCGACGCGCTCGTCCTCCCCGAGCACGTCGCCCGCCGGGTAGCAATCCACACCGGGAAGGAGTTCAAAGAGGTCGAGGTGCGGCCCGAGATGGTCGGGCACTATTTCGGCGAGTTCGCGCTCACCCGCCGGTTCGAGAAGCACTCGGGACCGGGCGTCGGGGCCACGCGGTCGTCGAAGTTCATGCCGCTCAAGTGAGGGTCACGTTCCGATGCGAGGCTACACGTACCAGGGCGAGGCGGGCACGAACGTCGCCCGGGCCCGCGGCATCGAGATCCCGATGTCGCCCAAGAAGACCTACGAGGTCCTCAACGCGATCCGGGGACTGCCGCTCGAGAGCGCCGAGACGTTCCTCGAGGAGGTCGTCGCACTGAAGCGCGCCGTCCCGTTCCGTCGCGACAACCAGGAGGTCGCTCACAAGAAGCGCATCGGGCCGGGTCGCTTCCCGAAGAAGGTCGCGAGCCAGGTCCTTCAGGTCCTGCACAACGCCCGCGAGAACGCGGAGTACGAGGGCCTCGACTCGGACCTCCTCTACGTCAAGGTCGCCGCGAGCGCCCGCGGCCGCATCCGCAAGGCCTCCATGCCCCGCGCCCACGGGCGAGCCACGCCGTGGAACGAGCAGACCACGAACGTCGAGATCGTGCTCGTCGAGCGGAAGGAGAAGGCATGAGCGCGGAGCGCAAGGTCATTCAGGAAGCGACCCGCCGCGTCCTCCTCAAGGACTTCCTCGTCCAGGAGAGCGCCCGGGCCGGATTCGGCGGGCTCGAGATCACGCGGACCCCGATGGGTACGCGAGTGACGCTCGTCTGCGAGCGGCCGGGCATCCTGATCGGCCACCGCGGCGAACTCATCAAGCGCCTCACCGAGGACATTCACGAGCGATTCCAGCTCGACAACCCCCAGATCGAGGTCCAGGAGGAGCGGGCGCCGAGCCTCAACGCGCAGCTCATGAGCGAGAAGCTCGCGTCGACCCTCGAGCGGGGGTGGCACTTCCGGCGCGCGGGCCACTCGACCGTCCGCCGCATCATGGAGGCCGGGGCGCGCGGCACGCAGGTCATCCTCTCGGGCAAGCTCACCGGCGAGCGGCACCGCACCGAGCGGTTCAAGGCCGGGACGATCAAGGACCTGTGGCGAGGCCGTCCACCTCTGGGTGGACAAGGGATTCTACCAGGCGCGATTGAAGCCCGGCGTCATCGGCGTCAGCGTGTGGATCATGCGCGCCAACTCCAAGTTGCCCGACGAGATCGTCGTGAAGGGCGTCGAGACCCGCGCCGTCGCCCCGCCCGTCGAGCTGCCCCCCATCGAGGAGATCCCGGGCGTTCCGCCCCTCGTGGACGGGACCGTCCCGCCCGAGGTCTTGTGACGCTCGCTCGGATGAAGGACCTTCGGGCCCTTTCGGATGACGACCTCCGTCGCCGCATCGGCGAGGTTGAGAACGACCTCCTCCGCGAGCGAGGGATCGCCGCGATGGGCGGCGCTCCGCCCAGCCCGGGCCGCATGCGGGCGCTCCGAACGAACGTCGCGCGATCGCTGACCGTCCTCCGCGAGCGGGAGCTCGCAGCCCGCGGCCCGGCCGCGCCGTAGGGGGGAGGGAGTGGACCGATGGCGAACCCGAGCCGCACTCCGGAACTTTCCGTGGCGGACCGCACCGCCCTCGCCGGGGAGATCCTCGGCGCGGTCGTCCGGTTCCCGGTAGGGCCGGGGCTCGCGGCGCCGGTCGAAGGGGTCGTCGTCGACGAGTCGCTGTCGCTCTACTACGTCCGCGTGGCCGGGCAGGCCCGACCCCTCCGGATCCCGAAGCGGGGGGTCGACGGCACGATCCTCCTCGGAGGACGAGAGTTACCGTTAAGAGGCGAGACCCTTCGCGTGCGTCCCGAAGACCGGACCAAGCGGCTTCTCGCCGGTGGTCCCCGGAGGTTCCGATGACTCCAGCACGTACGACCGCCGCGCGCCGGGCCCGGGACATCGGTCTCGACGTGCGCGCCCCCAAGACGCGGTGCGACGACCGCCACTGCCCGTTCCACGGCCGGCTGCCCGTGCGGGGCCAGGTCCTCGAGGGAACGGTCGTCTCTACCGGTATGCAACGCACCGCGGTGGTCGAGCGCACGCTCCTCCACTTCGTGCCCAAGTACGAGCGGTACGAGAAGCGGCGCCGCCGTTACCTCGCCCACGCGCCGCCCTGCCTCAACGTGCCGATCGGTCACCGGGTGCGCATCGCGGAAACCCGCCCGCTCTCTAAGCTCGTGTCGTTCTGCATCGTCGAAGACCTGGGCGAGGCGGCCCGCCGAGTCCGGTCCGAGGAACCGGTCGTGGTCGAGTCGTCTCCCCCGAAGGAGGACGAATGAAGGGCCTCGCCGGTCGCCGCGGCCGCGGTCTTCCCAAGGGCGCGCGCCTCGATTGCGTCGACAACACCGGGGCCAAGATCGTCGAGATCATCGCCGTGCGAAACTGGCACGGAACGCACCGCCGTTACCCGCGCGCCGGGATCGCCGACCTCATCATCGTCTCGGTGAAGAAGGGGACGCCCGAGATGCGGCGTCAGGTGCTCCACGCCGTCATCGTCCGCTCGCGCTCGCCGATCCGGCGGGCCGACGGGACGCGCCTTCAGTTCGAGGACAACGCCGCGGTCATCACGACCGAGACCGGTGAGATCAAGGGGTCCCAGATCAAGGGGCCCGTGGCGAAGGAGGCCGCCGAGCGCTGGCCGCGGATCGCGGCCGCCTCGTCGATCATCGTGTAGGAGGGTCGCATGTCGGTTCTTTCTCCGCACTCCCCGCGCCGCCAGCGCAAGGCGGTCTACGAGGCGTCGACGTTCGAGCGCCGCATCCTCATGACGGTCCCGCTGTCTCGCGAGCTGCGCCGGCGCTTCCAGCGTCGCTCCGTGCCCCTGCGCAAGGGGGACACCGTGCGCGTGATGTCCGGCAGCTTTGTCGGACGGGAGGAGCGCGTGGCGAAGATCGACCGCCGCGGCTACAGCGTGACCCTCGACAACGTCACGCTCAAGACCGGCGAGGCAAAGCTGAAGCCCCTTGCGATCAAGACGAGCCATCTCGTCCTCACGAAGCTGAACCTCGCGGACGCCTGGCGGCGCCGCACGCTCGCGGTCAAGGAAGAGGACCTCACTCCCGAGGAACGGGGCGAGGTGCCCGAGGTCGGCGAGCCAGCCCCCGTCGAGGCCGCCCCGATCGCGGAGACCCCGCCCAAGGCGGAATCGGCCCCGGTGTCCGACCCGCCGCCGAAGACGTCGACCCCCCGCGAGAGCCGCAAGCGCCCGCCCGCCGTGCCCAAGGAGGTCGCCCCATGACGTTCCGCCTGAAGCGCCGGGCCGCGCCCCGCGCCTGGACGATCCCCCGCAAGGGGACGAAGTGGATCAAGCGCCCGGGACCGGGCCCCCACGCCCAGGACCAGTCGATCCCGTTGCTCCTCGTGCTCCGTGACCTGCGCCACGTCGTCCGAAGCGCCCGGGAGGCCAGTCTCCTGCTCCGCTCGGGGGTGGTCCGTGTCGACGGGAAGGTCTCGAAGGACCTCGACCGGGGTCTCGGCCTCATGGATACGCTCTCGTTCGCTGCTCCGCTCGACGCCCACTTCCGTGTCGTCAAGGACCGGCGGGGCAAGCTCGTCCTCGTCGCGATCCCCTCGACCGAGGCCGGGCTCAAGGTGGCGCGGGTCCGATTCAAGCACACCGTCCCGACCGGCAAGGTCGAAGTGACCCTGCATGACGGACGCAACCTCCTCCTCCCCGCCTCGACCCCCTACCGGGTCGGGGACTCCGTGAAGATCGAGGTCCCGACCCAGAGGGTCATCGACCACCTCAAGCTCGCCCCGGGGGCGCTCGCCTTCGTCGCGGGGGGTTCGCATGTGGGCCAGCTGGCCCGGGTCGAGCGCGTCGAGGTGCGCAACTCTTCTCAGCCCAACCTCGTCCACTTCGCCGAGGGGTTCTCGACGATCAAGGACTACGTCTACGTCGTCGGCCAGAAGACCCCCGAGGTCACGCTCGCCGAGGGAGTGGAGCGATGAGCGCCTCCCCCTCCTCGGTCCCGACGCCCGCCGCGGGCACCGCCGCCCCGAACCCCTACCGGGCGGTCCGCGTCATCAAGGTCGTCGTGAACTCCGGCGTCGGGGAGTCGGGCGAGGCCCGGACGAAGGCCGAGCGCGTGCTCCAGATGCTCACCCACCAGAAGCCGATCGCCACGCGCGCCCACTCCACGAACCGTGATTTCGGCATTCGCGAAGGTCAGGAGATCGGGGCCAAGGTGACCCTGCGCAGCGCCGCGGCGGTCGAATTCCTTCAGCGGGCGTTCGAGGCCCGCGACCGTCAGCTCGACGGCGACTCGATTGACCGGAGCGGCAACTTCTCCTTCGGGATCGCCGACTACACCGACTTTTCCGGCATGAAGTACGACCCGCAGATCGGGATCCAGGGGATGGACGTCTCGGTCGAGGTCGGACGGGCGGGCTACCGCGTGCGGAACCGGCGGCTCCAATCGCGGCCGCTCCCCCGCGCGCTGCGCTCTTCGCGCGACGAAACGCGCGCCCTGCTCACGAGCACCTTCGGAGTGACGCTGCTCGACTGAGAGGACGGTACGATGAAACCCAAGAAGCTGTTCGGAAGAAAGGTCGGCTGCCTGCGGTGCGACCGCAAGCGCGGGATCGTCCGGCGCTACGGCCTCCACCTGTGCCGTCAATGCTTTCGTGAGGTCGCGATGGACCTCGGGTTCAGAAAATACCAGTAGGAGGACCTTCGCATGCAGCACGATCTTCTGAACGACGCGCTCGTCTCCATCCGTCACGCCGACGCGGAGGGCCAGCCGCACGTCCGTCTCGCACCCACCTCGAAGCTCATCGCCGAGGTACTGCGGATCTTCCGCGAGCACCAGTTCATCGAGGAGTTCACGTTCGTCTCCAACGGCCGCGGCGGCGAGTACGATGTCAAGCTCTCGCGCCGGATCAACTCGTGCGGCGTGATCAAGCCCCGCATCTCGGTCCCGGCGGCCCGCCTCGAGCGATACGAGGCCCGCTTCCTGCCCGCCCAGGACTTCGGGATCCTGGTCCTTTCCACCAACCAGGGCGTCGTCTCGCATCGCGAGGCCCGCGAGAAGAAGATCGGAGGTCGGCTCCTCGCCTATGTCTACTGACGCGGACCGCACCCACGCGACCGTCGAGGTCCCGAAGGGAGTCACGCTCACGGTCGACGGTCGGCTCCTCCGGGCCAAGGGGCCGCTCGGCACGGCGCAACGCCCCTTCCCGTCGGACGTCCTTTCCCTCGAGGTCAAGGGGGGCGTCGCGACCCTGACCCTCCTCCTCCCGCCCGGCCGCCGCACGTCGCAAGCGCTCCTCGGAACGTGGGCCGCCCACGTCCGAAACCTGGTCGCGGGGCTGACGCGGGGGGTCGAGGCCCGCCTCAAGGTCGTCGCGGCCCACTTCCCGATGAAGGTATCGGTCCGGGGCAGCGAGATCGTGATCGAGAACTTCCTGGGCGAGAAGTACCCGCGCTCGGCCCGCCTCGTCCCCGGCACCGCGGCCCAGGTCGAGGGCGACATCGTCATCCTCAACGGCACCGACATCGAGCAGGTCGGCCAAAGCGGGGCGAACATCGAGCGCGCGACGCGGATCCGCGACTACGACCCGCGCGTCTTCCAGGACGGCATCTACCTCACCGATCGTTCCCACTTCAAGGAGGCCAACTGATGGCGGACGACGAGCCGACCTCGAAGCCTGGCCGCCCCCGCCCCCACCCGACGGTCGAAGGCGGCGCCCCGCAAGGACCGCACCCCCTCCGAGTCCAAGGAGAGCGCGGCCGCTCCCTCGACCCCGGGCACCGAGCCCAAGCCGAAGTCCAAGTCGAAGGGCGAGCCCGAGGTACGGGTCCCGAAGAGGGCCGCGCTCCCCGCCCGACGAGCGGCCCACCTGCGCCTGCGTAAGGTGATCGACTGGGCGGCGACCCATCTTCGGTCGCCAGGCGGCGAACCGGTACTGGCGGATCGGCCGGGACCTCTCCTGGCGCCGCCCGCGCGGGATCCAATCGAAGCAGCGCCGGGACTACGGCTACCGGGCCAAGATCGTCAAGGTCGGTTACGGCTCCCCGGCGGATGTCCGCGGGTTGACGCCGAGCGGCTACCGCCCGATCATCGTTCACCACGTCGACGAACTGAGCACCCTCGACCCCAAACTCGAGGCGGCGATCATCGCGCGGACCGTCGGGACGCGCCGACGCGCTCGGACTCGAGGAAGCGGCGCGCAAATTGGGCATTCGGGTCCTGAACCCGATCGCGACGCCCGGGGAGGAGTGACGTCCGATGCCCGACCTCTCGAACCAGCGGCGGTTGGCCGCCAGCCTGCTCAAGTGCGGCGAGAACCGCGTCTTCCTCGACCCGGCCAGCCAGGAGGACCTCGCGGACGCGGTCACCCGCGCGGACATCCGGGGCGATCAAAGCCGGCGTCATCCGACGGAAGGCGATCATCGGGACGTCCCGCGCGCGCGCTCGGCGCTACGCGGCCGAGATCGCGAAGGGCCGTCACCAGGGACCCGGCTCCCGCAAGGGGACCCCGTCCTCCCGTCTGCCGCGCAAGACGCGATGGATTCGCCGGATCCGCGCGCAGCGCGCTCTCCTCGTCGAGCTCCGCACCGAGAAGAAGATCCCTCCCGCGGTCTACCGCGAGTTCTACCGACGGGCGAAGGGCGGCATGTTCCGCAGCCGCGCCCACATGCTCCAGAACCTGAAGCTCGCCGGACACCTGCCGGGGGCCGCATGAGCACGGGTCCTCGCTTCCGGGTCCACTTCCGCCGTCGCCGCGAGGGACGGACCGACTACCGGGCCCGCCTGAAGCTCCTCAAATCCGGACTGCCTCGCGCGGTCGTGCGATTGTCCGAGCGCCGCGTCCGAGTCTCGGTCGTCGAGTTCGATCCGGCGGGGGATCGCGTCCTCGCGACGGCCGATTCGTCGGAGCTCGGCGGCATCGAGTTCCCGTCCGGTAGCCTCGCGTCCACGCCGGCCGCCTACCTCACGGTGTACCTCGCGGGTCTGCGGGCGAAGGCGAACGGCCGGAAGAAGTGGTCCTCGACGTCGGTATCCGTCGCCCGACCTCCGGGGGCGCCTGGCCGCCGCCCTGAAGGGCCTGCTCGACTCGGGCCTCGACATCCCGCACGGCGAGGGATCGTTCCCCTCCGCCGACCGGCTCGAGGGCGCCCACCTGCCCAGGAAGCTCCCCCAACCCCTCGAGACCTACCGGGCAAAGCTATCCACTATCGTGCAGCGGCCCGAGGCGTCATGAGCGGCGCAGTCTCCGGGCCCCCGCGCGAGCGGGGCGGGTATGGCGGAGGGGGTCCTCCGGCGCCCCCGCCGTGGGTTCCCCGCACCGAGCTCGGCAAGCGCGTCGCGGCGGACGAGGATCAAGTCGATGAGCGAGGCGCTCGCGCAGGGCCTTCCCCTGCGGGAGTCCCAGATCGTCGACAAGCTACTTCCCGGACTGCACGACGAGGTCCTGGACGTCAATATGGTCCAGCGGATGACCGACTCCGGTCGCCGCTTCAAGTTCGCCGTCACGGTCGTCGTCGGCAACGGCGACGGGTTCGTCGGACTGGGCCGAGCCAAGGGACGCGAGGTCGGCCCGACGATCCGGCGCGCCATCGACCGGGCCAAGCTCGAGATCGTCGAGATCTTGCGCGGATGCGGCAGCTGGGAGTGTGGGTGCGGTCGGCCGCACTCGCTCCCCTTCCAGGTCCAGGGCCGTGCGGGTTCGGTGGTCGTATCGTTCCGTCCCGCCCCGCGCGGCGTCGGCCTCGCGGTCGGGGATGTCGCGAAACCGGTCCTCCGGTTCGCGGGTATCACGGACGCGTGGGGGTACACCGATGGCCACACGAAGACGACCGTCAACTACGCCCAGGCCGCCTACGGGGCGCTCGTCGCTCTCGCCCAGTTGAAAGTGCAGAGCGCGGACGCGGAGCACTTGAAGATGGTTCGGGGCCCCACCGGGACCTCGATCCTGCCGCCGAAGGAGGAAGGAGCCCGCCCGATGCGCGGCGGCCGGGGCCGCGGACGTGGCCGCGGTGGTCCGGGCCGGGGCGGCCCCGGTCGCGGACCTCCCGGCCGCGGTGGGCCTCCGGGACGGGGTCCCCCGCCCGGTGGACCCGGCGGTCCCGCCGCGCGGCGCCTTCCGGAGGTGCGTGAGCATGGGCTGGATGATCGTCCGCGTCCGGGGCTCGATCCACGCCCGGCACGACATCGTCGACACGCTGCGGCTGCTCCACCTCACGCGGGCCAACCACGCGACGGTCGTTCCGGAGCGCCCCGAGTTCCGGGGCATGATCACGCGTGTCCAGGGCTACGTCACGTGGGGGGAAGCCGACCCGAAGGCGGTCGGCCTGCTGCTCGAGCACCGCGGGGTCACCGACGCGGGCGGGACGCTCACCCCCGAAGCGGTCCAAGCGGTCGGCGGGGCGAAGGACCTGAACGACCTGGCGAGCCGGGTCGCGAAAGAGGGCCTCCAGTCGGTCGCCGGTCTGCGGCCGCTGTTCCGGCTGACCCCCCCGAAGGGCGGGTGGCGCTCGACGAAGAAGCCGTTCGCCCGCGGCGGCGCCCTCGGCTACCGCGGCGCCCAGATCAACGAGCTCGTCCCGCGGATGGTGTGAGGACGATGCCGAGCCGCACGCGCAAGTTCCGGGGAAGCCGTACGCACGGCCGCGGGATCAAGGCCGGGCGCGGCGCGGGCAAGCAGGGCGGGCGCGGGAACGCGGGCCTTCACGAGTACAAGTTCAAGTCGATGCTCATCTACGCGCCCGACCACTTCGGCCGCCACGGCTTCCAGCGGCCGCCGAAGATCGTCGACCGCCCGATCTCGCTCAACGTCGGCCAGCTGGGCGCGTTCGTCCCGTACCTCCAGGCCGCCGGTGCGGTCGAGCAGAAGGGCGACCAGTTCGTCGCCAACCTCGCCAAGGCGGGGATCGACCGCCTCCTGGGCGGCGGCACCCCCTCGGGGAAGTGGAGCGTCTACGTGGCCCACGCTTCCAAGCACGCCGGCGAGAAGGTCACGCTCCTGAAGGCCCCCCCGGCCGGGTCGGAGGGGGCGGCGTAGGCCGTCGCGGCCCGTGCGACCCATTCCTCCCCGCAGACTATATTAATCGGGCACCGGGTGCAACTCGGCTTCATGGCGGACGACGAGAGCACCCGCGACCCGCGGTGGGCGATCCCCCTCGCGGTCGTCGGCGCCATCCTGCTCGCGGTCGTCTGGTACTGGGAGCAGCCGACGCTCATCGCGTTCGGCCTCATCGCGGTCGTCCTCTTCGTCATCCTCGGTGTCTTCTATCTCGGCCTCTCCTACACGGGGTCGGGGTCGAAGCTCTACGGACTGAAGCCGCTCACGACGCGCATGCCGGCGGTCGCGCAACCGAAGGGCCACGTGCAGTTCCGCACGAAGCTGTTCTGGACGGTCGCGGTCCTCCTCATGTACTTCCTGCTCACGAACATCTTCCTCTTCGGCGTCGACCAGGCGACCGTGGTCGACCTGTTCGCGAGCTACCGCGCGATCCTCGCGGGCGCGCAAGGGACGCTGATGCACCTCGGCATCGGCCCGATCGTCACCGGGTCGATCATCATGCAGCTCTTCACGGGCGCGAAGATCATCAACCTCGACCTCACGGACGACGTAGGACAAGGGGACCTACCAGGGGACGCAGAAGGTCCTCGTCATCGCGATGATCCTCGTCGAGGCGGTGCCCCAGGTCTACGGGTATCTCACTCCGTCCGGTTCCCTCGTGACCAGCCTCGGCCAGGCCTCGCCCGGGAACGGCCTCCTGCTCGCGAACGCGATCATCATCTCGCAGCTCGTGTTCGGCAGCTACCTCGTCTTCCTCATGGACGAGGTGGTATCGAAGTGGGGGATCGGCAGCGGGATCTCGCTCTTCATCGCCGCGGGCGTGTCCCAGCAGATCGTCCAGGGGACGCTCAACTGGGTGCCCCAGAATCCGACCCTTGCCATCTCGGCGACGAATCCACCGAGCGGAGCGATCCCGAAGTCGCTCTGGTTCTTCACGCACTACAGCGCGAGCCAGATGGCGTCGGGGGGGTGGGAGCAGGTGCTCCTCCGTCAGCCGAATCCGATCGTCGCGCTCATCGGTACGGCCGCGATCTTCTTCCTGGTCGCGTGGACCGAATCGACCCGCATCGAACTGCCGCTCTCCCACGCCGAGGCCCGTGGCGCGCGCGGTCGCTACCCGCTCCGTCTGATCTACGCGTCGAACATTCCGGTCATTCTCATGAGCGCCCTGCTCGCGAACGTCTCGCTCTTCTCGATCCTGCTCTGGTCGAACGCGACGCTCTCGCACTTCCCCGTCTTCGGCCATCAGTGGTGGGTGGGATCCTACCCGTCGGCCGCCCAAGCTACGCATTTAGGGGTGAGCCAGACCCAGCCCCTGACCGGAGGGGCGTACTACCTGTCCACGGTGAATGGTCTCGAGGCGTGGTTGCTCCCGATCCTGAACTTCCAGACCTACGGGGGGTTTCTCTACGGCCACGCCTGGTGGCAGGGGCTCCTCCACGTCGGGGTCTACTTCTCGGCCATGGTGTTCGGCTCGATCCTGTTCGCCCGGTTCTGGATCCAGACGACCAACATGGGTCCGGAAGCGGTCGCCCGGGAAATTCGAGGCCTCCGGGATGCAGATCCCCGGGTTCCGTCGGGAGCCCCGGGTGCTCCGGCGGGTCCTCGAGCGGTACATCCCCGTCATCACCATCATCTCGGGCGCCGCCGTCGGCGCCCTCGCGGCGGGCGCGGACCTCATCGGGACGCTCGGCAATGCCTCCGGGACGGGTGTCTTGCTGATGGTCGGTATCATCATCAACCTCTACGAGGCGATGGGCCGCGAACAGCTGATGGAGATGAACCCGCTGCTCCGCCGCTTCCTGGGAGGCGAATCGTAGGATGCTGAGCGACGACGCTCCGCTGCGCTCGACGACGGAGGTCGCTGTTCCCGAGGAGGCGGACGAGACTCCGGCGAGCGGAACGGCCCTTTCGGAAGACGAGGCGACCGGCGAGACACCCTCGGAAGAGCCCGAAACACCGCCCCCGCGACCCGCCGCCCCCCGCCCCGCGTTCAAGTTCTCCACCTTCATCATCGTCTTCCTCGGGCTCCTCGGCTTCCTCATGCTGATCGAGACCAGCACGCGCAACGCCATCGCCGGCGCCCTCGGGACCAGCGTGTCGAGCTCCGGGCCGCTCTACTACCTCATCGGCTTCAGCTCCGCGCACCTCCTCGCGACCATGGCGCTCGCCGGCGCCGTCGAGATGGCGATCACCGCGCTCGCCTACAACTACACGACCGACTGGACGAAGGCGGCGCGCGTCCAGAAGTGGAACGCGGCGTTCCGGAAAGTCCAGATGGAGGCGGTCCGGTCGGGGAAGAAGGACCGCATCGCGGCGTTGAAGCCGTTCCAGGAGCGGATCACGCGCCTTTCGAGCGAGGTCACGATCGCCCAGTTCAAGGGGATGGCGATCACCTACTTCCTCCTCATCCTGATCTACACCTGGGTCGGGCTCGTCATCCTGAACGCGACCACCGCGCAGCAAACCGTCAACCTCGGCGGGTCGCTCGTGAACATCTACACGTTCCACGTCTTCGGCTACTTCCCGCTCTGGTTCCTCATCTTCAGTCTGTACACGGTGCCGGCCTCGATGATCTTCCGACGAGTGCTGAAGCACTGGTGGCTCCGACGGTACGCCGAGAAGAACCACGTCATACCGGCCGCCCCGGCCCCGCCCGCCGGGGTCAAGATGTGATCGGTCGGGTCGTAGCGCTCGGCGGACCTCCCGGCAGCGGGAAGTCCACGGCCGGCCGCCGGGTCGTCGAGGCCCTCGGTCTCGAGTATCGGAGCGCCGGGGACGTGTTCCGCGCGGAGGCCGCGACCCGCGGAATGGACGTCGAGGCGTTCGGGGTCTACGCCGAGGCCCACGCCGAAGTCGACCGGACGCTGGACGAGCAGATGCAGTCCCTCGCGCGGCCGGGGGTCCTCCTCGACGGGCGGATCCAGGGCGTCCTCTGCCGGCGCCATCGCATCCCGGTCTGGTCGATCGTCGTGACCGCCGCCGAGGACGAGCGGGCCCGCCGCGTCGCGGCGCGGGAGGGCCAGCCGTTCGCGGAAGCGCTCGCGCGGATCCGCGAGCGCGCCGAGGGCGAGCGACGGCGGTACCGGGTCCTCTACGGCATCGAGGTCGACGCGGAGCGCGGCGACCTCACGGTCGACTCGACCTCCGTGCCGGCCGACCGCGTGGCGGAGGAGATCGTCCAGTTCCTTCGGGCGCGCGACGCGGGAGCCGGGGCGTGACCGACCCACCGACCGACCCGGTCGCCGAGCGGCTCGCCCAGGGGGCGTTCCTCCTGATCGACAAACCGCGGGGCCCCTCCTCGCACCAGGTGACGGCGTGGGCGCGGGACCTCCTCGGCGTCCCAACGGCCGGCCATGCCGGTACGCTCGACCCGAACGTGTCGGGGCTCCTCTGGGTCGGCCTCGGCCCCGCCCTCAAGCTCCTCCCTCTCGTCCTGGAGTTCCCGAAGCGCTACATCGGGGCCGTGAACCTGCACACGACCGTGCCGCGCCGGGAGCTCGACCGGGTGGTCGCGGAGTTCGAGGCGCCGGTCTACCAGACCCCGCCGGTCCGCTCCGCGGTGAAGCGGGAGCGTCGGGTCCGCACCATCCATCGACTCCGCCTCCTCGAGGTCGACGGGCCGCGGGTATTGCTGGACGTGGTCGCCGACTCCGGGACGTACATCCGGACGCTCGCGGTCGACCTCGGCGACGCGCTCGGCGGCGGAGGCCATCTCGAGGAGCTGCGGCGCGTCGCGACCGGACCGTTCGACGAGCGGGCGTCGGTCCCGCTCTCCGCGCTCGCGGATGCCGTGGCCGAACGGGCCGCGGGGGACCCCTCGCCGCTCATGGCGTTGCTCCACCCGATCGAGGAGGTCTGGCGCGAGTTCCCGACCCTCGTCCTCAAGGACGGGGCGGCGAGCGCGGTCGCCCACGGGGCGGGCCTCGCTCGGGGCGGGATCCTCGCCCTCCCCAAGCCGTTCTCCCGCGGTGCGCGGGTAGCCCTCATCACCCGGACCGGGGAGCTCGTCGCCACGGGCGTCGCCCACCACGATTCGACGGAGATCGGCTCGGTCCGCCACGGGTGGGTCGTCGAGGAGACGCGCGTCTTCGTCGACCCGCTCCGGTTTCCGCCCCGCTGGAAAAGGGCCGCCCCGGCCCCCGCCGAGGGCCCCGGCGCTCCTGCGCCCCAGTAGGGTTATCTTCCGCGAATCCCCGGGGGCGTCCGTGAACTCGCGGCCCGCGCACGACCAGACGCTCGGGTACCGCCTCTTCAGCGGGCTCGCGCGGGGCGTGGTCCGCCATCCGTGGTATCCGGTCCTCTTCTGGGTCGCCCTGCTCGTCATCGTCGTCCCCTTCCTCCCGCTGATCGGGTCGGTGACGACCAACTCGAGCCAGACGGTCTCGTCGAGCTCCCCGAGCTCGCTCGCGAACGCGGAGTTCGCCCGGCTCTTCCCCGACACGTCGGGCGGTTCCTCCAGCATCCTCCTGTTCACCGGGTCCAACTTGACCGACCGGAACGCGCAGGGCGCGATCCAGAACGTCACGGCCGCCCTGCAGGCGGACCGGTCGCTTCAGGACGTGGCATCGGTCTCGAGCGTCTACACGGCGTACGCCGGGTACCTCGCGGGCCAGGCCCAGATCGTCGCCGGGGCGCTCGCCGAGGCGAACGCGGGATCGGACGGCCTGACCGCGGGGGTCAACCAAACGGCCGCCCTCGTCTGGGGGGTCCCCGCGCTGTTCGTCCAGAACTGGCAAACCTTCGTCGCCAACACTTCCGAGCCGCCCGTGTACTGGAACGGCCCGGCCTACGCGCAGACCCGGGCCGCGCTCGCGAACAGCTCGGCCGCCGACGCGGTGCTGTTCGCCTTCTACAACGGTTCGGGGGCGGGATTCAACGCCAGCGCCCACTGCGCCAGTGCCCCCGCGAACGTGGTGGCCTGCGCCGACGCGGTCGTGCCGGTCACGGTCGGGGCCCTGGTGCCGACGTTGTTCCCGACCCCGTCCGAACAAGCGATCGCCCGGTCGGACATCGCCCATCTGGGCATCCAGAACTCGACCGCGTGGCCGAGCGTCCGCGAGGCCGCTTCGGACGTGCTGGGCGCCGAGATCGGGGAGCCGACGACCTGGGTGGATTCGGTATGGACGGAGTTCCCCGGAGGATCCCTTTCCCCCGCCTCCGCCCTCGCGTGGGCGAACTCGACCGAAGCGAACGCCACGCTCTGGACCGAGCCGCTCCCCGTCCCCTACGCGCTTGAATCCCAGTACGTGGACCCGGCGGGGACCGCCTCGATCATCTCGGTCGGGTTCAGCGTCTCCGACTCCTATACGAACGCGAGCGGAGGGCAGCCGGTCTTCGCCGACTACCCGAAGATCGACGCCCGGGCGCAGTCGGTGCTCCGCGCGTCCGACCCGTCCCGGTCCATCTCCTACGTCCAGACCGGCGGGGGCCCGCTCGACCTGTTCACGCAGGACGCCGTGAACCAGACCCTCGCCCTCGTCCTCCCGCTCACCGTGGGGCTCCTCCTCGTCATCGCGATGCTCTACTTCCGGTCGCCCGTCACCCCGCTCGTCACGTTCGCCGGGCTCGGGATCGCCCTCGTGCTGGCTCTCGGCGGGACCGTCCTCATCGGCAAGCTGTTCGGCGCGGTCGACACGACCTCGCTCACGCTCGAGGAGGTGTTCGTACTCGGGGTCGGCACGGACTATTCGATCTTCCTGGTGGCCCGGTACCGGGAGGAGCTCATCCACGGGACGGCGCCGGACGAGGCGATCGTCAACTCGGTCGCCTGGGCCGGGCAGTCGGTCGCCACGAGCGGCTCGACCGCGATCATCGCGACCCTCGCGCTCACCTTCAGCGGGATCGCGCTCCTCGACCAGTGGGGGTCGGTGCTCTCGCTCGCGATCCTCATCACGATCCTGATGTCGTTGACGCTCGTCCCCGCGTTCCTCAAGCTCCTCGGCCCGCGGATCTTCTGGCCGACGTCGGGCGCGCGGTTCGAGCGGCACGCCCGCCGTGCGGCCGACGGCGTCCGAAACGAGACAACGTACTTCTACCGGGTCGGGCGCCTCACCCAGCGGCGGCCGGTGCTCGTCGTCGCCGTCCTGCTGCTGATCAGCGTCCCGCTCGTCTACCTCGCGTTCAACGTCCCGCTCGCCTACGACTTCTACGGTCAACTGCCCGGGGGCCATCCGGCGACCGACGGCCTCCAGTCGCTCTACAGCCACTACGGGTCCGGGTTTCCGACCCCGTCGTTCGCCCTCGTGACCTTCGCCTCGCCGCTCGTCATCGGGAACCACTCGAACGCGACCGAGTTCACGGATGTGGCGGCGTTGACCTCCCTCGCCGAGAATACGTCGGGCATCGCGTCGATCGCTTCGCCGGTCGGTCGCGACGGCGCCCCGCTCTCGGAGTGGGTGGGCCTTTCCACGCTCCCGGTCGCGCCGCAGCAGAACCTCCTCGGAGCGCTGGGGGGGTTCGTGGGCACGGACGGGACCACGGTCCTCCTCACGCTCGTGCCGACGACGCCCGGCCTCTCCTCCGAGGCGGTGAACTCGGTCCACTCGGTCGAGTCGAACTTCGCGGGGTACACCTCGAGCCATTCCGAGGTCACCTCGATCGCCTACGGAGGGGGGGCCCCCACGATCGGTGACCTCGCCGACCAGACGTCGCACGCCACGGTCGTCCTCCTCGTCGCCGTCACCGTCGGGCTGCTCCTCGTCCTCATCGCCGTCCTGCGGAGCTGGATCATCGCGGTCATGGCGATCGCCACGATCGGGCTCTCGATCAGCTGGGCGTGGGCGATCAGCTACCTCGTCTTCCAGGAGCTCCTCGGCCTGCCGCTGTTCTTCTACGTACGGACGATCCTTTTCCTCCTCATCCTCGGGCTCGGAATCGACTACAACATCTTCGTCCTCACCCGGGTCCGCGAAGAGCGCCTGCGGGGACGCACGTCCTCCGAGGCGGTGGTCACCGCGGTCGGACGGACCGGCGGCATCATCACCGCGGCCGCGATCATCCTCGCGAGCGCGTTCGGCGCGATCATGATCGGCGAGTTCACGCTCATCCGGGCGATCGGGTTCTCGGTGGCGGTCGCCGTCGTCCTGGACGCGATGGTCGTCCGGACCTACCTGGTCCCGGCCTTCCTGCAGATCCTGGGCGACCGAGCCTGGAGCATGACCGGGCGGCGCGGCCCCGTCGGGGCGCCCGCTTCGCCGCCGGAGCCCTTCCGGGGGCGCCGGGCGTCGGCCGGCGAACCTAGCCCTTGAGGAATCGCGCGCGGGCCGCCGCCACGTGCTTGTCCGCGGACGACCCGTCCACGACCTCGAGGACCTGGCCGGCCCCGTCGATGAGGAAGGTGACCCGTCGCGCGCGGCCGCTCGGGTTCAGGACCCCGTAGAGGCCCGCGACCTCCTTCTTCTCGTCGGCGATCAGGGGGAAGTGGAGCCCGTACTTGCCGGCGAACGCCTTCTGCTTCGCGCAGGTGTCGGTGCTGACGCCCACGATCCGGACCTTCTTGGCCGCAAACTCCGCCAGGAAGTTCTGGAACCCCTTCGCCTCGACCGTGCAGCCCGGCGTGTCGGCCTCGGGATAGAAGTAGAGCACGACCGGCGCGCCGCGCAGCGACGAAAGGGTGAACGGCTTCCAGTCCTGGTCCGGCGCGACGAAGTCCGGCGCGACCTGCCCGGTCCGATCATGCGCCTCCCAGTCGCCCCAGCGTATTTTAGGCCCACTTCGCTCGAGGAGCGACAGCCGTCGCCCCTAGCCGGTGGCCACCGTGACGAGCGTCTCGGTCGACTTGATACCGGGCACCTTGCGGATCTTGTGGACCACGGTGTCGAGCGCAGCGTTGATGTGGGGGGCCTCCACCTTCACGATCAGGTCGAACGGTCCCGTGACGGCCTCGACCTCCTGATCCGCCGGGATGGCCCGAAGCCGGTGGAGCACAGCATCGAGCTGGCCGACCTCGGTGACGACGAGCAGGTAGAGCGTCTCCATCGGGGAACCCGACGGGACCCCCCCCAAATCAACCTACCGCGTGAGCCTCCCGCCTCCCAAAGAGCTAATGTCGCCCGGGCGCCGCTCCGGGGCCATGGACCTCCTGCTCCGCGACACCCTTTCGGGACGGGTGAAGTCCGTGCGGCACCGCAAGGGCCGACCCGTCGGCGTCTATGTCTGCGGTCCCGACCGTCTACGACGGGGCCCACGTCGGGCACGCGCGGACCTACCTGTTCTTCGACCTGGTCCGCCGCCACTTCGAGGCCGAGAACATCGCGGTGCGCCACGTCATGAACGTGACGAACTTCGAGGACAAGATCGACGCCCGGGCCGCCGAGCTCCAGCTCTCCTGGCGGTCGCTCGCCCTACGCGAAGAGGCCGGGTTCCTGCGCGACCTCCGTGCGCTTCGCATCCTGGCCCCACATTCGGCCCCGAGCGAGTGCCTTCGTCCCGCAGATGACCGAGGTCGCTCGGCGGCTCGCGAAACCGGCCGCGTCCACCGTCAGGGCGACGAGTGGCTGTACACGCCGCCCCGCCCGACCTCGGGGGGGAACTTCGCCACCGCGGCCGACCTGGCGGCGCACGCGGTCCACGAGTCGGGGCACCCGTTCCCCCTGGGTGACGGCGCGGCCGGGGAGTTCCTGGTCTGGAAGCTGCAGGAAGCGCCCCGTCCCTCCTGGCCGGGGCCGTGGGGACGGGGGACCCCGGGTTGGCATCTCGAATGCTACGCGATGGCGAACCAGCTGATCGGGCTGCCCGTGGACGTCCACGGAGGGGGCCCGACCTGATCTTCCCGCATCACTATGCGGAGAACGAGGTCGCGCTGGCCCTCCGCCACCGACCGTTCGCCCGCATCTTCCTCCATCCGGCGCCTGGTCCTCTGGGAGGGCTCCAAGATGTCGAAGTCGAGGGGGAACCTCGTCCCACTCCGCGCGGCCCTCGAGGACGTGGGCCCGACGCCCTCCGCTGGTACCTGCTCGGCCCAGCCGAAGACCGACCGGTTCGACTGGTCCCCGGGGGCTCGCGCTCGGCCGACCGAGTGGCGTCGCATCCAGCGCACGCTCCAGCTCTGGCTCAGCCCGGGGCGGGCGGTCGGGTCGGCTCGCTCCGCGCCGCGCGAAGTCGCCCCCGAGGTCCGGCGGGACCTCGCCGCGGACCTCGCGACCGACCGCGTGTTCGACCACCTGCGGTCGCTCGTGGCGGCGATCGACGCCGATCCGTCGGGCCATGTCCCGTACGGGGACGGCCGAGCTGCCGCAGCGCGATGCGCGACGTGGAGCGTCGGACCGGGCTCTGGTTCGGCTAGCCGGGCGCGGGCCTTACAGGACGCCCATCTCGGTGAGCTTCTCGGGCAGGTAGTGCTCGGTCACGTAGTTGAGCCCGTACTTCGCGAGCGACTGCTGCTCCGCCTTCTTGCCGTTCTTGAGCATCAGCTCGATCTCCGCCCGCCACTCCGCGGTGGCGAACCGGGGGTCGGTGAGCTCGGCCTGGAGCGCCCGGATGTCCTGCTCGGAGAGATGGTCGGAGGGCAGGTCGTAGTTCTCGATGTCGGAGGCGGTCACCCCGAGGAACTCGGCCGAGCGGGTCGCGAGGTAGTGCGGAGAGGTGGGCGGTCTTGATCGCCCCGTAGGCCACGCTCGCGTAGATGCGGAACGACCAGGGGTCGCCGTCCGTGAAGACGACGACCGGGCAGCTTCAGCTCCTCGGTGACCCGGCGGAGGAACCGGCGGGTCGAGCGGGCCGGCTGGCCCTTGAGGTGGAGGAGGATCGCGTCGTGCTGCTCGTCGAACCCGTTCTCCGCGAGGCGGTCGACCATGCCGCCGCACTCGATGGCGATGACGAACTTCGCGTTGGTCCTGACGAACTCGATCTTCTCCTTCTCGACGTTGAACGGGAGGGAGTACCCGCCGTCGCCGACGTCGTCCCGGCAGTTGATCGTCTTGACGATCCCCTTGCGGTTCTTCTCCTTGATCGTGAGGTCGCCGATCACCGACGCGCCGTTCTCCTCGGGGTGGAGCCGGAAGTCCTCCCGGAGCCGCTCGCAGAGCACCTCGAGGTCCTCGATGAGGAGGTTCGACTCGTCCTCGCTGTGGAACTTGGCCTCCTCCCAGCGCCTCGCTGATGTAGTAGAGCTCCCGCAGGGTCGAGGTCTTCTTGTCGCGGGCCATCTCGTTGATGAAATCGACGAGGTAGAACGTCCGCAGGAGCATCAGCGCGCCGTCCAGCTTGCGGGCGCTGCGGGTGCCCATCTGCCGGCCCAGCTTCCAGACGCCCTCGCGCATCTGGAAGGAGAGGTTCTGCTTGGTCCGGAGCGGCAGGCGCATCCGCGGGATCTCCCCGTGGTCGAGCTGCTCGTAGATCGCCTCGGCGAGCGCGAGGGTGGGCTGGAGCGCGTCCGCCCGGATGCGGGGGGCGTCCGCCTCGTCAGTCGTCGTCGTTGGCGCCTTCGCTCGACTCCGCGGCATCGTAATCCACCTCCTCTTCTCCGTTCCCGGAGGCGTGGGCCTCCGCCTCGGCGGCCTCGGCCGCCTCGATGATGGTTCGCGGGAGCCGGACGTCCCAGTCGCCGGGAAGCGGGTCGGCTCCGAGGAGGTGCGCCTCGTCGATCCCGGCGACGTACCAGTCGAAGTCGCTGGCCTCGAGGTCGGTCTTCGGCGGGAACCGGAGCTCGAGGTGGGTCCGTCCGCTGGGCGTGAGCTTCGGCAGCGTCCACCAGACGCGCCCGAGCTCGGCGTCGGTCCCGTCGGCGCCGGGTCGAACGTGGCGAGGGCGAGCAGCTCCGGGGGGATCTCCACGAACAGCTCGAGCACGCGGGCGCGGGGCGTGTAGTTGGTCACATCGACCGGGACCTTGACGCCGTCCGCGGCGGACGAGACCGGGGTCTCGAGGTTGACGACGTCCATGATGCGGGTGATGACCGGTGTCAGGTCCGGGATCGGCTTCCCCACGAGGTGGCTCGTCTTCTCGGCGAGCTTCGGGAGGATCTTGAGGATGATCGCGAACTTCTCGCTCGCGAGGTCACGGCGGTTCCGGCGGGAAAGGTGCGTCCGGAGGTGGCGGGCCGCGACCTGGAGGGCGAGCGTGATCTCCCGGTCGATCTCCGGGTCCTCGGCGATCGCCTCCTTGGCCTCGCTCGTGAACGGGATCTTGGTCGAGGCCACGTGCACGAGGAGTAGCGCCGGGCCGCTCGGGAGGCCCGCCCCGCCCTTCTGGTCGAGACCGTAGCGTCGCCAGTCCATGTTCGAGACGGCGTTCGTGATCGCGCACGCCCCCTGCTGGAAGAGGAGGGGGACGCGGTTCGCGAACCGCAGGAGCTGGACCGGCTGGTCGGCCGGAAGCGCGCCGCCGTAGACGAGGCCGACCTCGACCATGAACGGGAACCCGCCCCGGACCTTCGGGGGACGGCTCACCGGAGGGGCGTAGAAGTCCGGGCGGATCTCGCCGAGGACGTTGCGCAATCCCCGCTTGATCAGCATGGCCCCGATGGGGGAAAGGCCGTCCGCCGTAGGCGCCACGAGGGCGATCCCGCGGAGCGCGGTCAAGAGGCGTTCCTGGTCGTCACCCTGGATCGAGCTGGGCGAGGCCGACGGTTTGATCCCGGCGGCGACGAGGATCTCCCGCGCGGCCCGCAGCGAGACCCCCTGAAGGTCCTTGGTGAGGAACTCCGAGACCGTGGGCCGGCGCGTGGTCTTCAGGTGGTAGCCGAGCTCGCCGAGCTCGAGCCCGTAGGGGTGCGGGAGCGTCTCCTTCGAGATCGGGGGTTTCTCGTCGGTCGCCCGCTCGAAGGTGACCCGCGTTCCGTCCGGTTCGACGAGGACGATACGGGCGTGCGGGTTGACGATCGCCGTGCCGCGGAGGTACTCGTAGGGGGACTGGCGGCCCCGGATGTACCGTGCCTTGAGGACGAGCTCGATCCGCGTTCCGTGGGGTCGGTCCCACAGGACGACGTCCTCGGAGGCGACCCGGGGCTGGTTCTTCTGGGTGTCGATGAAGAGCTCGAGGACATGGGCCGCCTCCTCTTCCTCGACCTTGGAGGTGATCTTGGCGGGCCGCGCGGTGGTGAGGTTGGCGTAGAGCACCGCCGCGCTGATCCCGATGCCCTGCTGGCCCCGCGCCTGCCGGTTCGAGTGGAACCGAGACCCGTAGAGGAGCCGCGCGAAGACGTTGGGGATCTCCTTGCGCAGGATGCCCGGGCCCGTTGTCCGTCACCGTCACGCGAACCCGGTCCTCGCCCTCCTTCGCGACCTCGACCAGGATCTCGGGGAGGATGCCGGCCTCCTCGCAGGCGTCGAGCCCGTTGTCGGCCGCTTCCTTGACGGTCGTCAGAAGCGACCGCTGGGGATTGTCGAACCCGAGAATCTGGCGGTTCCGCTCGAAGAACTCGGCGACCGAGATCTCCCGCTGCTTGGCCGCGAGTTGCTGGGCGATGGTCGGGGCCATCGAGAGGCCAGCCCCGCGGGACCGCTATAAGGCCCCCGTTCGAACGGAACGTGCCTCCGCCGACGTCGACCGGGCGGCCGTCACCGCCGACGCGTCGGTGGCGTGGGTCGCACCAGTACGACGGAGGTCCGAGCCCGATGAGAAACGGCCTGGGAGACGCTGCCCATTAGGACGGCGCGCGCACCGCGATACCCCCGGGTGCCCATCACGACCAAATCCGGAGGGCTGCGACTCGAGAATCGAAGGATCTGATCGACGACGTGCCCCCGGGCGAGTTTCACCGTTGGGGTCGTCCCCTCGGTACGGGCGATCCGGACGGCGTCCGCGAGCACCACTTGGCCCTGTTCGATCTCGGCTGGAGTGTCGGACTCCCCCATGAGGACCGGCACTTCGGGAAGACCGACCACGTGGAGGATCGTAAGCTCGGCGTTGAAGGCGGCGGCCATCTGCGCGCCCAGCCGGACGGCGTTGCGGCTCGATTCCGAACCATCCACCGGGACGAGGATCCGTCGGACCGGCGCCGGAGTCCCCGCGGTCACGTCTCCGCCTCCGTCGGGCGGAACCATCGCTCGGCAATGAGGGTGGGGACGATCGCGGTCGAAATGACCACCGTGAGCAGGACCGAGAACTGGGTCTTGTCGATGAGGCCCGAGTTGTACCCGTAGAGCGAGGAGATCGTGCCGAAAGTGAGGCCCGTGCTCATCAGGAGGCCGATGTAAGCTGCGTCGTGCCCGACTAACTTCCGGGCAAGCGGGAGGACCCCGGCGAGTTTGGCACCGACCTTCACACCGAACAGAACCACGACCAGCGCGAGACCGGCGAGAACGGCCGCGAACGACACGTCCAAGCCCGCGTTGATGAAGAAGAACGGCGTGAGGAAGGCAAGGGTCACGGACCGGAGCTTGCGGAGGACGTCCGGATTCTGGCCGAGCACGCTGGCAAGCGCTAGCCCGAGGATGTACGCCGGGAGGATCGCCTGCGAGCCGGCGAGCTGCGCGACCGAACCCAGCAGAACCACCAAGAAGAAGATCAGCTTCACTTCCGTCTCCCCGCTCCGGCCTTTGAGGTAGGCGAACAATCGTCGGAAGAGTCCGGGTACGAACGCCGTGGCGGCGGCGATCGCCGCGACGAGGATGAAGATGTAGTCGTTGGGGCGAACGAACAATACGCTGAGGGCGAGGGCGGTCCCGAGGTCGGTGACGAAGCACGCCGAGAGGAGGAGCTTCCCAGTCGGAGTGCGGCTTGTCCCGGTCTCGACCAGGACCACGTAGACGATCGCGACCGAAGTGGTCGAGAGCGCAACGCCGGCGAGGAGCGAAGCGTCCCACCCCCAGCGAAGGACGAAGTCGGCGAACCCCCAAGCGGCGAGGAACGGGGCGAGGAAGGAGACAACGCCGATGCTAATGGACGCCTTCCACGTCTTCCGCATGGCGACCGGGTCGATCTCGGCCCCGGCCAGGAACGTGAGCACGACGCTCGCGACCCCGGCGAGGAAGGGGAGCCAGTCCTGGCCCGAGGTCGATACGCCGAAGACGTTGCCGACGACGATCCCGGCGATCATCTCGAGGATCGCGACGGAGACGCCGAGGCGGGTCGAGATCAGGGAGCACCCGACGGCCAGCCCGAGAACGATGACGAGGACGCTCCACTCCACCATGCTTCCGCCCTTCCGGTCGGCGCGGTTGCCGAGGTAGAAGCTATCAGCCCGCGCCGGGGCGGTTGAAGGGGAGCTTCATCCCCTCGGTCGAATCCACTCCGGTCCGTCTATTTTACTCTGCGCCGTGGGCCGTCTCAGCCCCAGGGCGGGTCGCCACATCCCGCAGGACCGGGCGGAACGGCCGCCATCGCGATGCTTCCGCGAGATCCACATCGACCCGGAACAGCCGCTCTTCAGGGCTGCGATCGGCGAGGGGCCGTTCCTCGAGCGCGAGTGACTCTCCGCGCGCGTCCCACGCCCCGCTCCCGCCTCCGAAGACGATCCCGTCCTCGACGCCGACGCGGTTGACGTACACGATCGGAAGGCCGTTCTCGATCGCCCGCGCCGGCAGGAGCTTGGAGAACAGCGAGTAGCTCGTGACCGGGGAAGCGGAGATCACGACCAGGAGGTCTGCGCCGCCGAGCGCGAGGGTCCGGAAGACCTCCGGGAAGAAGGTGTCGTAACAGATCGCGAGGCCGAGGGAATGAACGCCCCACGGGAGCGCATGGCTCACGTCGCTCGGCGTGAAGGGTACTCCTTCCTCGAACGGCCCGAAGGTCGGCAGGTAGCGCTTGACTTGGGTGGAGGCGGTCCCGTCCGGCCGGAAGAGGAGCGCGACGTTCCGCAGCTCGCCTCGCCGCTCCTCCGACTGTACGGGAGCTCCGACCACGAGGTGCGTCGAATGCTCCTGAGCGAGTGCGCCGAGACGTTCCCAGGACCGGTCGCCCGGACGCAGGGCAAGGTGATGGAACCGGTCGCCGACCCGGTAGCCGGAGAGGAAGAGCTCGGGGAAGATCGCGAGGTCCGAAGGGCCACTACGGAGCGCGGCGGCGATGCGCGCGACGTTCGCCTCCGTGGAGCCGGGGACCGGGGCGAGCTGTCCGAGCAGGAGGCGCGTCAATAGAAGTACCGGCGCACCGAAAGGAGGTAGACGAACAGCACGACCAGCAGGACGAAGAGCACCGTGATCGAGCCGGTGAAGAACAGGTAGACGGTCGTGCCGAAGACGATCAGGAGGGTCGTCCAGAGGGCCCACGTTTCCTGGCGCCAGAGGGAGGTCGCGATCACGAGGAGCGCCACCCCGAGGACGACCAGGATCGCGGCGCCGAGCAGGTCGATCGACGGGAACAGGTCGAGCGCGGACGGGAAGACGGTGGAGCCGAGCTCGCCCAGGACGAACAGGAGCCCGCCCAGCACCATGACGACGCCGGCGAGGGCGATGAGCACCGAGACGATCGCGACGCCGATCGGGAGACGCGGGACGGCGCTCGTCGGCTCCCAGGACGGAGGCAGGCGGTCGAACGTCACCGAGGAGGAACTGGAGCTAGCGCTCGCCGTCGATGACCCGCCCATGGCCCCTCGTGGCTCCGACGACTCCGGCTGGGGCGGATGTAGCTTTCGATGGAGGCGCGGTCAGAACCGCCGTTCGGCGGCGCCGCGGGCGAGGCGCTCCAAGAGGTTCCGGTACGGCCCGGCGGGGATCGGCTCGAGGCAGTGGACCGCCTGAGTGGCCCAGTCGGAGGCCTCGCGCGCGACCGCCACGGGCGAGTCGGTCATGAGGGTCAGTTCCCGGAGGCGGAGCAGGTGCTTCGTCCGCTTGCGCCGAAGCTGGAACAGCCGCTCGAACTCCGCCTGGTGGTGCGGGTCGAGTCGGGCGTAGGTCTCGAGCGACACGAGCGTCGGGTTGCCCTCGCGCAGGTCCGAGTAGAGCGGTTTTCCGAGGAGGTCGGCGTCGCCGACGACGTCCAAGAGGTCGTCCCGGATCTGGAAGGCGATCCCCAACGCCCGACCGTATCCCTGAAGGGAGTCGACGTAGGAGGGGGTCGTGCCCGCGATCTCACCGACGGAGGCGAGCGCGGCCGCGATGATCGCGGCGGTCTTGCGCTCGATGATGCGGAAGTAGTGGTCCCTTCCGGTCGAGAGGTCGAACCGGGACGACTCCTGGAGGACCTCGCCCTCGACCAGGTCGGCGCACGATTCCCCGCACCGCATGATGACCGTCCGCGGGTACTCGGAGGCGAGCTCGAACGCACGGACGAACAGGTAGTCGCCCGAGACGATCGCGAGGGGGAGGCCGAACGCGCGCGGCATCGAGGGACGGCCGCGACGGGTCTCGGCGTGGTCGATGACGTCGTCGTGCACGAGGGTCGCCGTGTGGATGAGCTGGAAGGCCGCCGCGAGCGAGTGGATCGGCTGGGTCGTCGTCGCCCCGAGAGCTCGGTACGCCGCCGCCATCAGGAGGGGACGTACGCGCTTGCCGCCGGTGGAGCACGCGTACCGGGCCGCCTCGGTGAGCTGGGCGTACGTCGAGCTTAGGACCTCGGAGACCCGCCAGTCGATGTCCGCGAGGTCGCGGACCAGGACGGGAAGAAGGTCGGCGAACTGGCTCGACGCTTCCACGCCGAACGTCGAGGTGACGATCGCCTCGAGCGACGGGTCGACGCTCTCGGTCGGGGGGGCCGGGCTCGTCACGAACTCCCCCGGAGGCGGGGGGGCCAGCGCAGCCGCATCATGGCATCTAGACCCGAGGACCCGATATAGCGCATCCCCAGCGCCAGGAGGGGGTCGTAGCGTGCGAAATGGTCGCCCCAACGCCAGATCCGCGCCGCTCGGTCGAGGGGATCGAAGAGGGCCTCCCGCCAGGCCGCGTCGTAGGCCGACAGCGGGGTTCCCGAACGGACGTGGTCCGCGGCCGCCCGACCCGCGAGCCAACCGCTCAGCATCGCGGTCGGGATCCCTCCCCCGTTGGTGGCCATGACGAGGTTGGCCGCATCCCCACACAGGAGGGCGTTCTCCCGAACGAGGGAAGAAGGGGGCGGCCCCACCGGGACCCACCACCGGGTCGGTTCCCGGACCGCCCCCAGATGCTGGCGCCGAACGAGACGCTCGAGCAGCCCGCCGAGCGTGTCGCCCGGGGGTACCCGAGACACTCCGAGGCCCACGTTGATGTCGTGCGCCCGGGGGAATGCCCACCCGTAGCCCCCGGGTGCGTCGCGCCCGAAGAACAGGTCGATGCCGTCGCCGAGCGGGCCGTCGACGGTCGCCGTGATCATGCGGAACATCGTGCGCTCCGGCACCAACCCCATGGACCGCCCGACCGTCGAGAGCGGCCCGTCGGCGCCGACCACCACCGTTGCCTCTACGGTCTCACCGCCCGCGACCTGGACCTCGTGGCCGTGAACTCCGGTCACACCCACGGGGTATCGCAGCTCGGCCCCGGCGCCTTCGGCCCGATAGGCGAGCGCTTTGTCGAAGGAGCGCCGGGAGAGGGTGGCGCCGTGCAGCGGGAACCGGAATCGGTGGCCGTAGGGCGACACGCAGGTCATCCACTCCGTCTCGCGGAGGACGGTGGTGGAGGGGATGTCGAACGCGGCCCGGATCAGGTCCGGACACCCGAAGAGGTCCCCCAGCTCGGCCGGGGAGGGGACGAACTCCCCGCACTGGACCGGATGGCCGAGCTCGGGTCGGTGGTCCAGGAGGAGCGTGCGGGCTCCTCCCTCCGCCGCCCGTCGGGCCGCGAGCGAGCCCGCGGGGCCGGCACCGACGACGACGACGTCGAAGCGGTCCATCGCCTACGCCCCGACCGTAACGAAGTGCTGCGCGGCGGACTGGATCGCTCCCAGGATCGGCTGGGGGTAGACCCCGATCGCCACGATCAGGACGGCGATGAGGCCGATCGCGACCGCCCGACCGTAGCCGAGCCCACCGGCGGGCAACGGGTCGCCGAGCGCCGGGCGGGCCGTTCCGGCCGCGAGGGCGGTCGTCGCGGGCGTCGGGTCGAAGAAGAGGACCTTCAGGACCCGGGCGTAGTAGAACACCGAGAGCGCGCTGTTGAGCAGACCGGCGATCGCGAGCCAGACGAAATAGCCCTGGGCCTGGACGGCCGAGGAGAAGAGGACGAACTTCGAGACGAACCCCACCGTCAGCGGGACCCCGGCGAGGGAGAGGAGCATGAGGGCGAATGCGGCGCCGAGCAGCGGCCGGCGGGTGCCGAGGCCCTTCCAGTCGTCGATGAGCGGTCCGACGCCGAGCGCCGCGACCCCCGCGACGACGAGGAAGGCCCCGCCCTTCATCAGGACGTGAGCGAAGATCTGGATCGTGGCACCGGTGATCGCGGGCGCGGTGCCGATCGTGACGCCGATGAGCATGTACCCCGCCTGGCTGATGGAGGAGTACGCGAGCATCCGCTTCATCTCCTTCTGGAGGAGCGCGAGCAGATTCCCCACCGTCATCGTGACGACCGCGAGAACGGCGAGCGTGAGCGTCAGGACCGGCCCGAGGTCGAGCGGACCGCCCGAGAACGGCGAGGTCCCCGCCCCGGACGCCTTGATGAACAGGATCGGCCCGAGGAAGACGAGGAAGAAGGCGAAGAGGCCGATCTTCTTCGTGCCGCCGGCCAGGAAGGCGCTCACGTCGCTGGGTGCGCCGTCGTAGACGTCGACCGCCCACGCGTGGAACGGGACGAGCGTGACCTTGAACGCGAGGCCGGCGATCAAGAACCCGTAGCCGAGGAGGACGAGGACCGGGAACCCGACGGAGCTCGTGGCGCGGCCGATCGCGTACAGGTTGGTGGTGTCGTACGCCCCGAACAGGAGCGAGGCACCGTAGAAGGAGAGGACGGTGGAGAGCGCGCCGATGATGAAGAACTTCATCGCGGCCTCGAGCGACCGGCTCTCCCGCCGGTGGTACGCGACGAGCAAGTAGGTCGCGATGCTCGTCACCTCGATCGCGAGGAGGAGGAAGATCAGGTCGGTCGCGACCGCGACGAGCAGCATCCCGACGGTCGCGAGGAGCAGGAGGCCGTAGAAGATCGGGGCGCCCTTCTCGTTCGACGGCCGGCTCGCCGAGGCGAGGCACACGAGCAGAGCCGAGAGGAGGAAGATTGCCTGGAAGATGAGCCCGAGCGAGGTGAACGCGTAGAGCGGGGCACCGGTGGGAGCCGCGTCGATCAGGCCCGACGGGAGCGTCGCGAAGACCGCGAGAGGGGCGAACCCGAGGTCGCCGACCACCGAGAGGAGGGCGAGCGAGGTCGCGGCGACCGCGATCGTGGCGAGCCACTCGTTCCGTCGGATCCCCGCCACGTCGAACAGAAAGACGAGGAGGACGGCCCCGAGGACGAGCAGCTCCGGGACGAACGGACCGATGAACGTGGTCGCGTCCATGGCTCACGTCCCCGGGAACAAGCGGATGGGAGAGCTCGTGATCAGGTTCACGAGAAGGAAGGGGAGCACCCCGAGCAGGATCGTGAAGGCGACGAGGAGGGCCATCGCCGTGGACTCGTACCACGGGAGGTCGTGGACGGCCGCCGGGATCCCCCGCGGTGGGCCGAAGAGCATCCGCTGCATCATCCAGATGTAGAACGCGGCGGTCACGACCAGGATCGCGAGCGGGATCAGCACCCAGTACGTGAGGCCGTCCCAGGTCGCGAGGAGGGCGGTGAACTCCGCCGGGAAGCTGATCAGCCACGGCAGCCCGAGCGACGCGAGCGAACCGACCATGACCATCGTCGCGAGGACCGGCGTGCTCGGCGTGATCCCGCCGAGCGAGGGGATGTCGCGCGTGCCGTAGGTGTGGTGGACGCTCCCGGAGACCATGAACAGGAGCGCGCTGACGATCCCGTGGGCGAACATGAGGAGGACGGCGGCGAGGAGCCCGAGGGAGGAACCGAGAGCGATCGCGAGGAGGACGATCCCCATGTGGTTGATCGACGAGAAGGCCACGAGCCGCTTCAGGTCCCGCTGGGCGAGCGAGACGATCGACCCCCACGCGATCGTGAGGAACGCGATCACGAACAGGAGGGGTTGCGCCTCGTGGAATCCGGCGGGGAGAACGAAGACCGCCCATCGGATGAGACCGTAGCCGCCGAGCTTCAGGAGCAGGCCCGCGAGCAGCACGGACCCCCCCGTGGGCGCCTCCACGTGCGCGTCGGGGAGCCACGTGTGGAAGGGAACGATCGGGAACTTGACCCCGAACCCGAAGAAGAGCGCGAGGAAGAGGAACGCCTGGGTCACAGTGAGGAGGCCCCGGCCGGCGGCGTAGACGCTCGAGTAGTCGAAGCTGGTTGCGCCCGAGTAGAAGACGAGGGCGAGCAGCCCGACCAGCATGACGATCGAGGCGACGTGGGTGTAGACGAAGAACTTCAGCGCGGCGTACCGGCGGCGGGGTCCGCCCCAGTACCCGATGAGGAAGAACATCGGGACGAGGACGGCCTCCCAGAACAGGAAGAAAAGCAGGATGTCGAGCGCGATGAAAACGCCGACGCACCCGAGGCAGGTCAGCATCACGAGGCCGAACCACGCCCCGGGCCGGCGGGTCTCGGTCCAGGAGTAGACGACGGTCGCGACCTGCAAGACCGCCGTGAGCAGGATGAGGACGAGGGAGATCCCGTCCACACCGATCGTGTAGTTGACCTGCAGCCAGCCGAGGTGGATCCACGCGTACGATTCCTGGTCAGCGAATCCCGGCACGAGGCCGCTCGTGTAGCCCGGCCACCCGGGATAGGCCGCGAGGAGGTAGGCGACCTCCGCGAGGAAGGCGAAGGAGGTCGCGAGCGCGACCCAGCGGGCGTACTTGCCCGCGGCGAACGTGAGGCCCGTCCCGACAAGCAGCGTCGCGAGGACCACCGACAGGACCGGGATCATCTAACCTCCTCCCAGCTTGGCGATGAGGTACGGGGCGACGATCAGGAGGAGGACGAACACGCCGAGTAGGCCCGCGACCACGTAGGCGGCGTAGTCCGACACCGCCCCCGATTGCGCCCGCCGAAGCTGGTTCGAGAGCACGGCAAAGACCCGCTCGAGCCCGCGGACGGTTCCGTCGATGACGTACCGGTCGATGAAATCCGCCCCGCGCGAGATCCCGTAGACGAGCCGGGTCCCGATCCAGTCGTAGGCGATCTTGAAGTAGTACCGGTTGAGGAGCAAGCACCGGACGGATTGGAACGGGCTCGCCTCGGGGAGCACGAAGACCCGCCCGTTCCCCCATAGGTAGTACGAGAGCCCGATCCCGCTGGCCCCGAGGGCCACGCTGATGCCCGACAGAGCGAGATCGGTCGTCCCGTAGACGGGCGGAACGCCGGCGGCCCCCGCTCCGTAGAGGAGGAGCGACTGGAAGTTGGGGAGGAAGATGAACGAGCCCGCGGCGACCGCCAGGGCGGACAAGACGATCAGGGGAACCTGCATCGTCCAGGGTCCCTCGTGCGCGTGGCCGAGCGTGGGGTCCCGGGGGTGCTCGCCGGAGAACGCGAGAAACCAGGCCCGGAAGATGTAGTAGGCCGTCAGGAACACGGCCGCGAACGCGAGCAGGAAGAACGGCCAGTAGAGCGGGTGCGCGCCGAGTTGGGAGTAGACGGCTCCGAGGATGTCGTCCTTGCTCCAGAATCCCGCGAAGGGCGGGATCCCCGCGAGCGAGAGCCCGCCGATCGCGAACGCCACGGCCGTCAGCCGCATCGGCTTCCGCAGCCCGCCCATCTTGAACAGGTCCTGCGTTCCGACCGCGTGGATGACCGCGCCGGCGGCGAGGAAGAGGAGCGCCTTGAAGAACGCGTGCGTGAACAGGTGGTAGAGGCCCACCATCGCGAAGCCGGCGCCGACGGCGAGGACCATGTAGCCCAGCTGGCTGATCGTGGAGTAGGCGATCACCCGTTTGATGTCGGGGTGGACCACCGCCATCGTCGCCGCGAAGAATGCCGTGAACCCACCGATGGCCACGATCGCGAGCTGGTCGTTCGACGTGAAACCGATGAAGACGCTCGTGATCGCGAGAAGGTAGACTCCCGCGGCGACCATCGTGGCGGCGTGGATCAAGGCAGAGACCGTCGTGGGGCCTTCCATCGCGTCCGGCAACCAGACGTGGAGCGGGAACTGGGCGCTCTTACCGGCGGCTCCGCCGAGGATCATGAGGCCGGCGACCGTGAGCAGGGTCGAGCTTCCTCCGGCCGCGACCGGCAGGAACGGGGACGTTCCGTTCGCGAAGACGAAGCCGTTGGCCGCCCATCCGCCGTTCGGCCCGGTCGTCGCGAAATGGAAGAAGTAGATGAAAATCCCGAGGAGGAAGAGGACGTCGCCGATGCGGGTGACGAGGAACGCCTCCTTCGCCGCGCTGGCCGCGCTCGGCTTCTCGTAATAGAACCCGATCAGGAAGTACGAACAAACGCCGACGAGCTCCCAGAACAGGAAGAACTCGAGGAGGTTGTTCGACAAGACCAGGCCGGTCATCGCCGTCAAGAAGAGGGAGAGCTCGGCGTAGTACCGGGGCAGCCCGCGGTCCTGGTGCATGTAGCCGATCGAGTAGAGCATGACGAGGAAGCCGACGATCGTCACGACCAGGAGCATCAGGGAGGAGAGCGGGTCGACGAGCGTGCCCACGACGAGCGAGATTCCGTTCGGGAACGGACCGGGCGCGCCCGCGAGGTGCAGCCACGTGAACTGGACGTTCACGTACTGGCCCGGGGAGAGCATCTCCCCGACGGCGATCAGGACCCCGACGACCATCGCCGCGCCCGAGAGGGCGACGGCGATCCAGCCCCCCCATTCGAGCTTCGCGAGACGGGTGCCCGCCAGCCCGACGATGGTGAAGGCGATGAGGGAGAACAGCGGGACGAGGAAGGCCCAACCATCCAGCGCGGTGAACGTGCTCGTCGTGCGTCCCCCCTACTCCCGCAGTTCGGTGGCTTGGGCGACGTTGATCGTGCCCTTCACGCGGTTGAGCGCGAGCACGATGGCGAGTCCGACCGCAACCTCCGTCGCCGCGAATCCGATGAGGACGACGGCGATCGCCTGACCCGCGAGGCCCGCGCCGGTCGGAGCGAAGGCCGCGAAGTAGACGAAGTTGAGGATCGCCGCGTTCATCGCGATCTCGACCGCGATCAGGATGAGGATGAAGTTCCGCCGCGTGAGCAGGCCGAAGATGCCCACGGCGAGGAGGCCCCCCGACAGGATGAGGAACCACGCGACCGGCGAGGGAGGTCATTCGCGGCCCTCCCGAACGAGGTAGATCGCCCCGGAGACTCCGCCGAGCATGACCAACCCGAGCAGCAGGAGCCACGGTCCGTCCGTACCGAACAGTTGCGCCGAGAGGAGCGCGGGGGCGTAGGTCTGGAGCGAGGTCGGGGCGCTCGGAAACTCTCCGATCGAGGCGACGAGGAAGATGAACGTGATCGCCGCGAGGGCGAGGGGGACCGGCCCGAGTCCGGTCGCGGCGTCCCGGGAGAAGATCCGCTTCCGCGTGACCATGATCCCGAACAGGAGCAGGATGGTCACGGCCCCGGCGTAGACCCCCAGCTGGAGGACCCCGAGGAACGGCGCTTCGAGGAGGAAGTAGATCGCGGCGAGGTCGACGAAGAACACCGAGACCCACAGGATCGTGTGGACCAGCTCCCGGACCAACAGCGCGGCGACCCCCGTAGCCACGGCGACGAGGGCGAGCGCGAGGAATGCGAGTTCCTCGAGGCTCACTTGCGCGTCCCCCAGAACAGGCACTCCTTCGGGCAGACGCTAATGCACGTCCCGCACCGAACGCAGTCGGAGTCGTTCACGACCGGTTCCTTCCAGATCCGCTTCGCGACCTTCTCGCCCGGCTTCGCCTCGGGCTTGGGGATGTCGAGCATCGTGATGCACTGCGTGGGACAGTCCCGCGCGCACGCGTTGCAGCCGATGCAGAGGGGCGGCTCGAGGAGGATAGCGTCCTCGTTCTCCGGGCGCTCGAGGCGGATCGGGTTCATGGGGAGCTTCGTCTGGAAGATGTCGAACATCTTCTGGGGCGAGAAGACCATCTCGGCCCGCTTCGGCGTGGAGAGCTCGTAGCGGGTCGTCATGGTGAGGCACCCTTCCGGGCACGCGTCCGAGCAGAAGCCGCAGTAGCTGCACTTCCCGTAGTCGATCTCCGGGCACTTCTTCGCGTGCTTCGGGTCACCACCCGGGACCGTGACCATCTCGATGCAGAGATCCGGGCAGGAGAACGCGCAGAGATTGCAGCTGATGCACGTGGCGATGTTGAGGGCGTGCACCCCGCGGTAGTTGTCCCAGATCGGACCGACCCCGATCGGCTTGCCCGTCTCGACCCGCACTTCCTTCCGGAACGCGGGGTCCTCGAGCCGCTCGTATGGGTAGACGATCGTGGAGGGCCGGATCAGGCTCCGCGCGAACTGGCGGGCCGCGGTGAGCATGGGCTTCGCGACGAAGAGGATCGGGTTGTCGGATGGCTTGTCCGTGGCCGTGGCTTGATCGCTCATCGTCCTCCGTCTAGACCCCCGGGGAAGGCAGGCATCCGAACACGGGTAGGCAGCGGACCATCACGAGCGCGGCTGCGAGGAAGACGGACGCGAGGCTGAGGGGGATCATCCGGTTCCAGCCGATGCGGAGGAGCTGGTCCGTCCGCACGCGGGGCAGGGAGGCCCGGATCCAGACGAAGAGCCCGAACACGGCGTAGGTCTTGACCATGAACCAGACGACTCCCGCGAGCGGGAACGAAGTGGCGGCGGACGGAACCCACGTCGGCATCGTCCATCCGCCGAGGAAGAGGAGGACCACGAGGATGCTCCCGACCAGGGCGCGGAGGTAGTCGGCGAGCATGAAGAACGCGAACAGCATCCCGCCGTACTCGGTGTTCCAACCCTCGACGAGCTCCGCTTCCGCCTCGGGCAGGTCGAACGGGATCCGCTCCATCTCGGCGAGCATCCCCGCCACGAAAACGATCAGCGCCAGGATGAGCGGCCCCCAGAACCAGTAGTTCTGCTGCTCGTAGACGATGGTCGCGAGGTCGAAGCTCCCCGAGACGACCACGACCGCCACGACCGCGAGGAGGAGCGGTACCTCGTACGCGATCATCTGGGCGGCCGAGCGCATCCCGCCCATGAGGGAGTACTTGTTGTTGCTCGACCAGGCGCTGACGAAGATGAACAAGGGGGCGAAGGAGAAGATCGCGAGCGCCAGGAGGAGGCTCAGCGGGAGCGCGCCGGAGTTCCATCCGGAGGAGATGGGCAGGATCCCGAAGATGATGAGCGAGGTCACCATGTACGCGACCGGCCCCGTGTAGAACCCGAGCGAGTCCGCCTCCCGGGGCCGGAACGTGTTCTTCCGGAACAACTTGAAACCGTCGGCAAAGTTCTGGAGGAACCCGGCATAGCCGACGTGCATCGCGGCCCGCCGGTCCATGAACCGGCCCAGCAGCTTGCGTTCCCACCAGATCAGCACGATCGTGTTGACCATGCTCGCGGCGAGCAGGATGACGCCGAACACGAGCACCGCCACCCCGAGGATCAGGTCGGAGTTGGTGATCCAGGCGTGGAAGGGCTGAGGGAAGACCGACCCGATACCTCGGAGGACCCAGTCCGAGAGGTCGTACGAGACGCTGAAGAGGGTCGCGCTGCTCATGGTCTACCGGTCGACCTCCCCGACGCAGACGTCGACGCTCCCCATGATCGGCGGGATGTCGGCGACGTGGTAGCCGACGAGATAGTGACGGGCCGCGCTCAGGTTCGCGAATACCGGGGATCGGAACTTCACCCGGTAGGGGTGCTCACCGCCCTCGTTGACCACGTACGCCTGGGCCTCGCCGTGGGGCTCCTCCACGGACGAGAACCCGAGACCCTTCGGATAGTTGCGCTTGAGGAGGTACCCCTCGCGGCCCTGCGGGGCGTAGGGGGCCCCGAGCCAGCGCGGCAGTCGGTCCGCCAGGACGGGGCCGGGGTGGCGGTCGAGCCAGTGGAGCACCTGACGGAGGATGCGGACGCTCTGGCGCATCTCTTCCATGCGCACGAGGTAGCGAGCGGTCACGTCGGCCGCATCGGCCACCGCGACGTCGAAATCGAGCTGCTTGTAGACGGAGTACAGGTCGGTCCTTGCGGAGGTCGCGCTTCATCCCCGCGGACCGGAGCATCGGCCCGGTGACGCCGGTGGCGACACAATCTCGCGCGGAGAGCATCCCGATCCCGTCGCAGCGCTCGTGGAAGATCGTCGAGCCGAGGCAGAGCCGGTCGTAGTCGACGAACTTCTTGTCGAGCCAGTCGAGCACGCCGCGGGCCTGGTCGGTGAATCCCGAAGGCAGGTCGTTGCGCACGCCACCGACCCGCATGTACTCGTAGGTCAAGCGCGCGCCGGTGTAGCTTTGGAAGAGGTCGAGAACGAGGTCGCGGTCCCGCATCCCGTACAGGAATGGGGTCATGAGGCCGATATCCTGGACGAACGCAGCGTACCACATCAGGTGCGAGCCGATCCGCTGGAACTCGTCGCACATGGTCCGGATGTAGTCGGCCCGTTCCGGAGGGGAGATGTGGAGCGCCTGCTCGGCCGAGAGGATGTAGAGGTGTTCCCACGCGAGCCCCGCGACGTAGCAGCACCGGTCCATGAGGGTGATGACCTCGTTGTAGTGGCGGTCCTCGCTGATCTTCTCGATCCCCGGTGGAGGTACCCCATCTCGGGGTCGACGTCGAGGATCATCTCCCCGTCGATCTTGACGCGGAGGTTCCAGAGACCGTGCGTCATGGGGTGCTGGGGCCCCATGTTCAACCACATCTCAGACACTGCGCTGCTTCACCTCCAGCTCCTCGGGCTCGTGGAGCTTGAACGAGCGGAGGAGCGGGTGGAAGGCGTACCCGTCCGGCAGGAGGAGGTGGCGGAGGTCCGGGTGGTGGTCGAACGAGATGTCGACCAGCTCCCACGTCTCCCGCTCGTGCCAGTTCGCACTCTCCCAGAGGGGCGTTGCGGACTCGATGTGCGGGTGGTCGGTGGGGAGGTCAGCGGAGAGGATCGCATACTGGTGCGCGTCGTCGGACCACACCACGTAGAACACCTCTCGGTGGTCTGTCCAGTCGATTCCGCCCACCATCGACAAGTGACGGAACCCGAGGTCGTCTCGGACCGCCTTGAAGAGGTCGAGGGCCGCCTCCGGACGGAAGCGCACCCGTCCAGCGGTACCGACGAATGTTTCCACCCCCAGGAGTCGGTCCCCCAGGATCGGAGTGAGGGCCGTTGCCAATTCGTCCGGTTGCATCCTCGACCCCGACAGTTCCGGCGGCTGCGGCGCCTACTCCTTGCGCTCCCGGATGAGAGTTTCTAGCTGGAGGATCCCGTCGATCATGGCCTCGGGGCGAGGCGGGCAGCCGGCGATGTAGATGTCGACCGGGACGAGCTTGTCCACGCCGGGCACGACCGAGTACGCGGTACGGAACGGGCCTCCGCCGGTCGCGCAGTTCCCCATCGCGATCACCCACTTGGGCTCGGGCATCTGCTCGTACAGCGTGATGAGTTTGTGGGCGACCTTCCAGGTGACGGTGCCGTTGACGATCATGAGGTCGCACTGGCGCGGGGAGGACCGCGGGACGATCCCGAAACGTTCGGCGTCGAACCGGGCGGAGAAGGCAGCCGCGAACTCGATGGCGCAGCAGGCGAGGCCCCAGTGGAGGGGGAAGAGGGAGTTGCGGCCCGCCCAGTTGAAGGTCGGGCGAATGACCTTCGATTGACCCTGCTCGAGGATGAGCGACGAGAGGGCCTCCTTGGCGGCCGGAATGAACTCCTTCGCGCGAACGGTCTCGATCTCGATGAACGGGACGACCGACTCGCCCACCATCGGGAGCTCGCCGGTCAAACGGTAGCTTTCCGCCGGGGTCGAGGCCGGTTTGGCGCTCGCGGGCGCATTCGTCATACGACCCACCTCTTCTCGCCGCTGAGGGCATAGTAGATGCCCGTGATCGCAAGGGCTGTGAAACCGACCGCGATGAAGATGGGGTACCAACCCGAGTTCACTCCCCGGAAGGTCAGTCCCCAGAGCGCCAGGATGAACCCGAGGACATCGACCGCCACGAACACGATCGCGAAGGTGTAGTGCTGGGTCGGGAAGTCGATCTGGGCCTCGCCTTCAGCCTCCTCCCCGCACTCATAGGTCGTGGTCTGGAGGTAGGAGCGCCGGCCCTTGGCTCCCAATTGTTGGTTGGCGAAGAGGGATCCCACGCCGAAGGCGGCCGCAATCACGGCGAAGACTAGGAACGTCGTGATGCCCGCTTCCATCGTCTCCTCCTTAGGCTCGCCAGCTGGTACTCGCTCAGACCCTCGGACGTTATTTAACTCCAACTCGGGAGGGGCTCGGGGGATGGGAATCTTCCTCGGCCGGACCGCGCGCTGGGGTTATGTTCCGTCGGGTGTCGGAGGTCCGTGCCCGACGAGATATTCCCCGCGGGCCTCCATCTGGTCGGTCGGACCGTCGAACTGGTGCCGCTGGATGTCTCCCAGGCACACGACCTCGCGAAGGGACTGCGGGATCCGGCCACGTTGCAGTTCTTCCGGTCGCCGCCCGGCACCTCGGAGGGGGCCATTACGCACTGGATCCAGACCCTCGTCGACCAAGGGCGTACTGACTTATATCGTTCGTTCGCGACGATCCTCCGGTCGAGCCGAAGGCCGATCGGTATGACCCGGTTCGTGCGGATCGACCGCCCAAGCCGCGCTGTCGAGATCGGTGGTACCTGGATCGACCCGGCCTACTGGCGGACGGCGGTCAACACCGAAGGCAAGTGGCTGATGCTTCAGTACTCCTTTGAACGTGCCGGGATGCACCGGGTCCAGCTCCAAACTGACCTGAGGAACCTGCGCTCCCAGCGGGCGATCGAAGGTTTGGGGGCCGTGCCGGAAGCCCGCTTGCGCGAGGACGTCCTCCTTCCAACCGGCGATTATCGGACCTCCGTCTACTACAGCATCCTTGAATCGGAGTGGCCCGCCGTTCGGGCCCACCTAGAGACACGACTCGCCCGCCCCTGGTCTCCCCCTCCGGATTCATCGAACGGCCCTGGGTCAGAAACCCTCACTGAGGCGGCACCGAGTCCGACTCCCCCGAAGCTCCCCCCGATCCATTTCCGACCCCCGGTGGTCTTGGAGGGTCGGTACGTCCGTCTCGTCCCCCTGGATCGATCCCAACTCCCGGAGCTCACGGTCGCGGGTGCCGCTCCCGAGATTTGGACCCTGCTCCGGATCCGGCACGGAGACACCCCGGAGGGCATGGTCGGTCTCGTGAACGACCTCCTCGCCCTCCAAGCTTCGGGCGAGGTCCTCCCCTTCGCGATCCAACGGGTCGAGGGGGGTCGGATCCTCGGGATTGCGCGTTATCTCGATATCGACCGCGAGAACCGATGGGTCGAAGTGGGCACCTGGCTGCACCCCAGTGTTTGGAGAAGCCCGGTGAACACCGAGCTGAAGCTCCTCCTGTTCCGTCATGCGTTCGATGTGGAGGGGGTCCATCGCGTGCAACTCAAGACCGACGACCGCAACACCCGTTCGCAGACCGCCATCGAACGATTAGGCGCCATCCCCGAGGGCCAACGGCGGGACCACTATCGGTTCCCCAGCGGTCAGTATCGGACGTCCAAGTACTACAGCATCCTCGAGACGGAGTGGCCCCAGGTCCGCGAGCGGTTGGAGGAGTACCTTCGCCGTCCCTGGTCCCCCGCCGCCCCGACGTTGTCCTAGAAGGCGGCCCCCCGGGCGGGATCCACGAACCCAGGACCCACGGTACGAGGAAACCATCCCGGGTATGGCCGACGTCAAGTCCGTGGGGCGGGAGCAGGAAACTTTGGGGGACGCTTCTCGCGAAAGGCGCGGATCCCTTCGGGGAGCTCGCGACCCTCCGCGGCCTCGACCATTCCCCGACGTTCGAGCGCGAGCTGCGTTTCGAGGCTCGCGCTGAACGCGGAAACCATCAGCCGCTTCATCCACCCATACGCCAACGTCGGCCCGTCGGCCAGCTCTTGGGCCCGAGCCCAGGCGCGTTCCGACAACTTCTCGGGCGCTACCACTTCGTGGACCAGTCCGAGTTCCTTGGCCCGCGCGGCGGGCACGCGCGCGTTCGTGAAAAGGAGTTCCTGGGCTCCGCCGATCCCGAGGTAGTGGGGCAGGAAGTAGGTCAGCCCCCCGTCCGGGACCGCGCCGAGGGAAGGGAACGCGGGCACCAGGACCGCCGCCTCCGAAGCGATCCTCCAATCGGCCGCCAGCGCGAGCGAGAGTCCGCCGCCGGCGGCCACCCCTGGGAGGGCAGCCACGACCGGTTTGCGCATCGTTACGATCTCCCGGACCGAGGTCTCCTGCTCTCCGGTGAGTTCGTGGAACAGGAGGGGGAGGCGGCCCGCCGCCCGGTGCTCTTCCATCGTCGCGACGTCGCCTCCCGCGCAAAAGGCCTTACCCGCTCCGGTGAGCAGCACGCACCGCACCGACGGGTCGACCGCGGTCTCCTGCAAAACGTGTCGGAGCTCCCGCATCGAGGGAAGGTCCAACGCGTTCAGCCGCTCGGGCCGATTGATCACGATCGCGAGGACGCTGCCCTTCCGCTCGGTCTGGATCGACTCCACAACCTCACCGGGGGAGGGGAGCACCGGGCCCCTACAAAGGAAGTTCCCCTCGCTTGCCGCTCATCGTTCGGGATCTTCAGCTGGATGCCAAGGCCGGTCCCGGTCTGAGCCCAGGGACGAAGGGAGGCCCCGAAAAGAGAAAGCTGCCGCTCGCCGCTCAAGGGAGGCACGCGCAACACGGACCCAAGATCGTTCGCTTCCGCGACTCGTCCGTTCAAGATCGGGAGGTCCCAATTGTCGTCGATAAACCGGAGGACAGAGGTATGGTCGTAGACGGTCGACGAGACCCCCCCGTGCTCCGTGAACGGCGAAACGACGATCATCGGCACCCGAAACCCATCCCCGAGCGCATCGATCGCCGGTGGGGCGACGTGGTCGTAGAACCCTCCCCCTTCGTCCCACGTAAGGAAGACGACCGTCGAGTTCCAGACGGGACTTCGTTCGATCGCGGAGATCACGGAGAGCGCCCAGGTCTCGCCAACCGTTACGTTCAGCGGAGGCTGCTCGCTGAACGGGCCCGCGCTCGGGTCGACAAACGTCACGGCAGGGAGTTCTCCGGCGGAAATCGCCGGCAGGAGGTCCGACTCCGGAACCACGTTAGCGACTTCGGCCGGGACGTGCCGGAGAGGGGAGAACCACAGGGGGAGCGGCGCGTACCGACCCCCCGGGAGCGTAGTAGTACTTCCACCCGAGTCCATACGCGCTCAACTCATCGAAGATCGTCGGTAGCGACACACCGGAAGCCGGGAGAGAGTCCTCGGTGAAGCCCGCGGAGGATCCGGCGATAGCATACATCCGATTTGGGACGGTGGGACCTAGGACGGAGGCAAAGTAATGGTCGCACAGTACGAACTCGCGGGCGAGGGCCCAGTAGCCGCCGATCTCGGTCGCGTTGTAGTACCCCATGGGCGTGTCCGGGGCTGGGGGGTCGGCGAGGGCCATCTGTTCGACGAATCCGTCCATTCGTCCCTCATCGAGGTCGGCAATCTCGGAGGTACGATCATGCGGAGGGCTCGGAGTGGAGCTAGCGCCAATCCAGTAGGGCGGGACCACCCCCCCCGTCCCTGAGGGGACGGAGGTGTTCTCGGGGAGGCCATCAACGTCGGATGGGTATACTCCGAAATAATTGTCGAAGGAATGGTTCTCCATCATGATCTCGATGATGTGTTGGATCTCCCCAGTGTCAAGTCCGGCTTTCGATGGGGAAGACGACGGGGAGATCGATAGCCCGGCGAGCACCAGGCCCGCTGAGAGGGCCACGGACAGGATGACGGCCCCCGATTTCCACAACTCCCTCGGCGTCATCGATTCGGGCCCCTTTGGAAGCGCCCCCGGAATCATGCCTGCCGCCGAGGGCGGCGAGGCTCATCTAGATACGGGAGCCACGTCGGCATCGGAAACCCGTGGTCGAGACGATAGGCGATGAGCCGATGAAGCACGTCGATCCCGTCCATGTCCCAAGTAAAGGCCGCAGAGAGGGTTCGAACGTACTCGGGTCGGTCGAACCCCAGATACCGGATGAGACCCCCGCTGGCACGCGTTCGCACGAACGACCTCCTCTCGCCGTCGCCGTTCGTCAAGCGGGAGCTGGTTCTGGAACCACGCTCGGGCCCGGTGATACCGCCACTGAAACTTGGCCCAGGCAGGGCTTCCGCTCTTCGCGAGTTCTCGAATTGAAATGAGCCCGGCCGCTAGCGCCGCCGCCGGTTCGGAAACCGGCCGCTCGCGTTGGTGGACCCGGTGACCAGGCGTCGGGTCGGCCCGCCGACCGATCGATCCGGACAGGACGGAACGAATCCATCGATTGTCCACCGGCCGTTCGAACGATTCGAGGTCCATGACACGGGTGGCATAATCACCCTCCAGAGCAGAGCGATAATCCCGACGGTGGACGAGCCGCTCAGACCGGGGGAGCTTCCGGGTGGTTCCCCGAATCGTAGGGAACGCATAGGCAGGGTCCGGGGGTAGAAAGGCCGCTTTACGGAACAGCCGGAGGTGGGGAGTATACGCTCCTACCGCACGTTCCCATCGGGGGACCACGAAGGCGTCCGCACCGTCCAGATGCTCGAGCCGCCCGAGGAGGCCGGGCGAGGGATCTTCATCGGGATCGCAGTAGAAGACCCACTCGGAAGAGACTTCCGCTACGCCGAGCGGCTGGAGAAGGTCTGCATACCCCGTGGGTATGGACCGGACGGCCCGTTCCCGGGGGAAACGGAGACCGCCCAGAAGGTCGGTCCAGCCCGCCTCCTCCGAGCTGTCGATGACGACAACCTCGTCGACGTGACCAGTGAGACGCCGAACCAGCTCGACGGTCGCGCGGGAGTCGTTTCGATTGAACGTTAGGAGCGCGACGGTCGCTGATCCCATCGCGGAGGGGTCAGACTAGCAGGGGACTTAGCTCTCCCGAGAGGCGACTCACTTCTCGGCCGGCGGGCTCATATCGAACCGGGTCCCCTCCGATCCGGATGGCCGGTGGGACGTCGATCGAGTGAGGCGACTCGGGTGAATCACGTGACTGGCGATGTGTACGCGGGCTCCGACGTGCTCCGGGTAGGAACCACCCCCGGTGCGTCGGTCCCCGTCCTGTTCTGGGAGGATCCCGGCGAACTGTTCGTCATGCCAAGCGGGGCCGATGCGCGTTGGTTGTCGGATGCCATCCGGACCGGCGGTTGCGAAGTGACTCGCCCCGAAGGTTCTCCGATCCAGTGCTCCGCGGAGCTGGTCGCCGACCCCGAAGAGGCCGCGAGAATTCGCATCGGGTTCCGGGAGAAGTACGGTTCGGAGCGCTACGACCGCTACTTCGGGGCACGATCGAAGGTGGTCCGACTCGTGCCGGGCGGTCGCGTCGTCCCCCGCGACCCGGTCGAGATATTGGAGCACGAGTTCGACGCGCTCGCATCGGGGTACACTGATGGGGTCAAATCCAACGTCATCGAGCTCTACCTGAAGGAGACCACCCGCGACCGACTTCTTGCGGCCTTTCGGGCGGGCGAGCGGTTGCTCGAGATTGGCGGCGGGACCGGATTTGAAACCGTGCCTCTCCTCTCCGCTGGTCACCGGGTCACGGTCGTGGATCTCTCTCCGCGAATGCTGGCGGAACTTTCCGGACGTGCTCGAGCCGACGGAGCGGACCAGCGACTGACGTGCCGCCTCGGCCGGCTTTCGCGGCTCGACGAGGTGCTGAGCGAGGATCGACCGGCGTCCTTCGATGGAGCATTCTCGACGTTCGGGGCCTTCAATCTCGAGGCGGGGCTGGGGTCGGCTCCGAAAGCGCTGGCCAGAGTCCTTCGTCCGGGAGCCCTCCTGATATTCACGACGATGAACCGCCCGGGCGTGCTCCCGGTCGCTTGGGAGGTGGTGGTCGGCAATGGACGGCGCGCTCTCCTCCGGACTCGCACCGACCTGCCGCCCGGATCGATCCGGTACCCGTTGACCGTCTATCCTCGAAACCCATCCTACTGGGACCGCGCCCTCACCCCTCAGTTCCGCCGGGTGGGCACTCTCCCCGTGTCGGTGACCGCGCCCCCCTTCGAGTCCCCCCGAATCGTTCGGTGGCTGGGGGGGGTCGGAGGCGTCCGCGCACGTCGTTGGGACGAGCGATTGAGCCGGATCCCTCTCCTTGCCCCAGTCGGGGAGTGGTCTTTCCTGACTTACGAAAGGCTCCCCTGACGGCCAACGGAGGCTCAGCCGTTATCAGGGGAGGCCGACTCGCGGGGTTGATGGGTCACCGCTTCATTTCGGAGAATCGGACCGTGAAGGTCCTCCTCGAGCCTCGCGGCGGCATCGTGGCGTTCACCATGAAGACCTACTCCTACCTCTTCTTCGTCACGCGGGCTTATGTGGGGTTCAAGAAGATCCGCACTCAGGACCGCATCGTAGCCAAGGCGGGGTACAGCGCTCCCCAGGCGCTCCGCCTGATCGCCCAGTTCTATCCGGACGGTTTGTAGGAAACGTGTCCCGCGGCGCCCGCGGCATCCCGTAACCCCCCGACGACACCGCGGCACATGGCCAGGGTGAGCGAAACCCTCCTCGACTCAGGGCGGATCAGGAAGGCCAACAGGGAGGTCGCGAGGAAGGGCGCCGCGTGCACGAGGGCGCGCCCGGCGTAGGCCGGCGTGTCCGGGTGCACGCGTCGCTGGAAGACGAACCAGTCGTGCTTGTCGAAGTACTCGACGGGCCGGGTCGACGGAGTGCTCCGCCCAGAATCCGGCCGTCCCAGGTGGTTCGACGTCGTGCCGCGTATAGGCGAACGAGTCCGCCCACACCGCCCCGCCGGCCGCCTTCAGGCGCTGACAGAGGTCGGCAGTGCTGCTGACCGGCATGCGCTCGTCGTACCCTCCAACCGCAGCGAGCGAGTCGCGCCGGAAGACCGCCGCATTGGGGAGTGCGTCCGTCGGCAGCCAACGATTCTCGAGGGCGGTGTTGCGGGGTCGGTTCCGTCCGACGAGCTCGAACCCCCACCGTCCGGGCCGGAACGGCGTCGTGTACACCCAGACCAGGTCCGGCCGACGATGGTAGAGAACGGACGGCATGAGAGCCGCCACGGTCCGGTCTCCGGCGAGTCCGACGAGTGGGTGGGGTAGCGTCGACGGGTCGCACACGTTGTCATCGTCCACGACATAGACGAATTCCGATTGCACGCGACCGAGACCCAAGTTCCGAGCGTGGGAGATGTACGTTCTCTCCTCGGGTCGAACGATACGGAGGTCGAGATCGGGAAAGTCTTCGCGACGCAGGGTCGGGGTCCGAGAATCGTCGACGACGATTACCTCGGCCAAGCAGGCTCCCGCGCAGCTCACGAGGGAGGTGATCAGCTGGATCAGCTGCGCCCGTCGCTCGTGCGTGGGAATCACGACGGCACACCGGGGCAATCCCTCCGTTCCGTTCCGCGCCTGAGGGACCGGGCCTCCCCGGGCCGCTGCCGCAGTCGGAGCACTTGCCAGGAGACTTGACCCCCGTCGGGCGACGGCGACCAAGCATATGACGGGGGCTCAGTTCGGGTAGTCGGACCGGGCAAGCATATGTCGGCACGACATGGGGCCAGGTCGGAGCTCGATCGATGGGATCCGACCTAAGTGCGAACGTGCGACCCCCCGATTGGGAGGCGCATGCCCACCCGGTGGAGTCTCTTGTCGAGGGCCGCCTCCGGGTCCTGCTCGAGGTCGCCGAACGCCACCGAGCGCCTATGTCGCTCGGCCAGCTGGTGGACCACCTTCCCGCCGGCGCGACGTGGACGGCGGAACGCGTAGTATCGTGGGTGGACGATCACCCGGATTCGGGGCACATCGTAGCGGGCCACGTGATGCCTCCTCACGAGATTCCCGTGCCCGAGCTGGCGGACCGTGCTTCGCGGAGCGAGTCGCTCTATGCCGAGGCGGAATGGGCCGTTCGAGATCCCCTTCGCTCGGCCGTCCGGTTCGCTCGCTGCCTGGGAGTGAGCGGTTCGGTCGCGTACGGCTTCGCAGCACCGAACGACGACCTGGATTTCTTCGTCACCACCCGGCGCGGCACCACCTGGCTCTTTCTCCTGCTCGCCTTTGCCAACTACCGCCTCCTTCGCGAACGTTCCCACACGCCCCCGCCGTCTCATTGGTGCTTCAATTACGTCCTGGACGAGGACGACGCCGAGAGGGAGTTCTCGCGGCCCGGTGGCCTGCTGATGGCTCGGGAGGCGCTGACCGTCCGGATGATTTGCGGGGATCCGTTCTACCGGTCGCTCCTTCAGAAAGCACGTTGGATGGGGGATGAGCTCCCCCAGATCTACGCCAAGCGCCGGGGACCCGAGTCGGAAAACTCCCCCCCGGGAAGGGTGGGTTGGATACTGCGTGCGGCGAACGGGATCGTGTTCCCGTTCTTGGCGACGTACCTCCAGCTGTCGGGACTCGTCCACAACCACCGCCTTCGAAGGCGCGCTCCCGAGAAGCTGTTCGCGACGACCACCACGCTCCGCCGATTCATGCTGCGAAGCCTTCGCTTCGCGGAGCTCGAGCGAGTCTACCGGTCCGGAACGTCCGATTAGGGGGCCGCGGGCGGGGGGCGCCGGCGCGCGTCCACCGTGGGGGCGGAGTGGGTCGGAGGCGCGACCACCGACGGCGTGGGTAGGTTCGCCTCCGGGGTGGTCATCTCAATGGGGTCCGGAAGACCGGGGGTCGCCGCGCTGCGTCCTCCCTTGGACCCGCCGTAGCTGCTGATCATCTCCGTCGAGGAGGCAGATTCCGCGGCGATCTCCTGCTCGATCGACTTGATCTCGGTGACGAGCTCCTCCTGCTTCGGGATCGGGCCGAGGATGTCGTCCATCGTGCCGATCTGCTTCTCGAGGTCGTCGAGCGAGTTCAGCTGCCGGTCCGGGACTTGGCGGCCGGAGCCCAGGTACTCGGACGCCCCCTCGACCAGGCGGGAGAACTCGAAGGGGAAGAGGATCTTCGTGGCCTGACCGTCTCCCACCTTGGCGACGGTGTCGAGGGAGAGCACCGTCAGGGCCTTCGCATCGAGCGTGCTGGCTCCGAGGGATAGGATGCGGAGGCGTTGGGCCTCTCCTTGAGACTCCAGGATGGTCGCGACCCGGGCCCCTTCGGCCTCGAGGATCTGGGACTGCCGGACCCCTTCGGCCTGGAGGATTCGGGGAACGCTTCTGGCCTTCCGCGACCAGGATGGCGCTGCGCTTTTCTCCGTCCGCCCGCAGGACCGCGGCCCGCCGCTGGCGTTCGGCGGAGGTTTGCTCCTCCATCGCCGCCTTGACCGGCCCGATGGGGTCGACCTCCTTGATCTCGACCGCGTCCACCCGGACGCCCCACTTGTCGGTCGCCGTGTCGAGGATGTCCCGGAGCCGGGTGTTGATCCGCTCCCGATTGTAGAGGATCTCGTCTAACTCCATGTCACCGATGATCGACCGGAGCGTGGTCTGGGCGAGGGCGACCGTGGCGATGTGGTAGTCCTGGACCTGGAAGATCGCCTTGGGGGGGTCGACGACCTTGATGTAGATGATCGCGTCGACGTTCGTCGGCGAGTTGTCCTTGGTGATGACCTCCTGGCGGGGGACCTCGAGGACCTGGGTACGCAGGTCGATCGGGACGACCTTCGAGATGGGGCTTACGAGGTTGAACCCCGGATTGATGATACCCTTGTAGGACCCGAGTCGAGTGACGATCCCTTGCTGGTACGGGTTGATCGTGTAGATGCTCCGCCAAAGGAGGACGAGGAAGACGATGAAGATCAGTACCCCGGCGACAATGTAGATCGTGTAGTCCATGTTTCTCTTCTCCTGTGCTTTTCGTTCGTTGCTTCCTGACGGTCGTGTGATCCGCGGCCTACCCCTCGATCGGTTGGACGGTCACCGATACTCCCTCGCCGTGGATGACGCGCACCCGAACTCCGTTCGGGATCGGGCGGTCCGAGCGGGCGGACCAGACCTCGGATTTCAGCTGGACCTTGCCGGAGATGGAGTTCGGTACGATCGGGGCGATGACAACCCCGACCTCGCCGATCAGCCCCGACGAGGTGGTGCTCAGCGGCCGATGGGTGGGGGCCACGTAGCGGTAGTAGGGGATTTCCACGACGGTCGCGATGATCGCGGCCAGGAGGAGGACCAGGATCCCGTAGGGACCATCGAGCAGAACGTTCGGGAGCAGGAGGTACAGGAAGCCGGCGACCAGAAGGATCGACCCCGGGATGAGCAGCAGGACGCCAGGGTGCACGAGCTCCAAGGCGAAGAGGACGATGCCCCCGACGACCAGGACGATTCCCAGAGCGACGTCGATGACCATAGCTTGGCCCGGGGATGACCGAACCTGCCATAAGCCCGTCCCTCCCGGACGGGTGAGCCGTTCGGGACCTACCGGATGTAGGTGTCCGTCGACTGCAGGTCGAATCGGGGCACGACCCGCAGGCGACTTCCCCGGCCGCCGCGGGCCTGAGCGAGGAACGGGAACATTCGCCACAGGTCGCCCTCCGCCATCCGCGTCGGGGATGATCGGGGCCGAGGGCCGTCCTCGTCACGCGGGCCGTGACCTCTCGGACCGCCCGCTCATCCAGATAGCCGAGCGAGTGAAGGTACTCGTGCGCGAGGATGACGTAGACGAAAGAGTTCAGCTCGAGCGGGCTCTTCGCGTTGGCCCGCATCGCGTCGACCAACCCTTCGTTCATGACGATCAGGTTGCCCGTGACCTGCCAATAGGCCCCCAGCTGGGGAGGGAGGTCGGACAGGCCAAGGCCGAGGCCAGGGCGCTCAACCCCGAGGACGCTCCGAACGGCCGCTCGGACCACGCGGAAGATGGCATCGTAGTCCGCCGGCCGTTCGAGACGGTCTCCGACCACCCCGAGCCGGGTCGGACGGGGAGGAACGGGTCCCGTCGGGGGGGCCAGGTTGTCCGCGGAGGTGGGGGAGAGGAGGAGGGTCGTCACGGACCGATCTACTCTCGGAAGCAGAGATATAGGCTCGCTTTCACGGACGCCACCTAGCTCCCCCGGGAGTCCGGGCGCTCGGGGAGGGGTCTCGGGAAGCTAAGAACCTAAGAGTGCCGAGGAGTACCACGCCGTCGTGCCTCGCCCCACGGAGGTCGTCCTCCCGACACGTCGCGAGCGGTTCGAGGACCGCCGCAAGGACAGCTCCCAGCGAAAGCTCTTGGACGATTTCTTCGACCATCGCACCCTCCTGACGATTTCCCGCCTCATCTCTCAGGGGCAGTTCGATTCCCTCGACTACCCGGTCGCCACCGGAAAGGAGGGAGGGGTGTTCCGGGCGACCGCGGGAAAGGAGGACCGCGCGGTCAAGGTCTACCGGATCGGCAACACAACGTTCCGTAACCTGCCCGCCTACGCCATCGATGAGCTCCGTCGCGAAACGAGCGTCCGTGACTTTGCGGGGCTCGTGTATGCCTGGACCCGGCGGGAGCACACGATCCTGAGCCGCCTCGTCGACGCGCACGTCCGCGCCCCGATGCCGTACGGCCACCTGCGCAACGTTCTGGTCATGGAGTTCATCGGGAACGCGGACGGCGGCGCCCCGAGGCTGCGCGATGCCCAGATCGACGATCCGGCGGCCGTCTACCACGACCTCGTGGATCAGATCGGTCGGATGGTCCGCGATGCGAAGTTGGTCCACGGAGACCTCTCCCCTTTCAACACGCTTCTGTTCGAGGGGAAGACGGTCATGATCGATGTGGCCCAGGCGGTCTCGGTGAAGCACCCGCAGGCGGCCGAGCTCCTCTCCCGCGACCTCGACCACTACGCACGGTTCCTCCGGCACCTGGGGTTCGCGGTGACGGGAAAGGAGTTCCTCCACGCGGTTGGCGGCGACCGGCTCGCCAGTACTTCCCCGGGGGCGTGACCATGCCGGGACTGTACGCACGGATCCCCGAGGATCGAGTAGGCGTCCTGATCGGGATCGGAGGAGCCACCCGGCTGGGCGATCGCGCGAGCGACCGGTACCGAGATTCATATCGAGGCCGAGGAAGGGGAGGTCCGGGTGGTGGCCCCCGACGACGACCCATGGGCGCCCTGCGGGCCCGCGACATCGTGCTCGCGATCGGACGGGGGTTCTCCCCCGCCCGCGCCCAACGCCTGTTGAAGGACGACACGTACTTCCAGGTCCTGGACATCAAGTTCACCACGGGGCACCGCGACAAGGCCGGACTCCGGCGGATCCGTGCCCGAGTGATCGGTCGGGCCGGACGGGCCCGCGCACGGATCGAGGAACTTTCCGGCTGCTCGGTCAGCGTGTACGGTTCGACGGTGGCGCTCATCGGAAAGGAGGACCAGTTGGACCGCGGGATCCGGGCGGTCGAGCTCCTGCTCCGCGGGAGCGAGCACGCGACGGTCTTCCACCTCCTCGCCAGCCTTCGTCGGAACGCCGCCCTCGACTATGCCACGACCTGCCGCTCGAGGGAGACGAACCGGAGTAGGCGCGTGGCGAAGACCGTCCCGCTCGACGCTCCCACCCTCGCCTGGGCGCGCGGACTGTTCGCCCGCTACTACGCTCGAGGCGACGTCCCCCTACCGGTGCGCCTCGCCCGCCGCGAGTTCGCCGCCTTTCCGTTCCTGGTCGAGACCTCGATGCGGCGCCACGAGACCCTCCCTACACCCGCGGACCTTTCGGCGTTCCTGGCGCGCGAGGTCCCGAGACACGTCTACTACTCGGCCGCCTACTACCGCCGACCGGCCGAGGCGACGTATGGCCGGCAAGGAGTGGCTGGGAGCGGACCTCATTTTCGACCTGGACGCCGACCACCTGCGCGGAGCCGAAACGCTCGGGTACGCGGAGCAGCTCGTCCGCGTCAAGGGGCGGCTCATCGACCTGGTCGACGACTTCCTCCTCCACGATTTCGGGATCTCCCCGGGCGACATGTCGCTCGTCTTCTCGGGGGTCGGGGCTACCACGTCCATGTCCGGGACGAGCGGTTCCTGCCGCTGAGCAGTCCCGAGCGACGTGAGCTGGTGGACTACGTCCAAGGGACCGGGTTCGATACCCATCGTGCGGTCTCCCAGTCGCGCCTCAACGTGAGCGACCCGGAGGGCGGCGGGGCCCGGGGCGGCCGGTCGGGCGTCCTGCGGGTTCAGGAGCTGTCCTCCCCCGACCGCCCGGGTTGGTCGGGGCGGACGCAGCGCGGGCCGTCCTGACGATGCTCACCCACTGGCAGACGGCGGGCCGGGAAACGGCCGTCCGGGAGTTGGTGGGTAGGCGTCCCCCTTCCGAGGGCCCGCAAGATGGCGAAGATCCTCCTCGACGAGGGAGGGGCGGACCGGGATCCGGGCCTCGCTCCGGCTGGAGGTCCTCCCCGCGGCGCTCCAAGCCGAGTTCCTCGAGGCGGTCATCCCCGCGGCGGCCGTCGCGGTTCAGGGGGAGACGGACGCCCCCGTGACCACGGACATCCATCGACTCATCCGTCTCCCGTCGTCCCTCCACGGAGGCACCGGGTTCCGCGTCGTTCCGCTGACCCGGGAGGCCCTCGACCGGTTCGAGCCGTTCCGGGATGCGGTCGTTCCCTTCCCCGAGTCCGACCGGATCTCGACCGCCTTCCGGGAGGAGGTCAGTTACCCCTGGGGCCAAGGACGGGTCGAGGGGTCCGCCGGATCGACCCGCGAACTGCCGACCGCCGCCGCGCTCTTCCTTACGCTGCGGGGGGAGGCGGCGCCTCGGCTTTGACGGGCATCACGAGACGGCCGATCTTCTCGATCTCGGCTTCGATGACGTCGCCGACCTTCAGCTTGCGGCTCTCCTTGCCGAACTCGAAGCCGGGCGTCCCGCCGAGGCTGCCGAGCGAGATGACATCCCCCGGCTCGAAGGTGATTCCCTTCGAGAAGTGAGCCAGGATCTCGGGGATCCGGAACACGTAATCCGAGGTGTCCCCCTTTTGGCGGACTTGGCCGCCGACCGAAAGCTGCATCTGGAGCGGGTACGCCTCCCCGACTTCTTCCTTTGGGACGACCCACGGCCCGACCGCCATGGTCGCATCGAAGCCCTTGCCCATCGTCCAGTCCACCGGGCCCTCGGCTGGGTACTGCAGGTCCCGGTATCCCATGTCGAGCGCGATCGTGTAGCCGGCCACGTGGTTCATCGCCTGGGCCACCGGGATATGCTTTCCCCGAAGCCCGATCACGACCGCGAGCTCGAGCTCGACGTCGGGGAAGGCCCCCGCGGGGTTGAGGACGAGCGATTCGCTCGGCCCGACGAGGCTGTTGAAGAAGCGCGAGAAGACGTACGGCTGCTTGGGCAGCGGCTTCCCCTGCTCGGCCAGGTGGCTCTTCGAGTTGGAGGCCATGCAGTAGATCTTCGTCCCGTGGACCACGGGCGCCAGCAGCTTCACTCCCTCTTCGGGCTTGAACAGGAACCGGGCCCCGGTCGCGGCGCGGGGCGTCCACCCCATCCCGCGGCGGCGAGCGATGTAGTCGAGGATCTTCTTGGTCAGCTGGACCGAGTCGGCCCCGCCTTGGAAGAACGACTGCATGTCGCGGAAGCGGCTCGGGTCCGCCCCCTTGACCGGATTCACTCCGAGGTAGTCCCGGCAGGCGGTGTCCAGGTCGATGTACTCGTTCGAGTCGGTGACCATCCCGAAGTGGAATTGGTCGGCGAGAGTGAAGTGGACGAGCTTCATGATACTCCTCGGGACCGAGGGAGTCTCGGAGGGTGATAAGCGGTGCGCCGGGCGCGACGGCGAGTGGGTTCGGACGGACTCGGACCGGTCCGGGAGTTCCCTTTCGGCCGGTTCCCCGCGGGTCTACGTAGGGGGTGGAGGTGGGACCGAAGAGGGCGCCGGTGGGGCCATGGTCGGGGCCGGAGCAGTCGCCTTCTTTCGCCCGAATACGAGCCCCACGAGGAGCAGAACGATCCCCACAATGAGCAGCAGCAGGCCGATCGTCGATTGCGCAAGTTTCACGGTGATCGAAGCCGAGCCTCCGTTGAGGACGGCGACCGCGACCGCGCCGCCCGTCGGCACGTTGAACGAGAACGTCCCGCTCGTGCCGTTCTGGGCCGGCAGGGTGTTGACGGTGCCCGTGCATTGGTTGGAAGAAGTGACGGACGTGCAGGTCGCGACGTCGATCTCCACGGCCGAGTTCGAGCTCCACGTGACGGTCCCGGGAATGCTGCCCGTGATGGAGAATCCCGTGACGTTCGCTTCGTAGGGCTGCAGCGTTCCGATCGTCTGGGAGGCGACCTGGATGATCGGGATGAACATCAGCACCGCGGCCAGGATGATCAGGACCACTCCCACTACGACGAATCCAACCCGCATGCCAACCCCTCGCACGCCCCACGCGGGGCCAGCGTATAGAACTACCCGCGGAGCGCCGCGGGTCCCCGGGAGGGGCGGATGTGGGCTAGGGGCCGAACGTCGCGAGGAAACCCTCGCCGAGGGAGGTCACGCCTTCGAGTCGAAACCGGAGGAGGTCGGCCGGCCCGATCGCTTCCGGTCCCACCACCATTGGGGGGGCGGTAATCCCGCCGATCAGGACGGGTGCGTAGTAGATCGTCCAATGATCGAAGAGCCGCTCGCGGGCCACGCTCGCTAGGATGTGCGCCCCTCCTTCGACCATGAGCTTCTCGACCCCCGTCTCGCGGAGCCGGCGGAACAAGAGGCCCAGGTCGACCGAGTCATGGCCCGCCCGGATCACGCGGACGTGGGGCGGGTAGGTCCGCGCGTTCGCCTCGGTGGTGGCCACGATCGTCGGGAGGCTACCGTCGAGGAACCGGGCGGAGGCGGGCGTGCGTCCCGACGCATCCACGACCACGCGAGTGGGAGCCCGCTTCAGCCGCTCCTCCAGCAGTTCCTCATGGATGCGGAGCGACGGGTCGTCCTGAACGACGGTGCCAACCCCGACCAGGATCGCATCGCATGCGGCGCGGAGGCGGTGCACGCGGACGAGGTCCTCGGGGCCCGAAAGGTGCGCCCGCACCCCGTGCGCGAACGCGAGGCGTCCGTCGAGAGAGACCGCGCAGTTGACCCAGACCCGGGGGCGGTCCGACGGAACCGGTTCGGCTCCCGCCATCGCCGGAACTAGTTCCCGGCCCGAAGTCGGGCCACCTCGGCTTCCATACCCTCGGTCGGGACGTGGGCTGCCCGAAGGTCAATGAGGTTGATGTCGACGTTCGCGAGAGCGCCTTCGGAGGCGGCCCGAAGAAGGGCGAGGGCGGTCGTGAGGTCGCTCCCGAGCGCCGCCTTGGTTCGGGGCCGAGCCTCGCCGATCTGCCGGGCCAGGTCGGCCGCGAGACGGGCGGTCGAAAGCGGGACCTCGGCGGCCTCACGAAGTGCGTCGACGTACGCTCGCTCCGTATCTGGGCCGGGCTGAGCCTTGCGCGCCTTCCGGGCAGTACGTACGGCGTCGTACGATTGCGAATCCTTCTCGACCAGGGCGAGCATTTGGCGCCGTCCGTCGGCCAGCGCGTCCGCGATACCGGTGAGCCCCGGGTCGGGATGGGCTGTATCGATCGAATAGGCGAGCACCATCTCACCGAGGGCCGCGGCCATGGCTCCCGCGGCGGCGGCCGCACTCCCCCCACCCGGCGTGGGGGTGCGCGCCGCCATGCGCGCCGTGAAGGAAGCAAGCGACTCAGCGGTAAGGGATGCGGCGACGCCGCGAACTTTCCTCTCCAGGACCGCCGACCGGTCGAAGGCGTGCAGCTGGAGGTAGTACTCGGATGCATCGAAGAGCGCGTCTTCGGGGACGAGTCCGACGATCTCCGACTCCTCCACGCCGACACCGTACCGTTGCGCCTCGCGGCGCACCGCCTCGAGCGCGCGGTGGATGGGCGTGACCCGATAGTCCGTCAGGTTCATCGATACCTGGGCGCGGTGCCGCTCCGCGATGTCGAACCCCAGCGCCTTGACCTCGGGGAGACCGCCGTCCCGGGCGCGCACCGCCTTCGCGATCTTCTTCGCGATCGCGACGTCCGGTGTCGTGAGGTAGGCGTTGAACGCGATGAGAACGGGCCGGGCCCCGATCGCGATCGCGCCGGCGGTCGGGTGAATCTTCGCCTCGCCGAAGTCCGGCGCACGGGCCGGGTCGGTCCCAATCACGTCGCGCAGCCCCTCGAACTGTCCCTCCCGGACGCGGGCAAGGTCCGCTCGCTCGGGTCGACGGGCCGCTGCGGCATAGAGGTAGACCGGGATCGAGAGCTCCCGGACGACGCGCTCCCCGAGTCGCTCCGCCAGCCGGACCGCCTCGGCCATCGTTGCGGTGCCGAGCGGGACGAACGGAACGACATCGGTCGCGCCCATGCGCGGGTGTTCGCCCCGGTGCTGGGTGAGGTCGATCTCCTGGGCCGCGAGTTGGATCATTCGGAACACTCCCTCCAGCAGGGAATCCCCTTCCCCGACGAGGCTCACGACCGCTCGATTGTGGTCGGCGTTGCGCTCCACGTCGAGGACCGTGATCCCTGGCACGGCACGACCCGCGGCTACGATGCGCTCGATCTTGGCGAGATCCCGGCCCTCGGAGAAGTTCGGGACGCACTCGAAGGGGCTCACGAGGGACCCCCTCCGAACGTTTCCAATAGCGTTTGGTGTCCCCGCGCCTCCGCGGGGCTGGTCGCTGGACGGGGCCGCTGACGGGCCCGGCCGACCGCGTTCTTCACGCGTCCCTCGTTGAAGCCGTGCCCATCGACGAGGAGACGTCGCACGGCGTCCTCATCGACCGGTCCGAACGAAACGGAAGGCACCTCGGCGTGCGGGGGGTCGCGGAAGATGGCGGCGACCTCCTCGCCCTCGGCCGGATCGAGGCCGGCCCGGACGAGCGTCGGGGCGAACCCGAGATGCTCTTGGACGAGCTTCAGGGCCCGCTTGGGACCATACCCGCGCGCTCCCTCGTTGAAGTCCGTCCCGACCAGGAGACCCACGAGGATCAATTCGTTCCCGTCGATGCCGAGGCGGGCGAGCAGCTCGCCGCGATCGATGATCTGGGCACCGGGCGACGTGCCGCCTCGGTTTCGGGCCGCCAAGCCGCGGATGAGACGCGGAGCACCGAAGAGGAGGCTGTCGTAGTCCTCCGAGGCCGAGCCCCAGACCACGCCTTGGGCGGCCATGTAGGCGGCCTGCGCCTCTCCCTCGCCCGGCGCCTGGACGGTCGGGACGCCCAAGGAGGCGAGGAGCTGGATGACCTCCTCGACCATCGGCCGGGTCAGGTGGGAGGTCTGCGCGGCCTTGCGACGCGCGGTTTCGAGGTCGCCGGCGGCGAGCGCCTCCTGGTACTCTCCCTCGGCTTTTTCCTTGGCGGCGATCCGCTGGCGGATCGTGCCGGCCTTGCGTTCCGGGGGTCGACCGTCGAACACCCACACCGGTAGGACACCCTCCCCGAGGAGGGAAGTCGTCCGGTAGAACACGCCCATGAGGTGGCTCGTGACCCGGCCCTGCCCGTCGGTGAAGAGCTGTCCGTCCCTCTGGCGCATGGTCGCGAGGAACTGGTAGATCGCGTTGAACCCGTCCACTGCGAGGGTCCGACCGGCCAGCGACTCCCACGGAAGCTCCTGTGCCTCCACGAGGTCGCGTAGTGGCAGCCCCACGGCGGCCGAAGAGCGGTGCCGAGTACTTGGGCGTATCTGCGGTGACGCGAGCGGCGTTGGCCGGAGCCGCTAAAGGGAGTTACCGATTGGGAGTTCTCGAGGGCCGTCGATGGAGTACACGTGGAAGGAGGAGAATCTCGCCGCACCCGCGCTCCGTGCCGGCGCCGTCGTCTTCTCGTCCTTCCCGAGCGCCGGCCTCGCGACGACCGTCGCGGGTCACTACATGATCCGGGCCCTCAAGCTCCCGCGCGTCGGACGATTCGAATCCCCGGATATCGCCCCGGTCGCGATCGTGCAGGGCGGCGAAGTCCATCCGACCATCCGCGTCTACGGACGAGCCGACCTCGGTCTCGTGCTCTCGGAGTTCCCGCCGACCCCGATGCAGGCGAACGCGATCGCGCGGACGATCCTGGACGGGGCGCAAGCCCGGAAGGCGCGGATGCTTCTGTGCCTCGAGGGCATCGTTCCCCACCCCGAGGACGACGAGCCCGAGGGAACGACCGACCCCGCGGACGCGGGCCAGGTGTGGGCTGCGTTCTCGCATCTCGACCCGACCTTGCGACAATCGTTCGAAGCCGCGGGTGCCCGAGCGCTTGAGGACGGTGTCATCGGCGGAGTCTCCGGCGCCCTCTTGGTCCAGGGGATCGGCCGGGACCTCCCCGTCGTGACCCTGCTGGTCAGCGCCCGGGTCGCGGAGGGCCTTCCCGACCATCGCGCGGGCGCCGCGCTCATCGAGACGTTGGACCACCTCCTGCCCGACCTGCGGATCGATACGCAGCCGCTCCGTCAACAGGCCGAGCAGATCGAGAAGGCGCTCCGCGCCGCGCTCAAGGCCCACCCGCCTCCGGCGGAGGAAGTTCCGGCCCCGTCGGCCGCGGCGAGCGATATGTACCGGTAGTCGGGCTACTGCGCCGGCTCCGGGCCGCCGAACGAGGACGTGTAGCTGAGCAAATAGAATCCACCGGCCACCATCGCGCCCAGGAGGCAAAAGATCGAGAGCGGGTTGGAGGCGAATTTCCAGATCGTGACCGCGATCAGGAGGACCGGGAGGATCTCGAGGAACACTACCGTGAACCAGCGTCCGTCCATCGTTCGGCCAACGAGATGGAGCTCCACTTAACGTTGAAGGGTTAGCCGCCGGGGGCCCGAGCCCCCCGGCTCCCTCACGATCTATGGGAGGCTGGGCGGGTGTCCGGCCCCACGATCTCGAAGGTGAGCTCGACCTCCGGGCCAGGAGAGGCCCGCGCGGAAGGGAAGAGCGGCTCGAGCTCAGGGTGAGGCTCGGGCGAAGGCGGCTCGAGCGGCCGAAGGGCCGGGAGCTCCGAGTCGGGAATTCGGTTCATCGGCGCCGCGTACGCCGCGCGGTTGAGGGCGGCCGCCTCGAGTAGGGCCTCCGCGGGGTGGATGAACGACGATTCGATGTGCTCCTGAATGAGGTCGGCCCAGTGGGTGCTGACCCGGTTGAACGCTTCGCTGCCATGGGCCGCGATGAGGCTCTCGTTGTCCAACGTCCGCAACGAGGCGGCGCCCTGTTCACGCTTCTCGACGAACGTCTCGACAAAGTGAAGCTGCCCGAGCGCGCGGTCCGCGAGCGCCCGCCGCTCTCCTTCGCACCGGAACGGTCGGATGACGAAGGCACTGACGTACTCGGCGTGCCGGCTCGCGACCCGGAGCAGGTGAGGTAGGGCCCCGCTGCCGGCGCCTCCGCCGAGGCTGCCGATGACGATGACGAACGTCGCGCCTTGGAAGATGCGGTCGAGCGCCGGCTCGGCCGCCCGTGCGAGGACGCCCCCGACGATCGGGGACCCGCCCGTGTCGATCTCGGCACCCGAGTCCGGGCCGAGATACACGCGGCGGTCGAAATCCTCGTAGGATTGGACCTTGGGATCACAGTTGATCGCGACGGTTTCGAGGTGGCGAATGTGGCGTCGGGCGATCTCTTGACCGATCCGAATGGCGCCGCCTCCGACTGCGGCCAGAACGAAACGAACGTCCTGTCCAAGGCGTAGCTGGGCTTCCCAGCCACCCTCGATCACGCCGTCATCCGGTCCAGCGTTTCGGTCCCTTGTTGCTCGTCCCGCCTCGTACACCGCCACAACCTACCCTGGCTGGCTTTCGAACCTCCGTCCTTTATCGACCGACGACGCCCCGCCGTTCCAGGTCCTTCCCGCTCTCTTGGAGCGCTCCGACCTGGGCCCGGGTAGCCACCGCCTCGCGCACCGTTGCACGAGCTCGCGCGACGAGCTCTTGGACCTTCATCTCGAGCTCGCCGCGGCGGACGCATTCCGCGAGGAGATCCCTCACGGGGCGGCCGTTCGCGACGTGCCGGCTGTAGGTCTCAAAGGCGGCGTACTCCTCGGGCCGCAGCCGCACGGGGACTTCGATGAAGCCCTCGGCATCCACGGCAGGCGTCGGTGCGGTCGACAGGGCCCGGGAGCGGAGGAATGCGTGCAGCGCAGATCGCATAAGCTCCGAGCGGGTCGAGAATTCGCCCGACGTGACGAACGAGTCGACCAGCTGGAGCTCCTTGCGGTTGCACCGTAGTGCGATGCGCGCATCCTCGGCCGCTTCCTGGGAAGGTTCGCTCACTCGAGAGCGGGCGGACTTCCCATCCGGAGCGTTGTCGAACACAGCCAAACCAGCCAAGCGAACTCCTGCTACTTAAACAAACGCACCTTGCATCGACTTGCCCCAGCCAGCCGGACGGACCGACCATTTTCTGACGTGTCGAACACAATCGATGCCAGGTCGAACAGGCTCTAGGTCGAGGACCCTCTCAGTATAACCGACCTAGAAAGGGGCCACCCGAAAGCGGTCAAGCCGATCCAGAGGCTCACCGCCCACGGATGGCCCGGTACGTCTCTCCCACTCCTGAACCGGGCCCATAGGTCCTCTCAACCGCCGTCGAGAATCGAGACTGGGGCACCCGCTGCGGTTTCGGGTCTGTTTGTCTGACCGGGTCGCCCGCTCTGAGCCGCGCGGGCTACTGGCGTGATGCAGTGTGGCATTATGCGCATCGGTGCGTATGACGTCTAATGCCGATATATGGTTCGTCAATCGCCGGTACATCCGCCTCATTGTTTTAAATACTAGGGCTTTGCCATAGGGACCCTTGCGGGTCATCCGACCCACGGAGAACAAACGAATGAACGTCTGGGGAGTGAATGCGAGAAGTTGGAGAAAGGCGCGGAAGCGCGCGGTATCGCCGATCATCGCGACGATCTTGCTCGTCGCGATCACCGTCGTTCTCGCAGCCGTGCTCTACGTCTTGATTTCGGGACTGACCCACGGGCCGGGCAATACACCGATCGGATCGGCCTTCGCGATCGGGGCACCCATCAGCGGTACCTGCTCCGCGGCCCAGGTAATGGCCAAGATCTGCGCCACCGCCAACGACCAGATCTTCACGTTCACCATCGAGCAGTCGACCATCACCTTGGGCAGTGTCCAGTTTGAGGTCAAGGCGCCGAGCGGAACCGCGTTTGCGAACACCCTCGCCGCTTCGTTCTCGATCCAGACGATCACGGGTACGGAAGTCGCGTACTACGCGGTCGCTGTGGCCGCGGGCCTCGCGATGACGAGCCTGTGGTCGAACTACGCGGCCGGTAACAGCGGGTCCACCCCGATCTCGACGACCATGAGCTTCGTGGTCGACACGGGCATCGTCGCGACCAGCTGGACCACGGGCGCGGGCAACTCGGTCATCGGTCTTGGAGTCGGGTCCTACTCGGGCACGACCTCCGCTCAGACCCTCCCGTAGGCCCTTCGGCAGCCCATGGGCTAACCCTTTCTTTGCCCCTTTTTCCGGAAGGTCGGCGAGACGGAACTGCACTCCACCGTCCCACGTCGGGCCCGGAACCGATACGCCTCACGCGAACGTCTAAATACGCCGAGCCGGCCTTCATGCGTACGTGAATCCCTTTCCCGGCGCTTTTTTGGCCGCCCGTGCCCGACCCAACCGCCCGTTTTCACGGAGCGCGTCGCGCCGGAGGGATCGTAACCGTCGTCGGCGTCGCGACGGCCGCGGCGTATCCGACGTGGTGGCGACGATCCTGCTCCTCGCGCTCACCGTCGTCCTCTTCTCCTCCATCTTCGCCTTCGTGACCAGCTTTCCGCCTCCACCGGCCCAGAACACGAGCCAGTTCTCCGCCAACCTGGTCCTGACCAAGAACCAGAGCTACGTCCAGGGGATCCAGATCACGCACCTCGCCGGACCCGCGATCCCGGGCACTTCGGAGGTTTACTTCAAGTCGGCAACGCACCCCCAAGCGCCCGAGTTCCAGAATCCTGTGGCCGCCTCGGTCGGTCTCGGAGGCGCGGTCACGTGGAACCTGGGCCAGATTTTCAACTACAGCTTCCCTCTCCTCCAGCAGCCCGTCCTTCCGGACAACATCTCCGTGCTCATCGTGGCGAACGACCAGCTGGTCTTCTCCACCGTCCTCCCTGGCCAGTCCATCAACATCCCTCCGAGCTTCCTGACGACGTCCACCTCTCCTTCCACCCCGGTCATCGCTCAGGCCTTTACGGTTTACGCGACGGCCCTTGGAAACCTCGGGGGCGCGAACGTCTACGTGAATCTCGCGAACATCCCCGGCCTCGCCGGCGTTTATGCGAACCCGCAGAAGATGACCTACGTGTCGGCCACGAACCAGTGGTCCTTCACGGTCCCCGCCGGGCTGACCACGACCAACGGGACGTTCTTCGCATTCGTCAATGTGACGGGCGCTCTCGGCCTGACGGCCACGGCCGCCGTGACCGTGGTCATCATCGCCACCGGATTCGTGACGCCGAACGTCCTCTCCGTGGCGGTGGGGCTCAGCACCGTTCCCTCCATGGGTTCGACCACGACCTTCGTCGCGTACGTCACCTACACCGGTAGCGCTTCGGCCGCGGGCCTCAACGTCAGTTTCTATGCCAACCGAACGAGCGGGGCGGTCGGGGCCTACACCGCCTTTGTCGGCGCCGGCCCGAGCGGCACCACGATCTCCGGCCCCAGCACGGTCAGCGTGTTCAGCACCACGCGCTGGTCGGTCCCGATCCTCCCGGGAACGCAGTCGTTCACGATCAAGGCGGTCGCGACCGTGGCCGGGGTCGGCGTGGCCACCGGACTCTACGTCTACACCCTTCCGCTGGGACTCGGGCCCGGGAGCCTGACGGCGGCTGCGTCCCACAGCTGCACGTACGGCACCAACTGCCCCAAGATCGTTTCCGAGATCTGGCTGAACAGCTCGGCTTTCTTCGGCAGCGGACCGTTCGTGTTCAGCGCGTCGATCTTCATCAACTACACTTCGAACGGCACGACCGCGAAGACGTGGTCGACCGGCGCGGCGACCCTAACGGCCGCGCCGGCGACGCTGAGTGCTGGGACCCCTTCTACCTTGACTCCCACGACCCAGTGGAAGCCCCACGTGGCGGGACTGGCGTATGAGATCACCGTGGTCGCGTACATCACCGGGGTCGGCTGGGTCCAGTGCACCTACCTGACCACCGGGACGAGCACCTAGGCCCCGGCTCGTCCCTGGATCCCCATCCGGTACCGGATTCTGGTCCGTCGCGGCTGCGCTGCCTTCCGGCCAGTGAGCTTGGGGAGGAGCGGCACCTCGGGGGCGGGCGCCCTCTTCCGGCTGGGCCGGCGCCCCCCCCGAGGTCACTTGGGCGGGCTCGAAGGGAGCGGGGCGCTCTCGGGCGCGTTCGTGATCGCGGTCCCGCACTTCCAACAGGTGGTCTCGTTGGCGTAGACCACCGCCCCGCAGTTGGGGCAGTTCAATTCGGGTCGCCTCGGGGCGGGCGCCGGCCGCTTCGACAGTTCGAATCCGGGGAATCGGTCGGACGCGGGGACGGTCCCGACCCTCCGCCCGAGTCCGAGGGGGTCGGTCCCGCGGCGCGCTTCACCATGTCCGCCCGGGATGCCTTTCGGCGAGTCACGTAGCTGTAGAACAGGAGGACGACGAAGTAGGGAATCCCGAGGTAGATCAGGTCGTTGAGATAGACCGTCAGGACGAGGAGACTGTAGGTCGACCCGAAGTCCCCCGTCACCGGGCCTTCTAGGCCGTTGTAGACAGGGTCCCCCGCGAGCAGGATGTAGGTGTACCGATTGGTTGGTCCCGCTCGGCGCCGACACGTTCCGTAGGAAGAGGCCCATCTGCCAAGCCCAGATCGAATCGGACGGGAAGGTGTAGTGGAACGTCTTGGTGACCGGAGCGGTGAGATTGGGAGAAAAGCTCTGGTTCAGGACCCAGAAGGGGTACCCCGCCGCGCAGTTCGGGTCGTTCGAGCCGGTGGCCCCGGGGCACGTGGAGAGATAGAGGTTGATCCAGACCGGCGTGGAGTTCCCTTTCGGTGTGTATTGCGGCAGGACGGTGACGGTCCAGGTGAAGTTGGTCGAGGTGGTGCCGACGTACGGGCTCACCGAGGCGTTCTGCATCAGCGAGCCGTTCGTCCCGGCGAGCACGGGGGACTCGGCGACCCCGATCGGGGTCCGGACGTCCGCGGTGATCACCACGGTGACGAGCGGCGCGACCACGAGGAGGACCACCAGACCAAAGATCGCGAGGGTGCGCAGCCGCTTGATCCCGAGCCAGATCGGGACCGCGAGACCCACGAGGAGGATGACCGGGATCGCCAGCAACGTCGAGAGATAGGCATAGGTGGCGAACGTGACGAGAATCGCGAACGCGAGGAGGGCGGTACGACCGAGCGGACGCTGAACGAAACCCCTTAAACCGCCGAGCTGCTGCACAGGACGGGAGGGCAGACCGGCCTCTCCTTATTATGGAAACCCCCACGCGATTTCCGTCACGCGCGACGGGTCCGGTTGCTCTCGTCGTCCTGGACGGACTCGGCGACCGGCCCCATCCCGCGACCGGGGATCGCAGCCCGGTCGACGCGGCGTCCACCCCGAATCTGGACCGGCTGACCCACCAAGGGTCGATGGGCTCCGTGGTCGTGATCCGCGCGGGAGTCGCGCCCGAATCGGACGCCGGTGTGTTCGCCCTGCTGGGGTACGATCCGGAAAAGAATTCGCCGGGACGGGGGGTACTCGAAGCGCTCGGCGTCGACCTTCCTCTCGCCCCGGAGGACGTCGCCCTTCGCCTCAACTTCGCGACCTCCAACGGGGCCGGCCTCATCCTGGATTCCCGCGTCGGCCGCTCGCTCTCGACCCACGAGTCGGAGGAGCTCGCCCGCTCGATGACCGAGGCGGACCTCGTGGCGGACGAAGGGGTTCGGGCCGAGGTCCGAGCGACCGTCGGCCACCGGGGCGTCCTCTGGCTCCGGGCCACCTCGGGAGATGCCCTCTCGGCCAACATCACGAACGCGGACCCCTTTTACGAGAAACAGGGCGGCATGGGGCAGGCCCGACGGCCCGAGACCCCACGCCTCCTGGTCGTCCAGCCGATGGACGGCTCCCCGGCGGCGGCGCGGACCGCCCGCGTCCTAAACCTGTTCCTCTCGCGCGTGGGTCCGGTCCTGGCCGGTCACCGCGTGAACGCCCGGCGAGCGCTCGCCGGGAAGCGGATTGCCAACTGCCTCCTTGTCCGCAATGCCGGCCAACTCCCCACCCCACCCCCGCCGTCGTTCGAGGCCAAATGGGGGATCCGAGGAGCGTCGCTGACCGAGATGCCCGTCGAGAAGGGAATCGCCAAGGTCCTCGCCCTGGAGGACCGCTACGTAGGTCCGATGGGCCCCGATCGCGACCGCCGGATACCGCGAGCGAGCCCGCATCGCACGGGAGCTGCTCGCGCGGTTTCCCTTCATCTACGTCCACTTGAAGGGCCCGGACGAGCCGGGGCACGACGGAGACGCCGTGCAGAAGAAGGAGGTGGTGGAGGCGATCGACCGGTCCTTCTTCGGCCCCTTCCTCGAGGGCCTCGACCTGGGACAGGTCCGCATCGCCGTGACGGCGGATCACGCGACCCCGGCGATCGTAAAGGCCCATACGGACGACCCGGTCCCGCTCCTGCTGGTGGGCGCGGGGGTCGGGCCGGGCGGGGCTCCTTCGCACTTCGGAGCCCCCGAATTCGTCTCCGGGCCGCTCGGCCCGCATCCGGGGTCGGACGTCATGAGACTGGTGCTCGGGCATGGCCCGGTCCTTCCCGGTATGAGGAGCCGTGCGGTCCGGGTGCCCCGCCTCCGAGGCGAGGCCACCCGCCAGGCGCTCCGGGAGGAGGACCTGCTTCGTACCGACCTCGAGGTCGGGCACGACGGAGAATGGCTGCTCTTCCCGATCCGGGAAGGGGGCGTGCCGCGCGAGGAGCTCGGGGAGGTCGTGGAAGCCGAGCTGGCCGCTTCCTCGTCCCGAGGGCCTCAGGATTACCGAGAGCTTCTCGATTGGCCGGACGCTGAGCGCGACGCGCTTCCGCGCTCGTTTGACGTGATCGGAGACATCGTGCTGATCCGTCTTCCCGTGGAGGTCGAGCCCCGGGGGGCGGAGATCGGGGAGGCCCTCTTGCGATTCGTCCCCGGGGCCCGACTCGTCGGTCAGGACCGGGGGGTGCAGGGTCCCGAACGGCGCCGTCACGTCGAACGGCTGGCCGGCAGCGGCCCGTGGACGACCCGCCACCGCGAGAACGGTCTCGACCTTGAGGTCGACCTCGAGCGCGCCTACTTTTCTCCTCGGCTCGCTCGCGAGCACGCCCGGGTGGCTGCCGAGGTCGGGCCCGGCGACCGGGTCTACGACCTGTGCTGCGGTGTCGGCCCGTTCGCCACCACGATCGCGAGGGACGGTCGGGCGGCCCGGATCGTGGCGGTCGACGCGAACCCCGCCGCGGTCGACCGGTTGCGCGCCACGCTCGCCCGCTCCCCGTTCGGGGCCCGAGTCGAGGTGGTGGAGGAACGGTTGGAGCGGTTCGTCGAGGGCCGGACCCCCTTCGAGCGGGTCGTTTTCAATCTTCCCCACGAAGGGATTAAGTACCTACCCTCGGTGGGAAAGTTGGTGTCTCGTCCCGGTCGGCTCTTCTTCTACGAAGTGGCCGAGCGGGACGAACGCGCGGCGCGGTCCGCGGCGCTCGTCGGGGCCCTCGGAGGGAGCTCCCAGTGGCGCGTGCTCGACTCCCGGACCGTCCACCCCTACTCGCCGACGTCCGACCTGGTCGCCTACACCCTGGAACGCTCGGATGCCTGAGGACGGCTGATGGCGCTGATCATGGACCTCTCGGAGGTCTCGGACCACGACCTTCCGCTCGTCGGAGGAAAGGCCGGCAAGCTCGGGGAGCTCATCCGACAGGGACTCCCCGTCCCTCCGGGATTCGTCCTCACGACCGAAGCGTATCGAGCCTTCGTCGAGGGAACGGAGCTGCGGACCCAGATCCCGGAGCTGATCGGGTCGATCAACCTCGACCAGCCCGAAACGACCGAGGTCGCCTCCCGCAAGATCCGAGAGGCGTTCGACCGGGCCGAATTCCCCCCGGGCCTCGAGGAGGTCGTCCTCGCCGCGTACGACGCGTTCGTCGCTCGGCACCGTGTCGAGTTCTCCGCCGTTCGGTCGAGCGCGACCGCCGAGGACCTCGAGGGCGCGCTCGTTCGCGGGCCTGCAGGACACCTACCTGAACGTCACGGGGGCCGACGCGATCCTGATCGCCGCCACGAAGCGCTGCTGGGGCTCGCTCTTCACGCCGCGGGTCCTCGTCTACCGGGCAGAAGAAAGGGTTCGACCACCTGCACGTCCACCTCGCCGTCCTCGTCCAGAAGATGGTCGACTCGATCGTCAGCGGGATCCTGTTCACCCGGGACCCGAACACCGGCGAGAACCACATGATCATCGAGGCCGGCTGGGGTCTCGGCGAGGCGATCGTCGGCGGGGAGGTCACCCCGGACCACTACGTCGTCGACGGGGTCACTCAGAAGATCGTCCACAAGCAGATATCCGAGCAGCGGATGCGAATCGTCCGCGCCGAAGGAGGAGGGAACCGTCGGGAGGAGATCCCGGCCGGACGTCGGGCGCGAGCCAGAAGCTCTCGGACCACCGCCTCGCGCGCCTCGTCTCGCTCGCCCGGGTCATCGAATCCCACTACCGCCGGCCGATGGACGTCGAGTGGTGCGCGGACGCCGACTCCCTCTACATCGTCCAGGCCCGTCCCGTGACCACGATCCCGACCTCGACCGCCGCCGCCGGGACGGACGGCGGTCCCGATCCGAGGCCGGAAGCGGCGATTCGGAGAAGCCGCTCGTCCGGGGGTTCGGTGCGAGCCCCGGGATCGCCAGCGGCATCGCCCGGATCCTGCGGGGCGCGGAGGAGATGGACCGCATCCAGCCGGGGGAGGTCCTCGTCACCACGATGACGACCCCCGACATGGTGCCGGCGATGAGCCGGGCGTCCGCGATCGTGACCGACGAGGGTGGGATGACCTGCCACGCCGCGATCGTCTCGCGCGAGCTCGGGGTTCCCTGCGTCGTCGGGACCCGGGAGGCGACGAAGAAGATCGCCGAGGGCTCGACCATCACCGTCGACGGGAAGACCGGCCAGGTGTTCCGCGGGGCCCGCGCTCCGCGCAAGCCGAGCCGCGGTCGACCGCCGCCGCGGCGGCCGCAGCCCACCACGGAGGGGAGGCGCCCCGGTCACCGCGACGAAGATCTACGTGAACGTCGGCGTCCCGGAGAAGGCCGAGGAGTACTCCCACCTCCCGGTCTCGGGGGTCGGCCTCCTCCGGATCGAGTTCATCTTCACGGCGCACGTCCGCGAGCACCCGCTCGCGCTCATCAAGAAGGGACGCAGGGAGGAGCTCGTCCGCCGGCTCGCCGAGGGCATCGGGAAGGTCTGCCAGGCGTTCCACCCGCGCCCCGTGATCATCCGGACCTCCGACTTCAAGACGAACGAGTACCGCGGCATGCCCGGCGGCGAGGAGTTCGAGCCGGTCGAGGAGAACCCGATGATCGGATGGCGCGGCTGCTCGCGGTACATCTCGCCCGGTCTACAAGCCCGGCGTTCCTCTGCGAGCTCGAGGCGATCCAGAAGGTCCGGACCGAGATGGGCCTCAAGAACGCGATGGTGATGCTCCCGTTCGTCCGGAACACCTGGGAGCTCGAGGAGATCGCCGAGATGATGCGGGCCGCAGGGCCTGCGGCGCTCGCGCGACTTCCAGCTCTACCTGATGGCCGAGGTCCCCTCGATCGTCCTCCTGGCCCGCGAGTTCTCGAAGCACTGCGACGGCTTCTCGATCGGGTCGAACGACCTGACGCAGCTCGTCCTCGGTGCCGACCGCGACTCGGAGACCCTCGGGCGGATGGGCTACTTCGACGAGCGCGACCCGGCCGTCCTGACCGCGATCCGGATGCTGATCGAGGGGGCGCACGATTCGGGCCGGACGGTCGGGATCTGCGGGCAGGGACCGAGCGTGTACCCGGAGTTCGCCGAATTCCTCGTCCGCGAGGGGATCGACTCGATCTCGCTCAACGCGGACACCGTGGTCGGTACGATCCGGACGATCGCCTCGCTCGAGCAGCGGATGAAGCTCCACAGCCTGCGGACGAACCGCCCCGCGACCTAGGACGTTGCATCCGAGGCGGGGTCCCGAGGGGGCCTCCATCGGGGCGGCGTGGGCGGCCCGGCGCCGGGAACGCGAGCTCCACGTCGGGCGGGAGCGCATACTCCCGGAAGGAGAGCGCGGGGGAGAATCCCAGCGCGCGCAGCCGCCGCTCGAGCCGGGCCGAGTCGGCGAAGAGGAAGGGGACCGCCGCCGCGTCGACCGCCCCCGGAGCGAGCGACCCCCCGACGAGGGCCGAGGCCGCGCCCTGGCCCCGGTCCTCCGACCGAGTCGTGACGAAATGGAGGCCCGCGGTCCCCGCGCGTTCGTAGCGGAGGGCAGCGGAGACGATCCGCTCCCGCCGCGCGGTGACGACCGGCGTGAGACGTTCGCCGGGGTTGGGGTGGTGCCACGCGACATCGATCGCCGCGCGAAACTCGGCCCGTCCCCGGTCCCCGACCCAGAGCCCCACCACCCCGTCCAATTCGGCGTTCGTGGCGGAGCGGGTCGTGAGGTCGGAGGGGGGAGGCGCTGATCGGGCGGGGTCGCCGAGCAGGAGTACCATCGGGTCGGGCCGGGGTTGGAATCCAAACCGTCGGAACCCCGCCGCTACGTGCTCGGCCTCCGGGATCGGCACTCGGAAGGTGGGGCGGAGCGCCCGCTGGAAGTAGTGGTCGAGAGCGCGCTCGAAGAAGGGGGACTGCCGGCCCCGGTCGATGCCCGAGACGTCGACGAAGTTGAACCGGGCGATCGGGATCCGCTCGTGCGTGACGAGCTCCGCACCGGCGATCCCGAGGCTGAAACCACCGAGCGTCTTCACGAAGTCGCGCTCGGCCGCGAGCGCCGTCCGCGCCCGGTCCGCCTCGTTCGCCCGCACGTCCCAGAGGAGGAGCCGTCGCTTATCTCGGCATGCCCCGTCCGGCCGTTGCGCGGGACGGTTTTATTAGCCGGCCGCTCTCGGGCGAGCGGGGCCCGTCCCCTCGAGGTACCACCGTGTCTTCTCCACCCCTCCGGCCGCCCGCCCCCGTCGCCGATCCTCGGCGCCGGCAACATGGGCAGCGGCATCGCGCAGGCGTGCGCGCAGGCCGGCTTCCTCGTGCGCGTGCGCGACGTCGACGACCCGGCCCTCGCGAAGGGGCGAGAGCGGATCGAGTCGATGCTCGCCGGCGCGATCCAGCGCAAGAAGATGACCCCCGCGAAGCGGGACGAAGTCCTGGGACGCCTCTCGTTCACGCGGAGCCTGGAGGAGGCCGTCCGGGGAGCGGCCCTCGTGATCGAGGCGGTCTTCGAGGAGATCCCGGTGAAGCGGGCCGTTTTCCAGGAGATGACTCCCTACGTGGGGGCCGAGACCGTCGTGGCGACGAACACCTCGTCGCTCTCGGTCACGGAGCTCGGGCAGGGGTTCCCGAACCCGGGCCGCTTTGCCGGCCTCCACTTCTTCTATCCCGCCGCGATCAACAAGCTCGTCGAGATCATCCCCGGGACCGCGACCGACCCCGCCACGACCGCCGAGCTCGAGCGCTTCTGCTTCCTCCTCCGCAAGATCCCGATCACGACCGCGGACCGGGCGGGTTTCTGCGTCAATCGCTACTTCGTCCCCTACCTCAACGAGGCGGCCCGCATGGCCGAGGAGGGGGTCGCGAGCCTCGGCACCATCGAAGAGGCGGGTCGCGAGACGATGGGCGCTTCCCTCGGCCCGTTCGAGCTGATGAACGTCACCGGGATCCCGATCGCCTTTCATTCGCAGAGCTCCCTCCACCGGGCGTTCGGCCCCGCCTATGCCCCGTCGAAGCGCCTCGAGGAGCAGTTCCGTTCCCAGGCGCCCTGGGACTGGAAGAACGCGCCGGTCGAGCCGGAGCGCAAGGGAGCCGTCCGGGCCCGATTCCTCGGACTGACGATCGGGATCGCCGCGCAGCTCGTCGAAGAGGGCGTGGCCACGCCCGAAGCGACGGACCGAGGGGCGACCGTCGGCTTGCGTCGACAATGGGGCCCGTTCGCGCAGCTGAACGGCGTGGGTCTCGCCGACGGGCTCGCCCTCGTGGAGGCCTACGCCGCTCGCTGGTCCGGGAGCTTTCCCGTGGCGGCCGCGCTCCGCGAGCGGGTCTCCCGCGGCGAGCATCGCTGGCCCCTCCGGTACGTCCGGGTGGAACGGAAAGGCCCCGTCGCCTGGGTCCTCCTGGACCGCCCCGAGGCCCTCAACTCACTCAACTCCGAGCTCCTCGTCCAGGTCGAGAACGCGTTCGCGGCGCTGGAGAAGGACCCCGGGGTCCGCGCGGTCGTGCTGGCGGGATCGTCGCCGGTGTTCGCCGCCGGCGCCGACATCGAGGAGATGGAGAAGAAGACGGTCGCCGAGGGGACCGAGTTCGGGTTCTTCGGTCAGCGCGTCGCGGAGCGCGTGGAGCGCTTCCCGGGCCCCGTCCTCGCCCTGGTCGAAGGCTACGCGCTCGGCGGCGGGCTCGAGCTCGCCCTCGCGGCGGATTTCCTCCTCGCCGCGGAGGGAGCCCAACTGGGCCTCCCCGAGGCCTCCGTGGGCATCCACCCGGGCATGGGGGGCGCGAGCCGCCTCACCCGCCTCATCGGCCGGGCGCGGACGAAGTATCTCACCTACACGGGAGTGCCGATCAGTGCCGAGGAGGCGTTCCGCTGGGGGTTCGTCGTCCAGGTCCTGCCCTCCGGGACCGCCCGGGAGGAGACCCAGGCGCTCGCGGAGCTCATCGCCAGTCGCGCCCCGCTCGCCCTCCGCTGGGTGAAGCAGGTCATCGACCGCGGGATGGACGCGCTCGCTCGCGAGCGCACTCCACCTCGAAGGCGAGTCCGCCGGCCGCACCTTCGGCACGTCGGACAAGACCGAGGGGATGCGCGCGTTCCTCGAAGGGCGAAAGCCGAAGTTCGAGGGGAGGTAGCGTCTACGCCTCGGTCGCGAGGAACGCGCGGTATCCGGCGGGGTCGAGGAGCGCCGGGTCGAGCGGCCCGGTGAGCCGGAACCGGTACAGCCAGCCCTTGCCGTAGGGGTCCTGGTTGACGTACTCGGGGTGGCTCTTCAAGTCGGCGTTCGAATCGACGACCGTCCCATCGCCCGGGGCGTAGATGTCGGCGACCGTCTTCACCGATTCGAGCACCAGGACCGGGGTCCCGCCGCTTCGCGGCCTTGCCCGGCGGCGGGCAGGTCGGCGAACACGATGTCCGTCAGCTGGGCCTGGGCGTGGTCGGTGATCCCGACCGTGACGGTGTCGCCCTCGACCCGCACCCACTCGTGGCTCTTGGTGTAGCGCAGCCCTTCCGGATCTGTCGTTCGCTCATGTTCCTCCCTCCCACTCTGGGCCAGATAGCGTACCTGCTCGGGCGTGAGGGTCGTCGAGGCCCACTTCCAGCGGGGCGAGCGCCGCCTCCGCCACTCCGCGGTCGATCTCGGGCGGCACCGCATAGACGCGGTTCTCCATCGAGCGGCCGTGCTGGGCGAGGTGCTCGGCGCTGAGCGCCTGGAGGGCGAAGGAGAGGTCCATGATCTCGACGGGGTGTCCCTGGCCCGGCGGCCAGGTTAACGAGCCGGCCCTCCGCGAGCAGGTACGCGCGTCGGCCGTCCGCGAACCGGTACTCCTCGACGCTCGGGCGGACCGTTCGGTGGCTCTCGGCGAGCCCTTCGAGGTCGGTCTTCGAGACCTCGACGTCGAAGTGGCCCGCGTTCGCGAGCACGCAGCCGTTCTTGAGGACGCGGAAGTGCTCCGCGCGGACGACGTGCGTGTTGCCGGTGACCGTCACGATGAGGTCGGCCCTGGGCGCCGCGTCGAGCAGGGAACGGACCGCGAAGCCGTCGAGGCGCGCCTCGATCGCCCGGACCGGATCGACCTCGGTGACCACCACCTCGCCGCCCAGGCCCCGGAGCCGCGCGGCCACGCCTTTCCCGCACCAGCCGTAGCCGGCGACGACGCAGACCTTGCCCGCGATGAGGAGATTCGTGGCGGAGAAGATCCCGTCGAGCGTCGACTGGCCGGTCCGTACCGGTTGTCGAACAGGTGCTTCATCTCGGCGTCGTTCACGTCGATCGCCGGGAAGAGCAGCCCGCCCGTCCGCGCGAGCGCGCGGAGGCGCGTCACGCCGGTCGTCGTCTCCTCGGTCGAGCCCCGGATCTTGCCGCGCTGCTTCCGGCTCGGTGTGGACGAGGGCGACGAGGTCGGCTCCGTCGTCGATGATGACGTCGGGGTCCGCGTCGAGCATCGCGTGGATCCCCGCCTTGGTACTGCGCGACCGACTCGCCCTTCACCGCGTAGCGTCTCCACCTTCGCCTCGCGCAGGGCAGCGACCGCATCGTCGTCGGTCGAGAGCGGGTTGCCCGCGGCCAGCCGGACGTCCGCGCCACCCGCTTGAAGGGCCAAGGCGAGCGCCGCGGTCTTGGATTCCACGTGCAACACGGCCGACAGCGTGAGGCCACGGAACGGCCGCTCGGTCTCGAAGCGCCTCCGGATCCCCTCGAGGACCGGGATGTGCGAGCGGGCCCACTCCACCTTCTGGCGTCCGCGTTCGAGGTCGCCCGCCATGCGCTTCCGCACGGCGGAGGAGTGGGAAAGGATAACCTCTAGGGCGGTGGAACCGGTTGGACGCGGGAGGCGGCCCGCGCTCCTACTGGGTGACCGACCCGCAGAAGGGGCACACGAGGTAGTCGCCCGGGATCTCCTTCTGGCAGGACGGGCACGCCTTCAGTCCGCCCGGGGCGGGCGGGGGCGCCTTGCCCAGCGGGGCCGCGGCGGCCGACGGGGGAGCCCGGGGGCAGCGGCCGGGACGGCCGCCGGCGCGGCAGCGGTCCGGGGCGCGGCCGCGGGTGCGGGCGCCGGCGGCGGAGTCGAGACGAGCGGCGCACCGGGCGGTCCCGCGGGGGGCTCGGTCATTCCCATCCGCGGCGAACCCTGGCCCTGCTGGAGCTTCCACTGGCTGTAGGAGACGTACGTCGCCTGGCGCTTCCACCAGTCCCAGAACGAGCCCTCGGTGTAGTTCTCGCCGAGCTCCTTCTTCGCCTCGGCCCGGTACTTCTCGGTGAAGTCCTGGTAGCCCTGGCGCTCGGCCTCTTCGGGGGCCGAGCCGGGACCCCGAGCAACTGCGCGGCGCACTCGGGGCAGACGGGGAGTTCGCGGGGATCGTCGAGGCGCACCGGCTGCAGCGGACGAGGTCGGACTCGAACTCGGCCCCGCACTTGGGGCACACGGTCGCGTCCTCGGGGATCAGGTTGCCGCACTCTCCGCACTCGACGACCTTGCCGGCCGCCTGGCGGCGGAGGAGGAACAGGACCGCGACGATCGCGATGGCCGCGCCCGCGGCGATCGCGAGCCACACCCAGAGCGGAAGGCCCAGGAACGTCTCGAACAGGAAGCTCGTGGGGGACGTGGATCCGGGGACGGTGTAGACGCCCGGCAGCGAGTAGTTGCCGGTTGCAGTGTTGTAGGTGGCCACGGCCTCGAGCGTGTAGGACGTGCCCGGGCTGAGCGCCGAGTTGCCTCCCTGGTTGAGGGGGTACCAAATCAGCGTGAAGTTGCCCTGCGTCGATGTGCCGACCGCGATGAGGATCGCCGACCCTCCGCCGCTGGTGGGCGTGGCGAAGAGCTCGAGGGTCGCCGCCTGGCTGCCGTTGTACCGGAGGACGCCGTAGGAGTAGTACATCTGGCTGATGTCGAGGCTCTGCGGGGGCAGCGAGATCGAAACGATGACGACCTGGGACGGCTGGATCGTCACATTCTCGGTCAGCGCCGCGACGCCCGAAAGGCCCGTTACGTTCCCCGGGTTCCACGTGAAGACGACCGTGAACGCCCGGCTCTGCGTTCCGTTGAGCCCGGTCACGGAGTCGTTGACGGGCCAGGAGAGCGTGAACTCGAACGTTTGGCCGACCTGGTTCAGGCCGACATCGCCCGAGGTGAACGTAGCGAGGACCTTCCTCGACGACGCGTTGCCCCACAGGAGCGCCGCCTGGAGCGACGTGATGGGGGCGGGACCTGTCGAGTTGATCGTGGTCTCGAATCCGATCACCTGGCCGATCCGCACGCCGGAATGGGGCGCGGCGGTCCCGTTCGCGGTCACGGCGGGCTCTCCCTGGAAGACGGCGCCGGCGAAAGTACTGGGGGAAGTGCTGGTCGGGGCCGAAGTCGGGACCGAGGTAGCCGGGCGAACCGAGCGCGACGCCCACGGGGTAGGGGCTCACGGACCAGTTGAACCAACGGCTCGCGTTCTCCGCGATCGGGAGGAGGAGGCCGATGTGGTAGGTGCCGAGGAAGTTGCCGTCCGGCGTCGTGGACCCGGTCAGGTCCGTCGAGGCCAGGAGAAGGGTCGACACGCCGCTCCGTCCGCTGATGCCGTACCCGGGATGGCCGAGCTGTTGGTCGCGGTATTGGACGTACCCCCAGATGGTCGGACTGGACGCGGCCAAGTTGTTGAGCGAGTTGGCGGTCGCGTTGTTGGCCTGGGAGCTCCCGTACGCGTAGAACGCGTGCTCGGAGGCTCCGTAGATCGGAACGATGCCGCCCTGCCCGGTGAGGTTCAAGTTGGCCCACCGGTAGAAGTACGCGGTGCTGGACGCGTCGGGAAGGACCGCCGAGGTGCTGAAGACGCCCTCGATCGGATTGGGGACGCTCAAGTTGGCGAGGTAGGCCGACGCCCCATCCTGGAGGATCAGCTTGTTGGAGAGCCACGGGACGGGGGTGCCGAGGGACCAGGGGTTGGCGGGGGTCGCATCCCACGTCAGGTCGACCGTGGAGTCCACCGAGTTGAGGGTCGTTCCGGCCCCGGTGCCGACAATATCGTACACGATGTTGGGGAGCAGCGCGGCCCGGACCGTGTTGAACTCCGCCCCCGGGCCTTCGAAGTCGACCGAGATCTTGGACGACCCGCCGAAGATTCCGGTGTTGTTGAGGTAGGTGAGCAGGCCGTCATTGTTGATCGCAGCGATGAGCGCGGGCGAGAACGGGACGGAAGCGAACCCCTGGGCCGTGTTCGCGAGGATGTTGAGAGAGCCGAGTGGGTAGGCCACGCCCTCGTACCAGATCGTCGTCGGGACGACGGCCGAGGTGTTTCCGCCGGAGGTGGTGTTGTACCACACCGAAACGTTGCCTCCGGGGATGGTCCCGGGATTGAGCCAGTCCACCGTGAGGTTCGCGGACGTGCTCGAGCCGGTGAGCCCGGTCACGTTCCCGGCCCCGCGGCATCCTGCGCGAAGAGCGGCGCGATGAGGGGGAGGCCGTTCACCCGGAAGTTGTTCGCGTACGTCGCGTTGACGGTGCTGTTGAAGACGTTGATGACGGCCCCGTTCTCCGCGAGGAGGGAGGCCGCGTACTCGGAGTCCCCGAGGATGTTGGACGGCTCGGTGAGGCTCGGGATCTGTGGGTTGTTCGTGACGAGCGTGCCGTTGAGGGTCAAGGACGCTCCGACCCCGTCCACCGTGACCCAGCCGGGGAAGGCGAGCGTCGAAGCCCAGGTCGTGAACGTCCCGGTGACGGAGACGTTGAGCTTGGGGTAGGCGTTGAGGACGTTGACGTCGGTCGTGATGGTGGAGTTGTAGACCTGCACCGTCCCTTGGTCGAGGAAGTGCATGACGTGGGAGAGGCGTGACTGGGCCGTGCCCGTGTCGGACACGAACTGAACGAACGAAAGGGTGACGTTCTCGACGACGAGCGTGCCGCCGGCGAGGACGGTGATGTTGCCCCCCTGGAAGTACGTCCGACCGCCGAGGGTCGGCTGGATCACGAACTTCTGGCCCGAGGCCACGATGAGGTCCCCGTGGGTCACGGCGGACGGCCCCACGGCCGGCGTGAGGGAGCCGGTCGAAGAGGCGGCGGGCAGGTGCAGCGGCACGGCCAGGGCCGTGAGGCCGGAGCTGCCCACGACGACCAGCAGCACAAACAGGCCCAGAAGGGTCCCGTAGGTCAGTCGGCGGGGGAGAGGCTCCAATCCTTCGGCCGATGAAGGATGGCCCGAAACACGGTCCACGGACGAAGAAAGGTCGGGTTCCCCTATTTAAGGGTCCCTAGATTGATGACGCAGGTTTGGCGTGAGAATGGTGCGGCCCGCGCTATTCATGCACGGTCAGGACGACCTTTCCGAGCAGGTCCGGCGCATCGAGGCGGGCGAACGCGGCGACCCCCTCCTCGAGAGGGCGGACGGAATCGACCACCGCCCGGAGCGGCCGGCGGCGAGGTGGCCGAACACGGTGTCGAACTCCCGGGCGCTGGACATCGTGCTCCCCCGGATCGATGCCTGGCGCCAGAAGAGGGTCCGCAGGTCGATCTCGACGATCGGTCCCGCGGTCGCCCCGATGACCACGATACGGCCTCCGCGGGCCAGCGCCCGAACCGACCTCGGGATCGTCGGGGCCCCGACGGAGTCCAGGATGACGTCGAAGCCCTTCTTGCCGCTGGCCTTCCACAAGACGGCGTCGAGCGGATTCGACTCGTCGAACGTAAGGAAGTCGTCCGCGCCCAGTTCGCGGAGGGGGGCCTCTTTGGCGCGACCCCGGGAGGCGACGGCGACTCGGCCGCCGAGCAGCTTCGCCACCTGGACGGCCGCCGTGGCCACGCCGCCGCCCGCCCCGATGATCGCGACCTGGTCTCCCGGCTGGGTGGCCGCGACCGTCGCGAGCGCCCGCCAGGCGGTTTGGAAGACGAGCGGCACGGCCGCCGCGTCCGGGAACGAGAGGGTCTCCGGGATCGGGTGCACATTTCTCTGGGGAACGACGACGTAGGTTGTCGCGGTCCCTTGGGTGTGCTCACCCACGATGCGGTACGCGCGACAGAGCGACTCTTCTCCCCGTTGGCACGCCTCGCACGTCCCGTCCCAGAGGCCGGGGTTCAACAGGACCCGCTGACCCCGGTGGAAGCCCTCTACGTCCGGGCCGACCGAGTCGATTACGCCCGCTCCGTCCGACCCGAGCACGTGGGGTCGCTCGACGGGCACCCCCGGGATCCCGGCAAGGGTGAACCGGTCGAGTCGGTTGAAGGCCGCCGCGCGGACCGCGATGCGGACCTCGCCGGCTCCCGCGGTGGGCTCCGGCACGTCCACGAAGGTGAGCTGGCTCGCGTCGCCGTGCTCTCGGAAGCCGAACCCGCGCACGGCGGTCACCCGCGGGCCGGGTCCCATCGGGTCCCCGAGGCGTCATCCTCGAGCACCACGCCCGCCGCCTTGAGCTCGTCCCGGATCCGGTCGGCTTCGGCGTAGTCCCCCCGGGCCCGCGCTCGGGCCCTCGCGCGAATGGCGACCGGGACGACGGCGGCCCAGGCCCCCTCGCGGGTCGTGGTCTCTCTCGGGAACAGTCCGAGGACCTCCTCGCCCCAGCGGTACGGCGCATCCAATTCCTTGAGGCCTTCCCCGGAGTACTCTGTTAGGCCCGCGAGGTGGTCGGTGAATCGGCGGGTCCAGCCGAAGAGGAGCGCGATCGCCTCGCGCGAGTTGAAGTCGTTCGACATCGTGTCGTCCAGTTGTTCGACGACCGATTCGACCGCGGACTCCTCGGCCTCGGTGAGCGCACGCCCCGGCTTCTCCGCTCCGTCCCGTGCGAGGATCTCCGCGATGCGGTCCGCGGGTCGGGCGAGCCGCTCGTACGCTTCCCTCGCCTCGGGGAGGCTCTTGGCGGGGTCGAACTCGAGCGGGCTGCGGTAGCCGGCGTTCAGGTAATAGAACCGGATGACCGACGGGCCGTACGCGGCGATCGCGCCCTCGAGCGAGGAGACGTTCCCGATCGATTTCGACATCTTCTCCCCGTTCATCGTGAGCATCCCGCCGTGCATCCAGTAGTTCACGAGCGGGGCCTCGCCGGTCGCTGACTCAGCGAGGGCGATCTCGGCCTCGTGATGGGGGAAGATGAGGTCGATGCCTCCGCCGTGAATATCGTACCGGGGACCGAAGAGTCGGGTGGTGATCGCGGTGTCCTCGATGTGCCACCCCGGCCGGCCGGGACCCCACGGGCTCTCCCACTCGGGCTCGCCGGGCGTCGCCGCCTTCCAGATCACGAAATCCTCCGGCGCCCGCTTCCGGGGGTCGGCCTCGAGGCGGGCTCCGGGGACCAGCGCTTCGACCTTCTGCCCGGAAAGTCGACCGTACCCGGAAGCCCGGGCCACGGAGAAGTAGACGGAGCCGTCGGGGGTCGCGTAGGCGAACCCCTTCTCGACGAGGACGCGGATCTGGTCGACGATCTCCGGCAGGTAGTCGGTGGCGTACGGGTAGTGGTTGACCGAACGGACCCCCAGTCGCTCCATCGACCGAAGGTAGGAGAGGAAGTGTCGATCGGAGAGCGCGAGGGGGTCTTCCTCCAACTCGGCCGCCCGCTCGATCACCTTGTCGTCCACGTTCGTCACGTTCTGTACGTAGAGGACCCGATACCCCCACCGGCGGAGCGATCGCGCGACCGTGTCGAACACCACGAACGCGCGCCCGTGCCCCACGTGCGCTTCGTCGTACGGGGTCAGTCCGCAGACGAACAGACCGACCCGCGGAGGAACCCGGGGCGCAAAGACCCGAGGCGCACGGGCCATCGTGTCGTAGATCGTGACCCGGCGCACGTCAGATCCCCCGCAGCGCCTGCGAAACGTCCTCGGCCAGGTCCGCGGGATCTTCGATCCCGCAGGAGAACCGCAGCAACCCGTCCGTCACGCCGTGGGCCTCCCGTTCCTCGCGGGGAACGCTCGCGTGGGTCATCGACGCGGGATGGTCGACCAGGGATTCGACCGCTCCGAGGCTCTCGGCCAGGGTGAAGACGCGCAGCCCTTTCAGGAACCGGACCGCGGCCCGCTCTCCGCCGCGCACTTCCGCGCTCACCATGCCACCGTAGCCCTCCATCTGCCGGCGGGCCAGGGCGTGCTGGGGGTGCCCCGCGAGCCCGGGGTAGTGGACCCGTCGCACCTTGCGGTGACCGTCCAGGACCTCGGCGACGGCCCGGGCGCTCTCCCCGTGCGCGCGCATCCGGATTGCCAAGGTGCGCAGTCCACGGAGGACGAGGAAGCAGTCGAACGGGCTCGGAACCGCTCCCACCGCGTTCTGCAGCCAGGTGAACCGGCGCACGTCCCGCAGGCGGCGCAGCACGAGGGCTCCCCCGACGACATCCGAGTGCCCTCCGAGATACTTCGTCGTGGAGTGCAGTACGATGTCGGCGCCGAGCTCGATCGGGCGCTGCAGCGCCGGGGTGGCGAACGTGTTGTCGACCACGACGGACGCCCCCGCACGGTGCGCCGCCCGGACGGTCGCTCGGAGATCGACGAGCCGGAGGAGAGGATTGGTGGGCGTCTCGAAGTACACGAGGTCCGCCTTTTCCTTGAGGGCCGGGGCGAGCCGCGCCGGGTCGGACAGGTCGACGTAATCGACCCGGAGGCCGAACTGGCGTCGGTAGTGTTCGAAGAGCCTCCACGTACCCCCGTACAGGTCGTTCCCGGCCAAAATCCGGCGGCCGGTTCGGAGGGAGGCGAGCAGCGTGGTCAGCGCCCCGAGCCCCGACGAGAAGGCGAGGGCCCCCCGCCCCGATTCCAGGGCCGCCAACGTCGCCTCGAGGTTCGCCCGGGTCGGGTTGCCCGACCGGCTGTAGACGTACCCTTGATTCTTGTTGGGGGCCTTCTGACGGAAGGTGCTCGCGAGGTAGATCGGCGGGCTAACGGCTCCGGTTGCCGGGTCGATCGCCGGTCCTTCGTGGATCACTCGCGTACTAAACCGCATGACTGCCTCCCTGTTCGGATAGGAAGCCGATCAGGTCGTGACGGGTGAGGACGCCCACGGGGGCGCCGGTCGCTGCGTCGCGAACGAGGATCGCCCGTTCCTCGCGCAGCGTGTGCAGGAGCTCGGAGACCGGGGCGTCCGCCGAGACCTCGGTGAACGGAGGCTGAAGCACGGACTGCACCGTTCGGAGCAGCACGGTGTCGTCGGCCAGACTTCGCCGCAGAACGTCCTCCTCCTGGATGGTGCCCACGTTCGAGTGACCGGACAGCACGGGCATCTGGGTGATGCCGTGGTGGCGAAGCAGCTGGAGCGCGTCGCCGACGACCGTCGTCGGATCGGCCGCCACCAGCGCGGGGGTCGGCGCCTTCCGCGAGAGGAGCTCGCGGGCCGTAGCCCCCGTGTTGAGGAATCCCTTCTCGCGCAGCCAATCGTCGGAGTAGAATTTCGAGAGGTACCGGTCGCCCGAGTCCGGGAGGATGACGATGACGGTCGATCCCTCCGGGATCGGGCGCTTGTTGAGCCAGCGGATGGCACCGGCCACGGCGGACCCGGAGGAGCCACCGACGAACATCCCTTCCTCCTGCGCCAACCGCCGCGCCATCTGGAACGATTCCTGGTCGTTGACCTCCACGAACTCGTCCATGTATTGGAAGTGGATGGACTTCGGGATCATGTCCTCGCCGATCCCCTCGACCTGGTAGGGGGTGGCCTTCGCGAGCTCCTTGGTCCGGAAGTAAGGTCCGAGCAGCGAGCCGGCCGGATCCACGGCGACGATCTTCACCGCGGGTCGATGCTCCTTGAAGTAGCGTCCGACCCCGCTCAGCGTCCCGCCCGTGCCGACCGTGGCGATGACGGCCGCCAGCTCCGGGCCTCCGTCCCGGTCGATCTCCGGGCCTGTCGTCCGGTAATGAGCCTCCGGGTTCCCTTGGTTCTCATACTGGTTCGGGTAGTACGCGCCCGGGATCTCCCGGGTCAACCGCCGGGCGACCGAGTAGTGGCTCATCGGATGGTCCGGCGCGAGACCGCTCGGGGTCACGACGACGCGCGCTCCGTAGGCGCGGAGCAACCGGATCTTCTCCGTGCTCATCTTGTCCGGCAGAACGAACACCATCCGATATCCGCGGACGGCGGCCACCATCGCCAAACCCACCCCCGTGTTGCCGCTGGTCGCCTCGACGATCGTACCGCCGGGTTTGAGCCAGCCTTTCGCCTCCGCCTCGTCGATCATCAACTGCCCGATCCGGTCCTTCACCGAGCCGCCGGGATTGAGGTACTCGAGCTTCGCGAGGATCCGGTAAGGAAGGGACTGGGTCACGCGACGCAGCGGGACCACCGGAGTGTTCCCTACCAGGTCGAGTACGCTCTCGGGAGGCCGCGAGGGGCTGGGCACGACCGCGCGAGGCGAGCCTACCGCAATAACCCTTGCCGCGGGGGCGGCCCTTCCCGCAGCGGCCGACCGAAAGTCCGTCTCGTTCATACTTGTTCGTTCGCGTCTGGCGGACTCCTTAAGGAGGGTAGCTCCCTCAATCCGCTGGAGAAACACGGCCGCATGCTGGGGGAGCTGGAAACCGAGGTCCTCGGCGCCCTCCGGGAGTTCCAGGAGGCGCCCGCCCGGGAGGTCCGGAAAGCCCTCGACCGGCGGGGGACGCACGTCGCCTACACTACGGTCGCGACCATCCTCTCCCGGCTCTACGACAAGGGGTTGGTGCGTCGACGGCGGGAGACGTGTCGCGGCGGCGAGCGATACGTGTATCGAACGGGCGACGTTGAGCAGAAATACCTCATCAACCTCCTGCGCGGCGTCGTGGCGATGTTTGGTCCTGCGGGCGTGGTGCACCTGAACGAGGAGATTGCCAAGCTGAACCCGTCGGAGGAGCGCGAACTCCGCCGACGGCTCGAGCTCGAGTAGGCGCCCGGGGTCCGCATGGGGACCACGCTCGTCGCGCTTCTCTACCTCCCGGTGCTGGCCTGGGTCGTTCTCGGCCTCGGGCTCCTGGTGGCCTTCGGTCGGTCCGCCTCCGCGGTTGTTTTCCGGTTGGCGGCCGTCTTCCTCGCCGTCTGGGCGCTCCTCGCGACCACCGCCCTCCTCTGGGTCGTCACCAACGGCGGATGGAGCGGCGTGGTTGAGCTCGCCCAAGCGCCCCTGCTCGTGTTCCAGGTCCGCTACGCCCCGCTCTGGCTGGCGGGAGCGGTGGGGGCGTTCGGTGTCTTCCTGGTCGCCTTCCTCTTGAGCCAGGTGGTCGGCCGGGGCTTCCTGGCGTTGCTCCGACCCCGCCCGCTGGAATGGCCGTCGGCCCTCCCCCCGCCCCCGACGCCGACCAGCCTCCTGACCTTCGCTTCCGATCGACCCGATGCGTTCACCTTCACCCTCCTCGAGCGGGACGCGAGCGGACGACTCGGACGTCGCGACTTCATCCTCGTCTCTTCGGGGCTGCTGGCGGCCCTCACTCCGGACGAGCGCGAAGCGGTCGTCGCGCACGAGGTCAGCCACACGCGGGCGCTCGACGGTCGGTACCTCACGTTCTTCCGCACGCTGGCCCGAACGATGCGATGGGACCCCGTGCTCGCCTACCTCGCCGACCGCCTCACCGAGAGGGAGGAGTTCCGGGCCGACCTCGAGGCGGTCGGTGTGACCCGACGCCCGAAGGCGCTCGCCCGCGCGCTCTTCAAGGTCGCCCGGTTGCCGCCGCCGTCCCGTGCGGCCTCGTCGCTCCTCGGGGTGGGCGGGCGTCGCGGACGGCGTCAGGCCGCCGAGCGGATCCGCCGGCTGGTCTTGCTCGCCGAGAGCGGACGGTATGCAGAGGAGCCCGGTGCGTAGCCGGGCCCAGGCTCTCGCCGGCCGAGTCGTGGTCTTCCTCGTCGTTGCGACGATTCTGGGGCTGGTGGCCCCGGGTCTCCCGGCCGCGCGGGCCACCCCGTATCCGACGGTGCCGGTGGGGCTCGACCGCTGGTTCGTCTCGAACCTGACCGGCGCCGAGCTCGCGCCCGGTGGGAGCGGCGCGATCTCGTTCACGGTCGGAGACCCCCTGGCCGGCCTCGCCATCTCGTCGACGGTCCTGACCCTACAGGTCTACGCGTTCAACGCCTTTCCCGGAAACGCGACCTCGACCGTGGCCGTCGCGGCACCGCCCGTCCTCGCCTCGAGCTCGGGCTCGGGGGCCGCGGCCAACGTGAGCCTCGGAACGGTGGCCGCGGGGTCGGTCCGTCGCGGGTTCGGTGGACGTGCAATCCTCCGCGACGACGCCGAGCGGGACCTTCGCGGTGCGAACCGCGCTGCGGTTCGTCGCCGGGGAGCGGACTACCTTCTCGAGTCCCGCGGCTGGTTCACCGACGCCCAGTGGTCCGCGGCGACCGCGGGTCCGGGTGGGAGCGTCGACCTGAACGTGAGCGCCCTCGGCGTCTCCGGCGTGATCCCGGACACGTCGATCCTCGTCTCCTCGTCCGACCTGTCGACGGCCATCTATGCGGTCCTGGGAGCCGGCCTCGTGCTGGTCGGCCTCGCCGCGTGGCTCTACTTCCGCCCGCCGAAGTCGAGCTCCGGGGTCCGGAAGGAACCGGCCGACATCCATGCCCCGAGCGCTTTCGGGAAGAGTCGGACCAAGGACGGGGACTGACGGAGCAGTTGGCGCGCGACGTGGGTCGGAAAGTCGATGTCGCCGAAGGCCACGATCGTCGCCGCGAGGTCCGAGCCCTGCAGGGCGACGATGAGGCGATCGAGGTCGGCGTCGTCCAGGCGCTGGAAGACCCTTCGTAGGTAGAGCGCCCGGCGAAACTCCTCTCCGAACTCCGCTCGCCACTGCCGGTCATAGTCCGCGAGCGCGGACGCCGACAAGTCGCCTCGACGGAGGGCGATGTCCGCCACCGACGCCGCGAGCTCCGCGCAGCGCATGCCCGTAAAGATCCCGCCCCCCGACAGGGGCTTCACTTGCGCCGCCGCATCTCCCACGAGGATCACGCCGTCCCCATGGGTCCGGGGAACGGAGCCGATCGGAATACCGGAGACGAGGAGGGCCGTAGGGCTCGCAAGCGCGGTTCCGAATCGACGCTCCAGATACCGGAGGAGGCGGTCGAAGTAGACGCGGGCGGGCGTGCCGTCCGCGTCCACCGCGACGCCCACCCGCGCGCCGCCGACTCCGTCCGGGATCCACCAACCGAAGAGTCCGGGAGCGATCCCTCGGCCGAGATAGACCTCCACCGTTTCCGGGTCGCCGGGGCTGTGCGGGATCTCCGCCTCGAACGCCGGCAGGATCTCCACCGGCCGTCGGAGGCGGAACGCTCGGGCAACCGCGCTCGCAACGCCGTCCGCGCCGATGACGAGGCGAGCCGAGACCTCGGAGCGATTCGAATCCGGCCCCTTCAGGCCGACGATCGTCCGCCCGGATTCCGAGCGCACCCGTCCGACGAACTGGGTCGAGGTCCGAAACTCGGCGCCGGCGTGGGCCGCGCGATCGGCGAGGGTGACGTCCAGCCCGGCGCGGTCGATCACGAACGCGCGCGGCTCGGCGGCCTTGAAGTGGATCGACCCCTGGGACGGCCCGAAGACGGTCGCCCCAAGGACCGCGGTCCGGACCATGGACGTGCTGCCGGCGAGGTCGAGCGCCCGCTGGGAGACGAGTCCCGCGCACTGGACCGGGTAGCCGACCCGGGGATGTTCCTCGAGCACCACCACATGATGCCCCCGGGTGGCCAGCCGATGCGCGGCCGTCGTGCCGGCGGGGCCCGCCCGACGACGAGGACGTCGATCTCCTCCACGTCGGTTGGACTCCGCCTCGGCACTTAACCCGGACGCCGAGGGGACTCTCCGTTCCGCCAGGGCGCGTCCACCTGGTCGGTCCGTTGTCGAGGTTCGATGCCGGACGCCTCGACCGAGATGGAGTTCCCCGCGCGGTAGGCCAGCTGGCCCGTCCACGCGATCATAGCCCCGTTGTCAACGCACAGGAAACGCGGAGGCGCGAACATCGTCCCCCCCCGCCCTTCCACCATAGTACGAACCATCGTGCGGAGCCGTTCGTTGCACGCCACCCCTCCCCCCAGGACGACCGCGTCGTGCTCGCCGGTGGGCGAGGGCCCTCTCGGTGATCTCGGTGAGCATCGCGTAGGTCGTCACCTCGACCGAGTAGGCGAGGTCGGCGCGACTGACGCCTTTGGCGTCCAGCGCGAGCGCCGCCGTCAGGATCCCGGAGAAGGCGACATCCATCCCGTGGACCGAATACGGCAGCGGAAGGAGATGGCGCCCGTGCTTCGCTTCGGCCTCGAGGGCGGGGCCGCCGGGGAAGGTGCCCCCCAGCTCGATCCAGAGCTTGTCGAGGAAGTTCCCGATCCCGATGTCGAGCGTCTCGCCCAGCACTCGGTACCGACCCGGCGTGTACGCGATCACTTGGGTATTGCCGCCGCTGGCGTAGAGCAGCAGCGGGTCGTCGAGACCGCTCAGGACCCGGGCGATCTCTACGTGGGCGACGCAGTGATTGACCGGGACCAGCGGACGGTCCCACGCGAGTGCCAGCATCCTCGCCACGGTGGCACCGGCCCGCAGGCACGGTCCGAGGCCGGGCCCCTGGGAGAAGGCGATCGCCTCCACCTCCTCGGGTCGGAGGTGGGCGGCCTCCATCGCCTGCGCGACGAGGCCGGGGAACCGCTCGACGTGATGGTTCGCCGCTTCGCGCGGGTGGATCCCTCCCTTCGCGGGTCGGTACATGTCCGAGGCGAGGCCCAGCACCTCGGCCCGGTCCCCGACCAGGCCGACCGAGGCGGTGTGGGCGGTCGACTCGATCCCCAGGACGACCATCGCCCGACCACCGTCGGCGGGGTACAAAGGGGGTGCGCCGGGAGCGCGGGTCAGTCCTCGCTGGACTCGACTCGGAAGCAGACCTTCTTGCCCTTCAGCGCAAGTTGGACGCGATCCGCGAACTCGAGCGACTCCCGGACGCTGACCTCCCGGGACCAGTCGTAGACGAAGTCGTACCCCTCTGTCTCCTCACGGAATCCGAGGTCCTCGAGGCAATCGGCGATCTCGGAGTACGGGGCGCCTTCGCTGTCGAGCTGCAGGAGAAGGAACGTCTTCGTCATCGGAAACGTGCGCCGCGCGAGGTACCGGAGACGGCCTTAAAGGTCACCCGCCACCGGCGGGTCTCCGTGCGAAGGTCCCTCCTCCTCGGCGAGGTCGACCGTCGGGGTCGGACGCGCTCGGTGGGCCGTGACACGGACCGCGACCCCCCGAGCGAGGCACCCCATCTCGTGGGGAGCGAGGAGAAGACGTCCGATCGCGATCAGCTCGTTGCCCGGATCGACGAGCAGCGCCGTCGCGCCGGGACCAGTTGAGGGTCGGCCCGGACGACGAACCGGCTGAACAGTGTCCGGCCCCCCCGTACGAACGGGACGGCGTCGTCGTGCACTACGACACGGCGATCCCCCGGCGGCAGGAGCTCGTGCAGCCGCTCCGCTCCGCGGTAAGTGGGGTGGGGGATGCCGTCGGTGCCGATCACGAACCATGGGGTCGAGTCGTGGGAGATCGACCGAAGGCGACCGGTTCTCCGCGAGCGCTCTCCGACGAGGCCCGGGGCGAGCGCCCCGGCCACCGTCGGGCCGAACTGCCAGTCGAGGAGCGCCCGGATCTGGAACCGCGTCCAGGGCTCGGTCCAGTCGCGTTCGAGGTCGACCCGTTCCCCCCACTCCGCTTCCACCTCCTCGCGGACCGCTCGCGGCAGGCGATGGCGCGGCGGGTCCGTGAACTCGGCCACACCGAGGTACGGTCCGACCGGATAGAGGTCGGTGAGCTCGACGGGGACCGGCCCGAGCGGCGTCGATGTCTCCCAGGATATCGGCTGGCCCGAACGATCCTCGAGAGGGAGGTGGCACAGGTATTCCGGGCGAAGGGCGATCCGTCCGATCGGTCGGGGAGAGGGCCGTCGGGCCCGGTACGCTTCGAGGCGCCGACGGAAACGGTGGACGGAAGGTCGGTCCCGGCTCGAAGAGTCGATCTCACGGAAGGCCCGGCGGCTTTCCGGTTCGGTCGGCAAGAACACTTCCGGATGCCGTTGCGCCTCCTCGAGGCCGGCACGGAGCGAAGGGTGGGCGACCGCGCGTCGTTCGGCGAGCTCCCACAGCGTGCCGTCCCGGATCGCCTGGCGGACCCGCCCCATCTCCTCCGCCGAGGTGAGCAGGTTGTGGAAGGCGAGTCGACGTTCGCGCTCCTCCACCGGCAGGCGCGCGACGAGCGGCAGAGGCAGCTCGGCACACAGGAAGCAGTGGCAGGTCGCCTCGGTGACCTCGTCCAGCGCCACCGTGCCTTCGGGCAGAAGCAGACGACCCCGGCGGGCGAACTTTTGGTAGGCAGAGGAGTCGACCAGGTCCACGCCGAACAACGCGGCGAAGGCGAACGTCATCGGATGCCCCGCGCCGAACAGGTGGACCGGGGCCCCCGGAGTCAGCTCGGGCCGGGCCGCCGCGAGTTGACGCACGAGCTCCACGAAGCGGTACTGCTCGAGCAACGGTACCACGCCGCCGACCGCCAAGACGTCGCCGAGGCGGCTCGCTTCCCGCGCCGACTCGGCCCGGGAGGTCGGAATGCGGGCCCCCTTGGACCGGAACGGCCAGCAGCCCGGTACGTGCGACCCTTCCCGCCCGGGCCCGGTCGAGCGTCGTCCGCAGGGATGCTTCGGCCGCGTCGTGGGGAGTGTCCGGCTCGGTGAACACATCGAGAATGGTGGCGATGTCGGAGCCGATCGTTTGCTGGAAGGCGAGGATCTCCTCGGGTCCGACCTCGACCGACCCATAGGCGTGCTGTTGGAAGGCCCCGGAATCGGTCATCACGGGTCCCGAGAACCCGAGGAGCGCGTGAATCCCCTGAGCCTCCGCGATGGCCCGCAGCGGCGGCGTTCGCCACGTGATGTACGACGACGTGATCACCGCCCCGAGCCCGAGACGTTTTCGGAACTCCTCGGGGGCCACCGGTTGCCGCGCCGGGTCGGGATGTACGACGGGAAGCAGGGCCGGCGTCTCGATCGGTCCATGGGGCGTCGCCAACCGACCGATCCGACCGAGCCCGTCGCGTTCGAGGACCTCGAAGTTCGTCACGGGGCCGTCCCCCGAGGGCGGGGCGAAGGAACCGCTGAACCGACATCATAGGATGCCCGGATCCTCTGAAGCAGGTCCGTCAGCATCGGGAACGTCAGCTTGCCGGTGTTCGTGTTCTGGGGACTCGGATGGTACGACGCCCACAAGAGAGGCCGTCCTCCCCCCAGCGGTGCGCAGGCCCCGTGGGCGAACGGCGTCGATACGTCCGTCCCTCCGAATGCCCGCGGAGCGAGCTCCCGGACCGCGTCCCAGGCAAACCCGCCGAGGGCAAGGACCGCCCGCGTGTTCGAGAGCAGGCGGAACTCTCGTTCGAGGTACGGCGCGCACGTCGATTGCTCGGTCGGCGAAGGGCGGTTCCCCGGCGGAGCGCAGCGGACCGCAGCGGTGAGGTAGAGGTCTCGATAGCGCAACCCGTCCCCCCGATTCTGGGAGGTCGGCTGGTTCGCGTACCCGACCGAATGAAACGCCCGTACGAGGAAGGCCGCCGACCGATCGCCCGTGAAGACCCGACCGGTACGGTTCGAGCCGTGGGCTGCCGGAGCGAGACCCACCACGACCAGGCGCGCGTTCGGGTCCCCGAAACCCGGGACGCCCCGTCCCCAGTACTCCTCGTCCCGAAACTCGCGCTTTCGTTCCCGTGCGACCGAGGCCCGATAGCGGACCAGCCGGGGGCAACGAGCGCACCCGACGACTTCCTGCCGAATGCGCTCGAGCGAGTCCTCCACGCGGCCCGGAATCGAGCGGGGGATAAGGCGCTCGCTGTGCCCGACTATCTCCGGATGCTCACCCGGAGTGACCTAAGGGTATAGTCCTCCCAGGTCGTATCCCCTTCGATGACCGACTCGCACGTCCCCAAGGGCGCCCATGCCCGGCTCGGATTGGTCGACGGCAACCTCGAGGTCGAAGGTCGCTCGACGATCGAGGCCGATGGGGCGGTTCGCGTTCAAGGCGAGGCGCGCTTCACCGGTGACGTGGACGTACAGGGCAACCTCGAATGCCGAGACTTCCGCTCCCGCCACGGGCGGGTCCGGATCGTCGGCGACCTCACCGCGTCCGATTCGGTTTCGACCGACGAGGGGGAGCTCGAGGTCACGGGCGCGTTCCACGCCCGGGACGTCGACATCGACCGGCGACTGAGTCTCGGTGGACCGGGCACGGTACAGACCCTGGAGGTCGGGGGCCGCTTGGAGGGGGCTTCGACCCTCACCGCGCAAGAGGTCAGCGTGGGCGGTCACTTCTCTCTCGCCGGCAAGATCGAGGCCCATTCGGTCGAGGCCGGCGGCTCCGTGGAGCTCCACGAGGTGTCGCTCGACGACCTCGAGGTGGGAGGTACGGTCCGCGTGGGGAACGGGGCCATCCGACACCGCATCGAAGTGGGAGGGAAGTTCTCGTCCGGGGGCCCGATCACCTTCGGCGATTTCTCGGCGGGTGGGTTCGCCGAGTTCGGTGACTCCGCGGAGGGAGGGTCGATCGAGGTCGGCGGGGTCCTCTCGGCGCGAAAGGACCTCAAATTCACCCGCCTCGAGATCGGAGGGATGGGGGACATCCAAGGGTCGGCGCGCGGCGGCGACGTCGAGATCGGCGGGAAGTTCTCGGTCGGAGGCGCCCTCGAACTGACCGGCTCCCTCGAGGTCGGTGGGATGATCTCGGTGGGCGCCGCGCTCCAGGCGCGCGAGGTCGAGGTCGGAGGGAAGCTCTCGGCCGAGCGAGCGATCATCACGGACTCGGTCGAGGTCGGGGGCGTGGTCTCCACCCGCTCGGGCCTCAAGGCCGCCAAGATCGAGCTGGGCCACCGCTCCCGGGCGGACGGCCCGCTGGTCGGCGGGCGGGTCGAGTTGGACCGGGGGGCGCGCGCGGAGGACATCTACGGCGACACGGTCGAACTCGACCGGAAGTGCGAGGTCCGCCGCATCGTGGCGCGGGACGTCCGGATCCGGGACGGTTCCACGGTCGACCAGGTGGTCTACTCGGGTACGCTCACGGTCGAACCCGGCGCCACGATCCGGGCACCGCCACAAAAAGTGGCCTCGCTTCCGCCGTTCCCCCTCTGAGCGGGGAGCGGATGATCCCGGAACGGACTTCCGGCGACGCTGGAGCCCGCCGTCGCGAGGCGACGGACCTGTACGCCACCGTCCTGGAGGTCGTCAAGCGGTACCACGGCGCCGCTCGGATCACCCGGGTGTCGTACGGCGCGGGGATGCCCGTCGACCGCCTGCGACTCCTCATGGACCGCCTGCTGGCGCTGGGGCTCCTGCAAAGCGAGGAGATCGACGGACGGCCCGTCTTTGACATCACCGCCCGGGGTCAGGAATTCTTGGACACCTACTGGAAGATGCGGGGTTTCGTCGAGGGCCTCGAGCACTCGACCGACCGACGGACGGCGAACGGTCGCCGTTAGTCTACCGTCTCAATCCCCGGGAGGTCCGGGAGAGGGGCCCGCGCTCCCGCCGTCGGTGCGCGGGAGCGGGCCGAGAGCCCCTTAGTAGCGGGGGACCTTCGGGTCCACTTCGATGGACCAGGCCTCGATGCCGCCCGAAAGGTTGACCACGGACGAAAACCCGTGGTGCTCCAGGAATCCTGCGACCATCGCCGAGCGCGATCCGCCGTGGCAGTAGACGACGATCTCGCGGTCCTTCGGGAGCTCCGAGGCCCGGTCGGCGATCTCGTTCATGGGGATATGAACGGACGGGTCAATCGAGGCGAGCTCCCGCTCCCACCCCTCCCGCACGTCGAGGAGGAGCATCGTCTCGGGGCGCGCCTTGAGTCGGGAGGCCACCTCCTCCGCCGAGATCTCATCGACCATCGGCCCACCGGAGCCGGGTCCTATGAAAGGAGTTTCGGTTCCCTCCGGGCCGCCGAACCCCTAAATCCTCGTCCGGAGTGGGTCGAGCCATGAAGGTCAAGGACCCGGTCTGCGGAATGACGATCGAGTCGACGACCGCTCCCGTCAAGGGAACTGTACGGAGGTCAGGCCGTCTACTTCTGCGCCGAAAGCTGCCGCCGGACGTACGAGAGAACTCATCCGTCGGACCCCCGATAGAACCTCGCCGGATCGTCTGCGGGATTCCGCCGGGTCATGGCGACGGATCCGATCTGCGGAATGGCCGTCGTCGAGGGGCCCGACGCCCTCCAACTGGTCCGCGAGAACCGTACCTACTTCTTTTGCTCGACCGCCTGCCTCCAGCAGTTCGCGGAGCCGGGCCAGGAGTTGTCCCGCCTCCGGACGAAGCTCGCCGTGGCGTGGCCTCTCTCGATCGCCGTCCTCGTGCTGACGTACGGGTACTCGCCCACGACCCTTCCTTGGATCCCCTTCCTGCTCGCGACGGTGGTGGAGTTCTATCCGGGACTCCAGTTCTTCGCCGGGACCCGGGACGCGATCCGCGGCCGGATCTGGAACATGGACGTCCTCATCGCCGTGGGCACGCTCACGGCCTACGGATACAGCGCCGTCGTCTTGTTCTTCCCCGGCCACCTGCCCGGCGCTTACTACTTCGACGCGTCGTCCCTGATCGTCACCTTGATCCTGACGGGGAACTACCTCGAACACCTCACCCGGGAGCGAGCCCGAGGGTCTCTCCGGCGGCTTCAGGAGGTCCTCCCCGCGATGGCCGTCCGGGTCCGCGACGGGAACGAGACCGAGGTCGCTCTTTCCGAGTTGTCGGTCGGCGACCGGGTTCGGGTCCGACCGGGGGGGCGCATTCCGGTCGACGGGACGGTCCTCGAGGGCGCGTCCACCGCGAACGAGTCGCTACTCACCGGAGAATCCCTCCCCGTCGACAAGCGCCCGGCCAACGGGGTCATCGCGGGGTCGATCAACGGGGAGGGTCGACTCGACATCGCGGTTACGAGGGTTGGCGCGGACACCCTGTTGGCCCAGATCGGCCAGCTCGTGGCGGAGGCCGAGACCAGCCGAGTGCCGCTGCAGGGGCTCGCGAACCGAATCGCTTCGGCATTCGTCCCCTTCGTCCTCACGCTCGCGATCGTGGCCACGGTCGGCTGGTGGCTCGCGGGCGTCGGGCCGGCGATCGCAGTCCTCGTATTCGTCTCCGTGGTCATCACCGCCTGCCCGTGCGCGTTCTCGATCGCCACTCCCGCGGCGATCGTCGTCGGAACCGGGCGGGCCGCCGAAGAGGGGGTCCTCTTCAAGGGAACCGACTCGCTCGAGCGGGCCAGCCGAATCGACCTCGTCCTCTCGGATAAGACTGGAACGCTCACTCTCGGACGGCCGGAGCTCACGGACGTCGTGCCGCTCGCGGACGACTCGGAGGAGAGCGTCCTCCGCCTCGCGGCCGCGGTGGAGCTGGGGTCAGAACATCCTCTCGCCCGGGCGGTCATCGAATCGGCCCGGTCGCGGGGTCTGGAGCTCCCCGTCGCGACCGGAATTCAGGCCCTTCCGGGGGAGGGGATCCAGGGTCAAGTGGAGGGGCGGACCGTCGCGGTACGCCACGGACGAGGCCCCCCCGGGGGAAACGAAGGGCCCCTCGATGCGACCTCCGCGGCCGCCTCGCTTCGGTCCCAGGGCAAGGCGTGTTCGATCGTCACCCGGGAGGGGGTCCCGATCGGGACCCTCGCCTTCTTCGACGGCGTCCGACCCGGGACCGCCGAGGCGGTTCGGGCCCTGTCGGCCGACGGGATCCAAGTGGTATTGGTGACGGGCGACCACGCCGCGGCCGCTCAGACCGTGGCCCGCCAACTCGGCATCGCGAGAGTGTATTCGGAGATGTCTCCCGCCGCGAAGCTGGACCTCCTTCGCCAGTTCCAATCCGAGGGTCGACGAGTGGCGTTCGTCGGCGACGGGATCAACGACGCCCCCGCCCTGGCGGCGGCGGACCTCGGGATGGCCGTGGGAGCCGCGACCGCCGTCGCGCAGGAGACGAGCGGCGTGATCCTCCTCCGGCCGGGATTCGAAGGGGTGGCGCTTGCGCTCCGGATCGGTCGGAGGACCGTCGGCAAGGTGCGGGGCAATCTCACGTGGGCGATCGGGTACAATGCGGTCCTGCTACCGATCGCATTGGGGGCGCTGGTTCCCTGGCTGGGCCCGGCGGTGTTCATGGTCCTTCCGGTCACCGGAGCTCTCGCGATGGCCCTCTCGTCCACGTCGGTCGTCGCGAATTCCCTTTCGCTCCGTTGGGTGAACCTCGGGTCCCGGTCCCACCGGGTCAGATCCGTCGGGCCCGCCGGTGGTGGCCCCGCCGGTGCGTGAGAGGGGCTAGCAGTCTGGCCGTGGCTCTTTTCTCCTCGCTCGCGTGCCCACTCCTTCAATCAGGGAGAGACCGATGACTCCGAGCCTCGAAGCCCGCCAGCTCACCCGACGTTTTGGGGCGTTCGTCGCACTCGATCACTTGGACCTGAAGGTCAACGGGTCGAAGTGTGTCGGCTTCCTCGGTCCGAACGGCGCCGGCAAGACGACCGCGCTGAAGATGTTCACCGACCTCATCTTTCCCACCTCCGGCGAGGCGTTCATCAACGGGATCTCCGTGCAGAAGGAGCGCAAACGGGCCTTGTCTACCTGCGGGACGCTCATCGAGACGCCGGAGATCTACGGCTCGCTCTCGCCGCGCGAGGCGCTCGAGCTCGTGGGCGCGCTCCGAGGGATGCGTCCGGACGAGATCCGGTCGCGGACGGCGGAGGTGCTCGAGGAGGTCAAGATGAGCGAGTGGACCGACAAGAAGGTCGGTCGGTTCTCCAAGGGGATGAAGCAACGGATCAACATCGCCGCCTCGCTCATGTCGGACCCGGAGGTCGTCCTCCTGGACGAGCCGAGCACGGGTCTCGACCCGCGGGGGATGGCCGAGGTCCGCGACATCGTGCGGGGACTCAAGAAAGGCCACCGCCTCATCTTCATGAGCAGCCACATCTTGAGCGAGGTCGTCGACGTCTGCGACGAGGTCGCGCTCCTCAACCACGGCAAGCTGCTCTTCTACGATACGCTCTCGAACGTGGAGAAGCGGCTCGTCGGGAATGCGACCTCGGTCGACCTTTCCTTCCTGCTCCCGGTCAGCGACGCCGACCTCGCGAACCAGGTCGCCTCCCTGCCGGGCGTGACCTCGATGGCGCGCGTCGACCCCCGTCGGGCCACCGTGACGATCGCCGGCGGCGGCGAGGTGCAGGCGCAGGTCCTCGAGCGCCTGGTCGCGGCGCGACTCGGTCTCCTCAGTTTTGAGCCTTCGCGCAGCGCCCTCGAGGAGGTCTACCTGCAAGAGATCTCGAAGGGGGATTCGTGACGATCGACGCTCCGGCCGTCGGCGCCCCCACGATGGGTCACGTGCCGGATACGTTCGCCCAGGCGATCCTTCTCTCGCGCTACCAGTTCCGCGATTACCTCCGGTCGCGCCGGTTCATCCTCATGCTGAGCATCGTCGCCGTGATCGGCGCGATCCTCAACGCGAAGGAATCTATTTCTTGTTCGAGTGTGGCGCGCTCCGATGGATAGAAGCTTCCAGCGACGGCAGGCGGACGAATCACAGCATCATCCAAAACTCAGATCGGCTTGGAGGGCTTGCCTTCGATGCGCAACGCGACCGCAGAACCCGGAATGTAGAGGATTTCAACTTTGTCGCCGTACTGATAGCCGCCGGCGTCCAGGACTTTCTGCATGCGCGGCTTCAGCTCATCGGAATACGTAAATGTCCGGACTTCGCGCTCGTGATCGGGCTGGAGATTCCGCACCGTGATCGAAGCAGGCAGTTGGTGCAACACCTCGCCGCGGAAGACAATCGGCTTGCCCGGTCCGGGCAGAGTGGACACCTGTGTCGTTTGCGGCGCCGCGAGCGCGGCAAACCCGAGCGATGCAAAAAGCAAAAGCGCAATCAGGCTAGAGCGAATCATCCAGAGATATCTTCAGGGACTTGAGAAGACGCACGTCCTGGGGCGTGATCTCAAACTTCGCCGGCCGCGGTTCCTCCTCCAGTACTTCCTGATCCACCTGGATGTCCGGCACAGGCTTCGAGGAAACGGCGGTCCTGCGGAGAAATCTGTTCGTCCTGCGGATCTCGCTTCGCAAGGCCGATGGTCGCGTCCAGCTTCAACACAATGTCGTAGCCCGCCGCTCGCACGCTGGCGATGGCCGCAGCAATGCGCTCGGAGTCAGACACCGTATCGTTGATGGCGTGGCCCAGCTCGCGCAACAGTTGTTTGAGTTGATCGTCCAGTTGCAAGGAGATTCCTCCTTACATGCGTACCTGAGGCGATTGTACGGCCCGCCCCGCATCGGCACAAGACTTAACCCAGGCCCGCGCGTGACTTATTCGCACCCGGATCCGCGGCTACTTCGTTCCAGTCAGTGGCGCGTTCTTCCACTTGGTCGGGTCCCACATGTTTTGCGTGCGAACCACGTTCGCCGCAAGCGCGTCGAGTTCCGCGCGCATTTTTGCAGGCGTCACGTTCTGGTTCGAGAGCGCCAGATTGATGAAGAAGCGGCGCGAAGAATCCGAGTACGAGAAAAAGAACGGCCCCATCGTGTCGTTCTCTTTCAGCATCGTGATGAGCGTGTCCGCATCGAACACTTGCCCGTCCGGAATCTTCGTCAGATTCGCCCACATCCAGATATTCGATTGATCTTTGCTCAGGTTCACGTCCGTATCGATCGTCCAGCCTTGCGGCGTCAGCGTGATGTTGTACGTCACTACGCCATCGCTGTTCGTGCTGGAGGTCGTCGTGTAGCCCAGATTTTCAATCATGGTCTTCATGGATTCGGGCGTCAATTGCGTGCCCTGCGCGCGCATGGCCGCGGGAGCGAGCAGCGCGCACGCGCACATTACTAGAATCCGAATGGCAGTTCGCATCGTCATCCTCCAGTTTCGAATCTTCCCGCTCATTTCCCGGAATATAGCACGACCGCGACGCTGTCCAGCCCCCGCGTGCGCCGGCCGTGTCCGAGACGATAGCGAGGCAGCCGGTCCCCGGTATTCGCCGCCGTTTCGGATTCCGGCGGCCCTGTACTAGAATTTGTCAATGAGCGCGTCGGTCTTCGATTGGCTGGCCGGAATTCGCGGATTCTTGCGCGCGCTTTGGCGCGCCACCCGGCAGACGTTTCATGAAGTGACGGGCGCGATGTTTCTCCTCTTCGCGCTCTCGGGAGCAATTTCGGCATTGCGCGTGTGGCACCGCGGCGGACCGCTCTGGCCGGTCTGGTTCGCCGTGGCGTATTCCGTCATGATGGCGGCGTTCGGCGTCACTTCGTTTCTGATGGCGCGGCGAGTGCGTTGAATTTGAGGCCCCCAGTGCGCTCATGAGCAAACCACCGCAAGACGAAACCCCTCGCACGGAACGCCCGGCGCGTCACGCTACGCTCGGCGGAATCCCCGTGAAGCAGGTTTACTCGCCGGAAGATTCCCGCGAACGCGACGCCGAAGAATCCATCGGCTTCCCCGGAGAATTTCCGTTCACGCGCGGCATTTATCCGACCATGTACCGCGGCCGCCTTTGGACCATGCGCCAGTACGCCGGATTCGGTTCGGCGGCGCAATC
>CAWJFK010000010.1:0-50112 GCA_963842165.1 uncultured Thermoplasmata archaeon | reverse complement strand
GTGTGGCTAACTCGTTCGTTCGTCTTGCTATCTCCAACGCCCTGAAGGGCAACGTCGCGATCACGGTCCACGCGACGCTAGCGTAGGCCCGGTCGGGGCGAGCTCCAGGTCCGCGAAGACGAACCCGTCCGCCGCGACCACCCGACCGGCCCGAACCTCGACCGGATGCGCGAACATCGGGCCCGCCATCACGCACGTGTGAAACTCTCCGCGCTCTCCGCACGGGTCGACATCGGGAGGCAACTCCGCGAGGAGGAGCTCGTCAAATTTCCGACCCGCAAACCGAGGGGGCAGTCGGCGGGGGTCGACGCAGACGATCGTCGCCTCGAGCCCACCCTGGATCATCTCGTGGGCCAAGTGCCGCGTGTTCCGTCCCCATAAGGGAAAGATCGGCGCGACACCGCTCCCGGCCGTCTTCTTCTCCCGGTAGGCCCGTACATCCTCGAGGAACAGGTCACCGAACGCCACTTGGGAGACTCCTTCGGAGGCAAGCTCAGCCCCACGCCCGGGACATCGCGGCTTCGTAGACCTCGTTCGGGCAGGGGGAGGGGATGAGCACGTGCCGCACCGGAAGTCCGAGGGCGTTCGCCTGGGCCGACAGGAGTTCCAAACGAACGCCGTGCATCGATACTCGGTCGAACGGCTCGGTCACGGTGGCCATCAATCCCACCACGTCGACCTTCCCTTCCCGTCGAAGGAGGTGAAGAGCCCATGCGCAATCCTTTCCGCTGCTCCAGGACGACCACCACCCGGGGTCGCGAGGTCACGCCCCGAACTCCGAGAGGGAGCGCTGTCGCTTCTTCGCCGGGGGAGCGGCTGGTCCGGGGGTCTCCGGTTCGGGAGCGGATACGTCCGATCCATCGACCGTCCCCGAAGGGCGCGAACGGGCCCCCGATCCGGGCGCTCGAAGAGGGCGACCACTCGGGGGGATTCCGGCTCGACCCCGATGAGGTACCCGACCTCGTCGTGGTGAGGTCGAGCTCTCGGACGAGGGCGCGGGCCACGCCCTTCTGGTCGGATGAGGCATTCCTTTCCGTGCCAGCGCCCACGATCCGTTCGAGGAACGACAAGGAGTACAGGCGCGCCTTCTCTTTCGAGAGGTGGACCCGCTCGGCCGCCTCCGCCGCGATCCCCTCGCGGAGCGCGCGCTGGCCGCGGGAGCGTCCGATCCGCTGAGGAAGCGGGGGAAGGTCGCCCCTCGCCGATCGGGATGCTCTGCTCGCGGACGGCGAACCCCACGCCTCCCGTAAGGAGTCCTCGGACCAGTAGCTCCACAGGCTCCAGACGCGCGCCCCCGTCGAGCCCGCCGAGGAAGAGGTCGGCCTGAGCCTGATCACTCGGAAGGCGGCGTCCCGATGGACGGGGACGGAGCGAAGTGGGGGACCTTCTCCTCGATCCAGGGGAGGAAGGGTCGTCGGGGGGGGCGTCCAGTCGTCCTGGACCTCTACCGACCGGAAGGACCGGCGCGCGGTCAACGCCTCCTCGGTCAGCTGGTCGAAGTCCGAGGTGAGATCGCGGACCCCGAGATCGAGAAGCTGGGGCGGGCCCGAGGCAACGGAGCGATCGCTTCGAGTCGTTCATCCCGGCCCGAAGGTCGCCGCGAGGCCTGCGGACGATCGCTTCGACTGCACCCGCCCCAGCGCATCCCCTCCGACCGGGGCCGATGCGGGTCAGGTGGGCGACCATCTCCGAGTCTCGGAGCGATAGAATCTCAGCCGCAGGACGCTAGGTGCGGAAACACGGCCCGAGTATCGGGTCAGCGTCGCGCTCGTCCTTCACCGTAGGACGAGCGATCCGCGTCTCTTTGACGAGCCTGCCATCGCCGCGAGACCGCCGGCGGTCCGACAGGTCTCGGGGCGGGAACCCCCCTTCCAGTCCCCCAGGTCCCGCTGCGCCGGGACGAGCTTTCGTCCAGGCCCCCCTCCCGGGTGGTCCGTGGAACGTACCTCCCATTCCTTGAACGGTGCGGGCTACTGACGGCGTCAGCCCGCAAGCGGAGTTGAGCGACTTCACCGTCCCGTACCGACCCCCGGAACTCCCGAACGACGGGCAGGGGGGTGCGCCTTGGCCCGTCTGGGTGAGGGCGGCCAGTGAGGCAATCGGCTCCGTCGAGAAGATGAGCGCGTGGGACCTCTTCCCTTCGAGACCCGCGAGGTCAGCGTGTGGGTGATCGGAGGCCGGCCGATGACCTGTTCGATGGCGGACTCGTTCCGGCGTCGGACGCGTTCATCTCGACCAGCGTCCATCCGTACTCCTCCGCGAGCGCGAGGGCGGTCGACGTCTTCCACACGGGGGGCCCGCCAGCACGACCGCCCGGCGGGACGGACGCCCGAAGCCCATGCGTCGGCCCACGCCCGCAGCTCGGTCCGACCCTTGCCCCCGCCGACGACGTCGTCCAGTCGATGGGGACGGTGTCGCTCAGAGAGCGGGAGACGAGACGGTCCGCTATCGGCCATCGGCCCGAGGACCCCTCGGGGGCCTTCTAACCCCTCGGCGCCCCCCTGGGACATCGCGCGACGACCGCGGTCACGTGGCCGACCGCTGCGGAGAATCCATTCTCGGACCCGGCCCTCCAGGCGGTCGAGCGGCAACGCGCCTTCCGACGAGGACTAGGACGGCGCGTATATCGAAGCGATCTCCGAGTCGGGTCTCGCTGAGGGTGCGCATCTCTCGGATCGAGCTGACCGATCTTGTAGGCGAGCGCCTGCCCGGCCAGACGATGTATCGGTCGACCTCGACCTGGATGCCGACATCGCTGAGGGCAGTGTTCTCGCGGAAAACTGGATCGCTTGGTCCCTCGTCGAACCCATCGCGTGCATACCCGGAATCCACGACGAGACGGATCGAGCGCGAGGCGTCGGCCATGAGCTCGACCGATCTCCGAGTACGGGTCCTGGTAGAATCCGAGTTCTTCCCCAAGGGTCTCTGCGTCCAGCCCCAGCCCTCGATGGACGCGGTCGGACCCGACCAGCGCCGGAACTCCGTAGGTGGTCGAGTTCCTGCGCGATCGCGATCTGCAGATGGTGGCCCGGGACCGCCTCGTGGAGGCAGAGGTCCTCGATCTCCCAGCGGGGGCGAACCCCGACCTCGTAGGTGTTGGCGTAGAAGTAGCCGCGGCCCCGTCGCCGGGGCCCGCCTGAACAGGTCCGCCGCGGGCGAGGCCTTCTCGCGGAAACCGGCACCGCGACGCACCGTCAGGGCAGTCGGGGCAGACGACCGAACAGTCGTCCGAGCTGCGGGTCGGTCTTCTTCGCGATCACACGGTAGGCGCTTCGAGCAGATCTTCGCCACGACTCCAGTGAAACTGGGGGTCGGTCCGAAGGAACTCCTTGAACTCGGAGAAGCTTCCAGCAGGATCCTGGTCCGGGTCATGATCCCGTCCATCTCGGTTCGGAGACGCCGAACTTCCTTCAGCCCGATCTCGTGGATCTGCTGCGGGGTGAGGTCGGTCGTGGTCATCCGATGTACCAGATGCTGGTAGGCCTCCGCGCCCCCCGGGAGGGCCGAGATCCCGATGGTTTCCCGGCACGCCGGTAGATACTGAGTGACGAGGTAGTCGAGAAGTTCCTCGAGCGCGGGGGCGATCCCGTCGGTGTAGGCGGCGCGAGCCTCCTGAAGGAGACGGGCCCGATCCGTCGGTCCGAAGCGTGGGGGTAGGTCCAAGAAGGAGGACAGGAGGGCGCTCTCGCTCGGGTCCGCGCGCAGCAGATTTCGGATCTGGTCGGGGAGCCCGGCCACGGCCACCCGGGGCGGAGTGATACCCGCGTTCCGTCCGGCGTCCAACAACGCGCGTTGCTGACGGATCGTGCGAGGAAGCGCACGGAGGCGCGCCAGTCGATCCTCGTAGTCCGAGAGGCGTTCCCGAGGCGCCATTTCCAGCATGTCGGTGGAGGTGACGTGGATGCCTTCGAGCTGGTTCATGGGGGTCCGCAGGTCGTGGGGCTGACCGAAATCGTAGGGGAGGGGGTCGTATCCGAGGCGGGCGCCCACGGCGGCTCGCTCGAGAAGTCCCCGGTAAAGGTCGTAGTCGAGATGTTCCGCCGCCGAGAGAGCCTCTCGCTCGAACTGGAGCAGTCGCGTTCGGCTCTCCTGCAGGTGGGTCCGGCGGCGAGCGATCCCGCTCTCGGAATCGTCGGTCCACCGGTCGTTGAACCCCGAGAGCCCGATCGATGTCCCGATCTCCGGATTCTCGGAAGTCCAGAGGAGCCAATCGTCGTTCAGGAAGGAGCCGAACTCGCTGCGCCTCGATGTGGGTGAACTCGAACTCGACGTCATCGACCCCAACCTCGTCCTCGGACCGCACCGACCCGAGGGGACTATATGACGCTCCACCGAGGAGCGACCACCCGCGGGGCGGAGGACGGTTCCTCGATGAGGGCGAAGCCTCCGGCTCGACCCGGAACCGTTGTTTAGCGGCGATGCTGGGAGGCCCTGCCGATGGCTGAGTTGAGTTCCCCTCCCATTCCCCAACGCAAGGTCGGCGGAAGCGGAACGACCCTTTCGCTGATCGGGCTCACGGTCGTTCCTCCCTCCGTTCCCGGACCCTCCGCGGACCAGGGAGTGATCGAGCGGCTGCGCCGAGCTCGCGCGGCGGGAGTGACCACATTTGACATCGCCGGGAGCCCGCAGCCGGCGCAGGCCGAACGCCTGCTGGGGGAGGCCTTTGTCGACCCTGACCCGGACCTTGTGCTCATCGTCGGGCGGCGGTTGGAAGACCTGGTGCGGCCGGGAGACACCCGTCCGTCGGCTCCACGGGCTCCCGACGCAGTACCCGAACGATTCCGGCTCTCCCTCGAGGATTCAGATCGGCGGCTCGCGCCGAATTGGGTAGGAATCGTGGACTGGACCGACACGGATGTTCCTCCTGCGCTCCAGAGGGATTGGGACCGGCAGCGAAGGGCCGACGTTCCCCCACCGTTGTTCTGCCATCGATTTCCCGCAGGCCGACCTGTAGCGGGTTCAGGGGGACCGGACCAGGTCCCTTCGCGCATGTTCTCGGGGTCTCTCTCGCTGTTGGATGCCCGTCTCGCCGCGTTCGTGGAGCCCCAGGCGGCCCAGGGCCCCGTCTCATTCCTCGCGAGGGATCCCTTCGCGGGAGGACGGCTCGACGGCACCCGAGCGGCAGCGTCGGCGGTCGAGCGAGGACCGGGGGCGGGGCCGATCCGGCTGCGGGAGTTGGAGTCCGAGTTTGCTCCCGTCCTCCGGCTCGCCTTTCTCACGCAGGATCGGACCCGGACGATGGCGCAGGCCGCGATCCGCTACGTCGCCCACTGGGACTGGGTGGGGTCGATACTCGTGCCACTCCCGTCGGTCGACCGGCTGGGGGAGGTGCTCGGAACGTTCGGCACCCCTGCGCTGTCGGACGAGGAGATCCGACAGATTCCCCGCGATACGGACACGGGCTGACCTTCGGGGCGTCGCCGCCGCGCATCGGCTCTTATAGCCATCGCGACTCGGAGCGGCGTGATCGGCGTCGGCGACCCCGCACCGGACTTTACGGCCCCCTCCTCCTCGGGCGGGCTGTTCTCGCTCTCTTCGCTGCGCGGACGCCCGGTGATCCTGTTCTTCTTCCCCCGAGCGAACTCGCTGGGATGCACGATCGAGACGCGGGCGTTCGCGGACCATTTTTCCGAGATCCACGCGGCCGGCGTCGCCGTGGTCGGGGTCAGCGTGGACCCCCTCGGCGCCCAGAAGTCCTTCGCGACGAAATGCGACGTGGCCATCCCGCTGGTCTCGGACGGCGACAAGTCGATCGCCCGGGCCTACGGTGTGCTTGGGTTCCTGGGGTTCGCTCGGCGCGTGACGTTCTTCCTGGATGCCCAGGGGCGTGTGGAGGAGGTCATCGAGGCGATCGGGCCGAACCCCCATGTGAAGCGCGCGCTCGCGCGCATCGGTAGCACGGGCCCACCGCCGTCGGGCGGTCCTCCATCGTCCCGCTAGGGCTCATCGAGGAAACCCCTGGGCCTTCAGTCCCGGACACGGGCCGGGCGCCGGCCTACCTGTACGGGTCGGCCGGACCCAGCGGTCGAAGGAGTTCAGCCGCGGATGATGTTGTAGAGGTTCAGTGTCGCGAGGATGCTGCTGGGAGAGCCGACGTAGACGAACTGCAACGTGCACGCCCCCGGTACGGTGAAGCACCACGCGGGCGCTCCATGGTAGTCGTCACAATCCGGGCCCGGGCCGCAATCTCCCCCGGCCCCGTCGTTCTCGCCCGCCACGTCGGGGTCGAAGGGCGAGGTCGTGTGAACGTACATGATGAAGGTGTCGCCGTTCTCGACGTAGCCCACTTGGTTGGGGTCGATCGGAACGAAGATGCCGAACCGGTTGTAGAGGGTGCTGTAGGAACCGCTCGGGATGAACGTCCCGCACTTGTTGAGGTGGGGCGCGTTCGGGGCGGGTCCGGTGGAGCTGCCGGGGAACCAGGTCATAGTGTCGAGGGTGCCGTTGACGAAGATGGTGTTGTTGCACCAGAAGATGAGCTCGACATCGTTGAGGGGGATCACGTTGGGGCTGTGCGCGGAGAGGATGAACTGGGTCGAGTTCATCTGCGAAAAGTCGCCCGTGGGGGGTGTGCCGCTGCACTCGGTGTTGTGCAAGCTGTTGCCGGTGACGCCGCCGGTGGTGTTGGCGAAGCCCCCGTTCCACCAGGCGGTGAAGTTGTTCCCGTAGTGCTGGCCGTTCTTCGCGATGACGGGACCTCCGGAGATCGCTCCCATGATCTTGTAGTTCCCGCCGTTATCGAGGTAGTCGACCGTGGTGTTGGTGTTCGACGTCGAGGAGAGGGTGTTGTAGTTCAACCACAGCGGGAACCACGGAAGGCAGTCGGTGGGGTCGCCCCATACCGGGTTGCTCGTCCCGGATCGGATCGAGAACGAGATGATCGGTGCGGGGGAGGGTGTGTTGATCTTGAAGGACCAGAGGAAGACCCCCGCCACGATCGTGATCGCCACGAGCAGGATGGTCGCGATGATGTTGCTGACCCCGCGGTTCCGGCGTCTCCGCCCGGCCGTGCGGGAGTGCATGGACCTAAACATGCTGGGGAGGGGGTTATCAAACTTGTGTCGCTCGCAGGTTCCGACCGGCGGTGAGCCGCCGAGGTCGCGAGCGGCGCCTCCCCGCGTGAAGGATTAACTACCCCACTCGCGCCTAGAACACTGAGGACGTCGCTCGTCCGGAACGATCGTGGTCGAGCCTCAGCCGAACAGGCCCCGCCCGGGTGCGGGCCAACCGACCCTCTCACGACCCCCGGCCGAAGTTCGGAACCGGCGACGAAGGACCGCATGCTGAGGATGCCCCCGCACGGGATCGGTACGTGGCGGGAGGCTGCGTCGCGGCCCTGGCGATCCTGGTCGTCGTCCTGTACGTCGTGCCCTCGGTCGCGCCCCCACCCCCCGTCACGATCCTGTCCATCGACTGGGATCTCGAACAGAACCCCCCCGTGAACGGGACTCCCGAGTTCGGCACGCTTTGGATCAACCAGTCGGGGCCGTACTGGGGGTTCCCGTTCCACCTTCGCTCGGGAGCCTCGTTCAACGACTCCTTGGTGATCGTCAATACCGAGCCGTACCCCGTGCCCATCTGCAGCGCCACGATCTCACCCCCCCTCCGCATCGTCACCACCTACCCGGCACTGCCGATGCGGGCGGTGCTCCAGGAGGACAACCTGCTCATCCTCACTATTTCGGCCGAAGCCGGGGCCGGCACGGTCGTGAACGCGAGCGGCACGATCGATGCGCTCGGCTGCAGTCTACCGCCAGTGAACACCCCGTAGACACCGGATCGGTTTGGCGCGCTCAGCCGGCCGGGGGGTCGCCGGCTCGTGGGCGGACGGTCCGCCTTCGATCGGGGGCGGAGTCTGCTCCACGCTCCGGATCGAAGAGGGAGACCGACGGGAATCGGTCGCGGCCCCGGGCCGGCCTTTCGTGCGGGCATCGGCCCGGTCCTCCCGTAGGTCGAGCGTCGCTTCAACGGTGTTGTCGGCGGCGTAGGAGAGCGAGAACCCCATCCGCTTCATGAGCGAGATCGCCCGGTCGTTGTCCGCGAGGAGGACGGAGTAGACCCGCTCGACCCCGAGGTCGTAGGCGATCTCCAGTACGTGGTCCGCCATCTTCGTGCCGAGGCCATTGCCCTGGAATTCGTCGGCGACGATGATCGCGAACTCTCCGCTCTTCCCGTCGGGTCCGAGGATCAGACGGCCGACCCCGAGGATTCGGCGCTTTCCGTCCCGGGTCAGTTCGGGGACGATCGCGATCTCCCGGTCGTAGTCGATGTTGCAGTACCGGACCCGAACCTCGTGGGGCGTGTCCTTGATCATCTGGAAGAATCGGTAGCGGATCGACTCCTCCGAGAACGCCCGGAACATGTCGAGCCAGAGTGGCTCGTCCTCGGGCTTGATCGCGCGGAGGATGACCTCCTCCCCGTTCCGCATCTTCCAACGGGTCTCGTACCTCTTCGGATACGGGCTGATGACCAGATGCGCGTGGAGCCCGTGCTCCCGGACGGCCCGGTCCTTGTCGATCAAGATGCGGGCGTCGAGGATGTGGATGTCGGTCTCGGTGAGGAGCAACGGGTTGATGTCGATTTCCCGGATCTGTGGGAAGTCCATCAAGAGCTGGGAGAACAGGACGAGGGTCCGTTCCAGCAACTCCAGGTTCGCCTTCGGCTGGTTCCGATATCCTTTGAGGAGCTGGTAGACCTTCGTCTCCTCGAGCATCCGTCGGATGAGGGTGGTGTTGAGCGGGGGGAGCGCCACGCCCTTGTCCCGGTAGAGCTCGACCCCGACCCCTCCCGTGCCGAACAGCACGACCGGCCCGAAGACCGGGTCGGTCCTCCCTCCCACGATGAGTTCGTAACCGACCCGTGGGACCATCGGTTGCACGGTCACCCCGAGGATCTGGGCGGTCGGCCGGTAGGCTTTCGCCCGCGCGACGAGGGTGTCGAAGACGCGCCGGACCTCCTCCTCGGAACCGAGGTCGAGGGCGACTCCCCCCGCCTCAGACTTGTGGAGGATGTCGGGCGAGAGGATCTTGAGCACGACGGGGAACCCGAACTGGCGGGCCCGTGCGGCCGCTTCGTCCGCGTTCCGAGCTACTTCGGTCGGGACCGCCGGGAAGCCGTAGAACTTGAGGAGGCGCTTCGCCTCTTCGTCGGTCAGGGCCTCCCGCCCCTCCTGGGCCGCTCGCTTCAGCAGGACCGAGATCGGTCGCTTCGGGGGCGCGGCATCCACCGGGAGCTCCTCGGGGGTCTCGTAGAGGAGCGCGATGTTGCGAACGGTACTCATACATCGTCAGGAAGGTGCGCACGGCCTGTTCGGGCGACTCGTAGGTCGGGATATTGTGGGTGGACAGGTACGTGTTCGCCTCTTGTACCGAGCTGCGGCCCATGAACGACGCAAGGATCGTCTTGTCCTGGTAGGGCCGAGCCGCAACGGATTCGACCAGTGTCTTGGCCACGTCGAGCGGGTTGACCAGTCCCTGGGAGGTCAGGAGCACGAGGATCCCGTCGACCTGGTCATCTTCGAGGCATGCCTCGAGGGCGACCCGGTAGCGCTCCGGACCGCCATCCCCCAGGACATCCACCGGGTTCCCCCGGCTCCAGAATTCCGGAAGGACGGCGTTGAGCCGCTCCATCGTCTTGGGACCCAATTCGGCGAGCTTCCCCCCTCGGCCCAGCAGCGCGTCGGACGTCATGATGCCCAGCCCGCCGGCATTCGTGATGATCGCGAGGTTGGGCCCCTTCGGCAGGCTCTGAGTGCTCAGCACCTCGGCTGCGTTGAATAGGTCCGAGATCTCATCGACCCGGACGATCCCCGCCCGCTTGAAGGCGGCGTCGTAGATCTGGTCCTCTCCGGACAAGGAGCCGGTGTGCGAGGCCACCGCCCGCGCATCCTCGTGGAAGCGTCCGGCCTTCACGACCACGATCGGCTTGGTCCGGGCGAAGTGCCGTGCGGCGCTCATGAACTTGCGGGCGTTCGTGATCCCCTCGATGTACATCAGAATGCTGCGCGTGGCGGGGTCGCTGCCGAAGTAGTCGATGAGGTCGCCGAAGTCCACGTCGAGCATCGACCCGACGGAGACAAACGCCGAGAATCCGACGTTCTCGTCCCGGGCGACGTCGAGGATGGCCGAACCGAGGGCGCCGCTCTGGGAGAGGAAGGCCACCGTCCCCGGTTTCGGGGTTTCGGACAGGAAAGTGGCGTTCAGGCGGGCCGCGGGTCGAATGATGCCGAGGCAGTTGGGTCCGACAACGCGAATACCGTAGGAGCGGGCGATCCGGAGGAGCTCGTCCTCGAGCGCCTTTCCCTCCGCCCCGGTCTCCTTGAAACCGGCGGAAAGGACGACCACTCCTTTCACGCCGGCCTTCCCGCACTCGTCCACCAATTCACAGACAGTGGAGGCCGGGGTCGCGATGATGGCCAAGTCGACCGGCTCGGGCAGGTCCGCCATCGACGCATAGGCCTTCTGGCCGTGGGTCTCGGCCCGGTGCTTGTTCACGAAGTAGACCTTCCCGGCGTATTCCCCCTGGGCAAAGTTGGTCGCGATCGCATCGCCGACGGAGCCTTCCGTATCGCTCGCGCCTATGACGGCGACGCTTCGGGGATTGAAGATCTTGTCCAGGTTGTAGGTCCCCACGACTCGGTTCCTCCCTTCGACCCTTCAGGACGGTTCGGTGCTTCCCTCGGCCCAGGTGCTCCGTGGAGAGGCGGCCGGGCTATCCCGGTGCAACACTAGAAGCCCTCGGGAGCCCAATAAGCGTGCCCTCGCGCGAGGCCCCCCCCGACCTACACTATGACTCGGCCAAGTCTGGAACCACCCTCGCACCGCGTCCCATACAATCCGGCCGACCATTTACTGAGGACCGGAAGTCTCGGCCGACTCGGGCCGCGTGCCTTGGGGGTAAGCGACGACCCGGTTGGACCCAGCGAAGCCGTCATGCCTGCGCGACCTTGACGGAAATGGGCGGGCGGCTTGGACGCGAATCTGTTCCTCACGGGACTCGTCATCTTCGTCGTCGTAGCGGCGCTCCAGCTTCCCGGCAAGTCCAATTTCGGAGTCATCACCCTCGCGACGCGTCACCCCCGTCGAGACGTCTTTATCGGCGCAGTCGATCGGCCTGGGGTTGGCCACCCTGGTCTCGGTCTCGATCGGCTACGGTGCGGAAACCGTCCTCGCCCCGTACCTCGTCTGGGTGAAGGTGGTGGGAGGCCTGGCCCTGATCGCGTTCGGTGTTCGGGAAATAGTGCGGCGCCCGAGCCCGGTCCACGAGCCGGGGGAAGGAACACCGGCGGAGGCTCACACGGCGGGACAAGTCCGGGTCGTAGCCCTCGGACTCGCTTTCCTTCTCGAGATGGGAGACAACACCCAGGTCCTGTCGATCTTGTTCGTGGCCTCCACGGGGAACGTCGTCCTCGTGTTCGTCGCGGTCACCGCGGCGTTGGTCGTGATCACGGCCGTCTCCGCGCGTGGAGCGGGGTACCTTCGGGCCCACGTTCCCGAGGAGCGCCTCCGCGTAGTGTTGGGCGGGCTCCTCGTGGCGGTCGGAGTACTCACGATCCTCTTCACCGCTTTCCCCGCACTACTGCCGTTCTCAGGATGAGCTCTTGAGAATCGGCGAGCCCCGTCCCTATCGGTCGGCTCCTCAGGTGTACACAACCATCGATCCCGGCGCCCCCACCCACGGCGAACAAGGTAACGACGAGACGTGAGTCATTCAGCGAGAAGCGAATCGATCTTCCTTGCCGTGTTCCAGTTGCGGGTGGTGCCTCGGGTCCCGAGAGCCGACTCGATCCGGTCGAGGGTGAGTCGCGAATGCCCCATGCCGTCGGGGTACACGAGGTAGCCGTGGTCCGACGCGCCCTGGACCATTTCGCGGCCCGGGATGGCCGTCTGCAACGCCCTCCACGCTGCGGTGGTCGGCGGTGACTTGAGAATCAGCACCATTAAGCGGCCCGGATCCTCGGCGCCCTGACGCGGGTACGGATTCCCCGGACCACCTCCCTCCATTCATCTGGGGTCCGCGCGAAACACTGGGCGGGGCGTCCGAACGACCGGGAGATCTCGTCCTCGATGAGGCGCTCGATCTTGTCCCGGTGGCCAAGTCGGGTCTTGAACAGGAGGTTCCCGGACTGGAGGAGAGACCGGACATCATCGAACCCCGATTTGCTGAGTCGCGCCCGCAGGTCACCCATGCTCACCTCCGTCGCGCCGCCGAGATTCACGGCTCGAAGGAGCGCAACGTACTCACGCATGGATTTCGGTCGGTATTCCGAAAGCTCCCTAAACCCTTCGGCAGTCCGACGAAATCCCGTATGGGCCTCGAATCCGGACACGAGTCTCCGTCCGGCGATGGAACCCACCCACCGAGGTCGGGGTCCATGTGCCCACCCCCCCGCGGAAGGGGGCTATACCGATAGGTACCGTTCCTTCCCGGACGGGGCGGCCGGATTTGCGAGGTCAACCGCTGGGCTGATGCGCTCGTCAGAAGCCTTCGGCTTGGAATTGGGGTCGGGGATCCGTTGGGGGGCCGTGGGAGAAAATCAAGGGACCTCGGGCGGACTCTCCACGGGAAAAGCATTGAGCCGTCCGAGGGTTTTTACTTTCGGATAACCTCGGAAGCACGGATGGATTCCCTCGACCTCCGGCTCTTCCGGGCGATGTTTCCCGGGAACGTCATGGCGGTCCATGCATTCGACCCTAGACTGTCGGTTCAGGATCTGTCGCTGGCCAGCCGGTGTCAGTCGAATCACTGCACGCCGCCGCCTGGCTCGTTGGCGAGAGGAAGGATTCTGGAAGAACGTGGTCGCTTTTCCGAATCCCGACGCCCTGGCCACATCGTTCCAGATGCAGTCCATCCTGCTCGAACCGGGAAGGAACCGGAGGCAGTCGGAGAGCGCGCTGATCGATCGGCTCCAACCGGCGTTCCTCTTCCAGTCGGATGACGTCTACAACCCCCTCCTCCTGGCCGAGGAGGGCGAAGTGGCCGACCGACGGCAGTCCCTGATCCGTGCGGTAGACGGAGCTCACGTCCTCAGTCCTCCACTAGAATTCCCCTTTGTCTCCTCCTCAATGACGCTCGGGCTACGGGACTGGAAGATCATCCAGTCCCTTCGCCGATTCCCGGGTCCCGACTGGCTGGCGGTCGCGAACGATGTGGGGGTCTCCCTTCGCAGTTTGCAGCGAAGGGTAGCGCGCCTCATGGAGGGAAAAGCTCTCTTCTTCTTTCCGGACGTTGACTTTCGCCGTTCAGCGGGGACAGTTGCCTGGGTCGGTATCCTCTTCGGACAGGACATCGATACGGTGCAACTGGAGCAGGAGATCGTCCAACTTTACCCGGATCTATTCCGGGTGGACCCCATCTTCCCGTTCGAGCATGTGCTCCCGCCGTCGGATCGCCCACCACTCGGAGGTCGCTTTCCGTTCTTCCTCCCGGTTCCTTCGGCCTCGGTAGGGGACCAGCTGCGCCGGGAATTCATGACCGTCCCCGGCATCGTGGATGTAGTCGTGGGATTCCCTACTCAGAATATCTCGGTACCCCTCGCCTTCGACACTCGGATCGAAGCCATGATCCACCGCCTGTCCGAAATGGATAGCTAGGTTTCCAGTCGCCTTAACTTCTGAAACCTGATGGCGCGGCCATGCCCCTTCGGAATCATTGAAACCGAACGGGGGGGCGTGGAACGGAACTATGAGAGGTCAGAGCGGAGAGTCCGGTCGGTCGCGAAGTTTCAGAAGGGGCGCATGGTCGCTATCGGTCACCGGTCTCATGGTCCTTGCCTCGTTCACGGCGTTGGTTCTCGTTCCGACCGCCGGGGCTTCCCCCCGCCGGCTCATTCAACCCTTCAAGTCCCTTCCACGAAGTATCCCACCATCCAGAGCGCCATCAATGCGGCGAATCCGGGCAATACCATCCTCGTCGCCCCGGGCACCTACGTGGAGCAGCTCACCATTCACAAGCCCTTGACCATTCTCGGATCGGGATCGGGGAAGACGATCATCCAGAGCCCTGCGGGACTCGTGCCGGACCACTTTGGAAACGCGTGGGCTATCGAGATCGATGACGCGGCCACGGTTACCCTTTCGGGTTTCACGCTCCAGGCGACCCTGCAATGCATTCTCCTAACCGGCCTACCCCCCGATTCCACCGTCCACCCCCACATCGATGTGTACGCAGGGGGAGGGATCGGGGTCGGCGGTAGGGCCAATCTGACCCTCCGGTCGGCCGTGGTCACGACTACGGGAGGGGCGGAAGGGGCCTCCTGCGGTGAGGCCGGTTTCATGTCCTACGGTACGGGAGTCGATTTCGGCCTGGACTACGTCAGTGGCACGCCGCCAGCATCCCAGCTCATCGGCTCGGGCACGATCTACGGAGTGACGATCTCCGGGTTCGGTTTTGGGGGACCCAGCGTTTCGGTGGGCGGGCAAGCGGATTCACCGGCAGGGAGTTCCGCTCTCATTTCCAACGACCGGATCACCACCGGCCCAGACGGACATCGGCCTGAACGTCTACCCGTACGTCTCATCCGGTGCCCCGGCCATCTCGGTGGGTTTTGGCGGAAACTCGAGTTCCGCAACCATCGTCGGCAATGTCCTCTCGAGCCTGCCGAGTCTCCTCATCGACGTGATCGAAGTGTTCTCCCAGAGCTCGGCATTCATCGCCCTCAACTCGATCCTCGTCGGCCCGGAGATCGATGCGTTTACTATCGTCTCGAGCACGGTCACGATCACCTACAATTCGATCGCGGGCAGCACGACCGATTTCTCGGGGGGGATCATCCTGTACTCTAGCTCCGCTACGATTTCGTTCAATGCCTTGAGCAACTTTGAGTGCGAGTTCAATTCGACATACTTCGGACTCGGACTCTGCGGTCCGAGCGATGCGAGCCAGGCCCAGGTCGTGGCCATCGGAGACTTCACCGACGCCGGCCTAGGGACGGTGATTGAAAGCAACCTGATCTCAAACTCGGATGTCGGGATTGCCTTCTTCGAGGGCTGCCCCGGGTGCGTCGTGAGAGGTAACCTCCTCATCAACAGCATCGACTACGCGCTCGCCGGCTACGACGGGAGCTACTCATTCCTCCAGAACTTGATCGTAGGCGGGCTCTACGGTGTTGCGGCAATCTCGGTCGCTGCCAACACGATGGTGACCCTTTCCCACGTCGTGATGATTGGGCAAACCGCCCCTCCCCCGCCGTTCTACTACGAGAACGACTGCTTCCTGTTCTTCGGGTACACATGCAGCGCCCCGACCATCGTGGGGACCTGAGACCTCGCGGCGGCGGCCGAGACTCAGTCCTCCGGCCCAGAGCAACTGTTGCACCTACTCGCCGGCCGGCGAACACTCTGGACTAGTGGCGGGTGACGGCACCGACCCCCCTCCGCTTCGTGAGGGGGCCGCGCGCGCACCCTTACTGGACAGAAGCCCCCCGACGGCGATTTTGACGATTCAGTTTCCACCACGCCGAGTCGTGATTCCCCGTCACGCGGAGGGGCGGTCAGGTCCTGCCCAGTCTAGCCCACGAGAGGCAGTCGACGGCCGGACGTAACGGCAGCCAACAGGCCCCCCTATCTAGAGGGGCAAAGGCGCGGACACCTTCGATGCGATACAACGGTCTTATCCAAGTAACCCGATGCGGGCAAGATGGCGGCACGAACCACACGACCTCGGCTACGGCTCCCCATCGTCGGGCGTCGCCTGCTGCTCCGTGTCCCGCAACTTACCGATGCTTCCTCCATCGCGGATGCGCTTCGGGACCGCCGAGTGACACGGCCGATTCATTTGCCGGCCGGTTACTCGATTCGAGACGCTCGGGAATTCATCCGTCGGGGCCAACGGGGTCTCGAGGAAGGATCGAAGTGCAACCTTTTCGTCATACTTCGAGGGAGCGGAGAGATCATCGGTGGATGCGGGCTCGATCAGATCCGGTTCGATTTCCGGAACGCCCACGTCGGATACTGGATTGCCTTTTCCCACTGGGGAAACGGGTACGCCTCGGAAGCGGCGTCCCTGCTGATCTCCGCCGGATTCCGGGAGCTCGGGCTTCACCGGTTCCACACGGGCGTCTTTCCCGATAACCCTCGATCCATGCGGGTCCTCCGTCGCCTCGGCTTTCGACGGGAGGGACGGGCCCGCGAGGATCGTATTGTGGACGGCCGGTATCGCGACCTGGTCCTCTTCGGACTCATCCGCCAAGAGTTCAGGCCCTTCCGACCGAGACCGGCGGCCTAACGGCATCCTGTACGTTTTCAAACGACCGGGCGTCAGTTCACGGGCGTTCCCCGAGCTGCCAGGGAGGTGTCTCGGTCAGTTCTGAATCTTACGGCTTGGGCTGTGAGATTCAACCTACCCACGCTGGTTTGAAAGCCGCTTCCTAGCCAAGACCTCTATGGAATCGATGAACTGAGGGTCGTATGACCAGGGGGCCCGTTGTCAGAAAACGCTCACTCGTCCTTCCTAGATTCCATACGTCCGTTTCGACTCAACCGGCCGCTAATGGCTCGTAAGTCGGGTCCCTCCCCTTAGGTCTGGAGCCGCACGCGGCCCGCGTGGGTCGGACTTGGGGTCACCACCTTCGGGTGGTTGACCTCCGGATGGCTCATCCAAGGGCAGGTGTCGGACGGGGCCGAGAACGGTGGTTACCCGGGGCTGACGTTCACCCCCGTCGGACCGACCACCAACTCCGTTGGTCTTTCGTATGGATTCCGGTCGAGGGGCAACTTTCCGCAACCGGATCCGTAGTTAGTCGCTCGCGAGAGGGGGAATTGAACCATTCACGTCATTTGCGCAACCAGAGCATAGAGGGCCAGCGTGTGGTTCAACGACCCACCCGAATTCTACGGGCCGGGTGTCAGCCCCCGCTTCCCCGCGGCCGCCAGAGGGGTATGACGGTTAGTTCATACCCGCAGGCAGGGGGCCATCGAGGGGTGGGCGCCTCCTAACCCGTGGAGTGTCGGTTGCCCCACGCAATCGCGGGCTCGCTGTTGGCTGGGGGTCGGAGAGCGAGTCAGACCCTACTCCCGCATTGGACTAAGGGCCTGAATCGTCTGCCGGACCGCCGCGACCCGCTCTTGGAGCTTCGCCTCCCGTCCAAAGCGCCGGGCCACCGATACTGCCCGGACGAGTGTCGATTCGGGGACGCCTACCCGGAGGTCCCTCTCGATACTGGGGATGTTCTCTCGCCAATCGTCGAGACAAAGTCGCATGTAAAACACCACTTCGGGTCGCGCCCGTCGCGAGCCCTCGTACGGCCTCGAACCCGGGCCGCGCACGTACTCAACAAACGAGTCGCCCCCGAAGGGTCCTCCCGCTAGGAAGTCGATCTGGATTTCCGAGTCTCCGATTGAAACCGTCGTCCCACGGATCGAACCCGAGTAGGGTTCGAGGGGTGCTGCGTCCCTTCGGTTCCCAATCGCCGAGTCCACTTTCTTCCAATCCCGGCCCGAGATTAGGACGTCAACATCCTTGGTGGCGACTGGAATCTCGATTCGGATGGCCGATCCCCCACAACGACGAACGGGACGCCGATCTCGGACTGGAGCCAGCGAACGACGTCCCCGATCTCGTCGGGGCGGACCACCGTTGTCATCGCGCTCTCGGGGCCGCCGGGTGCTTGTGGATTTTCCGGTCGAGCGCATCTCGGTCGATAGCGTCGCTGGACGTCGGGATTCCTGGGAGGACATCGGAGAATCGAACGAACGAAGCTCGACGCTCCATTCGCTCTTCGAGGATCCGACGAAGGACGTAGGTCGAATCGAATCGCTCCCGGTTCCGGTCAAAGATGGCCCGAGCCCCGATCATGTCGAATTGGAGCATCGAGACGACCGTGTCCTCGTCCTTTGGGGAGGTCGCTGCCTCGATAGAAACGAACGGAATCGTCGTGAGCCTCATCTCGACTAACGGGTGAAATGAGCGGGCCACGACTGCCATCGAAGGAAACACCATCGGGTAGCCGAGTTCCGAGACCCGACGGGCCGTCAGGAGGTGAATCGGTAACCCGTGCCGATTCATCGCCTCCACATCCTTTTCAGAGCCAACTCGGAACCGGTACTCGGTGGGGGGCCGGTGGTTCGTTTTCGGGACCGGGAAGGCGACGCCGCCCGGAAGGGGGTGTTCCCCCGGGTCCCGTAGGACGGTCGTCTCGAGCCTCATGCTCACCCACCTATACCGGCTCTGAAGTATATATACAAGATTACCTCACCGTTCCCCCCGACGGGTGACCTGCCCGATTTCGAAGGGCCGAGCGTTTGCTCGTGCTTCCCTGCAGCCGCCAGAGAGGATTGAACTCCCGACCTGCTGATTACAAATCAGCCGCTCTACCGCTGAGCTATGGCGGCACGCCTGGGTGGAGAGAGGTAATCGGGACCGACTTATAATGCGGCGGACCTGAGCGGCTCCCCGGGGTTCCCGCGGTTCGGTTCGACCGGTCTGCCGGACAACCCGCGGCCGAAGCCTCTTAGCCGAGGGGGGTGCGTTCCGACATGCGGTCGGCGGGTCCGAGCCGAGACCGGTGCGCGCCCCTCGGGGGACGAACATCTCGTGCCGGGGTTGGGCCCAGGAGGCGGCGCTTCGACTCCTCCTGAACAACCTCGACCCCGAGGTCGCGCGGGACCCGCGACCACCTCATCGTCTACGGGGGCCGCGGGAAGGCCGCCCGCGATTGGGAGTCGTTCGACCGGATCGTCGCCTCGCTCCGGACGCTCGGAAACGACGAGACCCTCCTGATCCAGTCGGGAAAGCCGGTCGGCGTCTTCCCGACCCACGCCGACGCCCCCCGGGTGCTCATCGCGAATGCGTCTGATCGTCCCCCGCTGGGCGACGGACGAGATCTTCTGGGACCTCGAGGCCCGAGGACTGACGATGTACGGCCAGATGACGGCCGGGAGCTGGGTCTACATCGGCACGCAGGGAATCCTCCAGGGAACCTACGAGACCCTCGCCTCGCTCGCCCGGCTCGAGTTCGGCGCCGCCGACCTGCCCGGGCGTTGGATGCTCACGCTCGGGCCTCGGGGAGATGGGAGGCGCCCAACCGCTCGCGGTCACCCTGCTGGGCGGCGTCGCCCTCGTCGTCGACGTGCGACCCCCGGGCGCTCGCACGTCGCCGGAGCGTTCCACTACCTCGACGTTGAGGCGAACGACCTGGACGACGCGCTGCCGCGGATCCGGGCGGCCGTCGCGGCCCGGCGACCCCTCTCCGTGGGACTCTGCGCGAACGCAGCGGATGTGTACCCCGAAATCGTGTACGGCGGTCGATCGTCCCGGACATCGTCAGCGACCAGACCGCGGCCCACGACATACGCGTAGGCTACATCCCGCAAGGGTTGACCGTCGAACAGGCGAGGCGGCGCGGCGGCCCGACGCCCGGTGTACCTCGCGCGGGTGCGCGCATCGATCGCGACCGAGGCTCGCGCGATCCTCGAGCTTCAACGGAGCGGGGCCGAAGGTGTTCGACTACGGCAACAATTTCCGGACGCAGGCGCGCGACGTCGGGGGTCCCGGACGCGTTCGAGATCCCCGGATACGTCCCACGGTACATCCGACCCCTTTTCGCCGTCGGCAGCGGACCGTTCCGCTGGGTCGCCCTGAGCGGTGAGCCGGAGGACATCCGCGCAGATCGACCGGATGATCCTCTCCGAATATGCGTCCAACGAGCATCTGTGCCGGTGGATCCGCCTCGCCGGGGAGCGGGTTGCGTTCCAGGGACTCCCGGCGCGGATCTGTTACATGGGCTACGGCGAACGGGAACGGTTCGGCCACCTCGTGAACGCGATCGTCCACGATGGCGAGCCTGACGGCACCGGTGGCGATCGGGCGCGACCACCACGACACCGGGAGCGTCGCGAGCCCGTTCCGCGAGACCGAGGCGATGCGCGACGGGTCGGACGCCATCGCGGACTGGCCGATCCTGAACGCTCTCCTGAACGTCGCCAGCGGGGCCACCTGGGTCTCCGTGCATCACGGAGGCGGGGTAGGTATCGGGAACTCGATCCATGCGGGCCTGGTCGTCGTGGCCGACGGCAGCGCGGACGCCGACCGGCGGATCGGCCGGGTCCTTCACAACGACCCGGGGATCGGGGTGGCTCGCCACGCGGACGCGGGCTACCCCGGAGTCCGTGGCGATCGCGGGCGACGCCCGGCTTTCGCGTCCCCGGGCTTAGGGGCTCGACAGGCAAAGAGACATAGCGCACCGCCCTCTGCTTCGGCGATGACCTCTTCCGTGACGGACCGCAGGCCGACCGCCTTGCCCGAAATGTCCTTCGTTCCCGCCTCGAAGCTCCGAGCCGAAGGAGAACGTCATCATCGAGACCTATCCTTCGTCCCTGCCGTGGGCGAACGGCTTCGTCCGAGAGGCCCGTCGGAGCGGCGCCCAACCCATCGTTCACTACGAGGACGAAAGCTGCCTACTGGACGGCGATCGAAGAGGGGCAGATCCGCCTGATCGGTACTCCGGCGGACCACGAATGGCCGCCCTGCTCGGAGGCGGACGTGTACATCTATTTCTGGGGGCCCGAAGATCTCGCCCGCCGGTGGAACGTTGGACGCGAAGACCCAGGAGCAGACGACCGCCTTCAACTCCCGCTGGTACGAGGTCGCTCGGAAGAACGGCGTCCGCGGCGCCCGGATGGGGATCGCCCGCGTCACTCCCGCGAACGCGACGGCGCTCGGGGGTCTCCGTATCCGCGTCTGGCGGAACGAGATCTACGAGGCCTCGCTCCAAGACCCCGTCTCGATGCGGGCCGACGCTGCGCGGATTCGCCGCGCGTTCGAACGGGGTCGAGAGGTCCGGACTCCGCACCCGAACGGAACGGACCTTACACTCGCCCTCGCCCAACGTCCGATCCAGGTGACCCTCGGCGAAGTCACCCCCGAGGAGATGAAACCCGCGTCGGCCGGATGGCCAGCGTCCCCGAAGGGACGGTCTATGTTCGGTCGAGGAGGAAACGGCCAGCGGGACGGTGGTCGCTAACCGCTCAACGCATGGCGGAATCCGGTCGGTTCGAGGGTGGACGGTTCCGGTCCAAGGATGGTCGGCTCACCGGATTCTCGACTCCAAGGGCGGACGGCGTCCCTCAGGAGTTCCGGTCGGCGGGCGCCGGGCGGGACCGCCCGGCGCTCGTCGAGATCGGCCTCAACTCCGCGATCCAGCGCTCCCCCTGCCTCGAGGAAGCGAGGCTCGGGGCGGTGACGGTCGGTGTCGGGGGCAACGCGGGGTACGGGGGGAAGACCAAGAGCGACTTCATCGCCTATGGCTCACGGTCGGCGGTTCGCAGCTTTCCGTCGACGGCCGCACCATCGTTCGGGACGGGCGGGTCCTCGCGGGCTAGCGGACTCCCGAGCGATGCTACGTCTAGCACCCCGTCCAAGGATCCCGGCGTTCGCTTACCCACCCCTTATCTCGGGGTTCCCCGCCTTGCTCCCTTGACGGAGGAGTGCCGTCCAGGAAGATGACGCACGAACGAAAGACGCGAACGGCGGAACGACCGCTTGGCTCATGGTGACGGGGATCGCGATCCTGTTCGCGTTCACCTGCCTCGGCGCTGAGGGTGGGCGAGCGCCGCTTCGCCGTCGGGGCCCCCACGTCGGCGAAGGTCGCATGGGCGTACGGAGGCCAGGGAAACTCGACCGGGACCCTCCACCTCGATGCGAGCTCGATCAGCTGGAATGCGAGCTTCGGCTGGACTGTGGTCTTCACGACCCCAACGCCACCACCACGACCGTCCAGATCGAGGAGCAACGCACGGTGGGGTCGAGCCTCACCACGCGGTCTCAGCGCACCGAACGGAGCGCGAGCTACACCTACCACGGACCGAGCCGACCTCGCGTTCGTGAACCTGACACGACGCGTCCGACGGTCTACGTGCTCGGACTCGCCGTCCCGGCCCTCGGGCTCGACCAACGAGTCGTTCCACGTGCCATGCGGCTATCGCCGAGTCGATCCAGGTCGTCGGCCCACGACCACTCCCATAGCGGATAGCTGAACGTATCGGCGCACGCCCACGGGACGGTCTCGTTCGCTCCGGCCCTCGGGCTTGTGCCCCTGAACCTCTCGGGAGTCTCCACGTGGAACTCGAGCGCTACTTCGACCCCGCGGCGAGCTGGAACATCGGCTACGCTGGGCCGACCTCGGGTGGAACGGGACCACCCGCTCCGGCAGCGGGCTCGCGGTCGGAAACTGGACCGCTCCTGGCCGGTGAGCCTGATCGGCCTCAAGGTGGCCGTGGTTCACCCGTTCTCGGACCATAAGGAACGGACCGCGATCGTCCTGCTCGTCCAGGGACCGGTGGACGCCTACGACGGCTACATTCTGGTTCCCCACCCGTTCGACCTGTTCGGCGGCGCGTCCCACCCGTTCGACTCGGACGCGCTCGGGTCGGCCTCGGTCGGCTCGGGACAGGGTGAGACGCTCTACACGAGCAACGGCGCGCGCGGCCCCGTCATCAGCGCGGCCGACAGCAACTTCGGCGCGACGCCCGGCGCCTCGAGCGCGATGGCCCAGCCGAGCGTCCGGCACCTCCCCGGCCGCGGGTCCCAACCCGGGGGCGACCGTTTACGGCCAGCCGATGACCGTCGCGGCCGCCCAGGCGGAAGCCGCGTGCTTGACCAACGGTTGCTCCGCCTCGGGTTCCGAGGCTCCGGTCGCGCTGCTCGGGATCGCCGTGATCGCCCTCGCGGTGATCGCAGTGGTAGGAACGGTCGGGGTCATCGAGCGGCGTTCGGTACGCGCGGCGCCGGTCCCAGAAGGGCCTCGTCGGCGGGTACGGTGAGAGCTGGGCCAACGGCGTTCCCCCCGCCGCGGCCGAGCCCCCGACGCCTCCGACGACCGTCCCGCAGGGTCCCCCAACGCGACCCTAGGACGCACCGGCACCAACGGTGGGCTCCCGAGGGGGCCCACCTCACCCTTTCCCTGCCTCTCTTTCGACCTTGGGATCAACCCGGGCGACCCACGCCCAGATGAGCCTGGGCGCGGGACAGGACCTCTCGGTCGGTCTCGTACGGCACCCGCTGCATCGCCTCGGGGAGGCTCACCCATTCGAACCGGTCAAAGATCGGTTCGGGCTGGGCGGACGATTCGTCGGTCGTCGCGAGGAAGTAGACGCTCGTCTTGTGGACGTTGGTCCCCCGGTTCGAGTTGAAGAATCGGTAGCTGACCTCGGCGATCTCGAGACCGAGCTCGACCGCGCTGAATCCGGTCTCCTCCTGAACTTCCCGCATCGCCGCCGTTCCGAGAGTCTCTCCCGGATCCACGTGACCCTTGGGCAGAGCCCATCGATCCTCGTCCCGGTAGTGGAGGAGGAGGACTTGCCGGTCGCTTCCGGTGCAACGACGACCGCCCCGGCGGCGAGCTCCGGGACGATCGGCCGGTCCGCGCGATACCGCCGGTCCTGAACGGGCATGTCGGACCGACGGGGCGCGGGGCTATCAAGCCTTGGCGCGGCAGGAGCCCGGGCCGAATGTTTATGGACCCGCACGCTTCGGAAGTCCCATGAGCGGCGCGAGCGAGGAGTTCCATGACCTCGTCTCTCTCGTCCGGGCCAAGGCCGCGAAGAATGGGCCGAAGGTCGCCCTCCGCTTCGCCGGTCGAGATCTTACCTACGCCGAGCTGGACCGGGAGAGCGACCGGATCGCGAACGGGCTCGCGAAGGCCGGCATCGGGCCGGGGAACCGGGTCGCGTCGCTCCTGTTCAACTCGCCCGAGTTCCCGGTGCTCTGGTTCGGCCTCGCGAAGCGCCGCGCGGTCCTGGTGCCGCTGAACACTGCCCTCAAAGGAGAGATCCTTCGGTACGAGCTCGCCGACAGTTCGCCCCAGGGGTTGGCGATCGACCGTAGGCTATGGGAGCCGTACGCGCCGGCTTCGGGATGCTCTCGGGATCACCCGGGAGTGGATCGTTCCGGACCCGTCGGGGCGGCCTCGAGGAGCGGCCGACGGGCGTGCCCTCCTTCGCGTCCCTCTCCTCTTCGGAGGCGGCCGAGGCGCTGCCCGTCCCTCGGCCCTCCGACCCGGCGTCGATCATGTACACGAGCGGGACCACCGGACCGCCGAAAGGAGCGATCATTCCCCACGAGAAGACCCTGCGCACCCCGCTCGAGATCGGCGCTCGAAGCCGGATCACTCCCGACTCGGTCCTGTTCACCGCCCTGCCGCTCTTCCACTGCAACGCCCAGGAGATGACGGCTCTCACGGCGCTGACCTACAGCGTGACGGCCGCGTTCGACGACCGGTTCCACGCACGAACGTACTGGGAGACCGCCGCCCGGATGGGCGCCACGCACATCTCCCTCCTCATCTCGATGATCAACGTCCTGTTCAAACAGCCCGAGCGCCCCACCGACCAAACCCACCGGGTCCGCACGGCCCTCACCGCGGGGACGACCCGGGCGATCTGGGCGGAGTTCGAGCGGCGGTTCGGCCTCACGATCGTGGAACTGTACGGCATGACCGAGTGCGGCTGCACGACCCTCATGAACCCGCCCGATGCGATCCGGGTCGGCTCGGTGGGAACCCCCCTCGGGTTCGTCGAGGCGGACGTCGTCGACGACGACAACCGACCGGTAGCGAACGGAGTCCGCGGGGAGCTCGTGGTCCGGCCCCGGGCGCCCTACACGATGTTCCTCGGGTACCTCGGGAAGCCCGAGAAGACCCTCGAGTCCTGGCGGAACCTCTGGTTCCACACCGGCGACTACGTGACACGCGACGGGGACGGGTACTACTACTTCGTCGACCGGAAGAAGGACGTCATCCGGCGCGGGGCGAGAACCTCGCACCCTACGATGTGGAGTCGGTCCTCAACCGGCACCCGCAGGTCTTCGAATCGGTCGTGGTCGGGGTCCCGAGCCCCCTCGGCGAGGAGGACGTCAAGGCCTTCGTCCAGCTGAAGCCCGGCGCCAGCCTCCCGGCGCAAGAGTTGTTCGAGTTCTGCGCGGTCGAGCTCCCGTTCTTCATGGTCCCCCGCTACCTCGAGTTCATCGAGGAGATCCCGAAGACCGCGAATCAGAAGTCCCAGCGCTACCTGCTGCGGGGTCGAAAGGGAGGGGTCGAGTACCGACCGGGAAACTCTCGGCATCACGCTCCGTCGGCCGTAAGACCGCGGGCGCCCGCGGCCCCGGGGTCGTTCTGGACACTAACGTCCTCTTCCTCGTGATCCGAGCGGGCTTTCCGCTCGAGGAGGAAGTCGACCGGCTCCTCCCCGGAGCCCGGCTCTACCTTCCGGAGTCGGTCGTGGCGGAACTCGACGGGCTCTCCAAGTCCCTGACCCCGGGAGCGATGGCGGCCCGGGCGCTCGCCGTCCGCTACACGGTCGTCCCCACGCGTGAGTGGGGGGACGAGGGGGTCATCGAGGCCGCCGTCGGGACTCGGGCCGCCGTGGCGACCGCGGACCGGGAGCTGCAACGCCGGTTGGCGCTCCGCGGCATCACAACCCTCGTACCCCGCGATCGACACCGGTTGGAAGTTGTCCGGGGGCAGGCCGCATCCCCGCACCGGGCCCGCCCGGCGAGACGATCGCGTCCGCGGGCGGGAACGGTTAAGAAGCGCGTCCGAATCGCGCGGTGACCGTCAGAAAATGCGCGACGACGACAAGATGATGGACCTGCCGCCCGTGTTCGGCAGCGGCGTCGTCGGCGTGTGCGACATCTGCGGTGACACGACAGGCCGTCGTCGTCCTGAACAAGGAGCGATTCAAGCTGTGTGTCGTGGACTTCCTGAACAAGACCTGGCTCAAGACCACCCAGAAACCGGGCGCCCCGCTCCCCCTCTACCGGAGCGAGCGGATCTGGTTCCCCTCCGACGGGGCGAAGGATGGGCGCGCGCCAGGGATCGTCCTGAGCCCCACCAAGGCGACCCGCCACCCCGGGATCCTGATCGCACCGGATGTCTTCGGCGTCACCACCACCCTCCTGGACGGGGCCATCCGATTTGCCCGCGCCGGGTTCGAGGTCCTCATCCCGGACGTGGGAAAGACCGATGCGATCGGCACCGGCCACCACCTCGCCCTTCGGAGCGGGGTTCGAGTTCGAGGCGGGATCGGGACGTCGGGCCGCCGGGTCGAGTCGTTCACGTCGCTGTATGAGGAAGGGCTCGCGTACCTCCGCGCTCGGGACCTGGTGGACCCGACCAAGACCGCGGTGTTCGGGGTCTCGTACGGCGCAAGCCTCGCCCTCTGTCTCGCGGCGCGCGATACTCGCCTCGGGGCGGTCGTGCTCGCCTACCCCATGCCCGTCCAACCCCCCGAGCTTTCTCGCTTGGTCAGCGCCCCCCTCCTCTACGTGGGCGGCACTTCGGACCGATGGTCCGCTCGCGCCCGCCACCAACTGGATTCGGCGCGCGGCGAAGCCAAGAACCCGTTCCAGTTCGAGGATATTCCGGGAGCCCGGCATGGCTTCCTCTCTCGCGATCTGCCGGCGTATGACCTCGCCCAGGCCCTGAGAGCCTGGACTCTGATCATGGCGTTCCTGAGGCGCCAACTCCTGCCCCCTCCGCCCAAGCCGCCGGCTGCTCCGCCCACCAAAGCCGTGCAAGGCGCAACGACCGCGGACGCCAAACCTTCGGTCGTGCCGACCGCCTCGGTCACCGCCGGAACGGTCAAGCCGGCGCCGGCGGCCTGAACGGCCGTTCAGTCGGTGACCGGGACTCCCGAGGCGGTCTCGACCAGTTCCTTGGCCGCCCGGGTGAACCGGAGCGCCTTCGCGAGATTCCCCCGTACCTTGAAGGTCCCGTCCATGAACGAACGAACGGGGTCGACCTCGCGGCGCAGCAGCCGCCCCCAGTTCTCGGGAGTGCCCTCGAAGACGAACTCGGCGGCGACCGAGCGTGCGTCCCCGAGATACTCCGCCGCGAGGCAGGCGCCGTGCGAAAGCTGGAGGCGGATCCCCGGTGCGGCCCCTTCGGACCCCGGCGTCCTCACCAGGAAGAGAAGGTCGGCCTCCCAGGCCTGGGCCGCCTCCTGGAAGGCCGGGCTCGAGTTCAGCGACGTACGAAGCTCGGCCGCCCATTCGGGCGAAGGAAAGCGCATCGCCCCGGAACGGCCCCGGTCCATATAATCGGGGGCTTCGGGGCGGTCGGCACTTCTTTTCCTCCCGCGGGTTTTCCCCGAACGATGAGCCTCTACCTCCCGATCCTCTACGGGAGCGTCCGGGCCGAGCGAAAGAGCATCTACGTCGCCCGGTTCGCGCTCGAGCGGCTCGCGATCCGGCCCGACGTCGAGACGCGACTCTTCGACCCCCGAGACCTCCCGTTCGGGAACCTTGAGTACCGGGAATGGGAATGGAAGGACGCACCGGGAAGCGTGCGCGCGTTCGTCGGGGAGATGGACCGAGCGGACGGGTTCGTCCTGGTCACTCCCGAGTACAACCACGGGTATCCCGGGGCCCTCAAGAACGTGCTCGACCACCTCTTCGACCAGTGGAACCGCAAGCCCTTCGGCCTCGTCGGCGCCGGTGGGATCTACGGGGGCGCCCGGGCCATCGACGGGCTGCGGCTCGTCATCCCGGGGATCGGAGGGGTGAGCATTCCGGGGATGATCGGCGTCACGCAGGTCGAGAAGAGCTTCGCCGAGGGCGGGCCCACCACCGACCGCGAGGGGTGGGCTCGTCGGTTCGACCGCTTCTTCACGGAGCTCGAATGGTACGCCCGCGCTCTCCGGCGGGCGCGAAGCGAGGACCCGCCGTCCACGAAGTGAGCCCCCTCGTCCCTATGTGTATTCGTAGAACCCGCGCCCGGTCTTGCGACCCAGGTGGCCGGCCTCGACTAGGCGGCGTAGGAGGGCCGCCGGGCGGTACTTCGGGTCCCCGGTCTCCCGTTGCAGCGTCTCGCAGACCTCGAGGGAGATGTCGAGCCCGATCATGTCCGCGAGCTCGAACGGCCCCATCGGCATCCCCGCACCGGATTTCATCGCGAGGTCGATGTCGCGGGCGGACGCGATCCCCTCGTCGAGCGCGAACGTTGCCTCGTTCAGCACCGGGAAGAGCAGGCGGTTCACCAGGAATGCCGGTGATTCCCGCACCCGGATCGGCAGCATCGGGTACCGGTGGTTCCGCAGCGTCTGGAGGAAGTCGATGGTGTCCGCGATGACCTCCTCGCGGGTATCCACTCCGCCCGAGACCTCGATCAACGGCAGCGTGACGGGAGGGTTGAAGAAGTGGGTGACGAGCGTCTCGCGCACGTGCTTGAGGCCCCGCGCGAGCTGCGTGATGGAGAGGGACGAGGTGTTCGACCCGATGACCGCGTGCTCGGGAACGACCGCGTCCAGCGCTTCGAGCACCGTCCGCTTGACGTCGGTCCGTTCGAACACCGCTTCGATGACGAGGTCGACGTCGGCGAAGGCGGAGTAGTCGGTCGCGCCCCGCACGCGAGCGACGATCTCGTCACCGCGAACCCGGCTCGACCTTCGGGGCGAGCTTCTCGCGGACCTTCCCCTTCTGCGCGTCGGTGAGCTCGACCCCGAGCCCCTCGATCCGCTCGATCTCCTTGTCGCCCCGGCGGGCGTGGAATTCTACGAGCTCGCCGACGAACCCCCGGACTTTGGCCAGTCCCTGTTCCACGTGGGCGGCATCCACGTCCTTCAAGACGACCTCGATCCCGTTGAACGCGAGGACCTCCGCGATCGCGGCCCCCATCGTTCCGGCCCCGACGACCCCGGCCTTGGAAACCCGCATGATGACCTCCGGCGCCCGGAGCCCGAGGACCGTACATAACGCGGGCGGGCGCCCGACCGAACGTCAGGGCGGGGTGGCGGCGGAGGCGGCGGCGCCGGGCGACGGGGCCGAGGAGCTCGCGGGCGCCGCCGCGGCGATTTCGGCCGGAAGAGTGGGCAGCCCGGCTTCCGGAGAAACGATGGGCGACCCAGCGGTGTGGGACGTCGATTGGGGAAGCCAGGCGAACACGCGCCCGGGTGCGAGGGCGCTCGCCGTCGCAAAGCCACCGAGCAGAGCGTACTCGAGGGCCCAGCGCAGGTAGAGCGCGATTCCGCCAACCGGCCCCGGGTTGACGGATCCCCAAGAGACCGGAGCGCCGGCGACCCAGAGGATCTGATTCACCAGACCGTCCACCCCCCACGAGGAGAGGGGAGTCGGGACCCACAAGACCAGGCTGAGTCCTCCGAGGAGTAGGAGGGCGGACCCGATCCAACCAAGCCCCCGACGGGTGCGCTGCAGCGCGGCACAGGTGCCGGCAGGGAACAGCGCGGCCGCGATCGCCAACCCAGCGACCAGCTCGTGCTGGATCCCCCATTGGTACCAGTACCCCGGCCCGGCGGTCGACGGATCGATGGTCGTCCACTCGGCGAGCACGGCGAGGGCCCAGACCACGCCGGCCCCGAGCAGGATGACTCTGAGCCCCCCGCCGATCAGGTACCGCCCGTTGACCGACCGACCGTACGCGGGTGTTGACCTACCTTCCTGAACTTTGGGCCGGCCGAACAGCCCGGCGTACACGACCAGCAACATTTCCTGAGCCAGGAGCGCCACCCAGACCATCACGATCTGGAAGACCCCGAGGTACCAGTTGTTCAACAGAAGGTTCGACGCGCTGGTCCCGGAGGCCGAGGCCACGAGGCCCACCCCCGCGGTCGCGGCGGCTGTCGTAGAGCAGCAGGCTCCCAACGTGACCAGGCTGATCATGGCCGGAGTGAGGCCCGCCAGGGCGCCCGCGGCGGAGGAGGAGTCGGTGCGCGCCGCGTTCGACCGGATCAGCCGAACGGCGAGGAGGAAGGCGACGGTCATACCGAGCCCGACTCCCACTCCGACGACGATCATCGCGAACGTCGCGAAGAACGGCAGGGAGACGACGCCCCATGGCGCCACGATCAACAGACCGGGGTAGTTCCACGAGCCAGCCGTCCCGCCCCACACCGTGGTGAACGTGTAGCCGCCCCGGATGTCCGCGAGGACGACCATGCCCCCGAGGAAGAGCGAGCCGAGAACGTAGAGGAGACCGAAGAAGACGACCCCGCCCTGGGCGCTCGAGCGGCGGATGAACGTGCGGACCTCCCTCAGGGTGAGGAGGCCCACCGGGTCGAATTGCCGTACCGCCGCCATCGGCGAGGTCGGGAGCCGTCCGACCCTTTAAGTCAGGTCGGTCCGGACACCTACTACGGGTTGTAGTACGCGGGGCCCTCTCTCACGGCCCCGACCGCCGACGGGTGAGTTCGGTCATGAGCTGGTCATACTGCTCGCGGCGGATCTCGCCGCGAGCGTACCGTTGCCGCACGGTCATGATCGCCGGGTCGCGCGAAGGGTAGGGGTGGGCATACGCGGCGCGTCGGTACCCCCACCTTCGAGACCAGAAGACCATCCGTACGACCAACATGACTAGGAAGAGGACGAGCAGCACGGGAAAGAATCCGTAGAAGTAGAACCCACCGGGGTGGCCGGAGGGGGTCGTGCCAAGGTATGCTGCAGGGTCCAGGAAGAGCAGCAGCAGAACGATGGCCACGACGAGGACCACGACAGAGACCAGGAGGAGCGGCCAGACCGATCGCTGGGGGCGGGGACGGTAGGGGTCGGTACACTTGGCCGCTCGAGATTTCGAGCCGTCCACCCCTATGTTAAGGTACGTCCCGAGGAGGGCGGTCCGCCGAGCGGTGGGGTCGCGCGGCCCGCCGCGGCGACCCAAGATTTAAGGCGGAGCCGCGACTCGGTTCGCTCGCGCGGGGATGGCCCAGCCCGGTAAGGCGCAGGATTGCTAATCCTGTGGTGATTTCACCTCGGGGGTTCAAAGGAAGGACCGGACCAGCCGGCCTTCGGAAAGTCCCCCTCCCCGCGTTCCCGACAGTTCAAGGGCCGGTGGCCGAGAGGTGAGCATGGTACGCCTCGCCCTCATGCACGACCTCGACTCGGCTCCCGCTCGTCGGTAGGTCCCCCTCGACGATCGCGAGGACGCGAACCGACTCCGCGAGCTCGATGAGCGCGATCCGGTGCGGCGTCGGCCATCCTTGAGCCGGACTCGACAACTCGGTGGCCGCGAGGACGATCCCTTCGGGCGGGATCGAGAGGGGCAGCGGTCGGCTCGCCCCACAGCGGGGGCACGGCCCGGCGCGCGGCAGGTAGCGCAAGGTGCAACTGTCACACCGGCTCACGAGGAGCGAGACGGGCTTCACGAACCAGTCCCTCCCAGGATGGTCACGAAATTGTGCGATGCGAGACCGCCGATCGAATGGGCCACCCCGAGGCTCGGGCGGGGGTCGATTTGGGCGGCCCCGCCTTCGTCGAGCAACTGTCGCGCCACATCAGCGATCTCGGCGAGGCCCGATGCGCCCACGGGGTGGCCACGGCCTAGGATCCCGCCGGAAGGGTTGATGGCCGGGGCTCCGGGCGGGCGGTTCTCCGGTGTACCAGGGAGCCGCCGTCCCCGGTGGCGTGAAGCCGAGATCTTCGAGGTCGATCAGGAGGAACGGGGCGAACGCGTCGTGGGCCTCGACGACCCCGACCTCGTGCCGAGAGGTCCCCGCCAGTGCGAAGGCTCGTTCGGCCGCGCTCCGGCTCGCCGCGAAGGTCGTGAGGTCCGCACGGTCCACCAGCGCCATCGCTTCGAAGGCTTGGCCGATCCCCCGAACGCCGGGCGGGCCCGCGGCCCCGCTCGAGAACCGCGGCCACGGCACCGTCAGAGATCGCGGCGCAGTGCAGCAGACGGAGCGGGCTGGCCACCATCCGGCTCGACCGGATCTCCTCGAGGGTGACGGGCTTGCGGAACTGAGCGTACGGATTCTTCTGCGCGGCCGCTCGGGCCGCGAGGGATACCTGGTCGAACGCCTCCGTCCCGACCGAGTAGCGTTCGGCGTATCGTTGGCTGACGAGGGCGCACAGCGCGGGCATGGTGGCTCCGACCGCCTGCTCGCTCGGATGCAACGAATGCGCCAGCGCCGCCGCCACTTCCGCGGTCGGCCGATCGGTCATCTTCTCCGCTGCGACGACCAGGACCCTCTCGTAGAGGCCGCTCTCCACGGCCAGCGCGGCGGTGTGGAACGCGGCGGCGCCCGACGTGCTCGCGGCTTCGACTCGGAGGCCGGCCGCGGTCTAGACCGATCTGGTTGGCCACGCGTGAGACGAGGTTCTCGGTAGCGTTGACGGACCCCGCCAGCATGTTGGCGACGACGAGCAAGTCGATCGGCTTCCGGCCTCGCGCGGCGAGGGCCTCCCCGGCGGCCTCGGCCGCCAGCTCGATGCAGCGGTTCCGAGCGCCGGCCGAAGCGCGAGTAGCCGACCGCGGTAACGTGAGAGTTCACGGAACCGCCAGCGCGACCGGTTCGAAAAGGGTGTGGACGGTCGCGAAGAACCGAACCAACGGCATCCCGTGGTCCCATCGGAGCACCGCGTGGCCCTCCCGCGTTCGTTCGACTGCGGGGAGCCGTCGGGCAAGGAGACCCAGCGACCCTCGGGGTGGCAGGCGGGCCGCTGAGAACAGTCGCCAGGAGTCTCCCCCGCGGTGGCCTATCTTACGGTACGCGTAGACCGCGACCAGTCCCACCCTCTCCACGGCGGTTCGATGGGCCTCGAGCTGCTCGCTCGCGCGGCCGCTGGCGGCGGAAAAATGGATCGTCGCCTCGCTCGACGCCTTGACCTCGAGGGGGAGCGCAAGCCCTCCGCGCAGGGCGACCAGGTCGAACCCGAGAGACCCCGCCCCGCGAATGACAAGGAACGGTGCGTCGAGGATTCGCTCGAGGTCGGGTCGCTCGGTGGGCGCGAGACTCTTCGAGTAGCGCAGCACGGCGGACCGGTCCCCCTGGAGGAGGTCCTTCAGCTCTCGCTCGTACGCCGAGAAGCTGTGTCCGACCACGTCTCTCCACTGTCACCGAGCGTGCATTATAAGGCGGTCGGCGGACTCGCCACACCGGTGGCAGCTTCCGCCGGCCTGGAGATCACCGCGGCGGACGTGCCGGTGGCGCGGGTCCTTGCGGCGCTGGTCGCGGACGCGGACCGTCGCCGGACCGTGCGCGGGTACACGACGCAACCGGCGCGCGTCCGCCTTTCGGACCTGCGGACCCGCCTCCTCCGGGACCGGGTCTTCGAGGACCCGGGGCGACTGATCGGGCGGCTCAAGCGCCGAGGGCTGCTGGCCGAGCTGAGTTCGGGGGGCGAGAAGTCGTTCGAGATCCCCTATCCGGACGCGCTCCGGCAGCTGCTCCTGGACGAGGTGGCGCGGGCCGAGACGGTTGAGTCGGGCCCGGTCTCCCCCGTGCCGGACGAGCCCGCCGAGATCCGCGCGATGGACGGCGAGTTCCTCGACCACCTGCGCGAGGTCCTGCACTACCGTCTGGAGGAGACCCTCGAGTTCGGTCGGACGTTCGACATCGAGCGGCTCGCGGGCTACCTGAAGGGCCTCTTCGGCGAAGCCCTCTACTTCGATTCGCTGATCTCTCTGCTCCAGCAGTACGCCCTGGCCGACGTCGCTCTGTTGGCGCCAACCGCGCAGCCACCGGTGCGACGGGATTCCATCTCGCCCTCTTCGGCCCCCCGGGAACTGGGAAGACCTTCTCCATCGACGACCTGGTCCGAGGCAACCCCCGCAGCGGGGTCCCTCCTCACGGACTGCCCGGCAGGAATCGGGTACTGCGGCGGGATCACGCCGGTCCAGTTCCTTCGAGTGGGTGCCGCCTATACCGGACGGACGTTCAATTTCATCGTGCCCGAGTTCAATGACTGGTTCAAGTACCGGGGGATGGTCGAACCCCTCAAGCTGGTCATGGAGCAACGCGAAGTGAAATGGGAAACGACCCTCGGAACGGTCGGCCCGTACACCTTCCGGTCGTTCTTCTCGGTCAATTACAACGTCCGGACTGCCGGCGCGGACGACTACTGGACCACGATCGGGGACCCGAATTTCGCGGCGCTCGAGGACCGGATGCTGCTCCGCTTCCACCCGATGACCCGCGAGCGATTCCGTGCCGTGGAGGCGAGCGCCGAACGGCTCGAGCTCGGGGAGCTCGATTTTGCGCTGGCCGGAAGGATCCGGGACCACCTCACGCTCGTGCATGCGATCGAGACCGGTCACCCGCTGGTCGCTTCCCGCTTCCGGCGGCGTTCGGTCCGCCTCGAGCGCCCGCTCTACGATGCGCTGCGAGAGGTCTCGGAGAAGGCGCTCAAGACGACCCGCTTTCCCAAGTTCTCCCCCCGACTGAAGTCTCGGGCCGTCCGTCTCGCTGCGGCGGCGGCGCTCGTGGCGTACTTCCGGGAACCCGACGAACCCGACGGTCCCGATCGGTCCGATGGAGACCGATTTCTCCCGCCGCTTCTACGAAGAGGAGGTTCGTGCCCGCGAAGGACGACGCGGCGCCATCGCCCGCTGAGCGACCGTCGGCGCGGTTCCACCGCCCCGGGGCCGACGAGGTCCGCCGCGCGGCGCGGCGCATCATTCGGGGGGGACGCGCCTCGTATCCGTCCCAGGCCGCGTTCCGTGAGGCAGTCCTCGACTTTCTTCGTCAGGACGATCCACTGGCGGTCGTCAGCGGCACTCGCTTGCGCCACCTGGCGCTAGAGACCCCCGGGGTCCGGGTGATCGTCCGCTACACCGAGAAACCGGACGGTCGACCGCTCCTCGAGTGCCCGGTCTGTGCCTCCCCGCTTCGACCGATTCGCAACCGGACCCTCACGGGGGACATGGTCGTCCTCGGCCAACAGTGCACCCGTTGCCGGTACTGGACCCATCATCCCCGTCGCGTTCCGACCCGGTACACTTTCGCTCGTGCCGGCACCGAGCGCCGGCCGGCGTCCCGGCGAGACCTCAGTCTTCCTTCCACTCCGCATTCCCGGGAGTGACGTAGGGGGTGGGCGGCGAAGGCGGCGGCGGGCGCTCCTTCCGTCGGCGCGGCCCGACCGCGTACACCACGACCGCCGCGAGCGCTGCTCCGGCGAGCACCCCGAGGAACAGCCCGAGGGGGAACGTAAGCGAGGAATTGGAAGACGAGGTCTGGTTGGTCTGCGGGGAAACGACCATGACGGTCAGAGACCCGTTCAGGGTGGCGCCCGTCAGGTCGGTGACCGTGACATTCACCCGATAGCTGCCTGCCGAAGCAAACGAATGGGCGGTCGGACACCCCGAGGCCATGGATCCGTCCCCGTATGCCCAAACCACCGCGTAGGGCGGCGTCCCTCCCGTGATCGATGCGCCGAAGGTTACGGAGGTCCCAGGAACCGGCCCTGAGCCCGAGCTGGTGGTAGCGGTGAAGCTGCCCGTCAGAGCTGAATTCACAGTGATGGAAATCGAAGCCTGCCCTACCAATCCGACCCCATCGCGGTAGGTCGCATTGACGACGTATGTCCCGGTGCGCGTCCAGGAATGCGTGACCGTGCTGCCGGTAGCCTGCGTTCCATCTCCGAGAGTCCACGTGGTTGGTCCGGTACCCGTTCCGCCTTGGCTGGTCGAGGTCAACGTCACCGAGTGATTTACGTCGACGAGGGTGGCCGAGGCGGCCAGGGAGATGCTCGGGCTCGGGTTGACAAGAACCGCCCAGTTCGAGTATCCCGTCCCTCCGAGCGAGTCGGTGACTTCCAATTGGAGTAGATAGCTCCCGGAGCCAGTGTACGTCCAAGTGAGGACTGGGCCCCGCACTCCGCCGGAACCAATGCCGGACCAGAAGTAGTTGTACGGCGCCGACCCGCCGGAGGCCGCCGCGGTCAGAGAGAACTGTTGACCTGCGTCCAGCTCGGGGAACGTCGAGGCTGTCGAATTGACAGTGAGCCGGAGCCCTTGGGCGACCGTGAGCGTCTGTCGATGCACTTGTTTCAGCTCCCAGTTGGTCCCTGATCGTGGCCGTGATGCTGAAGTTCCCAGCGACTCCCGGAGTGCAATTGAGGCGAACCGTGTTTTGCGAAAAGCACCCCTGAGGTAATCCGGCGTACGAGAATGAGACGATACCAGCACCCCCGACGTATTGAACGAGGATCTGGGTCGACTGGCCGAGATCGATAGCCTCGGGGGACGCAGTAAGGTAGTCAATCAGGGCCGGTGAGGTCGCGATGACTCCCAGGGATCCAGAGTTCAGATTTGCCGCAACAACAGACGCCGGAACCGACGCCGCTCGCTCCTGGGTAGTCAAACGAGAGCAATGCAGTGGGCGCGTATCCGAGATAGATTGTCCCCGCCGAACCATAGCCCGCCGCCACGCTCGCGCCGTCGATCACGGTGACCTCACCTACCGCCCCTGGAGAAACCGAGGTCGTCGCATAGATGAACTGGCGAGATGGCTCGTAGGTCAAGCTCGCACCGAGAAGTGAGTGGGTAGGCAGGTAGATCGACTCGCTCGCGACGTTGAGCGTGTTGGCGTCGATCATCGTCAGATTGACACCCAGCGCGTAGACCTGGCCGTCCGCAGGGTCGAACGCGACCGACGTGACGCCCGGGCCTGCCGCGACTCCCGCGTTGATCGTGCTTCCGGTCGACGCTCCAACGACCGCAACTTCGGATCCGAGTCCTCCTGTCGTGACCGCAAAGAGTTGGTCGGTTACCGGATCTAGGGCGAGGCTGCCCGCCGCGGAAGTGTCGGGGCCAACCGCAGTGGTGAGCGCGGGTGTGAGGGAAGGTATGTCGTAGGCCGAAAGACCAGTGAGGTTGTTCATGTCCCACAACAGACCATCGGCAGCGTCTACGACGAGCGCACCATTGACGCCCGCGACCGACCTGTTCTGAGGAAGGAACTGCTGCGTGGCCGCATCGTAGGCCAGAATCCCACCGGCTAGCCCGATGTAGAGCGTAGAGGTCAGTGAGTCGTCAGCGAGCGCGTAGGGCTGGCTGGGTAGGGCGACCGGAGAATGTCCGACTTCGAACGTGGTGGAGTTGAGAGTGAGCAAGGAGTTCGTCAGGGAATCCGCCACGAAGACGTTGTTCGCGGATGGGTCGTAGGCGACAGCGCCAGGACGAACGCCCAAGGTGGGAGAGGGTTGTATTGAAGCGGTAGAGGAGGAATTCACTGGTGTCAAATTGCGATACGTGGAAGACCACGAGTAGACGAAACCAGTTTGGTTGTCCGGAGTTAGACCGACAGGGCCGGACCCGACGGGCAAAGTCGCGATTGCCACCATCGCTGAGGTCGCGTTCACAGTCGTCACAAAATCATTCGACGGGTTCGCAACTACGTAGTAGAGTCCGTTTGGCGACGAAGTGACCAACGTCATTCCAAGGCCGAGAACCGGAGCCCCGACCAGTGCAATCGATGTTGCGTTCAACACCGTGAGGAAGTTGTGGGACGGAATTGTAACTGCGACTGTGTTAGTTGGTTGAGAAACCGAGACTGCGGCACCATTCCCGATCAAATGGAGCACGATGGAAATCGAGTACGTCGAGGCATTCACTTCGTAAAGGGCCCTGGAGCCGGCGCACGCGACAAATATCGCGGAGTTGATCTCGCTGAATGCGAGGCTGTCGGGAGTAATCCCCGTGGTGATGGTGGTCGGGACTACTTGCTGCGTGAGCGTATCGATGACCGAAAGGTTGTTCGAACCCGAGTTCGCTACGAAGAGCGTGTTGTTGGAGGGGTCGAGCGCGAGAGCACGGGGATATTTTCCGACCGGGATGGTCGCGACCCAGGAGTGGCCGCTCGGGTTGAACACGCCGACGGTGTTGTTGAGCGGGTCGGCCGAGTAGACGTATCCGTTGGCGGGGTCGAAGAGGAGGTCCGACGTGTTCGCCAATTGGGGAACGATGCCGACGAACGCATTGGAATACGGGTCGAAGATGACAGCGGGCGCGTTCGACGGTGGTGCTCCCGGGTAGACCTGGGTGAGATTGTCCGAGAGCCAGATGTCTCTGGTCGAGGGCACGACGGTCCCCGGGCCGATCGACCAGTCCCAGACGGACGAGCCGAAATTGCCACGGATTGAGGTGTTGTAGTTGAGGAGTGGACTCTCCACTACATGACCCAGGGGCGTCGACGTAAGGCCGGAACCTTGGTGGGCGACCTGCGCTTCCAGTGACGATAAGGAGCCGGTCGGGGTCGGTGCGACGGACGGGGGCGTGGCCCCTGCCCGGGGAATCGGGACGACTCCCGCGAGCAGGAGGACCACCACGAGCACCGGGGCCAGCGTGGAAATGGCGACGGCAAAGGGGGAGGGGTGGACGGGCCGCATCGGGGGAGAACCCCCCCTTCTCACCTTAAACCCCTGTGTTGCGGTGGAAACTCACTGAATGGTCTGGATGACCCGGCCCGCGTGCCCGTCGACGAGGACGATCGACTTCTGGCCCTTGCGGTCGAGCTGGAAGTACCAGATCGGGACGTGGAGGAGCTCGGCCTCGGACACCTCGACGTTCGTGTGGAGCTGAGAGACCATGCTGTGCTTCTTGTGGGCCGCTTCGGACTGCAGCTGTCTGCACGTACGCCTGCGCCGCGTGCTGCGCCGCGTCCTCCCCCAGGTCGCCGTTCAGCACGGGCGTGCCTGCGGGGATCCCCTTCTTGTCGAAGAAGGACCGGTCCGCGAGCCCGAACTCGTAATCCTTCGGCTGGTAGGCGGTCATCGCCTTCACCGCGACCACGGGATACTCGTACTGGCCCGAGATCGTCTCGGACCGGTTCGGGTTCACGACCGGCCCGGTCGAAGATCGGGACCACCGAGAAGCCACGTCCTCCGCCCTGCCCCCGAGGACCGAACCGAGCACGGCCCCGGCCGCCATCGTGCCGACGGTCGCGCCGACGCTGGTCGCGACCGCCTGGTACTGGTACGTGGTGCTGGCGGAGGCGGGGACGACCCAGAACGGGACGAACGAGAGCTTCTCCTCGACGATCTTCGACTCCTCGAAGTCGTGGCGGTGGAAGAACCCCGCGTCCACGTACGCTTGGACGGCCTTCAGCGCGGCCGCCGAGTCGGTGACCTTGAGCGGAAGCATCGTGTGCTTCGAGATCTCCTTCCATCCTCCGCCTCCGAGAGTGACCGAGCCGCCGCAGTAGTCGCAGCTGATCACCATCTCGCCGAAGACGGGATGGATCGGCGCGCCGCACGCGGGGCACTTCAGTTCCTGGACGCCCGCGGCCCCGAGGCTCGGGAGCGGAGGAAGCGGGTGCCGCGGTCGAGGCGGATGCGCCGCCGCTTCCGCCTCCGGGCACCGGCGCGCCGCACTTGAAGCAGAACTGGGCCCCGTCCGGCAAGGACGTGCCGCACTTTACGCAGAAGACCACGGGACCGACTCCGTCACTCCGCCGGTTCGATCGTCACTAGGGCGGCATCGCGGCGCCGCAGTTCGGGCAGAACTTGCTCGGCCCGGGGACCGGCGATTGCACTTGGGACACGTGCGGGGTGCCGGGGGCGCCGTCGAGGCTCCACAGTTGGGGCAGAACTTGACGCCGGCCGGGACCGGCTGTCCGCACTTCGGGCACGGAGCGCCGGTTGGTGCCGCGGCAGGAGCGCCGAGCGCCTGGCCGCATCCGGGACAGAACCGGGTCCCCGGCGGGAACGAGCGTTCCGCACTTGGGACACGGCGTGGAGGGGCCCTGCTGGTACATTCCCTGCATCTGGCCGGCCATCCCGTAGCCCATGCCGAGACCCGCGCCGAGTCCGACGCCGGCGCCGGCCATCGCGCCCGCTCCGCCCGAGGGGTTCGCCGCGGCGGTCGTGAGGGCCTGGCCCGCCTGGTATTGCATGTAGTTGACGCCGAGGACGCCCATCTTCGAGCGGGTGTTGACCGCCTTCTGGACCTCGTCCGGGAGGTTGATCGAGAGGCCCTGGAGCTGGTTCAGCTCGATGCCGAACTGGCTGAAGTGCTGGGGCGCCGCGCCGAGGACGGCCTGCTCGATGGTGGTCAGGCTGGACGCGAGGTCGGTGACCTGCGTCCCCTGGTCCTTCATCTTGCCGAGCGTGTTGTAGACGAGGATCACCATCTGCTCGCGCAAGCGGTTCTCGACGTCGGGGGTCGCGACGGCGCCGAACGTGCCGACGAACTGGTTGATGAAGTTGTCCGGCGAACCGACGCGCCAACGGTAGGAGCCGAAGACCCGCAGGTTGACGAGCCCGAAGTCCGGGTCCCGGAACACGTACGGCTCCTGGCTGCCGAACTTCCCGTCGAAGATGCGCCGCTGGACGTAGTAGACCTCCGCCTCCTGGCGGACCCCCGAGAGCGCCTGGACGAGGTTGCCGAGGATCCCCGCGTTCAGGCGTGGTGAGCGCGTACCGGTCGGGCTTGTCGAGGTAGGCGAGGACCTTGCCGTCGCGGTAGAAGACCGCGCTCTCGTCCTGCCGGACGACGACGTTGTCGCCCCAGCGGATGTTCCGGGGGACGCGCCAGATGACGTTCGGTCCCTTGTAGACGTCCTCCCAGTTGATCGTCGTCGCGCCGATCAGACCTGCCGCCCTTCGCCGGGACCGGATTGTTCGTTACCATCGCTCGTTACCTCGTCCTGCTCAGGAGACCCGGATCCCCTCGACCGCCTGCAAGCGTGCCTTCCACGCCTGCTCCAGCTGCGAGATCTGGGATCGGGCGTTCGTCATGACGGCCGGGACCGCCGACGCGCCCCCTTGCGTGGCCGCCGTGGCGAGCTGCGAAACGGTCTGGTTCACCTGGTCGGCCGCGACCACGAATCCGTAATCGTACTCGTAGAGGCGGTCGAGCTGCTGGGGGTTGACCCGGACCGAGGGGGAGATGCCCGGTGTAGCCCTGCTCGGCGTGGCGGATCTCGCCCTCGAGACGCTGGAGGTCCGCGAGGAGCGGGGCCAGGTCGGTGAGCGCCGAGAACTGGTTCGCGTTGGTCAGGGAGGAGCGAGCGTTCTCCATCGTCGTCCGGGCGTTCCGGATCTTGTCGGCCGTCTGCAGGCGGAGCAGATTGTCCGCCGCGCGGTCGTCCTCGCCCTGGCGGTAGCCCCGGTAGCCGGGGATGAGAAGTTGAAGCCGCTTCAGCACGCCGCGGTCCTGGTCGACGCGCTCGCGCAGGTCCACGGCGGGCGCGCCCGCCGCTCCGGCGGGGGCGGCGGCCGGGGTCATCGAGGCGCCGCAGGCGTTGCAGAATCGGGAACCGGGAGGAACCGGCGCTCCGCACTTTGGGCAGGCGGACGGAGCCGGAACCGGGGCCGCGGACGTGGGGGGCGTCGCCGTCATGTTACGCACCTCCCGAGCGAGGGGGACTGTTCCCGGAAGTGGGGGGCGGGACCGTGGTCGGTACGCTCGGGGAATTCGCGGTCGAGTAGGAGAGCGCCGACACCGGGGCCTCCGAGCGCCACGCCTGCCGGGCGACCTGCTGGTGGGCCGTGGTCGATACGGCGCGCATCCGCCAGCTAATCAGCGCGACGGTGACCGCGAGGAAGATCACGAGGAGGATCAGGCCGATGAGCATGTTGCTGAACGTCTCGACGTTGTACGTCGGGCCGAGCCCGACCGAGAGGAACAGCGTCGCGAACCCCATCGCGAGGAACGCCCACGCGAGCGAGCGTTGGGCGGTCGGGTCGCGGGAGACCGATTCGAGGAGGTAGCATCCGATCGCGAAGACGAGCGAAAGGACGCCGATCAGCAACAGGGCACCGAACTCATGGTTCTGGGGGAGCGCGAGATAGATGCCGTAGAACAGGAGCCCGGCAACCACGAGGAAGAGAGCCGTCAGCAACCCGGCGCTCAGGCCCTGTCGGGCGGGGCGCGCCGGCGGTGGGAGTCGCGGCGTTCATCGTCATCGGTCGAAGAGGTCACGACCCCTATAAGAGGGTGAGTGGCGGAGACTGCCCGCTTTCAGAGGCGGGGCTCGTCGTCCGTGCGTTCCCGACGCGGACGCGGTGCCGGAGGCGGAGGCGCCGGCGGTTCGGGCGGGGGTGCGGTCGAGGGTTTCGCCGTCGGGGGAGTGGGTGGGCGCTTGGCGGGCGCCCCCTGGGCGGGTGCGGCAGTCGGGGGCTTGGGACGTTCGGCCGCCGGTTTAGATGGTTTCCCTGGCTCGGGCGCGCTCGCCGGGTGGGTCGCGGGTTTCGACGCGGGCGGCTTGGAGCGCTGGAACACCCCCTTCAGTCCGCTCGCGACGCCGCCTGCCCGGGCGGTGGGAGTCCGGGCGGTGGTCGTGGCGTGGATCTGAACGCCATCGACCGGTCGGACGGTCAAAGGCGAGACCGGTTGGCCGCACTTCGGGCACTTGGGGAATTGGCCGATGCAGTGCTGGCAGAGCGGGGCGCCGCAGCCGTGAAGGACCGAGGATACTCCGCCGCAGCCGACACAGCGGGGGGAACCCGTGGGCGCGAACGTGCGCTCGGGAGGCGCGGGAGCCAGAGCGGGTTCGGGCGGCCCGGCCGCGGTCAGCGAAGAGGCCCCGGGGGACGGAGCCGGTGTCGTCTCGGGAGCGAAGAACCGTTCGGAGTTCTCTTCCTCGACCTCCGCCGCGCCCGGTCCCGCGCTGGGGGCACCGGCCCGGAACTCCGGAGAGTACGCGCCCAGGTCGAGCGACGGGACGGGGGCGTGGACCGCCGCGCCGGACTGCTCCACGACCTTGATGAGGCGAGCCTTGTAGATCCCCACCCGCAGGGTCCGGACCAGCTGGAAAAGGGTCCGTTGCTCCGCCGGGAGGACGAGCGCTTTTCGGGCGAGCTCCTCGACGTCGGGGGTCAGGACGAGGTTCTCCGCTCGGAGGTCGGCCTCGAGCACGGCCCGCAGGTAGCCGAAGATGCGCTGGAGCTGGTCGAGCGACATGTTCGGTGGGGAGAGGACCGCCACGTCCGAGAGGGTGAATCCCCGCCGTTCGATTCCGGGCGGGCGTCGCTCGAGGGCGGCGGTGATGAGGTGCTGGGACTGCGTCTCGAGGTCGTGGACCTCGACCGCGCCCAGGCGTTCGAGGTCGACCTTGGCCGGATGGCCGATGGCGTTCAACACCGGTTCGAGGAACTCGAAGGGGACATGCAGGGTCACGAAGAGGTCGTTCTTCGCGACGGGCCGGTTGAGACGGGCCTCGAGGAGGAGCGCGTCCCGGCCGTAGCGCTGGATCTGCTGGTCCCTCGTTTTCTCGACCGCGAGCTTCTTGCCGTCCTTCGCGGCCGCGAAATCGGAGTCGAGCGCGAGCGCTCGGTCAAAGCTCGAAACGGCCTCCTGGGGCCGGCCGGTGGCGATGAGCGTCAGGCCGCGGCTCGTCCACGCCGGCAGGTTCTTCGGGTCGGTGTCGGCGGCCCGCTCGTAGAAGGCGAGCGCCTCGTTGGGGTGGCCGAGCTTCTCGGCGACGAACCCGGCTCGGAGGAGGGACTCGACGGCGGCCGGGTCGAGGGCGAGGGCATGCTGGTAGGCCGAGGCTCCTTCCGGCCAGTTCTGCCGGGCGATCGCGACCTCCCCTTCCCGAGCCCATAGAGCGGCGCTTTTCGGGAGCGCCGTGACTCCCTGCTTCGCCACGTCGGCGGCGCGCTCCAAGTGGCCCGAACCGCTCTCGGCCTCGATGAGGAGCAGGTAGAGGTTCTCGTCGGGGGGGACCTTGGGGATCGTGCCCGAGAGGAACTCGCCCGCCTCGACGTGCTGGCCCTGGTCGAGCATCGTCCGCGCGATCCCGGCCACCGCGACGGGGGAGGTCGGGTCGCGGGCGCGGACGGCCTCGTAGACCGCACGGGCTTCGGTCGGCCGTTCGAGCGCGGTCAGGATCTGGGCGCGGAGCAGCAACAGGTTGACGCTCGAGGGCGTTCCCGCCGGGGTCCCCTTCTCGCCGTCATCCAACACCTCCAGGGCGAGGTCGGGGCGGCCGGCGGCCAGGCGAAGGCGGGCCCGGCGGACGGCGATCTCGGCCTGCAGCGCCGGGTCGAGCTCCGCGGCACGCCCGTACGAGCTGTTCGCCTCCTCCGTGAGACCGAGGCGGGCGGCGAGGTCCCCCCGCTCCAGGTGCAGCGTTGCGTCCTGACTCTCGGGCGTAGCCCCGGTCAGCAACCTCGAGAGCGACTCGTAGGCCTCCTTCCATTCGCTCGCGTCCCGGTCGAGCCGGAACTTCTCGAGGAGGGTCGGCGGGTCGTCCGGCTCGAGCAGCAGGATCGCCTTGAGGGAGTAGAGTACTTCGGAGGGACGCCCGAGGGCCCGCCAGGCGTCCGCGCGGGCCTTCCACGCGGCGACGTCGTTCGGGTTCTCCTTGAGGAGCGGGTCGGTGATCTGGACGACCTCGGAGTACTGGCCGGCGAGCACCATCGCCTCTGCCATCGCGACGCGACCGTGGCGGTTCTTCGGGTCGACCGCGAGCCCCTGACGGTAGTACGCGATCGCGTCCGCGTAGGCGCCCTGCGAACGGAGCGCCTCGGCGACCTCGAAGTAGGCGTGCGGGTCGCCGTGGGCGTTCTCGACCGCCTGCTGGAGGGTCCGGAGCGCGTCGGCATGTCGGCCCACGCGGAGGAGCAGTTGCCCTTCCTTGCGCAGGTACACGGGGTTGGCCGCGTCGCGCAGTAGCAGCAGGTCGATGAACTGGAGCGCTCGGGCGTCCTGGTTCAAGTGGTCCAGCACCTCGACCGCGCCCCAGAGCAGGTCGGGGTCGTCGAGGCCGGTCGTGAGAGCGCGGAGTACACTTCGATCGCTTCCGCGTAGCGCCCGGTTTCTCGGAGCGCGTGGCCGAGCTCCTTGCGCACGTCGTTCCGGGTCGCATTCTCGTCGCGGGCGAGGAACGCCTGGTAGCCGCGGATCGCGCGGTCGGAATCGGCGACGAGCCGGGAGGCCCGGGCGATCCCGAGCTCCGCCACGGAGGCCGCTTCCGCGTCGGTGGACGCCCTCTCGTACGAGACCAGCGCGGTCCGAGCCGACTGGTCCCGCTCGGCGGAGCCTTCCGGGAAGTCGTAGGCGAGCGAGAGGTAAAGGTTCCCGCGCTCGATCGCGAGGTCGGTCCGCGTCGGGTCGAGCCGGAACAGCTCGTCCAGCACGGGGGCGAGCTGGGCCGGGTCGCTGGACGAAGCGAGCAGATTCCTCTTTTCGAGTAGGTACGGGAGTTGGCCCGGATGCGCCGTGAGGAGGCTGTCGTACGCCGTGAGCGCGTTCGCGGTGTCGCCCCCCGCGGCGTAGGACCTGGCCAGCTCGAGCTGGGCGGAGACGTCGGACGGGTCCTCGGCGAGGATCGCCTGGGCGAACTCCCGGACCGCCGCATCGTTGTGAACGCTGCGGGCGAATTCGAGGCCTTTCCGGTGCTCGACCAGCGCCTGGGGCTGAGCCTTCACGATCGCTCGGTACGAGTCCAGGGCGGCGTCGGTGTGACCTTCGGAGACCTGGAGCTCGGCGACGCCGGCGAGGGCGTCCAGGTTGTCGGGCTGGCTCACCAGGATCGCCTGGCACGCGGCCAGGGCGGCGTCCACTCGGTCGAGGCGCATCGCGAGACTCCGGAGGGCTTGGAGATTCTGCAGGTTGTGCGCGTCGACCTGGGCGAGTCGCTGTCGCGCGGAGAGGGCGAGCTCGGGAGCGGGCTTCTCGAGGAGGCGGGAGAGTTCGCCCAGCGTCGTCGCGTCCGGCGCCTCGGTTCGCCCGATGAGCTGACGCGCGCTCACGGACCCTTCCTCGCTGGGTCCTCCCTCGAACTGGAGACGGATGGCGAGCAGGTTGGCGGGGTCGTTCTCCGGCCGCTCCCCCCGGAGGGGGTGACGGCGGCGAGCGCTTCGGTCGGTCGGCCCACGGAGGCGAGGAGGCGCGCGCGAGCGAGCCGGAGGCCCGGGTCGTCGGGCGAGACCTTGAGGAGTTCGTCGGCGGCCTCGAGCCCACTGAGGTCGCCGCCGAGGGCTTCGGCGAGGTCGAGCTTCATTCGCAGCGCCTTGGGGTCGGTGGGAACGAGGCGCAGCGCCTTGTCGAACGTACTGGGTTGACGTGGCGTCCAGCTGTTGGGCGCGGAGGTACGCTTCGGCGGCTTCCCCGGGCCGTTTCAGGAGCTTCAACGCATCTCCTCGGGTCGCCCATAGCGCCCGGTCGTTGGGGGCGGCCTGGAGCGCGTGCCCGACCAACGCGAGGACCTCGGGAAGGTCCTTGTTCTGGCCGAGGAGGATGAGCGCCTTGTGGTGGAGCAACGGGACGGACCCCGGTTGGAAGCTGAGCGCCCGGTCGATCGCTCGGAGCGCGAGGACGGGCTGACCGAGCTGGTTGAACTGCATCGCCGTGTCGTCCAGCAGCGGACCCACCTCCTCGCCCGAGGGAACGAGCTCATTCGCCCGTCCTTCCACGCCCGCAAGGAAGGCCTTCAGGAGGGCCACTTCCTGCCCGCGGTCGCCGCCGGTCTGGCAGTCGACGGCCGCACGGTAGAGGGTGCGGACGTCCTCGAGCGGGGCTCCCGGAGGCGCTGCGGACGGCGGAGAGGCCGGCTCCGGCGTCGACATCGAAGAACTCCAGCGCGAGCTACCGCTTAAAATCGCGCGACCGAAGGAAGCGCGGTGCCCGGTCCGACCTGTCCTCTTATCCTACCGACTCTCTCGCGAGAACGTGGCACGACGACCGACGGCCCTCCGGGGCGCAAGTCGATCTTCGACCCGGTCCACGGCACGGTCGTTCTCGAGGGAGCGGCCCTCGCCCTCGTCGGCACCGAAGCGTTCCAGCGTCTCTGGGGCATTCGGCAGACTGGCTTCGCCCATCTCGTGTTCCCCGGCGCCAATCACACGCGGCTCGAGCACTCGCTGGGGACGTACTCTCGTCGCAGGACGGGTCGCGGAACGCTTGGGGCTGGACCGGCAGGATTCGGACCTCGTCCGTGCCGCGGCCCTCCTGCACGACCTCGGGCACGGACCCTTCTCCCACACCTTCGACGGACCCATGGAAGAGGTCCTCGGGCATGGCCATGAGGCACGGTCGCGCGCCCTGATCACCGGGCAGCGCCGGCGATGGCACCATCCCCGGCCTCCTCGACCAGGCGGGGCTCGCGCCGGCCGAGGTCGCGGACCTCGTCGACCCTCCGTCCCGGCGCCGGCGCCCGGCCGTGCTCCGCGAGATCTTGCACGGAGCGATCGACGCCGACCGTATCGATTACCTCCAGCGGGACGCTCATTACACGGGCGTCGCCCACGGGGCCATCGACGCGGCGAGGCTGCTCGATACGATGCACGCGATCCGAGGACGCCTCGTCTTCGCGGAGAAGGGACGGAGCGCGGTCGAGGGATTCCTGGTCGGACGGGCGCTGATGTACCTCGACCGTCTACTTCCACAAGACCGTCCGCGCGGCGGAGATGATGGCCCAGGCCGCGCTCGAGCGCCTGCCCGGATACCCTGATTCCGCGCGGGACTCCTTCGACGGGACCGACGGGGACTGGGTCTGCCGCGTTCGTTCTGCCGGCGGGCTGAGTCGCGACGCTGGTCGAGGGCTTGACCTCGCGCCGACTCTACAAGCGCGTCCCCGGACAGTCGGACGCTCACGTCGGCCCCACGACGGGCCTGGCGACGATTCCTCGAACGACCGGTCGAACGGCGGCGGCTGGAGGACGAGATCGCGGCGCGGGCGCACGCGCCCCCCGGGTCGGTGCTGATCGACCTCGCCGGGCTGGTGCCCCGCGGCGACCCGGCGGGCGACTGGGGAGAGATCGGTCTCTTGGAGGACGGGAAGGTCACGTACCCGTTCCGTCGACCAAGTCTGTGGCTGCTGCTCGCGATGCGCCCGCCGTCGGACTGGGCGGTCAGCGTGTACGCGACCGAACGGGCGCGGACCGCGGTCGAGCGCGTCGTGTCGCGCGACGCGTCGTTCCTCCCCTAACCGAACGTGGGGCCACCGTCGGCCTCGTCGCGAGGTCGAGCAAACGGGTCCAGGCCGCGTCCGGGCAGGGGCATGACAGAAAGTCGTGAGTTGCGCAGCAGCTCGATCCCCGCGAAGGCGGGTTCGGCTCGGATCTCGGCCAACGATACCGGACGCGGCAGGGCCCGCACGGGCACGACCTCCACGTACCACGACCCCCGAGTATCGGTCGGGTTGGGGCGGGGCTCGGACGCGACGCGGAGGATTCCTACGCAGGCCCTCTCCTCGCCACTGCGGTAGAAGAGCGCCTCGTCGCCCACGACCATACGCCGCAAGTGCTGGAGGGCGAGGGCGTTGTGGACGCCATCCCATCGGGTCCGTCGGTCCCGGACGAGCCGGGTCCAAGAGTACGAGGTCGGCTCCTGCTTGACCAACCAGTGGGCCATGCGGGAGCCAAGCCCCCCTGAACTTACGGATGACGGGGGACCCTAGCCGACGACGAACCCCTGGGGGCCGATCACGAACGGTCGGCGCGCTCCGGATCGTGGGCGCACCCGCGCATTCGGACGATCTTCACCTGGCGGAGCGACCGGTCGCTCGATCCACTTCCGAGTGAGGAGGATCTCCCCCCGTGTGAGGATCTCCTCGGGAGTGAGGACGCCCGGGTCGCTCGGCGTAGCGGTGACGAGCGCCGTGACGTTCGATTCCGATAGGAACCGGAGGAGCGACTGGATCTCCGTGCGCTCGGCCTGGGGGTCGACCGAGGCCTTCACCGCGAACCGACGGATGGACGTCATCGAGTCGACGACCACGCGGGAGAAATGCTGCCCGCCCATCTGCTGACGGAGCTTCAACTGGATCCCCTGGATCGCGATGTCCTCGGCGTCCGCGGGGCGCTTCGTCTCCTGCGAGATGTCGCGCATCGTCTTCAGGTCGGTCATGGTCCGGATCTTGCACCGCGGCCTGACGCTTGATCGCCCGCGTCCCGGGGTTCGCGTCCAGCGTCTTCACCGCCGAGAGGTCCCATCCGAACGCGTGCACGTTCTCCATGATCTCGCTCGGCGGCTCGTCGATGGCGACGAGCAAGACCTCCTCGCCCAGTCGCAGCCCTTCGAGGAGGAACGTGAGTCCGAGGAGCGTCTTTCCGCTCCCGCTCCCGCCCGTAACCAAGTAGGGACGACCCTTTCGAAGGCCGCCTCCCAGCATCCGGTCGAGACCCGGGAACCCGACCGCGACCCGCTCTCCGCCGCCGTCGTCAGGGATGCTCACGTCGCCTCCGGAGGCCGTTCAGGTGCGGTCGGTTCGGCCGGCGCCGGGGATGGAACGGAGGGAGCCTCTTCCGGTGGTGGGCCGGGAGTGGCCCCGACCACGGGCGGGGCTTTCTTCTTTCGAACGACCCGACGCTTAGGGCGAGGAGCCGGGGTTGTCTCGGGCGGGGCCGACGCGGTGATCGTCGGCGAGGGGGCCGTGGAGGGGGCCAGGGCGGTCGGTTCCGTTACCACCGTCGGTGGAGGAGCCAAGAGTGACTCGGCCGGAACCGGCATCGATGGATGGGCTGGGGGTACCGTAGGCGCTGCGACATGTGTGGCTACGGCGGCATGAATGGCCACAGCGGCCCCCGGGGAAGGGGGAGAAGGGGCAGGGGCCACCTCCTTGGCGGCTCGAGGAGCCGCCTTCTTTCGAGTGGTCGGGGGCGAGCGTTTTCGCTTCTTTGGCGGGGGAACTTCGGCAGGCGGGAGTGCGGTGGAGCCCTCCGACGTCGCCCCGCTGGGGACCAGCGAGTCGCTATGGCTGGGGAGGTGGGCGGGCGGAATCGGGGTGACGGACGGAGGAACGGGAACTCGGGCGGGACCCCCGACGGGCGGGCGCTTTGGACTCCGAGCGGGAGGGCTGGATGACGGTTCGGGCATTAGGGCAGTTTCGGGGAGCCTGACGGCTTCGGGAAGCGGAGGAGGCGGAGCATGGCCGACTCGGCGACTGCTGAGGCGGTGGCACGGACGGCCCGCTCGGCGGTGCCGCGACGTGGTTGACGGATGGGACGGGGGTTACCGGGGTCGGGGTCGGCGCCTGGGGAGCAACGACCGAAGGAACCGCAGTTGTCGTCGTGGGAACGGTCGCGCTTTCGGCGGGCGCGGCCGCCGCGACAGGCGGAGGCGTTTCGGTGAACGGCTTGAGGTCCGAGACGTATCTCGCAAGCCGCGCAGTCAGGATCGGAGGTTCGGGAACCCGGACCGGTGGCCAGCCCGTGCGGCCAGATTCCACTCGCGCCGCCAGCCGGCGTTGGGCGCGGGCGATCTTCCATCCGGGGAGGGACGATCGGACCGTGAAGTGCTCGGGAAGCGTCGCCCCGATCGTGACGGCGCGCGTGAGTCGTTCGGTGGCGTGCGCGCTGTCGCCTTGCCGAGCGGCGGCCAGAGCCGCTTCGAGTTCCGCACGCAGGGGGCCCGTGTCGGCCCCGACGAGCAAGAGGTCGTGGATCTCCTCGGCCAGCACCTCGAGGGTCGAAGGGACCGTCTCCACGGGGCAAGTGGGAGCGACCCCGGCCGGGGGGGGCGGGAGGTCGAGGAACTCTGGCGCGTGTCCCTCGAGATGGTCACGC
>CAWJFK010000009.1:0-20019 GCA_963842165.1 uncultured Thermoplasmata archaeon | reverse complement strand
TCAATCGAGCCAGCTCCGGGGGCCGGGGCTGTTTCAACGGAAGCTGGAGCGACGCCGACCATTCGAGGCGACTTGGAGTTCTGGACGGCTTCGACGTCCACCCGGTAGGACTTGTGGGTCAGCGCATACTCCATCGCGCGGTCGGCCAGCTCGAGGACCCGGCGGGGGTTGCCGTTGGCCGCCTCGTTGATCATCGCAATCGCATCGCGGTCGAACGGGTACGTCGGTTCGAGGTTCTCGACGAGCCGTTTCGCGAGGAGCTTCTTGGCCAGCATCAGGGCCGCCTCTTCCGAATGGAAGGTGGGGAGGGCGAGCACCCGATTGATGCGCGAGGCGAACGTGGGCTCGGCCTTCTGGATCAGCATCCAGAACGAGGGATAGCATCCAAACATCACCAACACCCCCGGACAGGATCCGGTCGGAGAGTTCCGACATCATCTTGGCCACCTCGTTCAACTGGGGGGAATCCTTCAGATTGTGGAGATCGTTGAGGAGGAGGAAGGCCGGAGCGTTCTCGTTCAACACCTCCGCCAGTACCCTGGCCGGCCGCCATTCCTTCGAACTTCCCCTTCTTTGAGGAGAGGGCGGAGATGGTCCGGTACCACTTGGGAGGGGACAGCGCCCGACTGAACCCGCTGATCTTGGTCGCCCCCTGGAACGCCTTGACGAGGGCGGGAACGAGGGCCTCGACCTTGTCCGGAATATCAACGTAGACGGAAAAGACAGAGCGCTGCTGGGCTTCGCTGGCGGCGAGACGAAGCCGCTCGGTCTTCCCCGCCCCGTGGAGCCCCGCCAACGCGACGAGCGCCTTGTTCTCCTTGTCCATGACCTCTTCTTTGATGCTGCGGAGAGTGTCATCCACCTGAAGGTTCACGTGGTACATCTCGACGTCGTCGAGATTCTCCGCGGCGAGGTCACGGAACGGGTTGCCGGTGAGCCCGTACCGTTCGTAGGACAGTGCGGGCATAATTTCGCTTCCTCAGATCACGCGGCGGCGCAGATCTATCGCCATCCGTTGGCCGTCATAGTCATAATAGATGTTTCGGTCGACGAAACGCCCGTCCATCCACTTTGGGATCCGAAGGAACCGCATCAGCCCCTCAGGCCCCTCTTTGGCATGGAACTGGAACATGCCATCCGCGAGATGGACGGTAACCGCTTCCGCCCGAGGATCGAACATGCCCCGATCGGTTGCCAGCAGCGCGGTCATCCCATGAGCGTGACAGGCCTCGCGAAGTTGGCGGAGCAAGGTGGCGAGCTGGGGGGGTGGAAGATCGAGGGTCAGGTAGGAGAAGGAGTCGACCGCCAGGGTGCGACCTTCCTCGGAGAACTCCTGGACCGTCTGGATCGAGTCCCGCTCGATGACCTGGATGAATGGTCGGCCCTCCGGATCCTCCGGGGGCAGCACACGGAACGCCTTGGCCAGTTCCTCCTTGTCCCTCGAGGTGATGAACGTCACCGGTCGCCCGAGGCGGTTCGCCGCCCGACACAGGGTCCGAATGAAGTAGTTCTTGGCCGGGTCGGTCCCACTCTCAACGACGATGAGCTGGCCGTCCGGTATCTCCGGGATGATGGTGTCCAGCCCCGGAATCTCGACCGGAATCCCCATCCCACCTTGGAGGAGGGTCGTTCGCTTAAGGGCAGTACCAGTAGCCTATGGTTCCATTCGGGAGCCTACCTAAACTATGGAGGCAGGACCTAAGACGAGCGGGGCGGGTCGATGGTCATGCGGCACCTACGGTCGGAGCGCCGCGCGCTGTCCGAGATCGTCGGGACCCTCTTCCTGGTCCTGATCGTCGTCTCCGCCGCCACCGTGTTCGCAGCGTTCGTGGCCACCTACCAAGCCCAAGTCCAGGCGGAGGAGGCCGCATCCCACCAACGAAGCTTGGAGTCGCTCAAGGTCCTGAGCGTGTCGCCTCAGCTCAATTCCACGACCAAGGATACGTGGGACAACCTCACCTTCGTGATCTCCAACCGGGACATCAACCCGACCATCATCGAATCCATCAGCATCAATCGAAATCCGGTCAAAACATACATTGCGAACATCACCAACCTGACGACCGGCGCCTATCAGACCGGAGAGATCGGGGCCCTGGGAACGATCACAATCCTACCCGATGAACAGTTCACGATCACGGTATGCGCCATCCCGTCTCCCGGGCTTTCCTCCTTTTACAATCCGGCCCCGTTGTCGACCACCTCCTACCTCCAGCTCGACCTGTACACTGCCTACTCGAACGATTTCTCCGGGGTGTTCGTGCCCCCTTCGGCGGTAGCCGTCATCACGTACCTCACCACGGACAACGGCTCCGGAGTCGTCAATATCCCCATTCTGGACGGAAGCCACTCCATCGAATCCCCCAACACGACCCTCGAGGCCTGGAATTGGAGCGTCACCTGCCAGGGCTCGGCGGCCCTGTGTGGGACGATCACCGGTCCGAACGCCTCGTGGAACGTGTACGGCCAAGAGGTCAGCTTGGAGAACCTTACTGCGGGCCGGACCTACTCGGTGTTCCTCACGGTGACCGATTCCGATGGATTGATGGGCACAACCTACCCCGGGATCCCCTTCACGTACGAGTAGGAGTCGGGGACACGACGCGCCGGACGGGCGCCCCGTCCGGAGGCAGTTCTTAGGCGAAGAGCGCGAACGCTACGATCGTCACCACGAGGAGGGCCAGGGAGTGGAGGAGGCCGTACTTGGGCTTGCCTTCCGTGAAGGCTCCGATGATGACCCCGGTCCCAATCGAGTTGATCATCATCAGGTCAAAGAATCGCTGCTCGAGCGTGCTGTAGGAGATCTTGGGGATGGTCGTCGGCGCACCTCCCCCGCTGCTCGAGAGAGGGTTCGCGCCTCCGGAGATGATACTGAGGCTCACGGAACCCAAGGACGGTTCGATGCTCAGCAGCGCGAACAGTACGGCCATCAGCACCCCGAACGCGACGTAGAGGACGGCGACGGGGAGGGTCAGTGCGTTCCGACGCTCCAAGTCGATCTTGATGAAATCGTCCAAGTCCTTGGCCGCTCGGTGCACGACGGCGGCGGTCTCCCCGCCGACGGTGGAGGCATCCGCGATCAGCTCCGCATAGCGGGTGATCAACGCGCTCTTCATCGGCACGACCATGTTCTTGAGGACCGTGTCGAACGGCCGACCCACCTGGATGCCGTCGGCAGCGATTCGGAGCTGCTTTCGGAGGATGTTGGTGTGGGTGCCCGCGAGTTCGATCATGGCCTTCGCTGGGTCCAGCCCCCGCTCATCGCATCGGCCATCTCGAACAGAAACTGGGCGAAGGCTCGTTCGTAGGCCCTCATCTGCCGCTTCTCGTAATAGGCATCGATCGCGAACGCGGTTACCGCGATGAAGAACCCGGCGATGAACACGTATTCCGGCGAGAGGAGTGGAAGACCCGGGAGTGTGCAGAACATACGTCAGGCCGAACAAGACCACGAAAAAGGAGACGGCGAGCGGCAGGAGGAGGACCAGGTACTCCTTGTTGACCGGGTGGGTCGCGAAGTACTTGTGGAATGTGAACTTCGCGGGTGCCGCTTCAGATAGAGGACATACCCGCCGAAGCCGGCCAGGACGATCGCCGAGCCGATCGAAATGTCGAGGACGAGCTGGGCCAAGTTGAGGTTCAGAGCCCCCGAACGTCGTGGTGGAGGCGGAGGCGTTGACCTCGAATCCCCACGAGACGAAGGCCATGTGCCCCGCGCTGTCGCTGGCGGAGATGTTGACCGTGCTCTGCCCGTAACGGCAGCTTGAGAATCGCCGGAACCCCGTAGGTGATCCCGGAGGTCGAGATCGTGACATTCTCGAAACCAGTAACGTTGATCCCGTCCACGACCATGATTACGCTGGTCGGGTCGACGGTCCCCTCGGTATCCGTGAAGGTGGCGCTCGATCGAGGGGGTCCGGTCGCCGATGACGGATCCGGGTGCCGGGCTCACGGGATTGATGGTGAAGGAGCTCGCCGCGGCCGGATGCCCTACCTCCCCAATGTCCATCCGGGAGCGACCACCAGAAGGAAGAGGCCCAGCAGGAGCAGGTTCCACGACGGGAGATCACTGGGCCCTCCCGTACGCGATCATGATCAGGATGGAGGTCATCGCCACGGCCACCGGCATCATCCCGTAGGTGAGCAGCAACAGGAGCTCGTTGGAGGTCCAGCCCGGCCGCCGTGCTTCCGAACGCATTGAGGAGGAACGCGCCCACGGCGATCATCAGGACGCCTACCATGACCAGGCTGACGTACATGTCCACGAACGTCTGGAGGCGTTCGATGAACTCCTTCTGCGTCGTTCTCTTCAGCCGAAGGATGTCATCGGACTTGGTGCGGAGATACTCATCGAGGTTCCCACCCTGGTGGATCATGTTGGCCAGGTCCCAGAGCGTCTCGCGGAGGGACAGGGACGGGGACTCCTTGGCGGTCTCCGTGATCGCGGTGATCAAGATCCTTGCCTTGGATGTCCGACTTGTACGACTATCCGTTGGAACTCGGAGGTCATGACCGGGTCGTGACCGCGTCCGGCCATCTTGCGCATCAGCTCGAATCGGTGACATGCCGGTGCTGGCCAGCACGGAGAGTTCGCTGAGCGTGAACGGCAACTCCCTCTCCAGCTGGTCCTTCCGATTGCGCGATCCTCGAGCTGATGACCGACTGAAACGCGAGAGCATGTCGCCCCGACCGCCACGAAAGTCGGCACCAGGACGTACAGGTACCACAGCGGGACGTGGATGATGGCGCCGAAGACGACGAGCCTGACCAAGAGGTGGCCACGCCGGCAATGGCCGAGGAGACCAGCATCTCGGCGAAGTGGAGGCCGGGGGTGATGTTGAGGCCCGCTTGCTTGAGCCGTTCGGCGAGCGCTCCCCTTGGATCGACCGATCCAACCGTTCCCCGATCAGCCGATAGCAGAAGCGTCCGATACCGGCGGAGCATGGTCGATTCGCCGCGGCCTCTTGCGCTTCGCGGTCGTTGCTCGACCGGGCTCGGACGCCCCGGGCGGCATCCGCCGGCTCGAACATGAGTCGACTACCGTGAGGCAGACCTTTCTCTCCAGAGCTCGAACGGCGTCCTCTGGGCCCACGTAGTAGGAGGCGATGGCGCGGCTGACGTCCTTGAAGTAGGTGAGTTCAGCTGGCCCATCAACTCCAAGTAATGGGCCTTGCGCGACCATCTCTTCCGAAACGATCTCGACAGGGCGTCCGGTGGACTTCGCCGATCTTTTCCAGCACAAAGCTCCGTCCGGTGAACACGAACCGTCCTTCGGCCGGCTCCCACCGAAACACCTCGTTCGTCAAGGAGCTCGTTCGTGGTAGGGTCGACCTCCGAGGACCTCGGTAATGGAGGTCGATGCGTCGGGCGCGTGCGCCCTTCACCGCGACCTGGGCCGGGAAGGCCACGGTATCGAGGGCCTGGAACAGGACCCGCGGGATGTTCATCGGCTCGTTCTCGATCCGGTGGAGCAACTCGCCAATGGAACCGGCATGGATCGTCGACATCGACGCATGACCCACCGAGATTGCCTGGAAGAGGGTGAATGACTCGACCCCTCGCACCTCACCGACAATGACATATTCCGGGCGTTGCCGAAGGGCGGCGACCAGGAGGTCAAAGAGGGTCACGCTCCCCGGGGTCTGGGCCCCTCCCGAGACGCGGAGGCCCCGGAGACGCCGGAGGCACCCGATGACATTCCGTATCCGGCACGCGCGACGGACTGGATCCAATTCTCGTGATCGATGTGAATCTCGGGCGTGTCCTCGATGGAGACGATCTCTGTCCTTCCGCCGGATGAACATGCTGATGGCGTTCAGCAGCGTGGTCTTGCCGCTCGCCGTGCCTCCCGAGATGAGGATCGACCGATGGCTCTCCACCAAGGTCCAGAAGTAGGCGAGAACCGTGGGCGAGACGGAGCCGAACTTCAGCAGATCGATGGGGGAGACCGGGTCTTGGCGGAACTTCCGGATGCTGAACGTCGATCCCTTCCGTGTGACCTCGGTTCCGAGCGTCAGGTTGACCCGGCTTCCATCCCGCATCGTGGCGTCGAGGATCGGCTGGTAGATCGAGATGTGTTTGCCCGAGATCTGGGCGAGTCGGAAGATGGAACTTGTTCAGCTCGAGCTCGTGCTCGTAGACCACGTTCGTCCGCAAGGAACCGAACACCCGGTGGAAGACGAACAGGGGCACGTTCGGGCCGAGGCAGCTGACGTCCTCCAGGAACGGGTCGCGCAAGACGGATCCGACCGGCCGAAGCCGACAAAGTCTCGTTGGAAGGTAGTACAGGATGACCGGGCGATGCTGGGCGGCGACAGCGATGTCATAGAGATCGAGAACGGTAAGGAACCGTTCTTCGAGGTACTTTCGCAGCTCCGGCGATTGCTCGAAGCTGATCCGCCCGGCGAAGGGCATCTCCTCCTGCGCCATGATGGACTCCATCTTCGCCCGGATCCTGAGCGCATCTGGGTCGGGTTCCTCCGGGCGGAGGGTGGGTTCCAGAGCGTCGTACTTCAGTTCGTCGGCGCCCGCATCGAAGTAGATGTGAATGAAAGCGAATGGCGGCCGGACCGGGTAGGTCACGTTCACATTCCGACGGTCCGCCAGGAACTGGCGGCGCATGTATCCGAGTTCCGATTGGACAAGCACCTTGTCCGACAGCGAGGGACGCCGCAGGAAGAGCAAGTCGAGCTTGGCTGATTCCTTGCGCAAGGTCGCGCGGTCCTTCGGCTTGAGCTTGCTTTGAATCGATCTGGGGAACGACAGGGGTCGGCGTTCGGCGGGCTTCGCGTCGAGCGGCAGCCGGTCCACCCCCGCCCCCATGCGTCGGAGGAAAATCGGCGTGAGGTTAAGGGATGCGCACGGAGAGACCATAGTCTTCGTAGTGGACGAGGTTCAACGAACGTAGGCCGCCCAGCGTACGGAACTCTCGCATCCCACGTCGCTCTACGGCTTCTCGTTTGGCGCCGATTATACCCCTTCTTGCAACTTGGTCGGTCGCAGCGGGATCAAAACAATCCGCTGCGAAAAAAACAGACAAGAACGGAGGAAGAAAGAGAATGAACGCGAAGAAAATGCGAAAGAAGATCGCTCGCGCCCGGCGCGCACGCATGCAGCGTGAGCGTGCGGTGTCGCCGGTGGTCGCCACGTTGATTTTGATCCTCGTGGCGGTCGCCGCGGCAGCCGCGCTCTACCTGTGGCTCGTCGCCTGGCAGGGCAATGTGACCGGTGGAATTGGACAGCCGACGGCCCAGTCGACGCTCTACATCGGCGGGAGCACCTCGGTATTCCCCTGGAGCCAAGTCGCCGTGAAGCAATTCGAGCAGAACCAGTCCGACGTCACGATCAGCGTTGATCAGGGCGGCTCGGGCGCAGGCATGGCAGCCGTCTGCTCCGGCCAAGTGCAAATCGGCGCTTCGTCCTCGCCCCAGACGACGTTGGTCACCCAGTACGGGTGCCCGTCGACTGTGGTTCAGGAGACCGTTGCCTACGACGCAGTGGACATCGTGGTCCAGGCCGGCAACAACCACGCTCTCCAGAGCGCGAGCTGGGACACGATGCAGGCGATCTACGTCTCGGGCGTCGGTGGGACCCCCGTACCCGTCCAGACGCAGACCAACCTGGCCTCTGCGGGCCACTACACCTTCGATGGTGTGGCCGCAACCGTGACGCCGACCGCGACCGGACTGCTCTGGGACCAGATCCCGGCGTGCTCTGAGGTCGGGGTCGCGTGCGCGTACACCGCCAACGATATCCTGTCCAGCGCCGGTGTTCTGGCTCTGGCCGGCGCTGCCGGGAGCGTACCGCTCGCGGCGGGCGTGGTCGTCGGTGGCGCAGCTGGTGACAGCCCCTGCGGATTCAACGTCTGCGCGGGCGGCGCTGGTTCATGTCGCGTCCGCAGTGGCTCCGGGATTCGGAACCGCTGGAAACACGGCGATCGCTCAGATCAATGCGTGGCAGCGCTCCGATGCCGGCGGAACGACCCAGTCGTTCACCGCACGGCTGCTCGGCGTGGGTACGGCAGCGACCGCGACGACCGCCTCGGTCGGGTTCGGCGGCTGCGCCCCCACGGGACAGCTCACCGACTGCGGCATCGTCGAGGCCAAGACCGCATCGGGCAACCCCGGTGTGATCTCCGGCGTCGCGGGTGACGCGAACGGGATCGGCTACGCGTCCGACGGGCTGGTCGTTGTGTCGGGCTCTGGTGTCTCGGCGGTCGCATTCCAGGGAATCGGCGAACCGAACGCCGTGGCTCCGCTCGTCGCCACCACTATCGTCGCGGGGATCGTCGCGGGCAACGGCGGGACGTACGGGACTGCCAGCTACATCGGCTGGCGCCCGTTCATCTACGTCGAAGAGGCCCCCCCCACCGGTGAAGAGCTCCGCTACTTGCAGTTCTGCATGCAGCCGGGCAACAACGCAGAACTTCGCGCTGGAGTCGAACGAGCTCAGTCCGTTCCAGCCGGGCCTCGCGGGCCACGTGCCCGTGACCCCCATCCCGTAAAGGGACGGCACGTAGTGAGGTGAAACCCTTTCCAATCCCCCGGGGAAACCCGGGGGATCTATTTTTCCGGACCGGACGCGAATGGCGATTGCCAGCCGTTTCCAATCCCACGACCTCCCACGCCTCAACGACCGCGGGTCCATTCTCATGTCGATGAGCATCTACATATAGCATCTCGATTTACTCCCACTTGATGGGGGGCATGGCTGTCGAGAAGGGATTCAATCCTTCGGCTCGAGAGATTGAGCGGGGCCGAGACGGAATGTTGCGTTTCGGATTACCAGGATCTCCGGAAGGCCGCTCGGAGGAGCCCCGAGTTCGAACGAACCCTACACCGCGCCCGTGCCATGTCCGACGAGAGCCGGCTGGCGGCACTCGCCATTCTTCGACGACGCCAAGAGCTTTGCGCCTGCGAGATCCAAGCATCGCTCGGCCTCTCCCACGCCACCGTGAGCCACCACATGTCGGTCCTCGTGAACGCTGGGCTCGTGTCCGCGCGTCGTCAGGGGAAATGGATGTACTATCGCCTTACCGAAGGAACGGAGGTCAACATTCCATGAGGAAGAGCATGAAGCCGGTAGTGTCCGCGGACGATCGCCGAGCTCAGGTCCGCGACAGGTACGGGAGCATCGCGTCCGCTGACGCCCTCCCGCTCGCACGTTCCACAAGCTCATGCTGTGGGGGAGAGGGGTGCGACTCGTGCTGCGGCGATCCTGGCACATCGATCCAGCTGGGATATACGCCCGACCAATTGGCCAGCTTGCCGGAGGGCGCTGATCTCGGCCTCGGGTGCGGGAGCCCCACGACCCTCCCCGGACTCGAGCCTGGGCAGATCGTCCTCGACTTGGGGTGTGGAGCGGGCATCGACTGCTTCCTCGCTGCGAAGAAAGTCGGAGAGAAGGGATCGGTCATCGGAGTGGACATGACCCCCCAGATGTTGGCCAAGGCTCGCCAGAACGCGACGAAGGGGGGCTATCGGAACGTGGAGTTCCGGCTGGGCGAGATCGAGCACCTCCCGGTTGCCGACCACTCGGTGGATGTGGTCATCTCGAACTGCGTGATGAACCTGGCCCCGGAAAAGCTCCAAGTCTACCGTGAAGCGTTCCGGGTCTTGCGGCCGGGGGAAAGCTGGCCATCTCGGACGTCGTGGCCACGCGACCATTCACGGCCCGGGAGCGGGCCGACCCTTCCCGCTGGTCCTCGTGCTCCTCCGGCGCTCTCGAGGTGAAGGAGCTGGAGAGGCTTCTTCGTCGCACTGGGTTCGTTGACGTGAGAGTGGACGTCCAGCGGGTCGAAGGGGCTCCGCGGTCACTCGAGGGTCAAGCCACCCTCGGTGTCGTGTCGGCCGCCGTCCAGGCTGCGAAGCCGGGGAGGTGGGTCGGATGACCGACCGGACCGTCCTGTTCGTTTGCGTGGAGAATGCCTGCCGCTCGCTGATGGCCGAAGCGATGTTCAATGCGGACCCGCCTCCCGGATGGCGAGGGATCTCGGCGGGAACCTCCCCATCGACGTCGCCGAACCCGAGGACCGCTCCCATGCTCCGGGAGATCGGGCTCGAACCCCCGGGGCACGCCCCCCAACTCCTCACACTCCCCATGATGGAAGGGTCCAAGATCCGCGTGACCATGGGCTGCCTCGACGATGCGAACTGCCCAGCCCGTCTGAAGGAACTGGATTATCGGGATTGGGCTCTCCCGAATCCCGCGAGCCTGGACGATGCCGGCTTCCGCGACGTCCGGGACAAACTCCAACGTCTCATCGAGGGGTTGCGGCGGGAGATTCCGCCTGAGCGACCGCCAGCGCCCCGGACGGGGCCCTCCCCAGTGACCCCCTCGCTGCTCCAGAGGACCTCGGCCGAACTGGTCGGCACGGGCCTCTTGGTGGGGATCGGGACCGCCGCGATCGTCGCGGGAGCTCGGGCCGGTGGCGTCCCTCAGAGCTGGTTGGCCGTCGCCTGGTTCGCCGCTGTGGCGGTACCGATCCTACTGTTCGCGCGCATCTCCGGTGCTCACCTCAACCCGGTCGTCACCCTCGGGCTCGTCGCGGCGCGGAGGTTTCCCGTTCGGGAACTTCCACCCTATGTCGCTGCCCAGATCCTGGGGGCCTTCGGGGGGAGCCTCGCCGTTCTGGCCTGCCTAGGGGACAGCGCCCACCTGGGGGCGACCCTACCGGCGGATGGGAACCTCCCCCGGACGTTTGTACTGGAGGCCGTCTTCACCCTCCTGCTGGTCCTCAGCGTCCTCTGGCTCACCTCCGAAGGAAAGTTCCCCCGGGAATGGGAGCTGTTGACTCCGCCGGCAGTGGTCGGGCTCTCCACCCTCCTGATTGGACCCTTGACCGGAAGCTCGTTGAACCCAGCCCGAAGCCTGGCCCCCGGGGTCCTATCGGGTGACCTGACGGGATTCTGGATCTACCTCGTTTCCACGATCGTTGGCTCCCTGGCGGCGGTGGCCGTGCTTCGACTGACGCGGTCGCTCACGGCCGAAGTCCCGGGGATGGGGCAGCCCTCGCGCCCCTCCAACGCCCGAAACGCTTCGTTCGAGCCGAGCAATGACAATCGCCTCGGCGAGGGGAGCCCACCCGCGTCGAAACCCTTCGACCGAGTGGGATAGCGCCCTCGAACTCGGCTACCCTACGATCCTTTCGGGGTGCGCGCCGGGGTCGAGGTAGCCTTCGGGCCAAGGGCCGTGCGGGTTCCCGCACCGGCAAAGGCCCTCATCGAAGCTTCCCGCCACAAGCGGCTTCTATCGCTTCGTGGCTACTGCCAGCATGACCGAGCTCCACATCGGCTGTTCGTCGTGGACCTCCGAGTCATCGACCGGGCGGCTCTACCCCCGGGAGGTCAACGGATCCGACCGGCTGGTGGACTACGCCCGGTTCTTCGATTGCGTCGAGGTCGACGCCACCTACTATGCCCCCCCGAGCGCGTACGTCGTCCGGGCCTGGGGTCGGAAGACCCCGCCGGGCTTCCGCTTCACGCTCAAGTTCCCCCGGGAGCTGATGGATCCCAAGAAACCGTTCGACGCGACCAAGATCACGAGCTTCGTGGACAACGCGCGACTCCTCGGCGAGAAGCTCGGTCCCATCCTAATCCAGTTCGCTCCGTGGTTCCGCCCCTCCCGGTCGGCCGAAACGGGGAACACGGGCTACCTGCGGCAGCTCGTGGAAGCGCTCCCGGACGGCCCGGAGTATGCCGTCGAGCTTCGGGACCCCGGGTGGTTCAAGGGGCCCACGCGGGAGTGGGTGACGGAACTGCTGGAGGGTCGACGGATCGCCGGCTGCTGGTCGAGCCTCAATTACTTGGATGTGGCTCCCCTGCACACCGTCGATTGGGTCTACTTACGCTTCATCGGGGACCACGTGACGATCCCGGCCGAAACGCACGGTGGAGATCCGGGCGGATCGGACCGAAGAGACCCGACGCTGGGTCAAGCAGCTCCGCGGGGTCGAGAGCAGTCGGGCCTGGGTGTTCTTCAACAACCACTACGCAGGGTATGCCCCTGAGTCGGTCAACTCGTTCCGTCGGGAGATGGGACTCGAGCCCCTCGCACTCCCGACCGTCGGGTGACCGGCGACACCCCGCGTCCCCCGTCGAACGGACCGAGGAACGATCAGAGCGAGATCGAGTACCGGATGATCGGACTGTCAATGAACTCCAACACTTTCTCTTCCCCGTGCTCCAATCCTTCCCTCCAGGCCCCGAGTAGAACGGAGCGCGTCTGTCCCTCCGAGAGCGGGGTCAGCGGAGCGACGGTGATCTGGACCGGTGTCACGTGGCGGTCGAAGCAGATGAGCCGTCCCTCGAACCCGGGGAACGCGAGCTGGAACATCGTGAGCTGCAGCGCCACGTCGGGGGGAGGGGGCACGGCCCGGTAGCTCTTCATCTCGTAGAATCGGGATCTGCCGTCCCAGTAATCCGGTTGGGCGTAGACCCCGACCTGGTGGTTGATCAGGATCATCCGAGTCTTGGGCCGCGGAAGTCCAAAGACCTCGCTGTGGCGGAATGCCTTCACGACCTCGGAGACCCGCGAGAGGACCAACGGCCTCTCCGCGGGGCCGAGTTCGACGTGCGCGTCCCGCAGTTCCTCATCGAGCACCTGCACGGCGTACCGATTCATCGCGGTGAGCGTGGGTCGCCGGTTCTGGCTCGATTCGTGGCTGTAGAGCGCCAAGGCGCTGTCGATTGCCTTCCCCTCGGCCTTGCCGAGCTCGTCACCCTCCTTCGGCGGACGCGGGTGGGCGAGTTGGACTAGGTCGTGGGTCGCGAGCGTCCGGATCGTCGTCAAGCCCGGATCCCCCCGCTTCCCCACGGCGTGAAACGCGTCGCCCTCCGCATCGTCCGCCGCGGTCGCTCCCCGGTGGGCAAGGGGCGGGGCGCCTGGCCCTCGCTACTCGCAAGTCGACGGCGAGGAACCCGGTTGTAGCGCCGGCCGCATCTCCGAAGCGGCCCACACGTCCGGGAGATGGTCCACCGCGGGATGGAAGCGGACAGTCGACCCGACGAACCCCCCGCCGACAGGAGACGAACCGTGGTAACGAGCATCCAGGGAAGTGGAGCAAAAGTCGCTCCGCGGGAGGCGATGGACGGCGACGGGGGGCCTCGCGGCAGGGTGGGACGGAGTCCGCAGCGTGGACTCCCAGGCCGACGGGTGCGGGGCGGGGACGGACCACGTCCACTGGGCACCCTCCAGCGCTAGGGATCGCGCGGCCACTTGGACGGACTCTGGCAGCTCCCCGCCACTCTCGATCCCATCTCCTGAATCAGTCGCGCTCTCGGGAGCGGAGGCTGCGGCCGGTGTCGCAGGCCCCACGGGGCGCCTGCGGGCCTGAACCACCCCGAGCGCCCCGACCAGCCCGCCGACCGCCACCGCGATCCATTGCCAGCCCCCGACCCAGGGAAGTCCTGCGCCCGATCCAGCTCCTGGGGTGACTGCCGGCGATCCCTGGGAGCGCGCAACCGTGGAAGTGAACGTCGCAACCTCGGATACCGGGCCGGTCACGGTAAGCTGGGGCGTGGCGACGGACCGGCGTACGAACCCGTGCCGTTGCCGGTCCATGAAACGAACTCGGAGTTGGGGCTCGGAACGGCCGACAGCGAAAGCGTCGCGTTCGCGTTCACCCACCCGGAGAGCACGGAGGCGCCCCCCGGTCCCACGACAGAAACTGCCACCCAGTACGCTACGTGGAACGACACCGGGATCGTCTGGTTCCCGCTCACGTTCAGCTCGAACGATGAAGGGGACGCCGCGTACCGGCTGAGAGCATCGGGGCTCTCCAGAGCGGGAACGATCACGGCGTACTGTCCCGCCGGGAGGCCGGTCACGTCGAGCTGGGTCGTTAGGGAGGCGAACGTCGCCCCTCCCACGGTGACCCTCCACGGCAACCCGGCGGGCAGGGGCTCCGGAGGGTGAACGTCAGTTGCGTGGCGGGGGGAAGCGAAGCGGTGCCCGCGACGAACGTCGCCCGTTCCGAGATTGACCCGGATGGGGTGATCGAGGTGCCGAGAAGTGGGCCGGTGTAGCTGCCCGGCCCCATACCCACCCACCCGGCGAACTCGGTGCCGTTCAGCGCGGTCGCCTGAAGCGCGAGCGGGGTTTCGGCGGTGAACCATGCCGATCCACCCAGAATTCCGCCCCTCCCCGATGTGGCGGTCGCCGAACCGCTGCCACTGGAGCTGAGCGCCAGGTAATACTGGGTCGCAAAGGAGGTGACGATGGGTTTGGGGCTGTCGGGGCAGACGATGGAAGGGTAGCTCAGGGGGACGAAACGGGTTGCGTTCGTGGTGTTATCGCCCGTGGCGACGGGCACTTGGAGGCGATACCCGCCCGCGAGGCCCGCGACGCCGCACGCGTCGAGTCCGTGGGCGACCAATGTGTCATTGGACGATTGGATCGACGTGCCACCAAGGGAAATCTCCCAGATCGTCCCGTTCGGAAGCCCGTGGGCGACCACGGTGAGGTTGGAGCTCCCGGGGGGAAGCAGGTAGAGGTCCGCGGACTCGAAGATCGGGGCAGTGACCTGGATCGTCGGGGTCGAAGCGGAGCCGCTGTACGAGCCGGTCCCGCTGCCGTCCCAACCCGCCCAACCGTACCCGGGCTCCGCGGTATGGGCGGCGAGAGTGATCTGATTCCCGGGGACGACCCACTCCTGCCAAGGTGTCCGAGGAGTCGCGGCTCGGAGGGAGGAGGAGGCGTTGAAGGTCCCCGCATCATACCCGATCGAATAGGTCCTGCCCGGGGCCACGGACATCCAGAGGGCGGGGCTCACCGGGACGAAACCCGCGGACGTGTTGGAAGGCGGCACCGGAAGAGCTTGGACGTCGAACTGACCGGGATGGGTGGAGACGTTGATCCAAGGGGAATCGGAGCCGTACAACGTCCCGTTGAACTCGACCTGCCACGAGGTTCCCGCCGTGAGGTTCGTCGCATGGAAGGTCACCGAGCCGGCCCGGCTCCGGTGTGGACGTGCTCGAAGGAGAGGTTCAGCGTTGTCGTCACCGGCACGATCACAGGGTACCCGGTGACCCGAACGCGATCCACATCCATCCCTTGGTCGAGGTGTTCGCCGTCACGCCGCTGAGCCAGTGGACCCCGGCTGAAGCGCCCGGGACATTGACTCCCTGCCCCGCGAATCCGGCGAAGGGGCTCCCGTCCCATAGAAAGTGGATCTCCGTCGAGGCAGGGAGGCCCGGAGCGGCGACATGTACCGCGTAGCCGCCGGAGGGCAACGCCCAGACGCTCGAACTGTTCGGCCCGCTGACCAGAACGGTCGTGATCGAGGAGGCAGCACCGGCGAGGGGCAGGCTGGATGATACCGGGAGGGCGCCCAGAAAGTTCTGTCCGGCGGGCACGGAGGGAGCGAGGGAGGAGCAACGGCCGCTCTCCGACGGGTCCACCCAGCTCGACGGGGCCCAGCTGGCGCCACCGGTCGTAGAGACGGAAAGCGCAACGGCGTCAGGGGCCGGGGCGGGCGAAGAGGTGCACGGCGCCGTGGAATTGATGATGTGGAGGTTCGGGGCGACTACGCCGGCGAGGGCGCTCGGGCTCCCACCCGACGCAGACGACGATGAAGGGGCGCACTGAGCTCCGCCGAGGTCAGGGCACCCGGAACCATTGATTGGTACCGAGTGAGACTCCTTTCGCGGGGTTCGGGGAACCGAGCTGGGTGGAGCTCCCCAAGCTGGGGCCAGCCGCCGGCGGGGAGGAGACGGGGGAGGCCACCCCCGGTTGGCTGGCCGGATGGGACCCGACCGTGGATAGTTGCGGTGCGTCCGATGCCGGGGCGGTGGCCATGCTCCAACTGCCTCCCAGCCCTGCGGCGAGGAGCAGAAGGGCGATCACCAGGACTCCTGCGGACCGGCCCGGCGAGCCCGTCGAGGCAGCCTCCTTCGTCGAAGGGACGGGGGCCGGCAGGTCCGGCGCCTCGGCGGGCGCGGGGGTGCCGTGCGGAAGGGGCAGTTCAATCGCTCCGGTCAACTTTCTCCTGCGGAGGGTGCGTGATGCGCTCTAGGCGCGTACGGTGACCTCTCACCTCCTACATAACGTCCCTCTGAAACGCGGGTAGCCGAGTCCCCGTGGGATCGTTCGATTCCCCCTGGCTCGGGCCGTGCAATCCCCGTGCCCCGAGCGGGCGGCGAACGGGGGATTACTGAGAAGACGTGGCCAAGATTCAAGCGACTCTCCCACGTAGGCGCTGTCGTGGGAAGTCTCTTCCTCAGCCCGTTCTTCATCGCGGGAGCCATCCTGTGGATCTTCGCGGGGGCCGTGGCATACTTCTGGCTCGTTTCGTTCCTCTTCGGCGCGGGATATCAGGGGGCTCCTCGAAAGTCGGTGGATGCGATGTTCCGATTCGCCCACGTGGTTCCCCAGGACACCTTGTTCGAGCTCGGGGCCGGGGTCGGGGCGATCGCGTTCCCCGCGGCTCGGGAGTATGGCGCCCATGTGGTAGCGGTCGAGATCGAACCCCTCCGGGTCCTGATCATGCGGCTGCGCCGGGCAATCGGCCCCGCCGGAGACCGGATCGATCTTCGGAGGGGCAACATGTACGCCATGGACTTTCGGCCGGCGACCGTCGTTACCGCCTTCTTGTGGCCGGGGGCCATGGCACGTCTCCGACCGAAGTTCGAAAGGGAGTTGCAACCCGGGACCCGGGTGGTCAGTCGATGCCACCCCATCATCGGTTGGACCCCCACCCGTTATGATCCGACGGCCGACGTCTACTTCTACCGTTGGCCCGAAGCGCTCGCTCCCCCTACGCCTTCGGCGGGAGCGAGCTCCGGTCCGTCGCTCCGGCCGACGGGGATGCACCCCGGCCGGTGAGCCGCGGCACCTTCGGCGGCCTCTATCTACCGGTCGTTCCTCGCCTGATGGACTCCGATGGAGCGGGCTGAGCTACTCCGACTACTCGGTCGGTTCGGACTCACCGAGCGGGAAGCCGCGCTCTACCTCCACCTGCTCCGCGCAGGTTCCTCCTCCGCGGGCCAGCTGGCGCGCGAGCTCGGCGCCGACCGCGTAATCACCTACCGGACCCTCGATTCGCTCCGGTCCCGCGGAGTCCTTCGCAGCACGGCGGAACGCCCCCGGCGGTATGCCGCGATCCCCGCCGAGGACTCTGCTCGACCAGAACCTGCATGAACGGGAGGACCGACTGGCGCAGGACGCGGCGATCTCGAACGAGCTGGTGGAGGCGCTGTTGCGCCTCGGTGGCGAACCCGACCAAGAGGCCCCGAGCTTTCTCCTCCTCACCAGTCACAAGAGCATCTACCCCCATTTGCGGGAAATGCTGCGACGAGCCCGATCGACCCTCGACGTCATCGATCACGACCCGGGGCCTAAAGAGCTCCGTCGACCACGGCATCACCGAGGAGATCGGCCGCTTCCTCCGCGCCGAGGGACGCTTCCGTCTCCTCGTCGAATCGGACCCACGCGCCCGACCGCTCCTGCGTCGTTTCGTAACGACGCGGAACCGACACCCCCGCGTCGAGATCCGTCAGATGTACCCGCAACCCGCAAGGGTCACGATCGTGGACCAGCGAGAGGTCCTGATCTTCCCCGTCCCCGGGTCGGGCAGCGCCGGGGGCGACGAGATCGCCGTCTGGACGAACAATCCGGATTTCCTCCGGGGGCAGTCGATCTACTTCGACACGTTCTGGGAGAGGGCGGGACCTCCATCGCTGCGCTCACCGAACCCCGCTCGAGCGGCACCGCGACCGCGACGCTCCCGTGGGAAGAGGTAGGGTGAGACCTCGACCGGTTCGGGGTCACGCGTCGCGGTTCCGGGGTGTCCTCGACGAGGCGATCGGTACCGATGGTCCAGGACGGCGAACATCGTATCGATCGGCTCCCGGATCACTTCGATCTCGCGTAGGCACACCTGGAACAGATCCAGGACCGACCCGCCGCGGGGCAGCGCGCCCGGGGGTGACGGGGAGAGTGTCGCCAGTAGGACCCGCCCACGGTCTTGGGCGGCGAGGAACGGGGCGACCTGACATTCCCGGTACAACCTCTCTCGAAGCGTCGCCAGGGACCTCCCCTCGCGAAGTCGGCCGGTGACGAAAACCACCCGTTCATCGCGACCCCCGCGGTACGAAGGGATCTCCGCCAGGTCCGGCAGGACCCGGCGCGTGGCCCATCCCTCCTCCAGGAGGTGCCTCTGCCGCCGGGGAAGGTGGGCGGCGCTGAAGCGGAGCGTGAGGCCCTCCTCCATCTCGGTCTCGAACGGGCGGGCGAGCAGCGCGCCCAGTGCCGCGCGGGACGGAACGGCGGCTCCCGAGGTGCCGGTGGGGAGGGACTGGGGATAGGAGATCGTGGAGCTCGCCCCGATCCGACGTGCCCACGCACCTTCGTGGTCGAAGTAGATCGGCAGCTCCGCCGGGTCGGGGACGACGCGCAGCGGCCAGCTCCGGCGCAGCCACTCCTCCGGCACCGACCCTGGCGAGGGGTCCGCCTCACCCCGTTCGGCTTCGCCGGATCCCATTTCGAACGAGACGCTCAGCACGGTGTCTGGGGAGGCCCACAACACGACACATCCGGGCGCTTCCCGGCATCGTCGGATCACCTCGGCGCGGCGCTCGGCGGACGGTTGGGCGAGCCAGAAGCGGACGCGGCGGGCTCCGACCGCCGCCGGGGCGGGGATGTACCTCTCACGAAGCCACCCGGCGACGAACGCACGGCGCCGGATCGTCTGGAAGGTGGTCCGAGGCACTCCGGACTGGCGGTGTCGGTCGACCTCGTCCCCCGCCACGACCCCGAGGAGCGCTTGGATGACGCGAGCCTCGGCCGGGGTCAGCGAACGCATCGTACTCACCCAAGGGACGCCACAGATAGGGCGCACGCCCCATCCCGGGCCGATGGATGGGGCGCCGGTTCATCTAACCGCTGCCCGCTGGGAGAGACGTATGACGCGTGTAGTGTTCTCGAGCCGGGGTCGCCGGTCGCTGGGGATCGTTCTGGGTTCTGTGGTCGCCGTTGTCCTCTTCGTGGCGGCACCCATGGCGGCCGCCGGAGCGAGCCCCTGGTTCCTGCCCACGGCGTTCCCCTCCCCCAGCTCGGCGGGTACGCCGGGGGCCCCGATCTCCTCCCCCCCCATGCTTCCCCCGGTCCCGAACCCGCCGGGCGAATACGTGCAGCCATGGACGGGGGCGACCAACTGCTCCCAGCTCCTCCCTCCCGCGACCACGCTGACCACGATCCAAGCCGAGTACGCACTCCTTTCCCACGGACTTCCCCCGCCGCTGAACGCCACCGTCCACGCGAGCGAGTTCGCCAATGCGACGGTCGTGGCGAACCTCGTCAACCAGATGTTTGTCCAGCTGTGCGCGTCGGCCCCATTCCAGTCGATCCTCGTGGGTGGCCACGGGCTGTTTGCCCTCGGATTCCTCGCCAACGGGAGCGGTCTCCAGGAGGTGGTGTTCTCCCTCCTGCTCGTGGTCCCGGTGGAGAACAACGCCACGGGAGTCCCGGTGCCGCCCGTGTCCCCTCCCATCATCATCAGCAACAGCTCCGGCGGGTCAAGCCCCGGGGCCCCACCGACGGGAAATGCCAGCCCCAGCGCGCCGTACGGTGTCTGGCTGGGTCAACAGTGTTGGTACGGGAACCTTTCGAGCGGGCAGCTCACGGGTCCGTACGCCCAGCTGGGAGCCGGCCTGTACGCCGTCCCATACGCACCGGGCACTGCGAACCTTCCGCCCCTCTCCGGCGGGACGCCGGTCGGAAGCCCGGGGGGCGGCGCCCCCGTCACCGGTGTTCCCACGACCAGCCCGCGGCCGAACTCGGGGATCGCCTCCGAGTTGACGTCCACTCCCGTGGCCTACGGAAGTCTCGGCGCGGTGCTCGGGCTCGTCCTCGGAGCCGTCCTGGTAGCGGCCGTTCTGGCCCGTCGCCGGCGGACCCCACCGGCCTCTCCGCCGTCCCCCCCGTCGGTTCCCCGCGGGGTGCGATCTCGGAGGAGCTCCCGGCCCGCGCGCGCGTCCCCGAGCCGATCGAGGGTGGCTCGGATCCCCTCGCGGACGTCTACTA
>CAWJFK010000008.1:0-10552 GCA_963842165.1 uncultured Thermoplasmata archaeon | reverse complement strand
GTGGCGCCGAAGAACGGCGCGTGGGTGACCTTCCCCGCGCCGAACCGCCCGCCGACACGGAGGTCGAAAGGTAGCTGCTGGCGCCGACATACGGCGCCTTCAACGTGACATGGGCGGGTCCGTTGGCCGCGGCCTGCGCGGCCGGTGCGAGAACGAGCAGGAGCGCGACCCCGAGTAGCCCGCAGCTCAGACCCTTCCACCGCCCGCCTCGCGCCGCTCCTTCGAGTCGAGAGTTCGTTCCCAGACGTCCGGTCTCCATGGTTTGTTTCACTCCGTAGGTCGTTCCCAAATCGCCGGCGAGCCGAGCGATGCCGTGGGCACAGCGCGGGCCGTTATATCCCGCCGGCGAGCGCCCCGGCATCCCGTCGCGTCCGGTCGGTGGGCCGGGCGGGACTCTCAGGGTAGCTAGGTCGCTGTGATCGATTCCAGCTTCGCCATCTTTCCGGAGGTTCCAGCGTTGGCCAAGGCGCTCGCCGTGGACGTACCGGCGGAGACGTCGGTTTGAGTGTCGACCTCGAAGTAGACGATGATTTCGTAGAGATGACCGGCGGCGAATGTCCCGTTGACGTAATTGATTAAATGAACCCCGTTGAACGTCTTGACGAGACTGCCGCTGGTCGTGGAATTGTAGAAGGACGTGGAGTAGGTTTGGTCGTGGTACGAGTAGTTGGTCGCATCGTAGACGTACGCGTACACAGAGAAATCGGAGTCCGCGAAGGCGGTCCCTCCGCCCGACGGCGTGGCCACGAGGTGGATAGAGTACGATGCGAGCCATTTCACCTTGATCACGTGATGACCGGTCGTGAGGATGAAGGTCGCGCTCTCGAACGCGGCCTCGGCGAAAGCGTCGGTGAAGGCCGGCGAATGTTTGCAGGCCGGAGTCTTCGCCTGGGCGGTCGCGTAGGCGTGCCCGGTGGTTAGGTTGAATGACGGTGTGCGGGCCCAGGAGGCGTTGCCTCCGCAGCCCCCGAAGCTCCCTTGCTCTTGGGAAAAGTTGGTGCCGGTGTACGGCGCCTTCAGGGTGAGCACCGGCGTGGCCGCGACCGCCGAGGGAAGGACGACCATGAGCCCCAACGCGAACGCAATCAGGCCCGCGCACCCGATTCTCCGTCCCCACATGCCCCGTGCCGCCCGATTGATTTCTACCACAACATCCTCCGTGCTGGATCCGTTTCACCCGTCGTGACCGAGCGCCCAGTGTGGACGCCCGACCCTTCCGGGCCGGGTCCAACGGCATGCCTCTACTTAGAGGCCGGTGGCGTGCGCCGGTTTCGTCTCTCGGGAACCGTGGGCCGGGACGGATTCGAACCGTCGATCTCCGCGTTGTAAGCGCGGCGTCCTCACCGCTAGACGACCGGCCCTGGGGCTCGGGAAGGTGGATCGTCGGTCTTGGAGGTGTCGGTCGGTCCGTGGGCCCGGTGGCGCACGCGCACCGCCAGGCCGTGGCCGAGCTCGAGCATCAAGCGGCCCGGTAGGACCGCCTCGCCCACGGCCGCGAGCGCTCCGTCCCGGACGAGGACGACGGAGTCGCCGGGACGGATCGCGAGGTCGGCGTCGCGGACGCCCGGAACAAACAGGTCGCCCGTTAGCGGGAGGGTGGGGTCGACCGACACCCAGAGCGGAGGGTCCGGGACGAGCCGGCGGGCGCCGGAGACGGTGACGTGGAAGAGCCCCCGCTCCTCCCGCAGAGTCGCGAGGTCGGTCCGGCCGTCGGTGAGCCGCTGGAACCAGGGACGGCCGGCGAGGCGCACCGGGGCCGCGAACAGTCGGTCGGCCGCGGCCCTCCCCATCTGGACCGCGGCGACCTCGTGCAGTTCCTCCCGCACCACGGCGAGCGGCCCCCCGGGCACCGGTTTCTCGGAGTCCAGTGCGGACCCCACCGCTTCCCGCAGGGAGGCGAGGGCCTCGTGCGAGGTCGTGCGATGGTCTCCGAGCGTCCACGCCGCCGGGATCTCCGGCGGGATCGTGGGCCTCAGGAAGGCGTACTCCCCCGGGTCCAGGTGGACGACGACCGAGCGGTAGTGGCCGGCCGCGAGGAGGTGACGCACTCCTTCGACCACGGCCGACCGCTCGCGCTCCTCCCACTCGCCCGTGACCGGAATGTCGTAGTGGCGCGCCGGCGGGACATCTTCCAGCTCCCGGGGCACGATTCCAATCGGCGAACTCACGGAGACGACGTGGACCCGCTCGAGGGGAAAGAGTCCGTCGATCGCTCCGTCAGAACCGACGGTGCGAGCGCGAGAGCCGGTAGGGTTTCGTGCGAGAGCAGGGGACGAGCAGGAGCACGGACTTGGAGGGGGGCGGGACGTAGCGCGTGAGCAGTCGCTGCCGGAACCGGACCATCTCCGGCCGGCGGTGCGCTTCGAGGAGCACGTAGGGCTGCGAGCCGCCGCCCGTCACGGCGAGGCGCTCCTCGAGCAGGCTGCCGAGCTCCCGGTCGGCGTATCGGAGCATTTCGGCGAGCGCCAGTTCCGCCGGCAGTCGCGACTCCACGAGCTGGCGCAGGCGTCCGGTCCGAGCCGCCGTGCGGCACTCGGCCATGGCCCGTCGGTACACCGCCGCCGTGTGTGTCTCGATCGGGCCGGCCGGCTGGGCCGTGCAAGCGGTACAGGTGCAGAGACCTTCGGTCCGTGCGACGGTCGGGTCGGTGGACGCGAAGGTCTCGTCGACGTATTCCCCGTGGGTCGCTGCGAGAAGCCCGGCGGTCGAGTCCACGAGGTCGATCCCGAGGTACGCGAAGAGCGGGATGCGGTGAGGGAGGGCGACCCGTGGGGCCCAGAGCACCGGGCCGGCCCCGAACACCGAGCGAATCTGACGGATCCCCTCGATGAACGGGAGGCCCTCGGACCAAAGCGCCCGAGCGTTCCCCCAGATGAGAAAGTCCGGCCGGGCCGTTCGGATCGCGTCGGGGAGGTCGCGCGGCAGAGGCGGACGGACGAGAAGGGCGTGGGGGCCCACGGGCGTGGCCCCTCCGATCGGGCCGACGACCTCGGGGGCCGGGATCGAATACTCCAGGTCGAGCCGCCGCACTCCATCGGAAAGCTCGAGGTGGCGCTGTCCCAGCGGTGCTTCGATCGAGCGGAGCGAGAGGCCCGATCCCTCGGTCCCGACCGGACGGCTGTCGAGCAAGCCGGGGGTGGGGACCGGGAGCTCGCCGATCGTCGCCCCTCCGACGAGGGCGAGTCCTTCGAGACGCTCGACGGTCCGGCCCATGACTCCTCGCGACCGGACCGGTGGTCCGGGTCTATCCCGTTCCCGAGGTCTTGGGGGCGCGCTTCCGTCCCCGAGTGGAGGCCGGAGGGGCGGGGAAGAACGCCTCCCAGGACGGGATCATCGCCTCCCGATGGTCCGCGCCCGCCTCGGAGCGTCCGCGGCGGCCGAAGAGCGGGTCGTGGGTGTCCCGCACCTCGCGGAGGAACTCGCCGGGGTTCTCGCTCGCCTTCTCGAAGCCGTAGAGGATGAGCTGACGCAGGAAGCTCGAGCGGCCGCGCCAACCGATCCGCCGGCGCACCGCCGGGTTCAGATGGCGCTTGGCCAGCCGCCAGACCTCGTTCGTCGTCCGGTAGTCGCGCGTGGACAGTCCGATCATCACTTGCGGCATGGCTACGGCGGAGCGGAGACGAGGCGAGATTATAGCTCGCCCCCGGCGGAGGGATCGGGAGTCGGAGACCGAGCCTCCTCCGAATGCCCCGAGGCGGCCTCGTCCGCCTCAGAGGCCGGGCGCGTGAGGACCCAACGGCACGAAGAGGGCGAGCAGTACCCCCGCAAGATACAGGCCCGCCATCAGGAAGTGGCGCTGGAAGGGGACGCGAGCGGAGCTCGGGGCGCGGGCCAGGGCGATGTCCGTGGCGGCCGCGAGCGCGGAGATGGCGGCAAGGGCGATGAAGTAGGGGAGCCGGAGTTCGAGAGCGAAGCCGAAGGCGGCCAGGAGCAGGAGGGCGATCGCGTGCAGCACCGGGACCAGCCGAACGGAGGCCGTCACTCCGATCCGAGCGGGGAGCGACCGGAGGCCGAGCGCCCGGTCGCTGTCGAGATCGCCCAGGCTGTGGACGGTCTCGAATGCGGTTCCCCACGCGAGCAGGCCCCCGACCGCGAGAAGGACGAACCACGCGAGGTGGCCCTGGACGGCGATGAATATTGCACCCGGCGTCACCGCCTCGACGAACCCGAGGAAGGGGGTCGTGAGGACGGTGTACCGTTTCGTGTAACTGTACCCGAAGACGATCGCGAGCGCGACCGGCGCCAGCACGAAAGCGAGGGGGTTCAGCAGGTACGCCGCCAGGAGGAGTACTCCGCCGCTGAGCGCTGCGATCGCGAGCGCGGAGGCCGGCGAGCGGCGTCCCGAGGGCAGGGCCCGGTCCCGGGTCCGCGGGTTCGCCGCGTCGAGGTGTCGGTCCGCCCAGCGGTTGAAGCTGTGGCCGGCGTTGCGCGCCGAGATGAACGCGACGACGACGAGGAAGACGACCCACGGAGAGGGAAGACCTCCGGAGGCGAGGAACAGGAAGGCGAGGGCGAACGGCAGATTCAGCCCGATGTTCTGGATCTCGAGGAAACGGCCCAACTCGTAGAGCGGCCCGCGCGCGACGGGGGCGGCCGTCACGGCTTCGGCCGCAGCAGGCGGCTCAGCACCGGATCCTGCTGGATCGCCCGCTCGGCCGCGGCGACCGCCTGCGGGTCCGAACGGATCTCCTCGGGCCAGGGGCGTGGGAACCCGTCCTCCGGGCGCTTGCGGGTGGCGTCGATCCCCACCTTGGCGCCGAGGGTCGGGACCGGGTTCGAGATCGAGAGCTGGTCGACCGGCCCGTGCGCCCGCTCGAGGTCGCGCTCCGGGTCGGCCTGCAGGCCCACCCGGTACAGCACCTCGTGGAGGTCGTGCACGTCCACGTCGTCGTCGACGACGATGAGGTAGCGGACGAACATGATCTGGCCGAGCCCCCAGAGGGCGTGCATCACCTTGCGCGGGTGGTCGGGGTACTGCTTCTTCACCGAGACGATCCCGACGTTGATGAACAGCCCCTCCATCGGGAGGTTCATGTCGACGATCTCGGGGAGGACGAGCCGGATGACGGGCAGGAAGACCCGCTCGACCGCCTTCCCGAGGACCGCGTCCTCCGTGGGCGGCTTCCCCGTGACGGTCGCGAGGTAGACGGGGCGCTCCCGCCGCGTGACCCGCGTCACGTGGAAGACGGGGAACGGCTCGGGTGCCGAGTAGTACCCGGTGTGGTCGCCGAACGGCCCCTCGAGCTTCCGCTCGGTGGGGTCAACGTAGCCTTCGAGAACGATCTCCGCCTGGGCCGGGACCTCGAGCTCGACCGAGCGGGCGGGAACGAGCTCGACCGGGTCGGACCGGAGGAAGCCCGCGAACACGAAGTTCGAGATCCCCTCGGGTACGGGGGCGAGGCCAGAGAACAGCGTGGCGGGGTCGACGCCCAGCACCGCGGCGACCGGCATCTTCTCGCCCCGCGCGGCCCACTTGCGGTAGATGTTCGCGCCCACGCGGTGGACCTGAACGTGCATCCCGAGCGTATCGGGGCCGTACCTGCTGGAGGCGGTAGATCCCCGTGTGCTGCTCGCCCGTGTCCGGGTCCTTCGTGATGACGATGGGGAAAGTGACGGTCCGGCCCCGTCGTGCGGCCAGCACTTGAGGATCGGGAGCGCGTCGAGGTTGACCCGCGGCTCCTCCACCTCCTGGCACGGGCCGGAGCGCACCCGTTTCGGCGCGAGCGACCGCACGGTCTGCAGCAGATCGATCGTTCCCCCGAGGTCCCGCATCGCCCCCACCAGGCCCGCGGGCGGCCGGAGGCGGACCAGCTTCTCGATCCGGTCGGCGACCTCGCCCACGTCGCTCGCTCCGAGAGCGAACGCGATGCGTCGCGGGGAGCCGAGGAGGTTGGTGACGACGGGCATCGTCGCGCCCGGGACGTTCTCGAACAGGAGCGCGGGGCCGTCCGCACGAAGGGTCCGCTGGGTGACCTCGGTGATCTCAAGGTCGCGGGAGACCGGGGTCTTCACCCGGGCGAGGTCGCCCCGCGCGTCGAGGGCGTCCAGGAACTCGCCGAGCGAACGGAACGCCACGAACGCCGCCGAGCCTTCCCAGTTATTAAACCCGGGAGGGCGCGGCCCAAGGTTCATATCGAAACCCCGACTCCTCCGCGTTCGATGCAGTCGGTCACCCTCGAATTCCGGACGGAGGACCTCGAGCTCCTCGGGCTGATCCCGGAGGGTCTGTTCGCAAAATACGAGGAGGTCGAGCTCCTCGAGACCCTTCGTCTGGAGCAAGGTTGGCGGCTCCAGCTGCTCCGCGTTCGGAGGAAGGGGGCGCTCCGGTCCGCGGGAGAGCTCGAACGGGAATCCCGAAGGATCCGGTCGGTCTACGGCTTCGAGAGCTTCGAGCTCGTCGAGCGCCGGCCCCGGACCCGGGACTACATCGTTCTCGTCCGCCAGCGCAACCCCGAGCAGCTGCGACGTCTGCTCTCGCTCGCCGGCGGCGAGATCTCCCCGACCGCGCCGTTCCGAATCACGTCCGAGAAGGTCGTGGCGTCGTTCCGGGGCGAGGAACGCGCCCTGCGGCGGGTGCTGCGGCGTCTGGACAAGGAGGAGTTCCCGTACAAGGTGCTCCGCGCGTCGGGTCGGCCGTACCCGACCGACGCGGGAACGCCGCTGCTCACTCCGCTGCAGGCCGAGATGCTGGCGCGGGCCTGGGTGCTCGGGTACTACGCGGTTCCCCGACGGATCACGCTCTCGCGCCTCGCCCAGCAGACGGGTCGCAGCGCTCCGGCCCTCGGTAAGATCCTACGGCGGGCGGAAGGCCGGCTGGTCGTTCAATGGCTCTCGGACGAGGGGTCGATGCAGGAAGGCGGGGCCACGGCCAGTCCGGCGGCCCGGGAAGCGTAAAGCCGTCGACCGCCTCCCCGCGCCGTGAGCCGAGAGCCCCGCACGGTCATCGTGGAACGGCTACCCGACGCGCCGCGCGTCCCTCTCCCGGCGCGGGCGACCGAGGGCTCGGCTGGGTTCGACCTGCCCGCCGCGGAGTCGGTGGAGCTCCAGCGGGGTAAGGTCACGCTCGTCCGCACCGGTCTCCGAATGAGATGCCCGCCCGGCACCTTCCTCGAGGTCCGGCCGCGGAGCGGTCTCAGCACGAAGGGCGTCCACATGGTCAACGCCCCCGGCACGATCGATTCCGACTATTCGGGGGAGGTGCGGGTCCCGCTGACCTACCTCTTCGAGGGAACGTACCGTATCGAGGTGGGGGACCGGATCGGCCAGTTACGTCTCGTGGAGGACCACCCGCTCACGATCGAGGAAGGGCCGGTCGCTCCCCAGGCGTCGCGGGCGGGCGGGTTCGGTCAGCACCGGCCGGTGAGCTACTAGGCCTCGGGCAACCGAGTCTGGAAGAGGCGTCGCTCCGGCGGAGGGAGGCTCGCGCCGTGCGCGACCGACGCCTGGACGCGTTCGAGCATTTCGTGCATTCGCTTCTCCCGCCCGAACGCCCCGCGGTGCATCCCCTCGTCGCGCGTTCCCTGGGCGACGAGGACGATCGCCCGCCCGGCCCGCGCCCGGCCCGTGCGGCCCCGACGCTGGATCGTCCGGATCACGTCCGGGATCGGCTCGTAGAAGACGACGAGGTCGGTCGCGGGGATGTCGAGCCCCTCTTCGGCCACCGAGGTCGCGATGAGGCAGTTGACCGCGCCAGCGCGGAAGCGGTCGAGGACCCCGCCCTGCTCCTTCTGGGAGAGGCCCACGTCGTCCCCGTGGGAGGCCTGGCCGACGAAGCGGGCCGGACGGATGGCCGGGTCGTGGAGCGCTTCGAGCGCCCCGACGAGGCGGTCCACCGTGTCGCGGTACTGGGAGAAGACGATCACGCGCGCCTGAGGTCGTGTGCGAAGTTCCTCCGCGACGATCTCCACGGCCTTGGCGACCTTCGGGTGCTCGAAGTGGGGCCCCTCCAGGAGGCGGCGGACGACCTCGACCTCGCTCAGGAAGATGCGCGTGGCCGGGCTCATTCGCTGGCCCGCCTTCGGCGTCTGTCGTTCGAGGAATTCCCGGAGCGCGTCGACCCCTTGGCTCTCGGCGAGCTCGAGCGCGTGCATCCCCTTCATCGCGGCCGCTTGGGCGGTCACCGCCTGCCACAGGGCCGCGGACCCCGGGCTGCCCCGGGCCCGGTCAGCCTCGATCTGGCGGTGCAGCCGCGAGCCGGCCTCGAGCAGGGAGCGGCGGTTCGCCTCGCCGGGGCCGGGCAGCCAGTCCAGCTTGCGCAGGATGTCAATCTGGCGCTGGACGACGGCGCGCAGCTCGATCGCCAGGCGTTGGACCTCGGGCGGGAGCGGCAGGACGACGGTCTCCACGCCGATGCCGTGCAGGTAGGGCGCGACGTCGGGGGAGCGCTCGGTTCGATACTCGAACCGCTCGATGCCGAGGTTCGTCCAGACCTCCCGGATCCGGGCTTCGCTGCCGCCGGGGGAGGCCGTCATCGCGAGGACGCGGGCCTGGGGTCCCTCTCGGTTCGCCCGCGCGATCTGGACGTAGGGGTAGATCCCGACCCCCCGGTGGGCCTCGTCGAACACGATGAGGGAGAACCGGTCGAGGGGGAACGTCCCGCTCGCGAGGTCGTTGCCGATCACCTGCGGCGTGGCCACCACGACCTGGGGCGGGTGCAGGAGCTCGGCACGGCGTTCGGGCGGAATCGCGCCGGTGAGGACGATCGGGTCGGGCGCGAAGAGGGTCTTCGACACGCTCGCGGCGTGCTGGAGGACGAGCGGTCGGGTCGGGGCGAGGACGAGGACGGACCGGGTGGGATTCTGGAGGAGGGTGTCGGCGATGACCCGGAGCGCGATGGTCGTCTTCCCGAGGCCCGTCGGGAGGTACGACGAGGGTGTTCTGACGGAACGCCACCTCGGCGATCGTCGCCTGGTACTCGCGGTCCTCGATCGTACCGGGCCGGATCCGCGGGTGCACGACGGTCGGCATCGGCGGAGTGTCCTGACGCCGCGAGCGGACCGGGCTTTATGAGGTGGTGCGTACACGCGGACGTGCTCCCGACGTGGCTCGTGGTCGCCATCCTATTGGCATCGGGGGTGACGCTCCTCTACCAGGGACTCGCGATCGTCTTCGCTTTCGGTATGCCCCGCCTCGATCCGGCGGCGGCCCAACCCCTTCCGGCGGGCCGGGTCAGCGTCGTCATCGCAGCGCGGAACGAGGTCGAGGACCTTCCCGGTACCCTCGACTCCCTCCTGGCCCAGGACGAGCCCAACCTCGAGATCCTGGTGGTGGACGGGGGCTCGACCGACGGAACGCGGGCGGTGATCGACGCGCGAGCCCCGCGGTCCGGCGACTCGACGAGCCGCCCCTGCCCGGACGGTTGGGTCGGGAAGAACTGGGCGTGCTGGAACGGGGCTGTCGGGGCGACCGCGGAGTGGCTGCTGTTCCTCGACGCGGACGTGCGAACTCAGCCGACCGCTGTGCGGACGGTCGTCGGATGGGCCGAGTCCGAGCAGGCGGACCTCGCCACGATCGCGCCTCGCGTCGAGATGCGTGGGTTCTGGGAACGGCTCATCCTCCCGTTCACGATCCAGATGATCCTCACGTACTTCCGCGCCCCCCGCGTGAATCGAGCCGGGCTCGTCGGCCGCGATGGTGAACGGACAGTTCCTGCTCATCCGCCGATCCGCGTACGAGCGACTCGGAGGCCATGCCGCCGTCCGATCGTACGTGCTCGAAGACGTGGCGATCGCGCGTCGGGCTCGTGCCGAGGGCCTCACGCTGCGGATCGCGAGCGCTCCCGAGCTCGCCACGACCCGGATGTATCAGAACCGGCAGGAGATGTTCGAGGGTTTGCTCAAGAACATCCACGGGCTGGAGTTCTCGGCCGCGCGTCAGGTCGGGTTCCTCGCGGGGCTGGTCGGGTTCTTTCTCCTCCCGCTCGCCGTCCTGCCGTTCGGGCTCTGGACGGGCAGTCTCCTGCTGACCCTCGTGGGGGCGGTCCTCTGGGTCGCGCTGTTCGGAAAGCATGTCGCGTTCGCTCATTCGGTCGGAGGAGGCGCGTCGTACGGGCTCCTGTTCCCGCTCGCGGTGGTCTACTACCTGCGCCTGGTCGCCGTCTCGCTCGTGCGGGGCCAGCAGCGACGTCCGGTGACCTGGAAGGGCCGGTCGTACCCGCTGGTCGACCCTTCGGGCCCGAACCGATAAGAGGCCGACCGGGCTCGAACGGCCGCATGGCGACCACGCTCGAAGCCTCGTTCGACCTCTTCATCGGCGGAAAGGAGCAGCCGGGGTCAACGGGGGAGCGGCGTACGCTCCTCGACCCGGCGACCAACGAGCCGCTCGCCCGCGCGGCGGTCGGGTCGCGGGACGATGCGCAGGCCGCGATGGAGGTCGCCGAGCGGGCGTTCCGGGAATCGAACTGGGCGGCGGACGATGGGGCCCGCCGGGCGAAGGCCCTCTGGAAGCTCGCGGCCCTCCTCGAGGCGAACGCCGACTCGTTCGCGCGCCTCGAGACCCTCAACCAAGGCAAGCCGTTGCGCGAGTCGCGCGTAGACATCGGCTACGTGGTGCT
>CAWJFK010000007.1:0-39792 GCA_963842165.1 uncultured Thermoplasmata archaeon | reverse complement strand
GTGTGCTCATGCTGCTTGATGCCGGCGTCTTGTTGGTGGCGTTCATGCCGCGTTTGAGCATGACCGGCTTGCCCACGCCGCCGACCGCTGCAGGCAGCGGGAAGTTCTGCATGTTGCGCGTGCCGACCTGCAGCATGTCCGCGTAGCTGGCGACCAGGTCCACGTCGGCCGGATCGACCACCTCGGTCACCACCGGCAGGCCGGTCGCCTGGCGCACCTCGGCCAGGATCTTCAGCCCGGTCTCGCCCCAGCCCCTGGAACGCGTAGGGCGAGCTGCGCGGCTTGTACGCGCCGCCGCGCAGCAGCGACGCCGGCCGCCCTGGCCATCAGCGCGGACGCCAGCGTCTGCTCGGCCGTCTCGACGGCACGCGGCACGGCGATCACCGTCAGCGTGTCCGGCCCGATCGGCACGCCCGCCACCCGGATGACCGAACGTTCCCGGTGGTGCTACAGGCTCACCAGCTTGTACGGCGAGGAGATCCGCACCACGTCGCCGACCCCCGGCATGCCCCGCAAGTTCAGTGCGTCCAGGTGGTCCACGTCACCGACCAGGCCGACGATCGTCCGCGACCTGCCGCGGCTCACGAAGGCGTCGCCGCCCGCCGCCCGTACCCGGTGGACGACGCCGTCGACTTCGGTTTCTCCGGCCTCCGCCGCCATCACTACGACCATCTCGTCCGCCTCCAGTCATAAAGAAAACCCCGGGCCGCCCGGCCCGGGGTTCTGGTTCAATCGCTTCCGTCAGTGCAAGGTCTGGCGGGCGACCGTCCCGAACCCGGGCCGGTAGCCAAACCAAAACCAGAACTGCTGACGCATGATGGCATCCTAGCCCATGGCGTGTCCGCGAGACGGCGCCGCGGCCGTACATCCGGCCCGACGCGAGCTGGCTCTGGGAGAAGCTCCAGTAGTCCCCGATGGGAGGCGTGTCGAGATGGCCGGAGAGGACGACGCCCCCCTGGCCGTACTCCGCGAGGAGGCTCGGCGCCTGCGCGTCCCCGAACAGGGTGTTCCGCATATGGATCTGGTCCGTGAACGACTGGACGTAGTCCAGCACTTCCTGCTTGTCCGAGAGCGGGTCGCTCGGGATCTTGATCAGCTCCGCCAGCATGTCGACCATCTGGCGTTTCATCGGGACCCGGACCTCATCTCTGACGGTAGAACTAGAGCGGACAACGCGCCGGGAACGCCGGAACTGACTTAATCGTTCCGACGCGACCGGGCGGCGTGCTCGGCGACCTTTCGGGTGGCCTCGAGCGCGCGGCCGTACCCCTCGGGCGACCCGACCGACCGCCACGAGCCGGTCCGGGGACCCAACAGGAGCGCCGCGACGCGACCCCCCTCGGAGATCATCCGCTGGATGCCGTCCGTGAGCTCGAGCTCGTGGCTGCGGTGTTCCTTGCGGACCGCCTCGAGCGCCGGGAAGAGACGGGGGCCGAAGGCGTAGACCGCGGCCGCGGCCCAGCGCGTCCGCGGGTGTTCGGGCTTTTCGACCATCCGGCTCACGTCGATGCGAGGGTACGGACCGACCTTCTTCCCGAGGCGGCCCTCGAACACCCCGTAGCGCCGCGGGTCGGCGACCGTGCGGGCGAGCACGACTGCGTCCAGGTTCTCCCGTTCGCGCAGCTCGGCCATCGCCCGGAGGGCGGCGCCCCGATGCGCCTCGACCACGATCCCGTCGCCGGCGTGGAGCAGGAAGGGGTTCTTGGCGATCACGGGCTGCGTCCGAAGGACCGCGTCGCCGAAGCCGGCCGGTCGCGGCTGGAGCGTGTAGACGAACCGGAGGTGGTCGAGCGTCCGGTAGAACCGACGTGTTTCCACGAGCCGGTCCTGGTGGCGCTGGTGGCGGCGCAGGAACTCATGGTCGACCGTGAAGTAGGCCTGGACCGCGCCGGCGTCGCGCGGCTGGACGACGATCGTGACGAGGTCGGCGTCGGCCCCGACCAGGGACTCGACGACGAGGTGCGCGACCGGTTTCAGCACCAGCGAGCCGTTCTCTCCGTGGTCGTAGAGCGGGAGGAACTCCTTGCGGAGGCCCCGGCTCCAGGGGAGCATGCGGGTGCCCTCGCCCGCGAGGGTGATGACCGCCTGCATGCGATCTCCGGTCAGGCGGGGCTACCGATCGAGGGGGACCCCGGGGGATGGGTCGGCACCGGCCGCTCGGGCCCGGCGCGAGCCTGTAGGAGCGGGCGGCTGTCCGGTACCCGCCACTGGACCGTCGGAACGACGACGTGGCGACGGGCCTCGAGACGGCGACGGTACCGGATCATGTCGATGAAGATCTCCCGCACGACCTCGTCGAGCTCCCGGCTCCGCTTGTACCCGAGGGCGAGCAGGTGCTCGTGGAGGGGGTTGTAGAAGTGCTGCTCGGCCTCGACCCGTGGGTCGGCCGGGTGCTCGATCACCGGCTTGAGGTCGAATTCCGTGGCGATCCGCGCCACCCGGTCCGCGAGCTCGTTGATGGAGTAGGATGCGTCGAACTGGTTGAACACGCGGTACTGGCCGGGGCCGCCGGGTGCTCCAGGGCCAATCGGAGGGACTGCATGGAGTCCTCCAGCGCGAGGAACCCCCGCTTCTGCTCGCCCTTGCCGTAGGGGGTGATCGGGGCGCCGAGGACCGCCTGCGCAATGAACCGGTTGAGCGCCGTCCCCCACGTCTCGTCGAAGTCGAATCGGGTGAGGAGCCGGTCGTCGGTGATCTCGGGGGTCCGCACGCCGTAGATGACTCCCTGCATCACGTCGGTCGCGCGCAAGTTGAAGATCTTGGAGGCGAACATGACGTCCCCCGAGTCGAACACCTTGCTCCAGTGGTACCAGGAGCCGCCCTGGCGCGGGAACGGCATCGTGTCCTTGCGCCCGTGGAACTCGACGTCGAAGAACCCTTCGGGAATGTCGGTGTTCGGGGTCCCGTACTCGCCCATCGTGCCCATCTTGACCAGGTGGGCGTCGGGGCAGACTTCCTTCATGGCGTAGAGGATGTGCAGTGTACCGGTGAGGTTCTCCGTCTGCGTCGCGACGGCGTGGTGGACATCGATCATCGAGTAGGGAGCGCTGCGCTGCTCGGCCAGGTGGACGATCGCGTCCGGCCGCTCCTTCTCGAGAGTGTGACGGACGAACTCGTAATTCTGCAGGTCGCCGCGGTAGAACCCGAGGTCCTTCCCGAAGATCTCCTTCACCGCCGCCTGACGGCGGGGGAACGACGGGATGGGGGTCGCGGACCAGCTGCCGACCTCCTTCACGCGCTTCCGTGTGACGAAATTGTCGATCCCGACGACGTCGTGGCCGCGGGCGATCAGGTGCAGGGCCAGGGGCCAGCCGGAGTATCCATCGATCCCAGTTACGAGGTACTTTCATGTGCACCGTTCGGGCGCTAAATGCCCACTCCCCCTCTTTAAGGGTTAGCTCAGCCCCTATGTGAGAGTCTAGCGCGGTTCACGTCAGTAGCCCTGTTCGATTCTCGCACGAAATCGAGACGGCCGTTCGACGCCCGCGGAGTGGGTCCGAGCTCCCCCGGGGCGCGACCGGGGAGGGCGCCACACCCGAACCAAATCCCAATAAGTCGCTGCACGGTAGTCGCTCGGCCGAAGAAGGTCTCTGTGCAAATGGAGAACGCGGGAATCCGCATCGTCGATACCCGGGACGAACCGCTCAAAGGAGCGATGCTGGTGGTCGGGTTCCCGACCCACGGGCTGGTCGGGTCGGTCGCCGCTTCGTACCTCGTCCACGCGCTCGACATGAGCCCGATCGCCTACATGATCAGCGAGGAGTTCCCCCCCACGGTCGTGATGGAGGAGGGCGTGGTCAGCGCCCCGGTCCGATTCTACGCGAGCAAGCTCGTGTGCGGGGTCGACCGCTCGTGCGACCAGCTGGTCGTCCTCATCGCGGACATCCAGCCCTCGCCGGGGATGCTCAACGAGCTGGGACGCGTCCTCCTCGATTGGGCCGAGCGCAAGGGCGTCCAGTTCGTCGTCGCGATCGAGGGTCAGCCGATCGAAACGGAGGTGGGCGGGGACGCCCGCGTCGTCGCGATGTCCAATCGCGCCGCGGCCCCGCTGCTCGAGAAGTACCAGTTTGCCGCGGCCAACGGGGTCGTCACTGGCCTCGCCGGGGGCCTCCTGCTGGGGGCGATCAGCCGAACCCTCCCGGTGCTGTGCTTCGTCGCGCAGGCGCACAAAGACTACCCGGACGCCCGCGCCGCCGCGAAGGTGATAGAGACTCTGAACCCGCTCGTCCCTCTTCTGGCGCTCGACACCAAGCCGCTGCGAGAGAAGGCGCGCGAAATCGAGGAGGGGGTCCGACGGACACTGCGGCAGACCCGAGACTCGATGTCGGCCATGCGAACGGCCGAGCCCGAGGGGCCGGGTGAGATGTATCGCTGACACGGCGCCGACCCCCCGCTCGGTCCCCATACCGGAGGACCGACCGGCGGTCACCCTGCGCGGGTTCCGTCCGAGCGACGTTCCGTTCGTGGCGGCGATCGTCGCCGACGCGCTGCACGAACATTACGAGCCGGGTCTGTACCCGTCGCTCAGCGCGGAGTGGCCGGACGGGTTCCTGATCGCGGCCGACCCCGACGAGGTCCCGGTCGGCTTTCTCCTCGGGGTCTCGCAGGTCGAACGCGAGGCCCGCGTCCTGATGTTCGCGGTGGACCGGAACCATCGGGAAGCCGGTATCGGGAACCTCCTGATGTCGACGTTCCTCGACCGGTGCCGCGCGCGCGGCTTCCGGAGGGTCACGCTCGAGGTCCGGGTCTCGAACGCGACTGCGATCCGGTTCTACGCCCGCTACCAGTTCTCCGTCGTCGACCTGCTGAAGGGGTACTACTCGGACGGCGAGAACGGGTACCAGATGGCCCGGCCCCTGCCGTGATCCGACTGCCTCGGACCCAAAGCGGCTAAAGCCTCGGCGTCGGATGGTCCGGACATGCCCGTAGCATGGCCGCTCGCCGGGGAGCTGATGACCGCTCGCCCGGTGACCCTTCCCCACGACGCACCGATCTCTCGCGCGCTCGGCCTAATGCGGAGCCGCCACATCCACGAGATCCCGATCCTCCAGGGTCGACGCCTCCTCGGAATGATCACGTTCGAGACGATCGCACGTCGCTCGAGCCGATCGGTATCGACCAAGGTCGGGCACCTCCTCGTCGTCCCGCCCCTCGTCACCCCCGCCTCGACGCTGCCGGAGGTCGCCGCCGAGCTCCTCGCGACCGGCCTCCGCGCCGCTCCGGTTGTCGGCCGGCGCGGGGAACTTCTGGGCGTCATCAGCCGCACTGACCTCGTCCGCGCCCTGCCGGCGCTTTCCGGCCTCGGCCGGGCCCCGGTAGAGAAGATCGGTCGGTCGGCGTCCTACTTCGTCCGCGAGAACGACACGGTCCGTCACCTCTTCGGCCAGATCCGCCTACTCGAGGAGCATGCGCTTCCCGTCGTGGATCGGAAGGGCCACCTCGTCGGGGCCGTGGGCCTCGAAGACCTCGGAGGGATCCTCTGGCGGCCGACGGTCGGCGGCAAGCTCGACACCCAGACCGAGGGGTCCGCCCTGGACGTCGAGGTCAGCTCGATCATGCGTTCTCCGGCCTTCACCGTCCCGTCCGGCACGGACGCGATCGAGGCGGCGCGTCTCATGTCCCGGGAGAAGATCTCGAGCGTTTTCGTGGTCGAGAACGGCCGGCCGACCCGCATCGTGGCGCAGACCGACCTCCTCACCCTCGTCGTCGGGATCACCCCGCCGATCCATGGGCGCGGAGGGGTCGAGGACGTCTATGTCGAGGTGACCGGACTTCGCGGCTCGAGCGACCCGGGGCTCCTCGCCGACATCGATCACTTGGTCGCGGGCTCGCTGAAGCGGATCGGGCATCACGTGCGGCCGATCCTGCTCAGCCTGCACCTGAGCCCGCATTCCACCCACCGAACGTCCGACCTCACCGTCGAGGCTCGTCTGCACACGGACGCCGGAATTTTCTACGCGTCCCACACGGGCTGGAACCTCATGGCCGGGATCTCCGGCCTCATGGACGAACTGACGTCCCAGGTCCAGCGGAGCCAGGAGACGCGGCGCTCGAAGGGGCGTCACCGGTCCGACGCCGACTCGGAGGAAGGCAACGACATCGTCGACCCCGAGCTGGAGCGAAAGATCCGGACGGCCACTGCCGAGGATGAGTAGACCGGAGGCGCCATGATCCCGGGCGGCCCGCGCAATCAACGCCAGATGCAGATGATGATGCGCCGCCTCGGCATGACGACGGAGGAGATCCCGGACGTCGAACAGGTCATCGTCCGCACGAAGACGAAGGACCACGTCTTCACCGCGCCCGAGGTCACCGCCCTCACGGTCCAGGGGGTTCGCACGTACCAGGTGGTCGGCACGCCGGAGATCCGCCCGCGCAGCGCCGGCCCGACCGCTCCCGCCCCGGCGGGGACACCCGCCCCCGCATCGGCCGCGCCGTCCGGTCCTCCGGACGAGGACGTCCAGCTCGTTATGGACCAGGCCCAGGTCTCTCGCTCCGAGGCGATCGAGGCCCTCCTCCAATCCGACGGAGCCCCGGCCGAGGCGATCATGAAGCTCATGACCCGCCGCCGGTAGAACCTCCGCCGACCCATGGGTTCCGAACCGCCCGTATCCGGGCCGCCTCGCCCGGGGGAACCGATCGCTCGAGAGTGCGTGGAGGGCTACCTCTACTCGTCCTCCCCCCTTCGCCTGCTCCTCTTTCGGCGGCCCCCCGCTCGAGGATCGATCTGGGTGCCCGTCAGCGGGAAGGTGGACCCTGGCGACGTGACGCTCGAAGCCGCCCTGCGGCGCGAACTCCGCGAGGAGACGGGGATCGAGGTGCCCGTCCGACTCGTCTCGCTCGAGTGGCAAGTGTCGTTCCGCGCCGACAACGGCGAGGTCTGGCGGCTGCACGCGTACGGGGTGGAGGTCGCCGCAGGGTTCGAACCTCAGCTTAGCTCCGAGCACGACGCCTACGAGTGGGTGACCTTCGACGAGGCCGTGCGTCGCCTGCACTACCCCGACAACCGGGAGGCCGCGGCGCGCCTCCTCGACCGGGTCGGCACCGCCGGCCGAAATGCTTAGCCGTGGGTCCCTCTCGCGTTGGCCCGATGGTGGACCCGACGCACCCCTCACCTGACACCTGGGTCTTCCCCCGGGTGGACGAGGACCTCTTCGAGGCGCTCCGGAAGGCGCGGCCGGACCGGATCGTGCTGCAGGTCCCCGCCGGCCTGGTCCGCAACGCCACCGAGCTCGTCGACCGAGTCCGGACCGCCACGGGGGCTCCGGTCGTCCTCGCCACGCGCGCCTGCTTTGGAGCGTGCGATTTCCCGTCCAAGGATGGGGCGCCGCGGGCGGACGTTGCCGTGGTCCTGGGCCACGCCCCGATTCCGAACGTGCCGCTCCCCCGTCCCACGTACTTCGTGGAAATGCGCGAGCCCGGAGGGGATCCCGAACGGCTCGCCGAAATGGTTGTGGCGGCCGGCGTTCCCCGCCGGCTCGGACTCGTCGCTTCGGTCCAGCACCTCGACCTCGTGCCTGCACTGTCGGGCGCCCTCGGTCGCCGCGGATTCGAGGTGCGCATCGGACAGGGCGACCGGCGGCTCGCCTACGCCGCCCAGGCGCTCGGCTGCAACTACACGGGGGCCGAGGCCGTGCAGGCGGCCGTGGAGGCGTTCCTCTTCCTCGGCACCGGTAGGTTCCACCCGATCGGTCTCGCCTTCGCCGTCGACCGACCGGTGTGGTCGCTCGACCCGTTGCAGAGCACGATCGAACCGCCGATCGACCGGGCCGCCCTGATCCGTCGTCGGCTCCTCACGCTCGCCCTCGCCCGGGACGCCCGTCGATGGGGGATCCTGGTCTCCACGTTCGGCGGGCAGAACCGGTCCCCGACCGCGCTGGCCCTGCAGGAGCGAGCCCGCGCGCGGGGACGCGAGGCGGAGATCCTGCTCTTCGACCGGCTGGACCCCCGCGACCTCGAGGGACGGGCGATCGACGCCTACGTGAACACCGCGTGCCCCCGGATCGCGCTCGACGACAGCGAGAACTACCCGAAGCCGGTGCTCACCCCGCCCGAGTTCCTGATGGCCCTCGGGGAACTGCCGCTCGAGCCGTACCGGTTCGACACCTACCACTGACCGTCGGCACGCTCTTGTCCCGGGAGGACCCTCGCACACCGGATGCGGCGGAGCGGCTGGGTCCCGGTCGTGCTCCTCGGGGCCGGCGTGGCCTTCGTCGTAGATGCGATCGCTCGGGGGGCGGCGTCGGTCGCGTTGATCGCGATCATCCCGGTCATCTCCGGGACATCGGCCGAGTTCCTCCTCGGCGTGGTCCTCCTCCTCGTCGGCTTCCTGACGCTGCCGTTGGCTTTCCTCCCGTGGGAGGCCCCCCGGGAGGCGTCCGCATTGCTGGACCCGCGCGATCGCGGGGAGACTCCCTCCGAGGAGGTGGGAGGACTCTTGCTCGTGGGACCGGTTCCGGTCTTCTTCGGGAGCTGGAAAGACGTCTCCCTGCGCATCAAGCTCGTCGCTGCCGATCGTCGGCGGCGCGCTGCTGGTCGTCCTCGTGATGCTGATCACGTTCGGGTGGCGCTAGCGGCGCTTCACCGTCGCGCGAAGGAACGCCTGGTGGACGCGCGTGTCCCCGGCGAGCTCGGGGTGGAAGGCGAGGCCCCACACCGGCCCCGCGCGGACCCCCACGACCTCGTCGCCCAACCACGCGATCGGCTGGACGCCCGGGCCCACGGAGAGAATCCGGGGGGATCGGATGAACACACCGGGGAAGGGTCGCCCGCTCAGTCCTTCGAAACGGACCGGGGACTCGAACGACTCCCGCTGAGTCCCGTAGTCGTTCCGCCGGACTCGGACGTCCAGGACTCCGAACGTCGGAGGGTCCCGTCCGGCGACGCTGGGAGCGAGCTCGCGCGCGAGGATGATCAGACCCGCACACGTACCGAGCACCGGGAACCCGGTGGCAAGGCGATGGGCGAGCTCGGTCCACACGCCCGACTCGGCGAGCAACCGGGCGATCGTCGTCGATTCTCCGCCGGGCAGGAAGAGCGCGTCCAGGCCGGCCAGGTCGCGCGCCCGGAGGACGGGGACGAGGGACTCCTCGGGAAGGACAGCCTCGAGCGCCCGGAGGTGCTCGGGAACGTCCCCCTGGAGCGCGAGGACTCCGACCTTCATCCGGCGGCCCGAAGCTCTTCGACGACGGCTTTCGCGCGGTCGAAGCGGATCGCGTGTTCGGCGATCAAGCGGGCGACGACCCGCTCGACCTCGTCGGGACGGGCCCCGGCGCTAACGGCGAGATTGCGGGCGTGCAGCTCCATGTGGCCCCGCTGGATCCCTTCGGTCGCCAGTGCGCGCAGGGCCGAGAAGTTCTGGGCCAGCCCCACCGCGGCCAGCACCTCGCCCAGCTCGCGGGCCGACTTGAGTCGGAGCAGCTTGACGTTCGCCTTGGCGGTGGGGTGGACCGCGGTCGCGCCCCCGATCAAGCCGACCGGTGCGGGGAACTCGATCGTTCCGACGAGGTTTCCATCCCGGTCCTTCTCGTACGTCGTCAGGGGACGCACGACGGCCCCGGCGGGGGCGGCCTGCCACGCAGCGAACGTGTGCGCGCCGCTCTCGATCGCCCGATAGTCGTTCCCGGTCGCGATCACGACGCTCGAGATCCCGTTCATGATCCCCTTGTTGTGGGTCGCGCACCGGAACGGGTCCGCCACGGCGAACGCGTACGCGTCCAGCACGCCCTCCACCACGGCCGCGCCGGTCATTGTGTCGGTCTGGAGCTGGTCGGCGCGGAACGTCGCGCGCGCCCGGGCTAACCGATGCACGGCGAGGTTGGAAATGATCCGGAGCACCGAGCGGCCGCCGGCGAGGCGCGCGAGCTCCGGCGCGAGGGCCTCGCACATCGTGTTGACCGCGTTCATTCCGCCCGCATCGCGTGCGTCCACGAGCAGGTGCACGATCACCATCGTGCCGCGAGGCGAGGGGAGGATCCGGACTTCGAGCTCCTTGGCTCCGCCGCCGAACTTGACGAGCACGGGGTCCTTGGCATTCGCGGCCGCGATCAGCTCGTCCCGATGATGGAGGATCCGCAGCCGGGCGGCCGCCGGGTCGTGGACGTCCATGATCTGAACCTGCCCGATCATGACCGGGTCGGTGCTCTGGGCGAAGAAGCCCCCCGCTGCCCGCGCGACCTTCGCCGCGTTGGAAGCGGCCGCAACGACGCTCGGCTCTTCGATCGCCATGGGGATGAGGTAGTCCTTGTCGTTGATCCGGAAGTTGGTCGCAACCCCGAGGGGAAGGGGCATCACTCCGATCACGTTCTCGATCATCCGGTCGAACACACCGGGGTCGACACCGGGAGGGAACTCCCAGGCGCGCGCCTCCTCGTCCGAGAGGCCCGCCCATTGTTGGGCGACGGCGCGGCGCTCCGCGATCGACTTGCGATAGAATCCGGAGATGTCGGACGAATCGGTCACGGCGTCTCCTCCGGGCGAGCGATCTCGGTCCCCGGCCCGGTGGGGGCGCGCGCGACGACCACTTTCGCGGGTCGGAGCACCCCCCCGTAGAATCGGTAGCCTTGCTGCACGATCTCCGCTACTCCTCCTTCGGGGACTCCGGGGGTCGCCGCCGTTTCCCCGACGGCTTCCTCCTCGTCCGCGCGGAACGGCTCCCCGACGGTCGCGATCGGCTCGACTCCCTCGTGCTTCAGGAACGTCGACCATTCGCGGTCGAGGAGTTCGAGACCGTGTCGTACGGGGTCACCGGCCGGAAGGGACGCGACCGCGGCGCGAGCGGCACGGAACGCCTCGAAGATGGGAAGCAACTCCCGGAGCTAGCCCCGCGCGAGCCTGCCGCGTGATCGACTCGCGGCTTCGCTCAGGTACGGCGCCGGAAGTTCTCGAAGTCTGCGAGCAGGTACCTTGTACCGTGTTGCCCAATCCTCGGACGGCTCGGCTGCAGCGGCCGGAACGTCGGTCACGGAGGGAGGCCGCGGCTCGGTCGCCGGTGCCTCGGGTACCTCGTCGGGCATGAGCAACACCGCCGACCAAGAGAGCCGTGTTATTAGGGCTTCTTGCGAGCGGGACAGGTCCCGGGAAGGCGGCCCGCGCGGTCGAAATGGGAGGCCCCGGGACTCGCTCCGGAGGCCCTCTCCGGGCCGCAAAATTGGCGTGCGGGACGGGGTCATTTTTCCTGCCCGGCCCAAGCGTTATAACGCATGCCCGGCTCGTCTCAATACGTCGGTTTTCACTGACGGTTTCCGATGGTCCAGGACTCGATGCAACCCCTAGCGTACGACGCGAGTTCCATCCAGGTCCTGGAGGGGCTTTCGGCCGTCCGAAAACGCCCGGGAATGTACATCGGTTCGACCGATGCGCGAGGGTTGCATCATCTGGTCTACGAAGTGGTCGACAACTCGATCGATGAGGTGCTCGCCGGGGCGTGCACCCAGATCGAGGTGAACCTCCACGCGGACGGTTCCTGCTCCGTCCGGGACGACGGCCGCGGCATCCCCGTCGAGGAGCACCCGAAGTACCACAAACCGGCCCTGGAGATCGTCATGACGGTTCTCCACGCCGGCTCGAAATTCGACAAGAACACCTACAAGGTGTCGGGCGGGCTCCACGGCGTCGGCGTCCACGTCGTCAACGCCCTCTCCGAATGGCTGGAGGTCCGCGTGCGACGGAATGGGCACGCCTACTTCCAGCGGTACGAGCGCGGGGCGCCGGTCGCTCCCCTCGTGACCACCGGGACCGCCGACTCGACTGGGACCGAGACGCGATTCAAACCGGACGGGACGGTCCTCGAGACCACTACCTTCGACAAGGAGACGATCGCTCGCCGTCTCAAGGAACTCTCCTTCCTCAACCCCGGCGTCACGATCCAGTTCCGGGACGAGCGCGACAACACCTCGGAGACGTTCCATCACGCCGGCGGTATCTCGGAGTTCGTCGAGGACACGAACCAGGCGGTCACGGCCCTGTTCAAGCCCCCGATCTACCTGCATGCGAAACGCGACACGACCGACATCGAGGTCGCCCTCCAGTACAACGACGGGTACAACGAGACGACGCTCGCGTTCGTCAACAACATCAACACGGTCGATGGCGGCACCCACGTCGTCGGGCTGCGCGCCGCGCTGACCCGCACGCTCAACGACTACGCCCGCCAGCGCGGTTTCATCAAGGGCGACAAGGAAGGGCTCACCGGCGAGGACGTTCGGGAGGGCCTTACCGCCGTGCTCTCGATCAAGGTGCTCGAGCCCCAGTTCGAAGGGCAAACCAAGGCGCGGCTCGGCAACTCCGAGGTCAAGGGCCAGGTCGAGAGCGCGGTCCACGACAAGCTCGCCGAATTCCTCGAGGAGCACCCGGCCGTCGGTCAGACACTGATCGCCAAAGCGGTCCAGGCGGCCCAGGCGCGAGAAGCGGCCCGAAAGGCTCGGGAGCTGACCCGGCGGAAGGGGCTGCTCGAGGGTGGGGGGCTGCCCGGGAAGCTCGCCGACTGCCACTCACGGGACCCCGCGGCGTGCGAGCTATTCATCGTGGAGGGCGACAGCGCCGGCGGGACGGCGAAGCAGGGACGCGACCGGGAGTTCCAAGCGATCCTCCCGCTCCGCGGCAAGATCCTCAACGTCGAGAAGGCACGCCTCGACCAGATGCTCCAGAACGAGCAGATCCGCGCGCTGATCACGGCGATCGGCATCGGGATCGGGGACGAGTTGGACGTCGCGCGGCTGCGCTATCACAAGATCATCCTGATGACCGATGCGGACGTCGACGGCTCGCACATTCGCACGCTGCTCCTCACGCTCTTCTATCGCAAGATGCCGGTCCTGATCACCGAGGGCCACGTCTTCATCGCCCAGGCTCCGCTCTACCGGCTGCAAAAGGGAAGCCGCCTCGTGTACGCCTACTCCGATGAGGAGCGGGACAAGGCCCTGGCGGAGTACGGCGGGATGAAGGGCGTCACGATCCAACGGTACAAGGGCCTCGGCGAGATGAACGCCGATCAGCTAGCGGAAACGACGATGCGACCCGGCGCCCGCACGCTCCTTCGCGTTACCGTGGACGATGCCGGGCGGGCCAACGCCCTGTTCCAGATCCTGATGGGGGAAGAGGTCGAACCCCGTCGCGCCTACATCCAGGAACATGCTGTCGAGGTGACGAACCTCGACATCTAGGCGGGTGGGCGTGGCAGAATCCCCGATTGACGAAGCGACGCTCCCGGACGCGTTGCGCGCGGTCGGCTTCGCCGGCTCGGGCCTCCCCTCCCGCGCGGTCCTCCATGGGCCGGGCGGGACGGTCGTGATCCTGACGACCCTCGACGCCGACACACGCGCCACCCCGTGCGGCATCTGGGTGGCGAAGGACGGCGTCCACCGACTGGGGCCCCGGCCCCCCCCCAGTCTGCTCACCGAGAGCCTACGGCTCACCGGTTCCACGGCGGATCTGGTCAACCTCCTCCAGGCGGGCGCGCGGTCGTACCTCGAGCGGCTCGAGTCCCTTGGGGAGCACGTGGACGCGATCGAGGAGAAGTGGGAGACCGTCCCGCTCGCGGAGCTGGGACGGCTCAATCACACCCACCGCATCATTCGAAAATCGATCGGGAGGTTCTCGGTCGCGGTCCAGGAGCTCGACGGACCGTTCGGCGGACGGTTCCCCGGCCTGGAGGAAGCGCTTCCCCGGGTCCAGGCCGAGTTCACGCACCTCGAGGAGTACTCGGCGGCCCTCGGCCAATCCCTGCGCGACCTCCTGGCCCTCCGGAACGCCGCGGAGGCGAACCGACTCTCGGAAGCGACCAACCGGCTGGGCGCGGTCTCGAACCAGATCGCGGTGTACGCGAACACCTCGAACATTCGGATGCTCGGGATCGTGTACGTGGCGCTCATCCTGGCGCTGGTCAGCGCCGTCGTCCTGATCCCCAACACGGCCGCGACGATCCTGGGCATGCCGAGCGCCGCGTGGGTGCCGGGATTCTGGGTCGACGTTATTCTGGCCGTGCTTGCGGTCCTGCCTATCGCGGTCGTCTTCAGCCGGCCGTGGGTGAAGGGCGTGCTACATAGCCTCGGGTCGGTCGAATCCCGCACCCGCGAGGGACTGCGGGACCTCCCGGAGATCTCCCCGGGAGAGGTCGACCGTCCCGCGACGGAGCGGGAGCTCGCGGCGGCTCGTCCACGGAGCCCTCCGTGACCCCATCGAGGGCCGACCCGCCCCGGGTCTTCCGGAACGCGCTCGTCGTCTCCCAGGACGGCGCCCGCCGAGTCCTGCGAACCGACGTACGCGTCGAGGGAGGACGGTTCACCCACGTCGGGCCCCGCGCCTCCGTCGAGGGGGCGAACGTGGTCGACGCCGAAGGGCTCGCGCTCGTGCCGGGGTTCGTGAACCTTCACACGCACGTCGCGATGCACCCGCTCCGCGGGATCGCCGACGACCGGGACCTGGCGGGATTCCTCGAGACCCTATTCGCCGTCGACGCGCACCGGACCGAGGCCGACGTGGAGGCCGGGGCGCGCGCCGGGGTGGCCGAGATGCTCCTCGGAGGGACGACCTCCTTCCTCGACCTCTACTACTTCGAGGACGCCGTCGCCCGCGCCGTCGAGGACCTCGGAGCCCGCGGCTTCCTCGGGTGGGCGGTCCTCGACCCCGAAATGACGACCCAGAAGGGTCGGCCCCTGGACAACGCCGCGGCCTTCATCGACCGGTGGAAGGGCCACGGGCGGGTGACGCCGCTCGTCGCCCCGCAAGGGGTCTACGTCTGCGGGGCCGATTCCTGGCTGGGAGCCCGCGACCTGGCCGCGCGCCAGAAGACCCTCGTTCACTACCACCTCTCCGAGACCCGGGAAGAGGTCTCCGAGCACGAAGCGAAGACCGGGCGGAGGCCGGCCGACTGGCTGGGCGAGATCGGCTTTCTCGGCCCGGGCCAGGTCGCGGCCCACGCGGTCTGGTTGACGGGCCGCGAGATCGCTCTCCTGGCCCGCACGGGAGTCGGGATCGCTCACTGCGCCAGCTCCAACCTGAAGCTCGCGTCCGGAGGCGTCGCCCCGTCGTCGAGTTGCGGGCCGCCGGTGCCCCGGTGGGGCTCGGCACGGACTCGGTCGCCTCGAACAATTCCCTCTCCATGCTTCGGGAGATCCATCTCGCCGGCCTCGTCCAGAAGAACCATCGTTGGGATGCGGCGACGCTCCCCGCCCAGCAACTCCTCGACCTCGCGACGATCGAGGGGGCCCGGGCGCTGGGACGCGCCGAGGAGATCGGTTCGATCGAGGTCGGCAAGGCCGCCGACTTCTCGCTGTTCCGGCTCGACCACCCCACGCTCCAGCCCGCGCGGCCGGAAGCCCTCGTCTCCCACCTCGCCTACTCGGCGGCGGATGATGCCATCGAGTCGGTCTTCGTCGGCAGGAACGTGCGTGGTCGACCACCGTCGACTCGTCCGGGGCCGACTGGACCCAGATCCGAAAGGACCTGGACGCCGCCGCCGAGACGCTCTGGTCGGCGCGACCGGGAGCGGCCGGTAACTAGACCAACCCGAGGGCGGCGCCGAGCCCTCGGCCGAGCCGCTCCGCGAGCGTGTTCGGGGGAGCGAAGACGCCGCGTTCGTCCACGCCGGCCAGTTGCTCGGTGACCCTCGGGTCTGGAAAGGAGAACAACCGCGCGACCAGATCCCGGTCCACGTGGCGGGAAAGGGTGCCGTGATGAAGGAGCGCGGTCCCGGTGAGGTGCTGGGCGGCCGCCCCCACGATCTGGCCTCCGGACTCGAGGACCCGTCCCCGACGGCCCAACGGACAATACTCCTCCGAGAGACCGGGAGCCGTAACCCATTCGGCGGACACCCCGGAGGACGCGAGCGCCGTCACCACGCCCGCGCCCAGACGGCCGTACCCCCGAACGAAGTCGCGACCGACCCGCTCGTCGGCTCGAGGTAGCACGACCCCCCACACGAGGTCATCGGCGAGATGGAGGATCCCGGTGCCACCCGAGGATCGACGGGCGGTCGGGATGCCCGCCCCCGACGCTCGTCGGAGGCATGGGGCGTCGTCCCGGACCCCGGCGCCGACCGAAAGCAACGTGCGGTCGATCACCGCGACGTGAACGGCCGGTGCCCCGCCCGGAGCAGTTCCGCCTGGTGCCCCATCGCCGAGGCGAACGGCACGGGCGGTTCGACCCAGATCGCCCCCTGCCCCGTGCTAGCTCCCCTCCTCTTCCTGCGACCGCGGACGGTCTCTAAACAGTAAAGACCCCCCGTCCCACGCCCGGCCATGGCGGAATTGGGTGAGTACCAGTTGCATCCGGGGGACGCGGCCCCGGATTTCGAGCTGCCGGGCGTCGACGGAAAGACGTACCGCTTGGCCGACTTCGAGAAGTTCCCTTTCCTGGTCGTCGTCTTCTGGTGCAACCACTGTCCGTACGTGCAAGCGTGGGAGGGGCGAATGATCGACATCGGCCGACGATATGCCTCCCGGGGGGTCGGAGTGGTTCTGATCAATTCGAACGACGCCCGTGCGTATCCGGAGGACCGCCTCGACGCGATGGTCCAGCGCGCCCGGTCGAAGGGGTACCCCTTCCCCTACCTCGTGGACGAGCCCCAGGCCACCGCCCGCGCGTACGGGGCGCTCGTCACTCCGCACCCAATGCTCTTCGGACCGGAACCGGAAGTTGCTGTACCAGGGTCGGATCGACAACGACCACCAGCACCCGGAGCGGGCGACGGATAAGTATCTCGAACGCGCCCTCGAGCAGGCGCTCGCCCACCAGCCGGTCGACCCCGCCGAGCTAACGGTCGCCGGTTGCACCGTCAAGTGGAAGTCGTGAGCGTTGACCGCGTGGGGGCCGCCGGCTCGCCCCACGTCGGGCCTTGAGCACGCTCCGCCGCGCGTCGAACGACTGAGCGAGCTCCGGGTGGATCGGGGCCCCTCCGACATCGAGCCGCGCGGCGATCGAAACCTTTCCCGCTAAGGCACGAGCGAGCTTGCCCCGTTCGCCGCGGGGCGCCGACTGGATCGCGGGGTGGAGGAAGAGGAGGCCGTGGCGGGGCGGCGGCGCTCGGCCCCGAAGATGTTCGAAGAACGCCCGCTCGGCGCCGAGGACCTGAACGGTGCTCGAGGGCAGGCGAGCGAGCCGCTCCAGGCCACCGGCCTGCGCGATCATCCGCGCCGAGAGCTCCGGGCCGAGCAGGGCGGAGACGTTCGGCGCGCGGACGGGGGCCGTGGCCTCGATCGCTTTGGTCAGCGCGTGGCGCGTGAGCTCGACCGAGCGGAACAGTTCGGCGAGTTGGCGCCGCGCCTCGGTCAGGGAGGGGTCCTGCGGCGACAGCGTGGGGGAGGGTCCGCTGACCATCGCTTCCCGGGCGGCCCGGTCGTGGTCGCCGGGGTCGACCTCCGGACGATCCCGAGAAACCCAAGTCCCGAGACGCTCTCCGATCAGATTACGGACCCGGTCTAGGTCGGCGGCCGCCCGGACCGCTTCCTGAACGTGGATGCTCGGGTCCCACTCCACTTCGAGCGCCCGTTGGGCCTCCGCGAGAAGGACCGTCCGTTGCAGCGAGGGGTCGACGCCGGAGGCCGTCGCGCTCGATCGCCGCATCGGACGTGGGGTCGAACCGAAGGCCGTGCTCGGCGAGCCGTCGGTCGCGAGTGATCCATTCGGCCGACTGCGCGAGCGCGGAGCAACTCCTCCTCTTCCGGGGTGAGCCCGCCCGCCCGCCGGCGGGCGGCGCGATCGGCCAGCGCCGCGGGATCGAGAGGTCCCGGAACGGCTCGAACGACTGCGCCCGTCCTCCACCAGGAACGCGCCGAACCAGGTGGCGACGAGGGCTTTTGTCACGCCCCACCTTCCCTTCGGCAGACGAATGAAGGCACCGTCGGCTCCACTCCGCCGGCGCGCTGCAGACTCTTCACGAGCGGCGGGAGGCCCCCGCGCATAAATAGCCCGGCTGATGTCCTGCTCTAGAATCCTCTTCCAAGCCCCCACCCCCGACGCGGGTCGGCTCGCCACCGTTCACGTTTCACAGACCCCGAAAAGTATACCACGAGGCAACCGAAGTTCGCCCCGATGGATCCCCGACGGTCCCTCATCTTCCCGCTTGCTTCCACTCTGACCGACTGGGCGACCGGCACCACGTTCTCAAGCGGGTCCCATTGCAGCGCCAACCAACCTTCCCCCAACCGTTCTTGCGCTCATGCGAGACTTTCGACTCCTGGTCAATGAATGCATTCGAGAACTCCTTCGCACGGGGGTCACCTCCAAGGGAGAGATCTCCCGGTTTGCGCGCACCCGAGCGTTGGACAGTCACGTTACCGGGACCATCGGGGTGGCCGCCTCTGAAGTCGCCTGTTCGCTCGCCAGCGGACACCGCCACCGGCTCAGTCACGGGTTGAAGTGCCGAGTTCCCTTCGTTCGAGCGCCGTTCGTCCGGGTCCCGGAGGAGTCCTTCCATTTCGACGTCGATACTGGGAAGTTGCGTCTCTCCCTCCGTCGGTGCGAGTGGACTTCGATTACCGTCCCTGTATCCACCTATCATCGCCGAGTGCTCTCCGACCCGGGTCGTCGAGTAACCCAAGTCCACATTGGAATCCGCAAAGTTGTGATGGTGTACGCTCAAGTGGCGCCCGAACCCTGTGTTCCGACCTCGCTGGTCGCACTCGACACCAACGAGTCGTCCTTGGATGGAGTCCGGGTCGAGTCGGAAAGCGTGAGCTACGTTCGACTGCCCTTCCCCGAACTTCGAGTGCTCCAATTCCGTCACATGAGTCGGAGGCAGTTTCTCGGCCGTAAGAAAGCCCATGACCGCCGACTTTCCCGATGGTTGCTCGGCCGAGAGGGGAGGAGAGAACGCGATCGGATCCGCTCGCGCCTCCACGCCCTGACCCGTACCCTGATCGACCAACTCGCCGCGCACCACTCGGCCCTCGCCCTCGAACATCTTTCGAATCTTTCCCATCCGAGGCGGAGGGGGGTTCGAGGTCGCTCCCGAGGGTTCGGACGTTCGTTTCGTCATCGCCTCTCCTCTTGGCCCCGAGGCGAACTCCATCGGCAGCTCAAGTACAAGGCCGAGGACCGCGGAGTACCGATCATCTGGGTCAATCCGTATCTCAGTTCACGAACCTGCCCGAAATGTGGCGAGATATCAGAACGCCGAAGAAGGGTGGGGACTAGGTTCGACTGCGTCAAGTGTGGGTGGTCGCTCGACCGCCAGCTGAACGCGGGACTGAATCTAGGAATGACCGTCCTGCGGACGACTGCGGGACTTGGGGGTCTTCGACTTGACCCCGACGCCCTTCCCCCAGGATGTGGTGAGACCCCTCTACGGGCCGGACGAGTGCTGGCCTGCACGGGTGGAGCGGACGGGATGGGAGGGAACACCATTTTGAGACTCTCCGAGCGGATAGTCGGTTTAGTGGATTCCCAAAGCCCTTAGGTCGAGACCCAGCATGTCGGACGAGGATTGCACTACGCTCGTCCGGGCGGATCGGTCCGGACCCACCCTCGTCCTGACGATCGACCATCCTCCCGTGAACGTGTTGTCTCGCCCCGTACTCGAAGCGCTCCTGACACGCCTCGACGAAGCTGAAGCCGACCCGGAGGTCCGGGTCGTGATCCTGGCCGGCGCGGCCGGGAAGGCATTCGCTGCGGGAGCCGACGTCCGCGAGATGGCTTCGATGGGCCCGGAGGAGGCGCGCCTCCATGGCACTCGGGGCCAGGAGGTCACCCGACGGATCGAGCGGTTGCCCCTCCCGGTCATCGCGGCGGTCAATGGGGTCTGCCTGGGCGGCGGGTGCGAGGTCGCGCAGGCCTGCGATTTCGTGATCGCAACGCCCGACGCGCTGTTCGGGCAACCCGAGATCAACCTCGGCGTCACCCCCGGGTGGGGCGGGTCCCAGCCCCTTCCCCGTCGAGTGGGGGGTGGCCCGGGCCCGCCGATGGACACAGCCGGCCGGTCCCGGCTGCGGAGGCCCACGCGGACGGGTGGGTGGAGCGGGTCGTGACGCGGGAGGAACTCCTGCCGACGGCTCTCCCGCTCGCGGAGGAGTTGGCGGCCAAGCCTCCGCTCGCGCTGGCCGCGGCCAGGTACGAGATCCTCCGTGCGGCCGACCCGAGGATCGACGAGTCCCTCGCCTACGAGCTCGACCTGGGGGCGCGGCTGTTCGGGTCGCGGGACCAGCGGGAGGGGATGCGGGCTTTTCTCGAGAAGAAGGTCGCTCCCCCACGCGACCGCTCGGGCTTGGCCGAGAGCTCGGCCGGATTCCCCCGGGCCGAGCCCGGGGGCTCCGAGGCCGAGCTCGGAGCGGGCGGAAAGCGGAAAAGGAACGGCGGGTCGGGTCGAGACTGACGCCGCGGTGGCTCAGCTGGTAGAGCGGCTCCTTGGTAAGGAGCAGGCCGAGGGTTCAAATCCCTCCCGCGGCTGGTTTTTCTCCCTCCCTCGGGCGCCTCGCCGGCGGCGGGGGACATCCCAAACCGGAGGAACGACCCTCGCACGAACTCGACCGTCCGTTCCAAAGGCCCGTCGGGCCGAGCCCGAGCTCTTGTGAGGCCAAGGGGCCCGTTTCCGACGCGGCTTACCTCTCCTCTTAAGATGGAGAGCGGGCCCACGCGCCCCATGGGTCCTGGCCGAACCGCTTAGTTGAGACTGCTCCGGACCGGTCGTTCATGCCTCCCATAGAGGAGACCCACCCAATGACGAACCCGTCGGCGCAGTCAGTCCGCCTCGGAGCGGCGCGGAAGCGGCATTCCAGCATTTCGTGCCCGGGGGTTCAGGGAGTCTCTTGCGGAGTCACGGGGACCCGGTTCGTACTCAGGTCGAACGTCGACCATCGACGACACAGGGGACACGCCATGTACCGGGACCTCCCGAGCCGTATCGCCGTGACCGCGCCGCCCGGTACGAAGTCATATTCGAAAGTCCGGTGGCACTTGGGGCACACGAGACGTGCACGCGATACGATTCCAGGGGTCCCGAGCGCACGATTGCGACGATTGACCTTCCAGTAGAAGAAGATCAACAGTGCGACTAGCGCGATCGCGACGCCGATCGCTACGTAGGCGACCTCGCTCATCTCCGACCCTCCCCCCGACGGCCTACGTTCGGCCGAATCGACTGGGGTCGCGAGGACGTCTTCAGAAGTGACGTCACCCTACGACCGAGACTGACGAGCGGCTCGATGGCGAGTGGAGGAAGATCCGGCCGTACGACCATCGGCAGAACCTTGGATTCAACCCGGGCCGCTCGCAAGTAAAGATCCCAATCAACGGCGGCCTTCCTCGCCTTGCGCCGAACTCCCCAGAGCATCTTCCGCCGGTAAATCGGGTTCGGGAATTCGGCTACCAAGTCTCGCTTTGAGAGGTCACCGCTCGATCCACTGCGGACAAGGGCCAGCAAGAAGGCGCGCTCCCTTCGACTAAACACTCCCGACTCCCGCACGGTCTCCAAGCGGAGAGATTACTTACCCGTTACTATATTCGGTAACTCCCTCCACGTGTCCACTCTCCCTGTATCCCGCTCTTCCGGGCGAACATGAGATCGCGAAGGAGGGTTGACTCGTCGCAAAGCAGTGCGCATTCATCGACGACCTTCGCCGGGACCCGGGAAGGCGCCGGGCCCCGTCCGAGCACTCCGCGCTCACCCCCAAAAGGATAGTCCCCGCTTGAGCCAACACGAAGATCGGGTTCACGGGACTGCCTCTGGCGTTAGGGCTCTAAACTGAACGACGAAGCCCTCCCGCGGCTTCGGGATTCGACAATCCCAACGCTCGCCGAGTATGAGCTCGCGACTACCCCATGTCGCGTTCGGTTGATGGCCCTGTGGAGGTCGACAGCGCATCGGATCCCTCCAGTTGCCGCCAATACCAACTCGATAGGTTGTCCGTTAAGGGTCCCCGCCATTGCAGTTGGAGGGGAGCAACTTCATTGCGTGAGGGATCGTCGACTTTGTCCCGTAAAATCCTGGTACGTCTGACTGGTCCGGGGTAAAATCCGCTCTATCACTGGTCGGCCGTGACGGATTTGAAAGAGCGCCCGATATCCGGCGACCTTCAGACGCCATCGGCTCGGGTCATTTCGGATGGGGCAGACGTCCAGAGTTTCGGAAGGGCGTTGGGGGAATCGAGTGAACTCAGGGAACAGGGCGGCGAACTGCTCGATAACTTCCGGAGGGAGCGCCCAGAATTGGAGACGGGCACTGAACGTGAAATCGGGCCAATCGTCTGCCGACCTACGTGCGACCACGCCGGCGTCTCCAATCGGCGAACTCGCGCTTCATTTCGGCGCCCGGAATGATGCGCTCCGTACGGAGCCGCCGGTCCAGGTCGGACCGGAGGGAGGGGGAAATGAAATCATCCGCAAGCGCCAGGAGAAAGTCGTCCCAGGTCTGATCGGCCATCTTGGTCCCGCGAAGTGCCTGCAGAGTCGACTGGTGAACGGGGATACTCGTGACCGCGTCCGAAGTCGACATCATTTGCAAAATGATTCAAATGGTATAAAAGAAGCGGCTTGCCCGGCCGCATGGCCGGACCCGCCGAGCATTCATGCTCCGCGGATCCCATCCCAGTCTTACTCAGAGTCGCCAGGAGAGTAGGCCTCGGCACCAGGCGCTTTGAACCAATCGACGAAGCCCCCCGCGGCTGATCTTTTTCCCTGCGCCCGGCAAGGTGCCCGACGGACGCCCCTACGGGACCGTCCGCCAAGTCGCCCCAATTGTTCCGAGACTCGGTGATTGGACCTGAGAAGGGGGGCTAGAGAACCCCCCTTACAAAACCGTCGATTCCGACAACGACTCATCCCCACCCTTCCCAAGCTGCCCGTTTCGGATGGCACTGACGAAGAACTCGCGAATGCGGGTGCTCAAGTAGTTGAGACTCGGTCGGGTGCGGTGGTCGAGATGATGGAGCGGCCTCCGCGCGCGTTTCTGGTTCCGGCTCGTGGGGGAAAAGCCATTTCGATTCGGCCCGGGGCAAGGAGTTTGATCAAGGCGCGCGCCGAAAACACCGGCGGGACCGTTGCCCTTCTCGAACACACCCTACCGCCCAAGGAGGGACCTCCGCTCCACATACATGTCCGAGAAGACGAGATGTGGTACATTCTCGAGGGAGAACTCCGCTTCAAGGCAGACGACGAGATTCTCCGGGCTCCCGCAGGTTCCTTCGTCTTTGTCGCCGGGGTACACCCCACTGCCTGCAGAACGTTGGGGATACTCCGGCTCGATACCTGGAGATGTTCATCCCCGCGGGAATGGAGAGGTACTTCGAGGAACTATCTCAGCAACCATCCGGCGGGGTGGCCCCTACGGTCCTCCGAGCGATCGCGGAGCGAGCCTTCATGAAAGTGGTGGGACCTCCGCTCTCAGAGTCCGACCCGCTGTAGGTCGGACGCCCTTCCGTCCGGCATAGGTCCTGAGAGCTTCCCGCGTGGATTCAGAAAGGACACTCGTTCTAAAATCACCCCTTCTAAACGCGGGCAACGGCCTACCTGCCGCCACAGCGACCCTGCCGAACCGGTGCGGTGACGGACGTCGCCCTGGGGAACGGGGCCAGGAGGGCGGGGGGGCCTCGACATTACTTTAGTCGGGAACCCGTTGGGAGAGGCACATGGAATCGACCGAGCTGATCTTCGACATCACGGGGCGCATGTTGGGGACGGATGAGTACGGGGCGAGCATCCAGGCCATCCTGGAGGGAAAGGCCGCTCCCCCTCCCGCGGGCGCCCGCTTCGATGGTAAGGTCGAAGGCACGGTCGACGGACCTAAGCTGAAGGGATCTTTCCACTCCGTGGACTACCTCAACATTCGCGCCGACGGACGTATCGAGCTCCACGGCCACGCCCGGCTCGACCTGAAGGACGGGGGGAAGGTGTCGTTGTTTGCCGATGGACTGGGTACTCTTGATGCGAACGGGATCCTCCAACTTCGGGAAAGCGTGACGTTGAAGTCCAACTCGCCCGCTCACGCTTGGGTGAACTCGATTCAAGTGTGGGCGACCGGCACGGCGAACCTAGCCACCGGAGAGATTCGGCTGAAGGGTTACGAGGCCTAAACCCGGGGAATGGCGAAGACCCCGGACACCCCCCTACCTCGAACAATCCACCCCTTTCCGAACACATGGACCACCTCGGCCGGGCCTGCCGGGGGTGCGGGGGCTTTGAACCAATCGACGAAGCCCTCCCGCGGCTCTTCGTTCGGTTCCCGACCCTCGGTGAGTGGGCGAGGGGTCGGGTCAGTTCGCCAAATCCTGTGCCCGACCCCCCGGAATCCTCCGAACCACGACCCATCGGTGCAGGGCAATCTTCCGGGTCTTCTCGAAACCCGCTTTCTCGAACATGCCGAGCGTCCCGCTGCAAAGGAACGAGCGGGAGACCGCACGACCGGCAACGTCTTCGGGGTAGGCCTCGACCGTTCCCCCTCCTAATCGGGCAATCTCCCGAAGGGCCTCGCGAAGGGCGAAGTTCGCGATCCCCTCCCCTCGACGTTCTCGGTCGATGAAGAAGCAAGTGATGCGCCAGTCGGGAAGATCACGCAACCCCTCTTCGTACGTTCGACGGCTCCGGATGTTCGGGAGTTCTGCGGTGGACCCGAATTGACACCATCCGACCGCGCTCGGGCCGTCGAAGACCAGCGCGGCGTGCGCGCGTCCCTCCTGGACACGCGCCGCCTTCATCGCGCGGTATGCGGCGGCACCCCGCTTTCCTTCGCCCGGCTGCAGATGAAAGGAGATGCACCAGCACCCGCCGAAGATCCCGTGGTGCTTCTCCACCAGGCGGGCGAACGCGGGCCACGTTTCCGGGCAGAGCGGCCTCGAGGTGAGGCCCATATCAGGCTCCGTTCGACCCCCTCTCGGACGACACGCCGCCCGCACCTTCGATGGGCGCACGGACGTTCTCGCGGCCCCCGTCATGAGTCTCGTCCGCGTCTACTCGAGCGGGTCCGGCAGGCTCTCTACGAGTCCGCGGAGCGCGGTATCGAAGGCGTCGGGTCGGGAGAGGTTCAGGAGGTGGTCCCCTCCGGGGACGAGCTGCACGCGGGCGCCCGCGATTCCTCGTGCCAGAAAGTTCGCGCAGTGCGGCATCGCCGGGTTGTCCCGATCCCCGACCAGGATGCGGGTCGGGACTCGAATCTCCTTCAGCCGAGCCGCCGCGGGCTCCCCTTCGCGAGTTTCGAATCGCCCGGAACGCTCCTCGAAGATCTCCTTCGCATTTTCGCGGACCATGGTCTGAAAGAGGGCGAGCGCGTCACCGGTGATCGACGAGGCCCACAGGTCCCGGAGGTGCTCGGTGGCCTCCTCGAGCCGGCCGGCGGCCCAGGCGGCGGCCGCCGCCTGGGAGAGCCGTTCGTCGTGCTCGAACGTCTCCTTCCCGCCGGGAACGTGGTCGTAATCCATGCCCGAGTACCCCGGAGCGATGAGCAACAGAGCTTCCACCCTCTCGGGGAAGGCGAGGGTCAGGTCGAGGGCGATCTTTCCTCCGACGCTCGGGACCGACGATCAGCGACCGCGTACAGCCCAGGTGGTCCAGCAGGGCCAACAGGTCGCGGACCGGAGAGTACTCCGACGTCGCTGGCGTTGAACCCCCGTACCCTCGCAGGTCGTACCGCACCACATGATGGCCGCGCGCCAGCAGCGGGAACTCACGATTCCACATGCGCCGGTCCGCGATTCCTTCGTGGAGGAGCACGATCGGTCGACCCCGTCCTGACTCCTGGTACGAGATCTTCCGCCCGGGACATCCAGGGACTTCGTGGGGACCGGATCGCTCATCGTCCGGGGAGCCGCGCAGGGTCTCATAAACGAGAAGGAGGGGTGGCGGAACAGCTCCCCACCGACCAGCTCGGAACCGGAAGCCCGCCCCTCGGTTCCGGGATGTTGGGGGCCAAGCGCTCACCGGAGAGTCCACCCAGAGATGGGCGGCCGGTCCCCTCCCCTCTCGACAGGTGGGCCCGGAGGGGCGGGCTCTAACCTTGGTGATCGTCGAACCCGGTGACCGGCGGATCGCGGCCCTTCTGCCAAAGGAGGGCGTTCATCTCGCCGCGGTGCTGAAGCTCCTCCTCGATCATGTGGATCAGGAGCACCCGCACGGCGATGCGCTTGCGAGTGCGCCACCGCTTCGGGAGCGACAAGCGGTGGTCGAGGTCGGCCGGTCGGAGCGACCGGAGCACCCGACGGACACGCAGGTCGATCGCCCGCGTCTCGCGGCGGGCCTCGGGGAGCGTGAACCGCTGTCCGAGCGGGTACCAGTCGGGCGGGCCTCCTCCCGCGTACACCTCGTCAAACCAGAGGCGATAGGCGTCGAGCACGTGCAGGTAGATGTCCACGAGGGAGGGGAAGGAAGCGCCGCGGTCCCGGTACCGCTCGCGGGGCGGAAGCTTCCAGATCGCCGTCAGGTACTTCGCTCTCGTTTGCGAGTTGTACTGGTACAACGTCCGGATCAGCTCGAGCTCAGAGGACATGGATACGGCCGGGTCATCCTCGGCGGAGCATTAATCCAATCCCTGCCAACCTCGAACCTTCTTCCCAGGAGGTCCCGCTCTCCGGCGTGCGACCCTGACTTCGGGGTTCCGCTGACCCCCGAGATGTCACTCCCCTGGTTCGGACGGGACAGGAACCAGTTGAGGCCCCGCCCCCGCCGGTTCCCGACCCTCCGGGCTCACGGTGGGGCGGGAGAGCTCCGAGGTAGCCGCGACCTCCGCCGCGCGAGCCGCGCGGAGAGCGCTCCGCCTGCCCGAACGACGACGTACAGGGTGAACGCGATCGTGACGATGAAGAAGCTCGCCGGGGGAGGCTCGTAGAATGCGATGATAAGCCCCGTCCACGTCGCGAAGAGTCCCACCAGGATCGCGATCAGGACGGCGTAGAGCGGCCGCTTGGTGAGGCGGACCGCGATCGCCGCTGGGGTCACGATGAGGGCGAAGATGAGGAGGACGCCGATGATCTGGACCGCGATCGAGATCGTGACCGCGAGCAGGAGCATGAACGAGAGACCGAGGCCGAACATCGGCAAGCCCTTGGCCTCCGCGACATCTTCGTCCAGCGAGGCGAAGAGCAGCGGGCGGTACATCACCGCGGTCGCGGCGAGAATGAGCGCGCCGGCCTCGACCGTGAGCACCACCTGGCTCGCGCTGATGCCTAGGACCTCTCCGAACAGGATCGAGTAGACCTCGGTGTCATAGCCCGTGTACAGGCTGATGAACAGGAGCCCGACGCCCAAGGCGAACGCGAGAACGGTCCCGATCTCGACGTCGCGGTTCGCCGCGCGGGGCCCGAGCAGGGCGATGCCGGTGCCGGTGGCCATCGTGAACAGCAGCAGCCCATACACTGGATTGACCCCGAGGAGCACCGCGCCGGCCGCCCCCGAGAACCCCGTGTGGCCGAGGGCGTGCGTGGCGAAGGCCGCGCGCCGCAGGACGACCAGATAGCCGACCACGCCCGCGACGATGGCGATCATCGTCCCCGCCAGGAAGGCGTTCCGGAAGAAGCTGTACTGCCACATGACGCGAAGGTCGGTCACGATGTTCCACTCGAAGCTCATCGGTTCTCATCCCCATGGCCTTCCTCGCCGCCGACGATCACGAGATTGTTCCTCGAGTCCCGCAGCACTTCCACGGGCACGCCGTACAGCGCGGTGAGGCTCTCCGAGGTCAGGACCGTCTCGGGAGGCCCGGTCGCGACCCGGCCGTTCGCGATATAGATCACCTTGTCGAGGCACTGGATGAGCGGGTTGATGTCGTGGGCCACCAGAAGCGTCGTGACGTTGCGCGAGCGGACCAACCCATTGATCAGCTGGACGAGTTCGCGGCTGCGACGGAGGTCCAAGTTGGAGAGCGGTTCGTCCAGGAGCAGCATCTCGGGGTCTCCCACGAGCGCTTCGGCAAGGAACACCTTCTGCAGTTCGCCACCGGAGAGGGACCCGAGGGCCTTGCTCGCGAGGTCCGAGGCGCCTACTGACCGGAGGGCGTTCGCCGCTGCCTCCCGCTCGGCCCGCACGGAGATCGACAGGCCCCACCGGACCCCCGAGTAGCCCAGCCGTACGAGCTTGTCGCACTCTATGTGGGTCTCGTTGTCGATCGTGTGGCGCTGGGGGACGTAACCGATCCGCCGGTTCCCCCGTCGTGGAGGTTCCCCGAACACCTTCAGGCCACCGCCGAGAGGGCGGTGCAACCCGAGGAGCATTCGGAAGAGCGTGGTCTTACCCGCCCCGTTGGGACCGATGACCGCTACGAATTCCCCGCGCTGAACCCCGAAATTGGCGTCCGCCCAGACTACCTTGTCCTTGTAGCTCACCTCGAGGTGCACGGCTCGGATGACTTCCGCCCCGGGCCGGTCGGTGACGGCGTTGTGCGGTAGCGTTCCGACCACGTACCCTCATTGTCCGAGGGCGTTCGCGTTCAGGGCGTTGTACAACGCCAGATACTCGGAGTTCATCCAAACCTGGAATGTCGTCCCCGGTGGTTGGATGGTCTCGGTCACTCCAGTGATGGTCACATTGTATTGGGCCGCGATCGACTTCATCTGCGTCGTGATCGGGGTCACCGTCTGCTCGTTATAGACCAGTACGGTCACTTTGCCGCTCTCCAACTGGTCCTGGAAAGTGACAACGCTCTGCTCCGGTGGGTCGTTCCCCTCCGCCACGGCTTGCATGAACGCGGGGGGAGATACCAGGTCGAGGTTCGTGAAGTTGGCCAGGTAGACGAAGATACTCTCGGTCGACGCGACCTCTTGGCCCTGAAAGTGATCCTTGATCTGGGTAGCTTCCCCATACAACTCCCCCAGGGAGATGTTGAGGGCCGCATACTGCTGCTGGAAGTAGGGCGTGTCGCCCGGGGCGATGGAGACGAGGTCAGAGTACATCCCGGCGACCGTGGTGTTCACGTAATTCGGGTTGTACCAGAAGTGCGGGTTGCCCCCCGAAGCGACCCCCAAGGTGTTCTGAACGTTCAAGATGACCTGGCCGAGGGTGGCGGCCGATGCGACCAACTGCGAGCACCAATCGTCGTACCCTTCTCCGTTCTCGATCACGAACTGGGCGTCCGAGATCGCGCGCGCGTCGGTAGCGTTGGCTTCGTACTCGTGGGGATCCGCGTTGGGATCGGTGACGATGCTCGTCACGCTCACGTGGGTCCCGCCCAATTGACTGACCAGACTTCCCCAGAAGTTCTCTGCCGCGACCACCTGGATCACCCCCCTGCTCGAAGGACTCGTCGGTGCGGAGCTGGTGAGGGCGAGGTAGCCGACGGCCCCAATCAATACGGCGGCTGCAATCGCGATGGCTACTACTTTCATCGTTTTGTTCATGGGGAATCCTCCGAGGTTGGGTCCGACTTCTAGATCGCTTTGGCCGTGGGTGCGGAGCGGCACGGGGCGATCGGCTCTCCGTGGGGGCACTCCGCCGGGTGCCGCTGGGCCCGGCAGACCTCCTCGACCGTTCGGTGAGAGATCGCGAGGTCGATTTCGCGAGCGGCCACACACGTCTCCGAGGGCGCGAGGCCCAGGCTACCGAAGAGGGTCTCGGCCACGCGGTGGTGCCGCTGGTACTCGAAGAAGGTGCTCCGGCCCCTCGGAGTTAGGCGGGACTTCCCTCGATGACGAGCGACGAGCCCCATCTCCTCAAGGTAGGTGAGGTGGGCCAGGGCCGAGGGTGAACGGACCTTGAGTGCCGCCGCAGTGGCCTTCAGGGAAACGCCGCGCTGCGTAGTCTCCCGCGTCCCGACGGCCTGAAGCGTATCGACTTGGCGGCGCGTTAGCCGCTGAAGAGCCTCCATCATTTCTCCCAGCCCCGGGGCGTATATTATCATATACACTAATTATTAGGTCATTACAAATTTGGTTTCGGCTCTCGGGGCCCGTCGCCTTCTGGTCCTCCCGAACCCGTCTTAGGGGCGCGGACTTTGCGTCCGGCGCCCATGCCCACCGGGAAAGACGTCGTCGTACCGTGCGCGGGGCGGGCGATCGACTGCCATCTCGCGCTCCCGGATGTCGGGCGGGAGGGAGAGCGACCGCCGGCGGTCGTCGTCATTCACGAGATCTTTGGACCGGATGCCCACATCCGGGACGTGTGCGGGCGCTTCGCCCGATTGGGTTACGTTGCTGCCGCCCCCGACCTGTTCACGGGCGACCTGCATGCGGTGATGACCCCATCGAACATCGGCCTCGCGATGCGGGCGTTTGCCGAGGCACCGCCGGACCTGCGGCGCGACCCCGCGAAGATGGCGGCGTTCGCAGCGAGCCAACCCGCCGAGCGGAGACCGGTCCTCGAGGCCTTCGGGCGGATCGGCCAACCCTCGGTCCAAGAGGGGTACGCCCGAGACCTCGCCGGGGTCGCCCAGTACTTGCGTTCGATGCCCGAGGTCGACCCGCGTCGCACGGCCTCGGTGGGTTTTTGTTTCGGCGGGGCGATGTCGGCCCGCCTCGCGACCGTCGACCCCGACCTGTGCGCGGCGATTGTGTTCTACGGCCAGAACCCTCCGCTCGAGGCGGTCTCGCGGATCGGGGCCCGCATGCTCGGCCTGTATGGAGCGGAGGACCCGGGGATCACACTAACGGTCCCCGCGTTCGCTGAGGCGATGAAGGCCGCCGGGAAGCGGTTCGAGTACCACGTGTACCCGGGGGCGAAGCACGCCTTCTTCAACGACACGCGGCCGAATTTTCTCGCAGAGAGCGCCGCCGACGCGTGGCAACGCGTCGTCCAGCTCCTCCACGAGGTCTTCACCGAGTGAAGGGGCCGTCCGACGGTTCCTTCCGGGTTCGTCCCGACTCCCGCGGTGGGCGAATGGGGCGGACCGCGCCGTTCCTCGGCGGTGAGAATCTCCCGCTGAGGTCGAAGCTCATATACGGAGGCCTCCATGGCCGCGCCGCAGCGGGGTAGGGTAGTCAGGAAAACGTCCGGGAACCCCGGCCGTCCTGAAATCCCGACGGGCTCATAACCCGTAGATCCATGGTTCAAATCCATGCCCCGCTAGCTGAATGCGAGGCGAACGCCAAACTCGGAGCGGATGGGAAGCATCGCCGCTCGGGACAACCTCCTTTGCGCAACCCGCGCTTTCCGGGGTTGACCCGCTACCGATCGACGGTTCTCGTCGGGGTGGTCAAGTAGGCACGGTGGATTGAGCGGGACGTGGCTCGCCCCCACCCGACCCGCTACACGACGAATGAACTGTCCCCCTCTACCTGGGAGGACTTCGATGCGTTGTTCTCGAAGTACGGAGGAGTTCAAGACTCGTGCTGGTGCATGTACCACCACCGCGTCCGGCCGATCCGCCATCTTTCGGACGCGGAGCGGGGGGCGCAGAACCGAGAGGACCACCGGGGATTGGTGGGCCGGGACCGGGGCCACGGCATTCTGGTGTACGAGCGAGGGCGTGCCGTAGGTTGGTGTCAGTTCGGCCGCACCCCCGAACTTCCCCGGATCGATTCCGGACTCGAGTACCGCGCTTCCATCGTCGCCCGCGAAGCTCCGCCCGATTGGCGCGTCACGTGCTTCTTCGTTGACCGCGAGCACCGACGAAATGGAGTCGCCTCTATCGCTCTCAAGGCGGTTCTGGAGGCGATGCGTCGACGCGGCGGAGGTATTGTCGAGGCCTACCCTTCCACGAATGCCCGAGCCGTAGCGATTTGGTTCGGCACGGTCTCGATGTTTCGGCGTCACGGCTTCGTCACCGTCGCCCCATTCGGACGCAGCAACGTGCTGATGCGGTCCACCCTTCGACCCGCGAGTCCCCGGTCCCGTCGACGACCGAGGCTCGAGGTCAAGGCTCGGCGGAGCCCGCCTCATCCCAGGCGTCGGCCATCGTCTGTGCAACCCACGTGAGCCGAGTTGAATGGAATAGTGTGGAACTAAACAGGAATGCCATGCCCCGCTAGCTTCTGGCGGGGCGGCTGCCAATACGGAGCAGGGACCGCCCTGGATGTCGTCCCTTTCGGGACAGGGCCGGACAACCCCCGCGTGGGCCTGGGGTTTACCCCACAGTCGCGAAGCAAGACGGAGTTTGTTGCGGGATGTCCCGAGTTTGTGGGTATCCCGCAGAAGAGCAGGCACGCCGGATCCAAGCTCAGTAGTGCTTATACGTGATGGCCATGTACCATCATTGAAATGTCCGGAAGCCCGCTTACCTCGATCCCGGTCCATTCGGATGTCGTTCGCCGACTTCGTTCGCTGAAGACCGCCGATCAGACCTGGGACGAGTTCCTAATGGAGATGGCCGAGGACTACGTTCCCGCCGGGTGGTACTCGGAAATGGAGCGACGGAGGGGCGAGGGACCCGATGTGGCCGGCCCTGCGGTCCTCGCTCGCTCCCGGGGGCTCGCGTCCCACGGTCGCTGACTGTGGCTCGTCGGGTCGTCTTCCGCGCGCCATCGGACCAGGAGGACCCTCGACCTTCCCCCGCACGTCCGCCGGACGTTCGAAGAGATCCTACCCACACTCCTCCGCCAGCCTTTCCGGTCGGGAGCCGGATCCACGGTCTCCAGCGTCCGTCGCCACCCCGGGCTCTGGAAACTGAAACTGACCGAGTTTCCCCCTCGTACCTTTCGCGGAGTCTACGAGCTCGATGGCGAGGTCCTAAGGTTCCTCGGCTTCGGCCCCCGACCGGATTTCTACCGACGCCTCCGGCAACCGAACCGTCTCTCGCGGGACCGTTTCTGAGAGACGACGGGACCTCCCGACCTCGCGGGCCGACCGCCATCCCCTAGCGACCGTCCCGCGGGGTGTTGTCCGTGGACTCCTCGACTGCGAGGGCCGGGAATCCCGGTCAGGCCCTTCCAGCCTGTCGGGGCGCGGCTGCGTCTCTCGCTCGGAGCGGATTTGAACCAAAGGGAGATACTAAGCCCAGCTAGGATCGACGAGGCGGCCGCCAACCACCCTTCGACCCATCTACGACTCCTTTCGCGGAGCGTCCCGATAGGTATCGACCGACGACAACTTTCAGCCGGAAGTCCCTGGTCCGTCGGGGGTGGCGCGCCCCAGCACCCGAATGATCCGTCTGCGCTTTCTCGTCCGCGCTTCGCCCCAAAAGGTGTTTCTGGCAATTTCCGAGCCGAGGGTTCTCCCTCGCTGGTTCATGGATCGTGCGACGCTCCCGCCGGCCGTCGGCGGGCGCTACTCGTTTACTTGGGACGACGGCCCGACCCATGTAGGGAAAGTGTTGGAGTTCGTCACGGGGGAAGCGCATCGCCCTGACCTGGCAGTGGCCCGGCCAGGAGAGCGGGGGTGACCAAGCTTCGGCTCTCGGTGGAGCCCAGGGCCGGCGGAACGGTGCAGACGTTCGTGCACTCAGGCTTCCACCGTCGAGGAAAGTGGGCGGACCTGTATGAGGGTGCCATCCACGGTTGGTCCTATCTCATGATGAGCCTCAAGTCCGCTCTCGATCACGGCCATGATCTGTGCTCGCCGCTCGACAGGTAGGGACCTGACGGTGCCGCCGGGCTGGCCTTGGACAGACGATGGATCCCTTGACTTGCCAACTCTCGGAACTGAGGGGCCGTTCCGTCGAAGTGTTCTCCCCCCCCCGGGATTCGGGCCCTCCGATAGAAGACTCTGCTTCCCCTCGGCGGGCGGGGCTTCGTGATCTCTGGCTACGAAGCCTCGTGACCCGTCCCGGAGGTACCAGCGACCGGTCGGTCGAGCGACTCGACCATCGGACGGCCGCCCCCCGTCATTCCTCTCAGCACGCGGTCCGGATAGACCGCGACAACCATCCCGAACACCCCGAGCAGGGCATAGAGGGATGCGATGACGAGATCCGGAACCAGACCGACGCCGCCGGGCGGGACGACCCCTCCCAACTTCGCCGGCAGCCCGAGGGAGCCTAGCGAGTAGTTCCCCAGACCGGTGAGCCCCCAGGTGTTCAACGGCGGCGGCACGCCCACAGCGACGGTGGTTCCGGCGACCAGGAGCAGCCAGCGACCTCCACGGACGGCGGTGCGCGGGGACCGCCGGCCAAAAGTTCCCAGCACGGCGGTCGGCATCAGTCCGGCCGCGATCGCGGTCCCACCCAAAAGAACGTGCTGAAACAAGCCTCCCAGGACGACCCCGGCGAGGGGTGTCCCCGGGGCGGGCAGCGTAGCCTCGATCAGTAGGGCGAGAATCCACAGGGTGCCGCCGATGACGAGGAAGACCCGAAGTGCGAGCCACGGGAAGCGCCCGGACCGTTCGGTCGGCATCGCACGCGCGGACCGCGTGGGGTCCGATTCAGATGACCCCTGGAGGAGGCTGTCGTACATCGAGATGAGGAGCTCCTGCGCGAGCAGGGCAATGGCCAACACGACCATCTGGAAGACGTTGAGGAACCAGGAGTTGAGGAGGATCTGAGTGTACGTCGTCCCGCTGGCGACCGCCACCGCCCCGATGCCGCCCGCGGCCGCGGCGCTGGTCGAACAGCACGCTCCCAGGGTAAGCACGGCCACCATCGCGGGCGTCATTCCCGCGAGCGAGGTGGCCGGGCGACCGGACGCTTTCGCCGACCTCCACGACCGGAAGAATCGGACGGCGACCAGGAGGCCCGCCCCCATCCCGAGGCCGACGCCGAACGACACAACGACCATTGAGAAAGTGGCAAAGAACGGCAGTGCCAACACCCCGCCGGGGGTGATCACAATGAGCGCCGGGTAGTTCCACCACGCCGGAGAATACGGGTTCGTGAGTACTACGACGGTCGTCCCGGAAGCGCCCGTCCGGACCAGCTCCAGCATGTACCCCGCGAGGAGGGCGACCAGACCATACGCGACCCCGATCCCAGCCACGATCGCCTTCCCTCGGGAGCTTCGGACCGTGGCCCGGGTCCGACTCAGCGAGAGAAGGGAGAGCAGGCGGGGGCTCGGTTCCGTCGGGCTCATGGGGCCGCCCGGCGGAGCCAGTCCCGCCCTGCGGGGGGCGAGAGCGAGTGGTTCGGGAGGCAGGACGTCGGGCTGGCCTCGTCCCCCGCGTCGGGGGACCACCAAGGAGGCGGGGAAGGAGGGACATCCCACTCCGGTGCGGAGCGGACCGAAGAGAGGGACTCAGTTCTCACGTCCGCCTCTCCTCAGACCGTAGAGAACGACCGCCGCGGCACCTCCGCCGAGGAGGACAATCACTACGACGGCAGTGTCCTCACGAATCGGGGGGGCGCCGAAGGACCCGCTCCCGCCGAGCGTGCCGGCTGATGAATTCGACGACGGGTCCTGCCAACCCGGATTCTGAAGGGTCACGGTGATCGAGGAGTTGGCCTGCAGGGTGACCCCGCCGGATTTGGCCTCGACGTGGAGGATCCCTCCCATCGGGGCCAAACACGCGGTGTAGGCAACGAGCGGTCCGTTGCTCGAGTTCAGTAGGCCGAGCGATGGCGAGGAGAGCCACCACGAGAACGAGACCCCCTGGGTGAGCGGGGTTCCGCAGGCGCTCTCGGCGGCGGCCGTGAACATCTGATCCTCGAGCGGCGAGATGTTGACCGCCGCCGGGTAGGTAGCCAGGTGGGCCAAGGCGCCTCCCGAGCAGTCGGAGGGGGAGCCCCCGTGGAGCGCAAGGTGCGGCGTGGTCAGCCCGCGTCCCGGAAGATCGGCGTGCGATCCCAAGGCACCCACCAGCACCAGAATTCCCACGACCAAGAGAAGGGCGCACGCTCCGGCATGCCAACCTCCGGGACCACGGTTCCTCCCCTCTCCAGATCTCATTAGGGTCCTGGCCCCTGGCCGGCCCCCGATTCTTCGGGATGATTAACGGCTAGTGGAGCGGCCCCCATGATTGGCTTCACCCCGTGCCGGCGGAGCGAAGCAGCCCGTCCACCGTAGTACCGAGCTAGGGTGAGGAGGAATCCCCCGAGGAGGAGTCGGAGGCCTTCGACTTCGACTTTCGGCGCCCCGGCTTGCGTGAACCCGCGGCGGAATCGGCGGACGCCTCGGGCGCGTGGAGGAGGCCGGCTCCGAGGGCAAAGGCTCGATCGACGGGGTCGGTGCGGCCGGAGTGGGGGCTTCGGGCGGAGGAGCGGGAGAGGGCGCCTTCGGCTCGACCGCCGGAGGAGTCGGAGCGGGAGCGGGGGAAGGCGGAGCGTGGTGGTGGGGGCCCTCATGGGCGGGGGTTGGGGTGGGGGCCGCCGGTGGGGGACGCGAGGGGATTGCCACAAATTCCCCCGGCTTCCAAGTGTGGGGCATCCGGAGGATCGCGGGGTCCTTCAGAAAGAGGTCCGCGTGGCCGCACGCGCGGCACAGACGAGTCCCCATCGAGAGCTCCCCGCGGGCCCGCAAGGAGAGGGAACCACCTCCGATCGAGCCGGTCTTGAGTTCATTCGCCCAGACGAAGTCGGACGCACCGCAATTGGAACAAACCGAGGCCACGAAGTCACCGTCCCCCGAGGTCAGGCGTCTTCTCGGAAAAAGGCTTGCGTCCATATCGGTCGGCCCGAGTCCTGTGGCGGCATCGTGCGCAACGGAGATGTAAGCGCCGGACTTCCCTCGCTCGATGGCCCCTCCCGAGTTCCACCGGATCACCGTGGCAGTCGACGGGTCGGCGCATGCCAGCCTCGCAATGGACATGGCGATTGACCTGACCCGGCGGTATGGGGCGCAGCTCACGGTCATCGCCGTCGTCCCCTCCAACCGGTGGTACGTCGCACCCAACGAGCCGTTCGTCGCCCCGGCGGTGCCCGTGAGCGACCTTCCCCGCTACCAGAAGGTCGTCGAGGAAGCGGTCCAACGGGCCGAATCGGCCGGTGTGACGGCGGTCACGGGCATCTGCGAGGACGGAGTCATCGCCGACGAGCTTCTCGCTTTCCTCGAACAGCATCCGACCGACCTGCTGGTGATCGGATCCCGAGGACTCTCGGCCGCGCGCCGTCTGCTCCTCGGCAGCATCTCGACGGCGATGGTGACGCACGCACCGTGTCCGGTGCTGGTCGTGCGAACGGCGCCTACGAAGCCCGCTCCGTGATGATCACACGGGTGGGACAGGGCAGCTTGTGGGAGGCCTTGCGGAGCGCTTCCTTGGCGGCGGCCAGATGCGCCACCGTCGTGTAGATCGTGATCAGTTCGCCACCGATTTCGGTTCGAACCGCGTGGCCGACGGGCTTGCCGAACGCGCGTCGCATCCCGTCCGAGATACGGTCGGCGCCGGCCCCGGTGGCCATCTTGTGCTCGCGAAGGATCTGATGGGGGAATCGGCGGATCTTGAGGTGGTACTCGTTCGGCGCGGCCTTCTCGAGCACGCGGACCGCACTGATCCGAGCTGCCTCGAGCGCGACGTCGCGCACCTGGGCCGCTTCCTCGACCCCCAAGGAGAGTTCGAGCGCGAACCGGGCGCGAAGGTCTCCCGTGTCGAACTGGGTGACGCGGAGCGCCGGAACACCCCCCATGTACTCTCGCCGGGTGTAGACTTGCCCCTCGACCTTGCGGTACATCCGGGCCGGTTTGCGAGTCATGGGCGTGGGGCTGACGGCCGTCCCGTTAAAATGGTTGCGCAGCCGGCGTGCCGCCCTTCGGACTAACCTGACGTTCGCCGCCGGGCGGCGCCCGCCCGACGGGCCGTGAGCCCGACCGTCGGGATCCTGCGCTGCTGGAGCACCCGAAGGATCCCCCGGCGATGGGATGGCGTCCGGGGACGGCGAAGAAACTGGTACCGAACATCGCCTGGGCGGCCCAGGCCCCTTCCGCACGGACCGCCTTGAGCACTCGACCCAAGGTCGGGGAGGCGATCCGGGCCCGGTCGGTGAATCGCTGACTCGCGTCCAGGAATTCCGATACGGTCGGAACTCGCTTCTCTCCCCATGCTTCGTTCGCCGCCCCGGCGATGCGTCGCAGGTACGCGCGCGTCGCTCGAGCACCCGCGGCGAGGGAATCGGTCCGCCGACCACCCCCACGAAGAGAACGGGCGGGAACGGCCGGTGCAGAACCCGCCCAAGGGGTGGCACCCCGGCCCGAACCCGGAACTCGAGACCACCGCCGAGGATCGCCGCGACTCCGCCGAGGCCCCCTCCCGCGAACAACTCGGTCAAGTGGGCCACCTCGATCGCGCGCTGGCGTGGAACTTCGAAGATCGTCGCCACCGCGAGGGCCGTCGAGAGTGCGCCGGCCGCGCTCATCCCGAACCCTTGTCCTACGGGCATCTGGTGCGTCAGGCGCAGCGTGACCCGCCCCGAATTCGGAGGGACGAGCCGGCGGGCCACTGCCTCCGAAATGGGCAGCGGACCCGGTGACGTCTCCCTCGATGCGCACGACGTTCCGGTCGCCCGCCTCCCACCGCGCGTCCGCGGTGACCCCGAGCTCGAGCACGACCCCGGCTCCGGTGGAGCCCGGCCGCGCGGGTCTCGCGCGGCGAGATCGGGCGAAAAGAATCCGGTCACGTGTCCCGGAGCGAACGCGATTCCGCGACACGACCGTACGGTCGCTCTCCGGCTCGTCACGAGGGGTTCGAAGCTGGACTACTTATAAGGCGCCACGCTTATTGAACTTCGGGAGTCGACGTGGCCAGGCCGGACCGGGTCAATATGAGCGAACCGGAAGCACCTGCCGTACCGCACGAATCCTTCGACCGAGTGAACTTCCTCGAGCTGCGTAACACGCAGCTGGCGGAGGCCATCAAGCGGGTCGAGAGCGAGCGGCACTACATGGAGGCCGAGATCCTCCGCCTGCAGCGGGAGGTCAAGCGGCTCAAGACCGAGCTGGATCGCCTTCGCTACCCGCCGCTCATCGTCGGAAGCGTCCGCGACGTCCTTACCGACGGTCGCATCATCGTCAAGTCCTCGACGGGCCCCGACTTCGTCGTCAACTCAGCGGAGACCGTCGAGCAGGGGAAGGTCACGGTCGGGTCGCGGGTCGCGTTGAACAAGCAGACCCTCGCGGTCATGGGCGTCCTCCCCGCCTCGCTCGACCCTCTCGTGACGGCGAGCGAGATCGTCGACAAACCGAGCGTCACCTATGCGGACATCGGTGGCCTCGGTGAGCAGATCCGCGAGATCCGGGAAGCGGTCGAGTATCCGTTGCTCCGCTCCGAGCTTTACAAGAAGGTAGGCGTCGACCCGCCGAAGGGCGTTCTCCTCATCGGATCGCCGGGGACCGGGAAGACGATGATCGCGAAGGCGGTCGCCCACCACACCCACGCGACGTTCGTTCGGCTCGTCGGCAGCGAGCTCGTCCAGAAGTACATCGGCGAGGGGGCCCGCCTCGTGCGGGAGCTCTTCCAGCTCGCTCGGGAGAAGGCCCCGACCATCATCTTCATCGACGAGCTCGACTCGATCGGCGCAAAACGCCTCGAGGTCGCCACGAGCGGGGACCGCGAGGTCCAGCGCACCCTCATGCAGTTGCTGGCCGAGATGGACGGATTCGAGCCGCTCGCGAACGTCAAGATCATCGCGGCGACCAACCGTCCGGACATCCTGGACGACGCCCTCCTGCGACCGGGGCGCTTCGACCGGATCATCGAGGTCCCGGTGCCGACCTACCAGGGCCGGTCCGAGATCTTCAAGATCCACTCCCGTGGGATGGCCATCCGCGAGACGATCGACTTTGAGCTGCTGGCGAGCCGCTGCGAGGGCGCGACCGGCGCCGACATCCGTGCGATCTGCACCGAGGCCGGGATGTGGGCGATCCGCGAGGAGCGCGAGACGGTGACGCTCGCCGACTTCGACCGCGCGGTCGAGAAGGTCATCGGCGAGGAAGAACTCCGCAAGGAGTCCGTCACGATGTTCGCCTAGCGCGGACCTACGCGACGCCCCGCACCCTCGTCCGCCCGAATACTCGGGGCCCGACCGGGACGTCGAGGTCGATCAGGACCGCGCTCTCGTTCGGACCGAACGTGACCTGCCGGTCGGGCGCGAGGATCCCCCCGTCGTTCCCCATCTCCTCGAGCACCACGGGTACGACTGGATCCCCAGGGCCA
>CAWJFK010000006.1:0-28631 GCA_963842165.1 uncultured Thermoplasmata archaeon | reverse complement strand
GAGGTCGACCGACCACGAGGTCCCGGGAGGGAGTCCGCTCTCGTCGAACTGGATCGGGTAGACCTGCTCCACGAAGATGACGTCGACCAGGAGCGATCCGCCCTGGACTCCGAAATCCCGACCGGTGGCAGTCCCGTGAAGCTACCGGGCGATCAAGGCGCGGAGTGCGTAGGTGTACGACCCATTCGTCAAGTTCAGGGTGATCTCGTTGGAGTCGGAGAACCAGGCGGTCCGATTCACGGTCACCGACCAGCCCGCGCCGTTCGGTAAGCCCGTTTCCGAGAACGTGACCGGATACGCGGCGGGCGGTGTGGTGTTCCCGGGCGCGAGGACCAGGAGGGTCCCCTGCGCCGGATCGGTGACGTAGACGTCCCCGGAGGTGGGGTCGAAGGCCGCGATCTCGACACCGCCGGCGACCAGGAGCGCTCCCACCACCGTATCGGTCACGGTCGAGATGGCGGTCAGCTCCCCGAACGCTCCCGCGACCCACACCTCTTGCGTGAGGGGGTCGTACGTCAGCCCGATGGAGTTCTGCGGCACGGCGATACTCGCGACATAGGTATCGGACCGCGTGTCGATCACGCTCACGTTGGCCGAGAGCTCGAGGTTGGAGACGAACAGCTGGCCGCTCACGTTGTCGTAGGTGAGGAGGACCGGGGACCCCCCGACGAATACCGAGGTGGCTACCGTGCGGGTCGCCCCGGAGATCACACTGACATTCTGGGTGGCGGGGTTGGCGACGAAGATCGAGTCGTGGATACTGTCATAGGCCAGCCCTTCGGGCTGTCCGCCCACGGGGATCGTCGCGAACGAGCTGGTCGGTGCCGGCGGAGATGACGGCGACCTGGTCCAGCGTCGTCTCGCTGACGTAGACCTCGGCCGTGTCATTGTCGTATACCGCGTCGAGGGTCCCTCCCCCCACGGGAATGGTCGCGAGGACCGTACCGCTCAAGACCGAGACGACCGTGACGTTATCGAGAAAGGGGTCGGCCACGAACAGCTCCCCGTTGGCCGGATCCAGCGCCTCGAGCGACGGGTATCCCGGGACGGGAATGGTGGAGTTGACTCGGTTCGTCGAGGTCGGGGATCACGTCGAGACTTCCGTAGTCGTAGTTCGTAAGGTAGAGCTGTCCGTTCCCTTTGTCGAACGACATTCCGAACGGCGTCGCGGTCAGCGGGATCGACCCGATCGATTCGTTGGCGGCCGCGGAAACGATCGTAAGATTGGTCGAGGCCTCGTTGGTGACGAAGAGCTGCCCGGTGGAGGAGTCGTACGTCACCGAGGTGGGCCGGACGCCGGTCGAGAAGTTCCCGACGACCCCGAGAGTCGGAATGGAGACGACCGTGACGTTGTTCGTGGTCCAGTGGGGGACGAGCACTTCGTCCGTCCCCGGGTCGACTGTCGGCCCCGTTACGAAGGGACCGATCGAAACATTGGCCACGAGGGCGCCGGTCGAGGCCGAGACGACACTCATGTTGGACCGGCCCGCCTGAGTAACGAACAGATCCCCCGAAGCGTTATCATAGGCCAGCCCGACGGGCGCCAGGTCGAGGGGGATCGAACCGACCGTCGTGGCATTGGCCGCGGAGATGACCGAGAGGTTATCAGAATCCTGGTTCGCGACGAAAAAATCGCCGAGGGCTCCGTCATAGACCGCGGCATCGGGGAGAGACCCCACTTGGGGAGAGCCGATGGCGACCTCCGTGGCCGCGGAAAAGATCGTCACAAAGTTCCCGTTGCCGGTCGTAAGGATCTCTCCGGCCTCGGGGTCGTCCGCGGTCGCGTACGAGTTGCAGGCGCAGGAGATCGGAGGAGAGACCGCACCGGTGGTACCGTTGATCGCTTGGACGGACTCCGACGTGGAAACGAAGATCCGCCCCGTGCCCGGATCGTATGCGAGGCTCTCCGGGAAGCCGGGAATCCCGATCGTGGAGAGGAGGGCGTCGGTCGTACCCGAGACCACCGAGACGCTGGAAGAATCGACGTTGACCACGTAGACATCACCCGAGGCGGGGTCTGTACGCCGCCGCCACGGGATCCAACGCAGTGATCGCGGAGAAGTTGCCCGGTTCGAGCGTGTTATTGTCGAGGACCAGAGTCTCGAGGACGCGCGGACCCGACGTCGCCGGGTGGTGCGACGAACCTGCGCTCCCTCCCGGCGAATTGTCCCCCAATTTCAGAAGGAGCCCGAGAGACGCAGGTCGATCGCTACGTACTTCGTTCGTTACCCCAGAACGAGGGAGGGTTTCCTGCGCTCCTCCCGCCGGATGGTCCCGAACCTCTCCGAGCCGCCCGCGTGGGGACGTTCCCCCGAGCAAGAGTAGGGCTACGAGTAAGATGGCGACGACCACTCGTCCGCCCCGACCCGTCCATTCCCTTCCTCGCCAGCGGGTACGTACGGGCGTCTGCCGCACGACGGACTGTTCTAGTCGGTAGGGGGCGCTTCGGACACGGGACGGGCCAGCTGGATCATTTCCCCGGAAAGTTTCGAAACGCCGTCGCCCTAACGGTAGCGAGGAAAGGTCGACGGGTCCGGGCTCGGGAGACATCCCAATCACCCAGTCGGACAGAGGGCGCCAGACAGTATATGGCTAGGTCATCCCCCGATTTCCCCATACTCATCCCGCCCGCACCAATCGAGTATCGCCATGACTCAGGCTCCCGGCGGAACGCGGACGGAGGAAGTGCTGGAGTCTCTGGGTGCGCCGCGGGCCTCGATCCGGAAGTCTCGGCCCTCCCAACGATCGGAAAGCGGCCAGTAGAACGTGAAGTCCCATGCCGCGCCGGGATTCCCGAGCGGATCGAGGTCGAGGTAGTGGAGGTCGATGCCCGCCGGCTGGGACTCACGGTCCTCGGCGGTGGCCCATCCATCCCGGGAGACGTGGAGCCGGAAGGGCACCGCCGCGATAATGCGGATTTGGGCATCCGCAGGGGCCTCCGACGGTCGACGATTGAATTTCCACACCTCCCGCGGGGCGCCCGACCGGCGGCGGTCGAGGTATCGTTCGACCACTTCCGGGACCCGGTCGAAGACCTCTCCGTCGTGCAGCGAGCGCCGGAGCTTCACGTATTCCGCGTGGGCCCAGACGAGCGGAGTGGCGGATTCGGTCGGCCGTCCGAACCGTAGGTGGAACTCCGGACGGTCGGCTTCGTCCCAGACTTGCTCCGGCAACAACCCGGTCGGGGTCGCGAATCGTTCCATCGCCCGGAGGTACGGCCGCGCGTCACTCCCACGTGCCAGTTCGTAATGGCCCCGTTCTCCCGTGAGAAGTGGCCACGCTCGTCCGACACCGAACCCGTTGAAGGGTCCGCCCTCGGCCGTCTCCCCGTACCCGTCATGCGGGTAGCGTCGCCGAAGCCGGCCCGAACGGGGTTTCGACCTTGAGCAGCCGGTCGACCACTTCCAGCGAATCGACGATCAGGGGGTCGTCTGGTCGTCGCAGCCCGAGACGGACGAGATCGAGAAAGCCGCCGTCGACGATGTCGCGGGCCGGACGCTCGGGGGGAACCCCCGGCGGAAGATTGGAGAGACGGACCATTCCGAGGTCGGGTCCCTCGTCGGGGACGGGATTATCCACCGACGCCGGTCGGATGCGGACGAAGTGACGGGGGATCCCCGGGACCAGCGTGGAGTCGTTGGCTACGGTCCACGTCTCGATCTGGGCTTCGAGAAAGTCCGCATGCTCCTCGACGAACGAGCGCCGCCACGGGAAGCCCGGCCCGCCGGGCGAACTGTCCGGCGACCGTGAGCGCGGCGACCGTAGTGGCGAGGGTCGAGGGCGAATACCCGCCCAGCTCCTCCCAGCGGTCCTGATGGGTCGCGGGTCCGTTGTCGATCAGGTACCGTGCGGCACGGAGCACCATCGGAGTCGGGTCGAACTCCTCGAGTCCGTCCAGCCGATGCAGCTTCCCAGCGAGGAGGATCGGGAACGCTACCTCGTCCAGCTGGATCCCCCGCCAGTAGGGCCGACCGTCCAGCCAGAAGTTCTGAGGGAAGCCGCCGTCGGGTTGTTGCCGGGTGGCCAAGTAGATGAGCGCCCGAAGGGGAGCCTCGCGAATGCCGCACGCCAGAAGCCCCGTCGCGGCATGGAACAGGTCGCGCACCCAGACGAGGTGGTAACCTCCCGAGTCCTCGTCCCCCTTGGAGCTGCCCCACGGGATCGACAAGGAGGCGATGAACGCGCCCGGGTAGGTCTTGTCTTCGTGCGCTAACAGGATCGCGCGGCTCGCGTCGAACAGGTCGCCGTGCTTCGCCGCGGCGGTAGGGGAATGGGGGTCGCGCCGCGCCGTCCGGTCCCATTGCGCGAGAAAGCGTCGTTCGACCGTCTCGAACGGAGCCCCCAACCCTTGGAAGAGCGCGGAGACGGCGGCGGACGGGTCGGTGCCGAAGGCAAGCCCCAGGGTGAACCCCTCCGGGTCGGACGCGTCCAGCTCTCCGGTCATCGCCACGTTCCCGTCGGGGGCCTGGTCGTACTCCCAGGCCATCGTACCGTGCGCGCGAAGGTCGGTCCACCCGTCACTGTGACCGACGTAACCGACGGACGCTTTGCGGAACGGCCGGTTCGCGCCGAGCGCGAGCGCCACGCCGTCCTTCTCGGCCACGAGGACATCCCGGCCGAGGATCTCCTGGACGGAGGCCGTGTTGTTCCAACCGCCCACCCGAAGGTGCGGGGCCGCGAGCGCGAACAACCGGAGCTGGCCCTGAAGATCCGGGTCGACGATCTCGAGTCGACACCGTATGAGGAGGCACGGAAGGTGCGGCGCGGAAAGGACGGTCTTGACCAACCGGTACCGCCCGCCGGGCGCTTCGGAGCGGATGCGGTAGGAGAGCGCGTCGGTGACGGGTCGCTCGGTGGTCGGAGAGAGGTCCCGCTTCTCCTCGTGGAAGAACGACGTCCCGTCCGTGAAGAGGAATTCGAGGTCGCGAAGCTGAGGCATGTCGATCGTGGGAAAGTAGACCTCGGTCACGATCCCCCGCCAGAGGGTGTACCAGAGGCGGGAGTCGGCCGAGTAGGCCGTGCCGATCCCGTCTTTGTTGGAGTGCGTCCAGCGCGGCCGCATCCCCGGCGCCCCCGGCGCCACGCGGTCGCCTCGCAGCTGCACCTGCCTCTGCCTCGCGGCTCCCTACCCCTTCGGAAAGAATAGGTTTCGTCCGTCCGCCCGGGACTCGGGGGGCCGAAGGCGCGTCGGCCTTTTCCCGTGCAGCGGCTGTCCCAAGCGTGGACCTCGGCCTGCTGGTCGTCCTCCTGGTGCTGCTCTCCGTAGCCGCCGGCTTGGTCGGTTCGCTCGTCGGCATGGGCGGAGGGGTCGTCGTCATCCCCGCGCTCGTCGTCCTGTTCGGCGTGCCGATCCCGGAGGCGATCGGGACGGGGGCGATCACGATCCTCGCGACCTCGACCACGACCGGGGCCGCCTACATCCGAGATCGGTTGACCGACCTACGCATGGGGATGTTCCTCGAGATCGCGACGGTCCCGGGGGCGCTGATCGGCGCGACCGCAACGGTCTTTCTCGCGCGAGCGAACTTGACGGCTGCCTTGTTGGTCGCGCTCGGGATCGTCCTCCTCGCCGTCGTCCCCGGCAGCTTCGCGCGGCGGAATGAGGAGGCCCCGGCGCCCGGCACACCCGATGCCCGGTCTCGCGCGCTTCGGTTGTCGGGACGGTTCGTCGACCGGGCGACGGGGCGCGCGGTGTCCTACCAGGCCCATGACACGTCGCCGGCGCTCGGGGTCGCCTTCGGAGCCGGCCTCGTCTCCGGGATGTTCGGGATCGGGGGCGGCGTGTTCAAGGTCTACGCGCTCGAGCGGTTCATGGGCGTACCGATGAAGGTCGCCACCGCGACGAGCAACTTCATGATCGGCGTCACCGCCTGCGCCGGAGCCGGTATCCTCTTCGCGGCCGGCTACGTCAATCCCCTCATCGCGGCCCCGGTGGCCGTGGGGACGGCCGTGGGGGCGTACGTCGGTAGCCAGGTGCTCCCCGGGCTTCGGAATCGCACAATCCGCTGGATCTTTGTTCCGGTGGTGGCGGCGCTGGCGATCGAAACGATCCTTCGGGGGCTGGGGTTCCCATGACCGAGGTGGAAGGAGAACTGACCGACGCCACGTTCCCACCCGCGGCCTACGAACGGATGGCCCGAGTGTTACGGGTGGGTCTCTTCGTATCGCTCGCTCTCCTGATCGGCGCGCTCGCGGTCTACCTGGTGACGCATCCGTCGGCGACGTCCGCCGCCGCCATCGGTTCGAATCCGATCCTAAAGTTCCTCAGCCTGACCGGGCTGATCATGGGCCTCACCACCGGCAACCCCTCGGCCTACCTCACTCTCGGCTTGCTCGTCTTGGTGGCGACCCCGATCGTCCGGGTCCTCTTCGGCTTCTACTACTTCCGTCGGGGAGGAGAGCGGGCGCTCACGGGGATCACGTTTGCCGTGATCGTGATGCTCCTGATCGGTCTGTTGGTGATCGGACCGTTCGTGAAATAGCGAACGGGGACGGGCCCCGTTCCGCACTAGGGCGAAGCGGGCGGGCCGAGCTCGCCGAGAGCGCGACGGACCGCCGAAATGCCCTCGTCCGCGAGCGCCCGTGCCCGGGCGGGGTCCTTCGATTCCGCAAAGATGCGCAGGAGCGGCTCGGTGCCGGACGGGCGTAAGAGGATCCAGCCGCCGTCGCGGTAGGCCTTGACCCCATCGAGCGTCACGACCCGGTCGGCGCCCCGGGTGAGGCTGGCCTCGACCCGAGCCATCACGGGGCCCCGGGATTCGACCGGGCAGGGGATCTTCTCCCGCACGAGGGCGTAGCGCGGCACGGTCTTCAACGCGTCCGTCAGGGAGGACCCGGTGCGGGCCAGGAGGTCAAGCAACCCGGCCGCCGACATCCCCCCGTCGCGGGCGTACTGGAACTTCGGGAAGATCAACCCGCCGTTCTCCTCCCCTCCGAAGACCGCCTTCTGCGACTCCATCTCGTGTGTGACGGCGGGGGAGCCGACGCGCGTGTAGACGACCGAGCCTCCGTGGGGCCGCACGGCATCCTCGAGGCTTTGCGACGCGGAGACGGGGCTGACGACGACTCCGCCGCGCGCCCGTTCCACCGCGTCCCGGGCCAGGAGCGCGAGCGTCTCCTCGCCCGGAACGAAGCGGCCGTTCGCGTCCACGAACACGGCGCGGTCGGCGTCGCCGTCGTGAGCGATGCCGAGGTCGGCGCCAACGGCGGGCACGGTGCGGATCAGGTCCTGAATGTTCGCCTCGGTGGGCTCCGACAGGTGACCGGGGAAGGTCCCGTCCGGGTTTCCGTTGAGCGTGATGACCCGACAGCCGAGTCGGCGGAGGAGCTGGGGCCCGGTGGTGACGCTCGCCCCATTCCCACAGTCGAGGACGACCGTGAAGCGGCGCTCCCGAATGCGGGCGGCGTCGACCTGTTGGACGATCCCCTCGACGTACCGGTCGGCCCCGTCCTCGACGGAATAGACCGTTCCGATCCCGTCGTACGGAACGGTGCGGATCTGTCCCTTCTCGACCGCGGACTCGATCGCGGCCTCGACCCTGCGAGGTACCTCGAGACCGTCGGCTGCGATGCACTTGAGGCCGTTGAACTCTCGCGGGTTATGGGAAGCGGTGGCGATGATCCCCATCTGGGCCCCGAGGCGGGGGACCAGGTACTGCACGGCCGGCGTGGGCAGGATCCCAAGTTCGGCCACGCGGTGGCCCGCGAGGGCCAGGGTGGACGAGACGATCCGGGCGATCTCGGGGCTGGACGTCCTCGCGTCCCATCCGATCGCGACCAGGTCGCCGGGGGACAGCACCGTCGTGATGCCGGCGGCTACGCGCGCGATGAAGGGGGCCGTGAGGGTCTCGCCCACGACCTCCCGGATCCCGTTGGTACCGAACAAGCGCATAGTTAGTGGCGGGCCATATCAGGAAGGTCCCGGTATATGACGAGCAAGGTTTCATCTCAGTCCCGGTCTCCGGGCGATGTGCTGCCCCCGGCCTGGTGGGCGGACGAGATGCTCGGTCGTCTCGCCCGCTACCTCCGCATCGTTGGCCTCGACACGGCGTACCGGCCCGGGATCGACGACGACGAGGTCCTGCGGGGCTCGATTGCGGAGGGTCGAGTCCTGATCACCCGAGATCGAGGTCTGGCCCACCGGGCCCACGGCGCGGTTCTGCTCTCGACCGTCCGGATCGAGGACCAGTGGCGCGAGTTGCGCTCCCAGTATCCCTCCCTGCCCAGCGAGCCCCGATTCGCCCGGTGTACGCTTTGCAACGGCCGGTTGACCGGGGTCGAACGAACCGAGCAGGGAGAGGCGCGGGGCGGAGTCCCCGAGCGGGTGTGGAAATCGGGGGAGCCACTCTTCCGATGCGACGCGTGCGGTCACGTGTCACTGGGAGGGGTCCCACACGGCCTCGGTGCGACGTCGTCTCGCAGAGTGGTCCGAGGGGGCGACCGCGTGATCTCGGTATTCGTGGAACTGTCCGGTGAGAGCCTCGAGCTCGCCCGGGCGGAGGCCGGAGCCGCGGCGGAATCCCTCGGCGGCGTCGGGGTTGAACCCCTCCCCGGGTCGGAGACGCTGTTCGAGGTGGCGCTCGAAGCGAGTCTCGCCCCTGCCCTCGCAGGTCGACTGGCACTGGCCCACCGCTGCCTGGTCCGGCCGATCCTATCTCCGGAGGGACTCCCGCTGCCCGGGCCTTCGAAGGGATCAGGGGCATTCCGCCCCTTCCGCCGGTCCTCCGGTGGGGAACGTACCGAGGTGGTCCATCGGGCGGCCCGCGCCTGGAAGGAGGCGGGGGGTGCCGATCGACCTCGACGACCCCGACCACCGGTTCTGGAACCTCTCGCGGCTCGGATTCCCCTCCGTGTGGCTCGAGGAGGTCGCACCGGTCGACCGCCCGGCGGTCGCGGCGCGCCGGATGTCGGCCCTCCCCTTCCGCCGCCCCGTCGGTCTCGACCCGCGCCTCGCTCGGGCGGCGGCGAATCTGGCTCGTCCGTCCTCCGGCAGTCGCGTGGTGGACCCGTTCGTCGGAACGGGAGCGTTGCTGGCCGAGGCCGCTCTCCTGGGAGCCCGCGTCGTGGGGATCGATCGGGACCCGGTGATGGTCCAAGGGGCTCTGCGCAACTTCGCCCACCTTGGCGTGAGCGCTGAATCGATGACCGTCGGAGATTCCGGCGAGGTCGAATTTGAAGGGTCCCTCGGCCCGTTCGACGCCCTCCTGAGCGACCTTCCCTATGGCCGTGCTTCCGGGACTGGCGGTGAGGACGCCGTGCGGGTCGCGGCGAGGGTCCTCCCTCGCTGGGCCGAGCGGATCCGCCCGGGAGGCCGGATGGTGCTGGTCGTGCCGGGGGGCGAGGACCCCGTCGGCGCACCCTGGCGGCGAGTCCTGTCGGTACCCGTCCGGGTCCACCGAAGCTTGACGAGGGAGTTCCGCGTCTACGAGCGAGTGGGCTAGGGCGGGACGACGGTGAACGTCGTGCTCGCCACGCCGTTCCCCGACGGGGCGCACAGCTCGGTGGCGGTCACTTGGACCTGGACCGCGAGGGCGGCGACGGAGTTGGTGAAGTCGAGCTGGACGGAGGCAGAGTTGGCCGACCCCAGCCCGGCCACCGTGACGTAGTCCGCGTCCGGCAGGCTGACCGAGCCCCCCTGCAACGGAACCGACGTGCCGTCGGGCAAGTGGAAGACCCACGTCGCGCCCGCCGCCCAAGCGGCGAGCTCGGTCGAGGTGAGGTAGACGGTCGTGTTGTTGACTTTGACCGAGACGTTCTCCACGGCGGCCGCGAACAGGAATCCGTGGGTGACCGGGTCGCCGTTCACCACCGAGTAGCTCAAGCTCGCATTCACCGGGAGCTGAGGTGTCGCGGGCGAGTACCCCACCCCACCGGGAGCGACCGATACGGTGTACCCGGGAGTGTAAAGGGGCTGTATGACGAATCCCGTGACCAGGACGGCGACCACCAGCGCCCCGACGACGAAACGCCGTCGGTCGAGGGGAGTCACGTCGTTGAGCGGCGGGGGATGGCGGACCCCGAGGAGGAGGATGAGGATCCCGAAGAACAGCCAGCCGGTGTAGAAGATGCCGAGCCCGAACAGGAGGATGACCGTCCCGTAGCTGACGTACCGGATCCGGTCCCCGAAGAGCGCCCGGAAGACGTGCCCGCCGTCCAGCTGGCCTGCCGGGCAGGAGGTTGATGGACGTGACGAAGATCCCCACCCACCCGGCGAGCGCGAGGGGATGGAGGGTCAGGAGCGAGTGCGGGAAGAACAGCGCGAGGAACTCCCAGAAGAGGGAGGGGCCGATGACAAGGCTTCCGTAGCTGACCCCGAGGACCGTCGGGCCGCAGTAGGTCGCGGGGAGAGCGGCGCCGGAGTGCGCGGACAGGTAGAGCCCCGCGAGCGCGATCGGGATCGAAGTGACGAAGCCGGCGAGCGGGCCGGCCGCGCCGATGTCGAAGAGGGCCTTCTTGTCCGGGAACGGCTCCCGGATGCTGATGAACGCGCCGAACGTCCCGAAGAGGAACGGCGGCGGGAGCGGGATGAAGTAGGGAAGCGAGGCGTCGATCTTGCGCCGCCGGGCCATGAAGTAGTGCGCGAGCTCGTGGAACCCGAGGATGGTGAGGACCGGGACGGAGAAGTACAGCGCCCCGTACAGGAAGTCGGTCGGGGCGAGGCTCTCCCCGCCGACGTAGGTGAGCCAGATGAGCGCCCCCGCGAGCGTGGTGGTCACGACGGTCGCCGCGAGGAGGGCGATGTTGACCCAGTCCCGCCGGCTGCGCTGGCGCGGCCGAGGCACGACTTCGAGGAAGTCCTCGCCCTGTTGACGTCGAAGGATCGGGATGTACCCGGCCGCCCACAGGTCACGGCGGAGCTGGTCGAACTTCCCTTCCAATGAGGCGGGGTCGACCTGGACGGCGAGGATCAGGGATTGTGGCCCGACCCGCGTGTCGTAGACGGGGAACTGCGCGGCGACGATCCGCCGGATCTTCTCCAGCTCGGAGCCGCCCCCGGACGGGATGGGACCGGAGGGCGAGGACCGCACGGTGCTAGTCCCCCGGCGTGGGGGTGGTGGCGGTCTTCTTGAGACGCTTCGCCCGCTCCTTGGCGGTGTAGCCGCACGTCTCCTCCAGGAATCGGTTGTAGCGCGCGATCGTCTCGCGCGCGACCTCTTCCGAGACCTTCGGGTTCATCGTCACGTCCACGAGCAGCTCTCGGCCGTCGGCACGCGCGCTGAGCCGCGAGATCGCTCCCCAGCTCGCGGTCCGCGCCGGCCCCTCACTCGCGACCGTTTCGAAGTGCGTCCGGAGGATCCGTTCGAGCGACTCGGGGGTCAAGTTGGGCCGATGGGTGGGGCGAACCGGATACTTCTGCACGGCGCTGCGTCGAAAAGGGCGCTCGATAAAAGGTTGCCCGAACCGAGGGCGGGGCGAACGGTTCGCCGGCGGTTTCAGTGGCGGCGCGGAGGGTGACGGGAGGGGTCGACCGTCTGCAGCCAGATGCGGCCCGGGCCTTCGACGTGGAGGGCCCCGAAGCTCATCGCATGCCCCATGAGCCCGCTGCCCATCGGCTGGTTGTGGGCGCGGACGGTCACGCTCGCATCTTGGAACCGAAGGGCGCGGTGGTCGACGTTCAGGGTCTCGCCCGGCTTCAGCTGGAAAGTGGTGAAGTTCCCGTGTCCTTGGAACACGATCGTTCGGGGTCCCGTCAGTCGTTCCATCCAGAACCCGACCATCCGCCCCGACCGGTGCGTCCCCTTCACGTAGACCATGTCGTACGCGATCCGTGAATCGGCGCAGAGGAGCGAGCCCTCGGCGGCGTCGATCTCCTCCCCGGCGGCCAGCTCAATGATGCGGGTTTCGCCGACCCCGTCGCGAGAGAACCCGGCCGAGCCGGGGCCGGTGAAGTCGGTTAGGAAGTAGGGAAGTCCGCCGAACGACGTCCGCTCGAGAGTCTTGAGAAGTCCTCCGCCGGCGACCGTCTCGAGCTCCACTCCGACCTCTCGAGGTCACGAGCGACGTCTGGGGTAATCTGGGGTTAGGTGCGGTTGGGGCGAGACCCCGCTCTACACCGTCTCGATCTCGTACAGGACGCGGAAGCCGCGCAACCGTCGAGTGACCTCGTCCGAGAGGTCGAGGATCTGCTCGTGGGAGGCGGAGCCCTGCCAATCGTAGACGAAATCGTAGTTGCCCTGCGTCGGAACGAACCCGATCGATCGCAGTCGACCGGCGATATCCGAGGGGCTCGCGCCTTCGCTGTCGAACGTGACCCGAAGGTACGTTTCCATCGGGCCGAGAATGCGGTGGCGGGTCTAAAACGATTCCCCCGGAGCGCGTCCGCTGGCCGGCCGCAGCACGACGCGAAGGCCCCGGGCGAGGTGGACCGGGCGCGTCCCTGCGATACGAACCGGAAGCAGCCGAACGCCGGGGAGCTCCCTCGACCACTCGCCAGCCTCCCGCCGGGCTCCGGTCACGTCGAGGAAGAGTTCCGCGGTGGGAAGGCGGCGCACGACCGAACGTCGGCGATCGGGAGGTCCCTGGGGGCGGGAACCGACTCCGGTCCGCACGATCGCGCGGGGAAACGCGGAGCGGATCGCCCGGGTCGCCGGAGCCGCATCCATCGGGTGGGAGGTTCGCAGCACGACGGTGATCGGGGACCGTCGATGCCCCCGACGATCGATGGTTCCCACGCGGATGCGCCGGGAGGCCACCGGCCGGAGGTCGTCGGCGAGAGCGAGAGGAACGACCGCCATCGGAACGGCGGGCAGGCCGCGGCGAAGTCGTTCGGCGTTGACCGCTTTCCCACCCCCCACCGTGTCTACCGAAACGACCAGCACGCCCACTCCCGGTGCCACCGACCCGCCGAAGCGGTCGTTGAGGGGGACGACCGTCCAGGAGCCGTGCGGGTGGTGACGTTGGAGCCACCCGGTCAGGGCGCGCCGCCGCGTCGCATAGGGTTGGAGGGCAGCCCGGTCTGGCTTAGGATGGTCGGCGAGGTAGCGCTCCGTCGTCAACCCGATGGCGACCGTCTGACCTACCCAGAACGCCGTCTCGAGGAGGCTCTCGTGGCCGAGGTGCAGTCGGTCGAACGTGCCCCCGAGGACCGCGCGCGCATACCGCCTCACGGAGGCTCCGAGCTAGACGAAGACCGATAGGAACACGATCGCCACCACCGCGATGGCCCCGTAGAGCAGGTAGGTGTAGGTTCGCCGGGTCCGGAGGAGCTCCTCGCGCTTCGCCCGGCAGCCTTTCGAACAGGTCTCGTCCCCCGGGCTGCAGACCCGGCCGCAGACCTTGCAATGGCGGTGGTCGCCCTCACTGCCCACGCCGGACGACGTAGGAGGGGACGGCCCTTAGCTTTGCCCCCCGCCCGAGCGCCCGGTGCGGGGCGGAGGCCGGCGCGCGGGGGGCCGGTCGTTGCTCGACGTGTGGGGGTCGAGCGGGTTCGCGGGGTCGTCGTCGAACGAGGCGAACGGCGTTTCCCGGCCCCGCGGCCGGCCGAGAAGGTCGTCACCGGCGTCGTCCGAGGCGAGCGACCGTCGGGCCGGACGGCGAGCGGACCGCTGACGCAGTTCGTCCTCTGTGGGCACGTACCCGGACCCGGCTTCGGAGATCTGGCGGACGAGGTTGAGCCAGATCTTTCCCTGACTCGTCACGGTGGATTCGAGGCGGTCCCGGAGCTCCGCGGCCTCGTCATGCAGCTCCGTCTCGATCCGGCGGAGCTCGCGGGCGAGGTCGCGCCGGAGCTCGGCGTAGCGGGCGTCGTTCGGGCCGGCCGCGACCGTCTTTTCGAGGTCCTCGATGCGGACCCACGTCTTTCGGACGAGCGGCAGCATCCGGTCGGACATGACCTGGATGCGGCGGTCGAGGTCCTCGACATCGTGCCGGACCTTGGCTTCGGTCTGCGAGAGGTCCGACTCCCGGGCGATGAGCTGGTTCTCGATCCCCTCGAGGCGCGTGATGGAGGAGCCGTGGTCGTTCCGGAGCCGGTTCTCGACCTCGGCGAGCGCCCTGGACTGCTCGGCCTGGGCGGTGGCGAGGGCGTGGGCCTGGTCGACCTTGGACTCCGCGACCGCGCGGAGGACCCGTTCGCGGACGGCGCCGTCGAACCGGCTCGAGTCGATCGTCCGCGCGAGGGCCTCGTCGACCTCGGCCTTGAGACGGGCGAGGAGCTCGACGTACTTCCCGCGCTCCCGCTCCTGGTCTTCGCGGATCTTCTGGTCGAGGTACGACTGCATCCGGACCTGCAGGCCCGCGAGCGATTTCGAGTGGGTTTCGCCGATCTCGGCGAGGCGAGCCTCGCGGTCGATCTCGAGGCGCTTCACGCCCTGCGAGACCCGTTCCTCGAGCTGGGTTCGGGAGGCCTGCAACTGGGCACCGACGCGGCCCTCGAGGTCCCGGGCGCGTCCGTCGACCGCGGAGGCAAGGCGCCCCTCCAGGTCCTTCGAGCGCCCGTCAACGAGGAGCCCCAGGCGCTGCTCCAGGTCCCGGACGTCCTTGATGCGCCGTTGGTCGAGCTCGGTGAATCGGCTGTCGATGAGCCCCCGCACGCGGCTCTCGATCTGCTCACGGAGCGCGGAATTTTGTTCCTTCGCTTCCGAGACCTCGAGCTCCAGTTGGGAGACCAGCGCGGCGCGGAGTTCCTCCTCCGTGTGCGCCGAGCGGGCGGTTAGCTCCTCGGCCCACTGCTTCAGCTCCTGACGGAGCGCGGACGCCCACACCTCGCCGGCCGATTTGACCGTCTGTTGGATCTTGTCCGAAAGTTCGCCGAACCGGGGGTCCGGAGTCCCGCGCAGCCGCCGCTCGACCTCGTTCGACACTTGGTCCACGGTGCTCGGGGCCGGGCGCGCCTCGAGGCTTTCGAGGCGGCGCGCGAGGTCGGTCTGCACCTGGGAGAGCGCGCGTGTGCCGGTTTCGCTCGCCTCCAAGAGGCGCGCCTCGAAGGTCGCGCGCACCTTCGACTCGTTCTCGCGGACCGCGGCGTTGATCCGCTCCTGGACCGCGGACTCGCTGATCCCGGGAGGAGAGGGGTGAAACACGGTCGCGGGAGGCGGGGCAGGTACTGGCGCGGGTGCCGGGGCGGGAGGGGCGACGGAGGTCGCCGCGGGGGCGGGCGAGGGCCCGAGGTCCATCGCGCCGGGGGCGGACGGTGGAAAGAGGGAGGGGTCGGTCTGGATCGAGACGGGAACGGTCAGGGAGCTCGAGCCCGGGACGGTGATGTCCGGCGGGCGCTGCAGCCAGGGAGGGAGCGGGGCCGGGGTCGAGCTGGTCTCGGGGAGGGGGGCCGCGGCCGCGCTCGAGCCCGCGGACTCTCCCTCGACCCGCGCCTTCACGTACTCGCTCGCCCGCCGGCCGGTCTCGCCGCTGAGCGCGACGGTGCGGCCGCGGGGCCGCGAGATCATGAGAGCGGCCGTCTCCATGGCGGTGCCGACGCGCCACATCTCCTTGCGACGGTCCCGTCCGGCCTGGCGGTCCGGGTCATCGAGGAGAGCGCGCAACCGGGGCCGCTCCACCTGGTCGACCCGGCGGCGGACCTCACCGAGCTTCTCCTCCGTGTGGTCGCGCGCGTACTGGAGCACCAGCGGGAGGACCTCCTTCGACCGCCCGGTCGGCGGCTTGGTCAGGTCCCGCAGCGACACCGGGGCGGCCTCCCAGCCCTGGATGCGCTTGGCATGGCGGTCCCCCTGGGCTTCGCCCTTGGGAACCCGCATGACCGCGAGAGCGAGCGGGAGTTGCTCCGTGAACTGGTGCATGTCGACCTTCGCGACCGGAAGGAAGTAGGGGAAGACGAGGAACGCTCCGAGGGCGACCAACGGGGTGGGGAGGGTGCGCACGAGTTCGAGGACGACCTGGTTGACCGACTCCCACTGCTCCGCCGCGACCAGGACGACGGGCTCCGTGGAGCCGCGGTGGAACAGGAACCCCTCGCCCACACCCTGGAAGATGGACAGCTCGGGTTCCGCGGCGGGCCGTTCGTCGCCGGTACGGCCCCCCATCGTGGCATGCGCGCGCAGAGCGGCGGCGCCGAACTCGCCCGAGGCGATCAGCGCGGCGGTGTCAAAGACGAGCGTCTTCATCCCGATGCGCGGGCGGTCTTCGGTGGATAGGAACATCCGCCCGACGCACGTGTAACGGCCGCCGGCGGCAGGGTAGAGGAAGAGGTTCGGATAGTAGGAGAGCGGCTGGGACGGGTCCGGGTCCCAGTAGTCGTGGGTGTCGGCGACGTTGACGGTCAGGTTCCCGACGACGCGGATCGCTTCGAGGGTCTCGCGCCGGCCGGGGAAGTCGTCCGGGATCGTCGTGTATCCCGGGCTCTCCGCCTCGTTGTCGACCTGGCGGCACCACACGACGGCGATCGGCGTGTGAGGTCCCGGGCCCGCGCCGTCGGCCAACGTCACGCCCCCTTGGTCGCCCGCCGCTCGAGGACGCGCTCGCACGCTCGGGCGAGCGGGAGCGTCGTGTTCACCATGACGGGGACCCCCATCGTCGGACTCCCGACGGTCGGCGCCTCCTGGCCGCTGTCGCCCACGAGGAGCGGGTGGCCGCCCCCGGTCGACACGGCGCTCGAGACGAGGAAGACGTCCTCCTTGGTCGAGATCCCCGGCCTTCCTGGGCGACCAGGATCGTCCCCATCCCGCCGCCGTCCCGCCGGAGGAGGAAGTCGACCGTGTCGAACGTGCTGCGGAACGTGCGTTCCCGCACCGACTGCTCGATCTCGGTGTAGAACTCCTTCAGCTTGTCCGCCTTCGAGATCGCGATGACGAGCGGCAGGTTGCGCGAGCGGGTGTAGCGGAAGACGCCGCGGGCGAGGTTGATCTGCTGCGCCTGGTCGTCGGAGCGACGGGAGGGCCGGGGAGAGCAGGAGGATGATCGCGTCGGCCCCGGTGACGAACCGTCCGAGCAGCGTGAGGCCGCGCCGCCAGAGGTCGCGGCGGTCGGGGCGCCACGAGTCGAAGTGCGGGATGACCCGGCAGCTCTTCTCCGAGACCTCGGCGGAGTCGGTGTCGATCCAGAGCCGGTCGTAGGTGAAGTAGTCGGCGATGATCCCGCCCGCCTCGTCGATGGTCTGGAGCTCCATCGGCCTCGAGCCGGACTCGCCCCCCGGCGCTCCGTAGCGGAAGCGCATCTTCATCTCGACGAACTGGTTGAACTTGGTCGGGAGCGGGTACTTGGTGAGGACCCCCTGGTCCTCCCGGCCGGCCGCCAGCTCGACCCAGAGCTTCTTCCGGTCCTCCATCGGACGGTTGACGTAGAAGCGGCTGGTCGTCTCGAGGCTCCCCTCGGGGTCGGTCGGGTCGGTCGTCTCGTACGTCGTCTCCTCGAGCGCGACGTCGTTGTCGAGGTCCCCGTAGATCGGGAGCTGTGCCGGCGTCCGCTCGCGCGGGGACGTAGAGGATCGGGAGGTTCAGGCCGAAGTGGCCCGCGAGGAAGCGGAAGTAGGTCGTCTTCCCCGAGGCGGGGATGCCGACGACCGCGATGCGGGCCGTGTCCGGCCCCTTCTTCGTCTCGCGCTTCGTCCCCGGCGCCCGTCGGGTGCGTGTGGTGACCTTGACCTCTCCCATGGATTAGTGACTCCTACCGCATCTCCGCGAGGCATATCTCAAGGAAGTCGAGCGCGCCCTCCGCGACCGGACCGGCCGACGCGAGGTCCAGGCGGGCATCTTGCAGCTGTCCGAACACCTGCTCGACCGCCGCCTCGTGCTGTACCGCGGCGTCCTGGAGGTCGCCCGCGTTGGCGAGCTGCGTCAGCTGGTAGGTACCGCGGAGCTCCATCAGCTTCGCGAACAGGTCGAGCAATCGGATGCGGACCTCCGGACCGGCGCTCGAGAGCCGGTGCTCCGTCTCGTCGATGAACCGAACGAGGGTCTCGGTCTCCTTGTCGTTCTGCATTCGCGCCTGGAGGAGAGCGAGCCGGCGGAGGATGCGGGTCTGCGACGCGGGCGGGAGCTTTTCCACTTCGCCCCAGGCCTGCAGCAGGGCGCGCGCCGCTTCGACGATCGCACGGCGCGCGAATTGAATGCGGGCCTCCCAGTAGAGGCGGGTGACGGGTGGCAGGACGGGCGCGGCCCGCTGCAGGAGCTCGAGCGCGCGGTCCGGCTGGCTGGAGAGGTAGGCTTCGACCACCTCGCCGAGCGGGCCATACCGTTCCTTGAGGTAGACGGGGGTCGTCGCTGCCCCGAGCCGGCGATGACGTCGACCTCGAGCTCGGGCGCTTCCGCGTACGCTGAGTTCGCGTCCGGCGAGCTGGAATGGAGTCGTGACACGGTCGCATGCTGCTGCGGTTCCTTGAGGGCGCGCGCCGCGTTCGCGGCGTGGCGGGCGAGCTCTTCGGGGTGGAGCTCCTCGATCGGCCGGTCGTCCTCGTAGCCGACGTCGATGAAGGCGTGGACCATCGTCGCGAACAGCTGGGTCCCCGTCGTCACCTCTTGGTAGCCGAACGCCGCCGGAAGGCCCAACTCCGCGGCGCGGGCGGTCATCTGTTCGAGCAGCTGACGGACCCGGCCCGCGTCCACCCCCTTGTCCCGTTCGTCGCCGTTACCGATCCCGATCACGCGGAGGGTCAGGTTCGATCCCGCCGGGAGGAGGTACGGAACGAGGTCGACCCGACCGGACTGGACGCCGGGCTGGTCCGCGGTCCGGACGTCGAACCGCTGCGAGGCGTTGTCCCACCCGTCCGTCACGAGCACGAGGTTCCCCTGGACGCCTCGGGTGCCCATGCGGAGGAGGTCGGCTCCGACGGCGAGCGCATCCCAGATCGCCGAGCGACCGCTCGGCTGCAGGAGCGAGATGAGGTTCTCGATGTAGGGGAGGTTCTCCTTGTGGATCTCTCCGAGGGGGACGGGAGCGCGCACCATCTCCGTGAAGGTGACCAGTCCGAACAGCGCTCCGGAGTTGGCGGCGTCCTGCAGGATGCGGAAGACCGCGGTCCGGGCGACCTCCACCTTCTGGTGCTCCCCCTGATCGGTCCTCGGCTCCGGGAGGGGGGCGAGCATGCTCTTGGAGAGGTCGAGCACGAGTACGTTTCGCTCCCGGGCGGGAGCGACCGGGGCCCCGCCGCTGCCATCTTCCATACCGAGAAGGACTCCGATACCGGGCGGACCCGGACGAGTTCAGGGACCTCCCCGAACGATTCCGCCGAAATGCACACTCCAATCACCGAGGGTGGGGTATTTGTGGCTTCCGCCAGGATGACATCCGCTTCGAGGGTGTTATCCGTCATCCCCGGTCGGCGGTGGAAGGCCGCGCGCGAGCCCTCCGGGACGTGCGGTAGCACTCCCAGAGCCATCTTTATAAATCGTAGCGAGTGGGAGCGCCCACATGGGTAACATCCGCCAAACCTACATCAAGCGGGTCGCGATCGAGCTGATCCGCCATTATCCCAACGACTTTGGCGGCGACTTTGCCCAGAACAAGCAGAAGGTCCTCGAGCTCACCGACCTCGGGCTCGTGGTCGACGGAAAGATGCAGGTCCATTACAAGAAGCTCGCCAACCGGATCGCCGGTTATACGGTCCGGTACATGAAGCGCAAGCGCGGAACGTAGGTCGGCCGCGCGCGCTGTCGACCGTTCAGTCGAAGATCTGCAAGCCTTCTTGCAGGTGGACGATCTCGACCGGCGTCGTCGGCCGTCCGACGATCATCCCCTTCGAGTTCGCGACGAGGCACGCGCCCACGATCGGGACGCCGAAGTTCGCGGTCGACCGGTGCACGGGCACCCCGAGGAGCTCGTGCAGGACCTCCGCTTCGCCTGCGGTCGTCTTGGGGTGTACGACGACGCCCTTGTTGGTCGCGATCCCGGCCATCCCCACCGTGCCGAGCCCCGCGATCGTTCCCCGCCGCGCGGGGACTTCGAGCGCCCGGCCGATCGCGGTCGACCGCCTCGGCGGAGAACTCCGGGTGGACCAGGGCCCCGTGGTCGTTCGCGAGGACGTTGTTGCCCATCGCGTTCTGCCGGTGTCGGACGACCGCAACCCGTCCGACCCCGTCCAAGAAATGGCGCTCCTCGTCCGAGAGGTCGTCCCCGACGACGAGGCCGTGCGAGTTCATCGCGACGAACGCCCCCACCACTTCGGTGTCGAGCACCTGGGTCCGGATCACTCGGACCCCGAGGAGGCGCTCGACGTCCCGGGCCAGCCCGCGGGGTACCGCGCTCGGCGCGAGGGCGGTCTGCTCGCTGGCCTTGAGATAGACGCCGAGGTACGGGCTGCCCCCGTAGAGGGTCCGACCGACCGGCACGCGGGGGCTCTCCTGCGGTGCTGGGTTACTCCGCTTCCAACAGGTCGACCTCGATGAGGCCGTCCTCGAAGCGGATCGCCTTGACCCGCACCCGGGAGGGGATGTGTTGGATCCCGTGTTCCCAGACGTGTTCGTTGAGCCGGGGGTCGATCCAGACGTCCTCCGGCTTGCCCTTCATGTGGCGGACCACGTACCGCCGCACGGTGAGCAGCACGTGCCCGGCGCGTCGACGGCGGGAGGGCTGGTGCTGGCTCGCTCGCAGCGGGATGACGAACTCGCGCTCGAGCTCCTCGACGCGACGTCCCCCGGCCGCCTTCTTGTCTGCCATGTGCTAGTACCGTCCCATCACTTGTGGAGGTGGCCGCGCTTCCATGTGTGGCGCTTGGGGTGACGGCTGACCCGGCGGTCGGTCCGCTGCATGACCCAGGCCGGGACGCGCCGGTTCTGCTTCACGACCCGGAACAGTCGGACCTTCCGCGCGAGGCTCTTCCTACGATTCGCCATACACTTTCCCTCGGTTCAGCGTCGCGTGATCTTGATCTCGCGCCGTTCGGGCATGACGCGCTCGAGCAGCGCGCGGAGCGTGACGTCGTCGACCTGCCGCTGGAGACGACCGGAGGAGGCGAGGGAGATGAGCTGCTGCTCGACCGAGTTCGCGACGTCGGGCTTCGCGAGCCGGATGCGCCCGAGGCGTTCGCGGGCTTCCGGCGTGAGGATGCGACGCAGGATCTCGGAACGTTCGGCCTCCCGACGCTGCATCTCGGCCTGCTGCTGGTTGTACGCCTGGGCCGCGCCGAGGTCCGGCGCCTGCATTTCCTGGAGTTGCTGCAGCCGCCGCCGTCGCAATTCCTCGAGTTCCGCATCGGGCATGGGCCAACGCTCTCCGCTCCTAGTGGAACTGCCTGAGAGGTACTTGGCAAGTTCGGGGCGCTGTTCCGCGAGGGTCTTCATCGTCTTCTGAGAGACCTGATCGAGCAACTTCTGGCCCTCGGGGCTGACGCGCCGGCCGAGGTTCTTGTAGGGCTTGACAAGTCCGGATTTCTCGAGCTGCTGGACGATCTCGCGCAGGATGGCACGCGAGCCGGAGCGCGCGTGGTAGGGCGAACTGCCGCGGTCGCGCTTTCCCCCGTACTCACCGGACAGCCGCTGGATGCCGACGTGCCCGCTGATGTAGATCTTGCGGAGGACGGAGGCGCTCCGAAGATACCACCAATCGGGCTCTACCGGGGCGCGTTCCTTGTGGACCCCGGTCTTGACGAACGTCGCCCACGTGGGTGGGGTGACCGCTCCCCGGGTCCGCAGCTCGGCGGCCAACGGGGGGAGGAGGAGCGAGGGTGGTACGTCGTTCGGATGGGTCATGGAGTGCCGCGGCCACCCAGCCCACCTATTTAAAGTCAGGGCGGGGCCGGCCGCCGACCGGGCCCGATGCAGTGCCCGCTCGGTGCGAGGAGGTGGCGTTCGCTCCGAACCAGGAATCAGCCGCGCACTTATCAAGCGGAGCCGTTCTGACGTACGTTCGAGGCGCGGGCCGCCTCGGTCGGTCCATGAGTACTGCGGCGATCCTGCTGTCCGGCGGAGCCTCCCAGCGGTTTGGCGGTTTCCCGAAGGCGCTGCTCGCCGCGGGCGAGAAGACGGCCATTCGTCGGCTCGCCGAGATATGTCTCGGCGAGGGGCTCGACCCCGTGGTCACGGTGACCGGGACCCATCACATGGCCATCGCGCACGAGCTTCGAGGGCTCGCCGTGGACGTCGTCGAGGCCGAGGACTGGTACGAAGGCCGCACCGCCTCCGTCCAAGCGGGTCTCCGGGCCGTGCCCGAGGACCGGGACATCCTCCTCTGGCCGGTCGACCATCCGTTCGTCGCCCCCCGGACGGTCGAGACGCTCGGAGCCGTCCGGACATCGGACCAGATGGCCGTGTGGTTCATTCCGACCTTCCACGGACGAGGGGGCCATCCGGTCCTCTGGCGTCCTTCCCTCCGCCGGGACCTGCTGGACCTTCGGCCCGACGCACCGCTCCGTTCCCTCCTCCCCGAATTCGGCCCGCAGGTCCGTCGCGTGGCGGTCGAGGATCCGGGCGTCGTCGCGAACGTCGACACTCCCGAAGCCTACCAGACGGCGCACGACGAGTGGCGCTCCCAGGGAGCTCCCTAGCATGGACCGGCGGCAGACGAAGGAAGCGCTCCGACTCCTGGACTCCCATCAGGCGTTCGTTCGCGCCTCGGTCGTCCGTGCGACCGGGTCGGTCCCGGGAAAGCTCGGCGCGTCGATGATCGTGCGGGCGGACGGCTCCACGATGGGGACGGTCGGCGGGGCGGCGCTCGAGGAAGAGGTCAAGGCGCTGGCGCAGTCCGCGTTCGCGAACCGGTCCGGCGACCTCCACCACTTCGACCTCCAAGCGTGGACGCCCGGAGGACTCCCCAGCTTGTGCGGGGGCTCCGTGGAGATCGCGCTCGAATACGTCGCAGCCCGACCGAACCTGCTTCTGTGGGGGGGTGGCCACGTATCCTACGCACTCGCCTCCCTGCTCCCGACGCTGGAGTATGACTACAGCGTCGCCGACGACCGGGCCGAATGGGTCGGGGCCGAACGGTTCCCCTCGGCCGACCGACGGGAGGTCGTCGCCCCAGAGGGCCTGTGGGACGTCTTCGACCCTCCAACGTTCACCCACCTCTACCTCCTCGGGTACGACGCCATGAAGGACCTCGAGGCCCTCGCACGGTCGATCGAACGGTTCCCGAATGCCATCGGGCTGATCGCGAGCGCGGCGAAGCGGGAGCACATGTATGCGAAGCTGAGGGAGCGCGGCGTCTCCCGCGAGGCCCTCGCTCGCGTCCACTCCCCCGTCGGTCTCGAGATCGGCGCGGAAAGCCCGGCCGAGATCGCCGTGAGCATCGTCGCCGAGATCGTGGCCGACCGGCACCCGACCATCTTACGTACTTCGGCGCGTGATGCCCGCGCGTCGGAGGGGCCGAAGAATGTCGTCTCCCGGTCCCCTTAGGTTCCGTCTCAACGGGCACCCGGCCGAAGTGCCGGCCGAGTCGGCCCGCGTCCTCCTCGACCTGATCCGGGACGACCTCCATCTCACCGGCACAAAACGGGGATGCGACCTCGGGACCTGCGGTTGCTGCACGGTGCTCGTCGACGGTCGACCGACCCTGAGCTGTCTCACGCTGGCGCGCCTGGTCGAGGGGCGGGCGGTCACGACGATCGAGGGGATCTCACCGCCCCAGGGACTCTCGCCTCTCCAGCAGGCGTTCGTCGACCACGGAGCGACCCAGTGCGGGTTCTGTACCCCCGGCTTCATCGTCACCGCCACCGCCCTGCTCCGCGACCATCCCCACCCCGAGCCGGGAGGAGATCGAGCGAGCCCTCGGCGGCAACCTGTGCCGTTGCACGGGGTACATCAAGATCGTAGAAGCGATCGAATCCGCCGCGAACGAGGCGACGTAATGGAGTCGTCCGAGCGGCGCGAGTATCGCCTGCTCGGGACGAAGATCCCGTACATCGAGGGCCCGCTCAAGGTGACCGGTCGGGCCGAGGTCCACCGACGACATCCAGCGTCCCGGCCAGCTCGTCGGGCGGCTCCTCCGGAGCCCGTGGGCCCACGCGCGCCTCCGCTCGATCGACGTCGCGGAGGCCCGGGCGATGCCGGGCGTGTTCGGCGTACTGACGGGCGCCAAGTATCCGACCCCGTTCGGTGTGCTCCCCATCACCCACGACGAGACGGCGCTCGCGGTGGACAAGGTCCGGTACATCGGAGACATCGTCGCGGCGGTCGCGGCATCGGACGAGCGGACCGCGGACGCCGCGCTCGCGAAGATCAAGGTCGACTACGAGGTCCTTCCCGAGTACTCCGACCCGAGGGACGGAACCGGCCCGGTGAAGGAGCAAATCCACGCCCGTGGGCTCATGGGATCGAACGTCCAGAAGGAGGTCGTCCAGCATTTCGGGGACATCGACGCGGCGTTCGCGCGGGCGGCCCACCGCGCGCGCGTGCGCGGCACCTTCGCGGGAGTGACGCACGCCTTCACCGAGCCGATGGCCACGATCGCCGAGGCGACGCCCGACGGCCGGCTCACGGTCTGGAGCGCGACCCAGGTCCCGCACTACCTGCACCGGACCCTCTCCGAGGTCCTCGGGATGCCGATGCATCGCATCCGGGTGATCAAGCCCGAGGTCGGGGGTGGGTTCGGCGGCAAGTCCGACCCTCTTCCGCACGAGGTCGTCTGCGCGGCCCTCGCGATCGAGACCGGACGGCCCGTGAAGATCCTCTTCGACCGAGAGGATGTCTTCGTGACGAACCACGGTCGACACCCGACGCAGAACGACGTGCGGATCGCGACGGACGCGGAGGGCCGTCTCCTCGCCTACGACATCGAGGCGCTCATCGACGGGGGCGCGTGGAGCTCGTTTGGAACGGTCACGACCTACTACAACGGCGTGCTCTCCATGGGGCCGTACAAGGTCCCGAACTTCCGGTACCGCGGGCGCCGCGTCTACACGACCAAGCCCCCCTCCGGTGCGATGCGGGCGCACGGGGGGACGAACATTCGGTACTCGATCGAAGTGGCACTCGACCAGCTCGCCGAGGAGATCGGAGTGGACCCGTTCGACCTCCGCGACCGCAACGCGCTCCCTCCGAACTCGACCACCGTCAACCAGTTCCGGATCACGTCCACGTCGTTCCGCAAGTGTCTCGCGATCGCCCGGGCGAAGAGCGGCTGGGACCAGAAATTCCGACGCCTCCCGTACGGTCGCGGGGTCGGGCTCGGCTGCGGGTTCTACATCTCCGGGTCGAACAGCCCGATCCATTTCACGCCGAAGATGCCCCAGTCGACGGTCCACCTCAAGATCGACATGGACGGCGGGATTGCGGTCCACTCGATGCAGGCCGACATCGGCCAGGGGTCCAACACGCTCCTCGCGGTGATCGTCGCGGAGGTGCTCGGGGTCGCCCTCGACCGAGTGCACGTCCAACGTGTCGACTCGGACGTGAGCCCGGTCGACCTGGGGTCGTACTCGAGCCGCGTGACGTTCATGATGGGGAACGCGGCGCGCGCGGCCGCCGAGGAGGTGCGCGGTCGCCTCCTCGCCGCGGCGGGCGAACTGCTCGTGCGACCGGTCGAATCGCTCGAGGTCGCCTACGAACGGATCCAGGTTCGGGGCGAACCGACCGTGGGGGTCTCGTTCCTGGAGGCGCTCCACAAGGCGATGGAGCGCTCGGGCGCGCTCACGGCGAGTGGGGCGTACAACTCGCCGTCGATGGGAGGCACGTTCAAAGGAGCTCGCGCGGGACCGCGCCGGCGTACTCGTTCGCGGCGTACGTGGCGGAAGTGAACGTCGACGTCGACACCGGGGCCTACCGAGCGGTCAAGGTGTGGGCCGCCTTCGATTGCGGCCGGGCATTGAACCGCCTGGCGGTCGAGGGTCAGATCGAGGGCTCGATCCACATGGGACTCGGCCAGGTGATGGGCGAGTCGATGAACTATCGGGGCACCCGGCTCATGAACCCCTCGCTGCTCGAATACAAGATCCCCATGCCCCAGCAGATGCCCGAGGTCGAGGTTCTCCTCGTCGGGGACGACGACCCCGAGGGGCCGTTCGGGGCGAAAGAAGCCGGCGAGGGCCCGCTGATCGCCACCCTTCCGGCCGTAGGGAACGCGCTCTACGACGCGGTCGGCGTCCGATTCACGGAGCTCCCGATCACGCCCGACCGCGTGCTCAAGGGGATTGACCAGCGCCGCAAGGAAGGGCGCCCGTGGAAGGGGGCCTAGGACCCATGCACCTCGACCCGTTCGAACTCCACCGACCCGCTTCGGTCGACGAGGTCGTTGCTCTCTCGCGCGACCTCGCGGGCCGATTCGATTACCTCGCGGGGGGCACCGACCTCCTGCCCAACTACAAGATGCACCTCAACCTCAAACCGCACCTCGTCGCGCTCGAGGACGTGGAGGAACTGCGGGGCCACTCGCTCTCCCGCCTCGGGGCCATGGCCCGGCTCGCCGACCTCGAGATCGACCCGGAACTCGCCGCGGCGTACCCGGCGCTGGCCCGAGCGGTCCGCGAGGTGGCGACGCCGCTCGTCCGGGCGAGCGGCACCGTCGGCGGCAACCTGCTCGTCGAAACGCGGTGCTCTTCTTCAACCAGAGTCTCCCCTGGAGGACCAGCCTCGGCTACTGTCTGAAGGCGGACGGCGACCGGTGCCATGTCGTTCCGCAGAAGGAGAAGTGCTACGCCACCTTCTCCGGCGTACCTCGCCCCGGCGAGCTTCATGGTCCTCGACGCGGAGGTCGAGGTCGCCGGACCTCAGGGCCGTCGGCGCGTCCCGCTCCCGGACCTGTACAGCCTCGCCGGGGACGGGATCCGAGCGTACGCGCCTCGCGCCCGGCGAGCTCCTCGTAGCGGTCCATCTGCCGACCGCGAGCCGGGGCCACCAGGGACGTACCTCAAGCTCCGCGTCCGTCCGTCCTACGACTTCCCCGAGCTGGGGGTCGCGGCCGCCGGCACGTTCGACGGGCGGCGGGTGCGCTCCCTGCGCCTGGCGGTCGGGGGGGCCGACCCGTACCCGCGACGCTTCGACACGATGACCGATGCGCTGGTCGGGGAGGAACTGACCGACGCACGTCTCACCGCCTTCGCGACCGAGGTCGAGCGGGCGGTCCGCCCCGTCCACAACACCTTCCTCCTCCCGGGCTACCGCCGGCGGATGGTCTCCGTCTACGTCCGTCGGGCACTGACCCAGCTGCGGGAGGGAGCCGACCAGGTCGCCGGGGCAACGCACCGGCCGCGACCAGACGGTCCGGTTGCTCCGGCTCAGCGACCTCCTCGAGCACGAGGAGAGTCGACCCGGAAGGTGGACGCCCTGGTCGCGGACATGCGGCGCACGAAGGTGGTCGCGGACCCGATCTGGGTCGCGGCCGGCTCGGGGGTCATCCTCAACGGTCACCACCGGGTCGCCGCGCTCCGCCGGCTCGGCGCCGAGCGGTACCGGCCTGGGTCGTCGAGTACCTACTCTCCCCGACGTCAAGCTCGAGCGCTGGACCGAGGGCCCGCCGATCCCGAAGGCCGAGGTGGAGCGGCGCGCCACCGAAAAGCGGCTGTTCCCCCCAAAGACGACGCGCCACATCGTCATCTCGGGCCTGGCCGAACGTTCGACGCCGTTGGACGAGCTGATGCACCGGTCGCCGAAAGCGCGACGGAAGCCTCAGCCCCGGGCGTCCCGCTCGCCCCGGCGCGGGGCGGCTCGGTCCGATACGACATAGGGCAGCGGGAGCGCGCCCTCGGCGAATCGCCGGATCGCGGTGGCGAGGAGCGCGACCTCGACCGGGGCGAGACGCGCGCGCAGGGTCTCGGGGGTGTCGTCCGGCACGACCGGCACGCGCTCCTGCACGATCGGAGGGCCGCCGTCGAGCCTGCGTCGGTGACGAGGTGGACGGTCGCTCCAGTCGTCCGCTCGTGCGCGGCGAGGACCGCCTCAGACCCGACGGCCGTACATGCCCGGCCCGCCGTACAGAGGGAGCAGGGACGGATGCAGGTTGATCGCGCGACCTTTCCAGTGAGCGACCCAGCTCGACGGCAGGATCGACAGGAAACCCGCGAGGACGATCAGTTCCGCTCCGCGGGCCTCGAGCTCCGCGGTCAGGCGGGCCGCCCACGTCTCGGGGTCGACCCCGTGGGTCCGCGGGACGAGAGTCGGGAGGCGCCCGGACGCGCGACCGCTCGAATCGCCGGCGCGTGCGGGCGGTCCGCCACCACCAGGGCGAAACGGGCCGGGAGATGACCTCCCGCCCCATCTCGGCGAGCGTCGAGGGTCGTGCCCTCGCCGGAGACGAGCACGCCGACCGACAGCGTTCGCGCCATCGAGCAGGCGAGTGGGCCGCGGCTCTTGAGGGTGGCGCTCGGTCCTAGAGCATCACGCGCAGGTTGAGCTTCTCGGTGAGCTCCTTGTAGCGGGCGGCCTACAGAAGAGGCCAGCGAGCCGCTCAAGAAGCGCGGTGACACGCTCCTGCTGTTCACCGACGGGCTGATCGAGCAGCGCGGCGAGTCGATCGATGACGTGCTTCGCGACTTCGTGACCATCCTGGGCTCAGGCGCGCTGGACGCCCGCGGGACCCGGAGGCTGACCGCCGCCGCTCAGGCCAACCGCGTCCTCGCCCGCGCCGTCTCCGACACCGCAGACGATGCTTGCCTGGTCGTGATCCGCATCGCCTGACGCCGGGCTGACCGCGGGCTGGCCCGGTCACTCAGGCCTGGCCCCCGGCAGGCCCGGGTGCGGCGGGGTGATCTCGTCCGTGGCGAGCAGGTCGAGGAACGGGTCGGGGACGCTCGTGGACGACATGACCCGGACGCTGTTCTGCGATTCTGCCGGGCTGCACGCCCTGGTGGGTGGCCAGCAGCAGGAGGCGCTCGTAGC
>CAWJFK010000005.1:0-396983 GCA_963842165.1 uncultured Thermoplasmata archaeon | reverse complement strand
CGAGCGCCTACGCTGAGGTGTACGGTTACGCCTACCTCGAGGACATGACGAACGGCTCGTACTTCGGCCCGGACAACTACTGGGGCGGCGCATTGGCCGAGAGCTCATTCTACGCGTATTGCTTCACGGGGAACTGCTCGACCGGTACGACGGGGAACGTCCACCTGCATGTGGCCACCTCGTTCGATTGGACCTTCCACGCGCACGGCCTGATCGCGTCCCACAGCTACGTCCTCGAGTTCTACTGGTCGGGGTCCACCTCCGCCTACGACTACGTTTACCTCGGGTCGTTGTCCGGTGCCAGCGAAGCCGCATCGGTCGCAATGGCCGGACCGGGCCTCGGGGCCACACTCACCTCGATCACCGTCCGGTAGCCGGGGACCACGTCCCTATCCGCCGACGCCCCCGCCCCGGACGGGGGAACCCCTTCGATCGACGGCGTCAGGCCGGAGCCGGGGAGGGAAGCCCGCTCGGAGTTCCCGTGGACGACTCGAAGAACCGCTCGGCGACCTGGAGGTGGCGGAGACGTGCGCTCTTCTTCGCCTGGTGCGCCTCCATCCGGCGCAGGATGTTGTCGAGCGCCCGGACCGCTTCGACCAGGTGCGGTCCTTTGTTCAACATGACGCATTCGGCCCGCGCGCCCATCGCCGCGTCGGTCACCTCGGCCCTCGACGGGAGCCCGATCTTCGTAAGCCCCTCGAGCACCTGGGTCGCCCAGACGACGGGCACGTGCGCCGCTTCGCAGATCCAGAGGATCTCCTCCTGGACCTCCGCGAGGCGCTCGTAGCCCACCTCGACGGCGAGGTCGCCGCGGGCGATCATCACGCCGGCGACCGGCGCTTCGAGCGCGGCGAGCACGATCTCGGGCAGAAGCTCGAACGCGCGCCCGGTCTCGATCTTGAGGAGGAACGCCATGTCCGGGGCCGACCGGCGCGCGAGCTCCGCCCGCAGCGCCCGAACGTCCGCGGCGGATTGGACGAACGAGTAACCGACCACGTCGGCGTGCGCGACCACGAAGTCGAGGTCCGCGAGGTCCTTTGGGGTGAGCGGGGGGATCGTGAGGGCGCTGTCGGGGAGGTTCAGCCCCTTGTCCGCTCCGAGGCGGACTCCCTGGGGACGGGCGTGCGTGATGCGCAGGAGGACCTCCCCAGAACGCACCCGCGTTGCCTCGCCTCCGACGCGGCCGCCGTCGAACCAGACCCGGTCGCCCACGCGGAGAGAGCGGAGGGCCTCGGGCGGGAGGACCGGGAAGGTCGCGGAGGAGCGGAGATGGCCGGCTTCGTCGCGCACCTCGCTGTGGCCGACGACCGTGTGCGAGGTGAGGCGGACCGTCTCTCCCCGGCGCAGCAGGGCGCTTCCCCCCGGCGCAGGGACCGAAACGTTCGCGGCGTCCCACTTCGCCCCGGGGGCCGGGCGCGAGCGCAACTCGAGCCCGTTGGAGACGTAGACCGTCTTGGTCGTGGTGACGAGACGCGCGCCGGGCCGGATCGCCGCGACGTGGAAGGTCCGCGGGGATCCGCGCGAATCGGTGAGTACCGATCGTCGACCCGAGACGACGGCGCCCGAGCCAATCGCCCGGGACCTTGACCGACGGGGCCCCGTCCTCGACCGAACCGCCCGGGCTCCCCCTCTCGGACCAGCCAGAGGGAGCCCGGCCGAAGCACTCGCCCGAACTCGTTCCGCGTCGGCCGGATCCGGATCACCGCGGGGCCCGGCGCGAGCGGACCTGTGCGGAGCCGCGGCCCGGAGAGGTCCATCTCGACTCGGCAGCGGCGGCCGGCTCCTCGCTCCGCGCGGCGCAGGTTCGAGATCATCGCCGCCCAGACCGGTGCGGAATCGTGGGCGCAGTTGATCCGCATACAGTCCATCCCGGCATCCAGAAGCTGTCGGACCTGCGTCGCGTCGGTGGCGAGCTCGCTCGGGACGGTGACCATGATGCGGGTGCTCCGTCCGGGGCGAGGGGGGCCCAGCAACGCGCGGGCGTACCGGTCGATGAGCTTGCGACCCGTTTCGGGGCCGAGCGACGTGGGGGAAGGGTGCGGCGGAACCGGTTCCCCGGTCAGGAGGTAGAGCTGACGCAGCACGCTGTCGAGGTTCGCCCGGACGTGACTCTCGGCGTGCCCCAGCGAGGAGAGCCCCAGTCGCGCCAGCCCTTCTTGGATGCTCCGGGCGTCGAAACGGCGGAACGCGAGATAGTCGACGAGGTTCCGCGCGCTCGGCCGCCGTGGGCCGAACGATTGCAGCGGCTGGCGTCGCTCGAGAAGGACGATCTCCGACCGCATTCGCTCGAGTTCGGGTATGAGGAGGGAGGCGGCGGCGAGGTCCGCCGACCGGTCCGCCGGGAGCATGCTCCCCTTGTGGTCCAGCGCGCATGAATAGGCATGGTCAACTCGAGCCGACGGTATATGGCCCCTGCCTCCCTTGCGTCCGCCATGAGCGGGCCGCCGACGGTTTCTTCCGAGCGAACTTCCATCCCGGGCGTCGCCCCCGGGCTGGTCGACCCGCTGATCGCCATTCTGAAAGGGTCGTCGACCCCGATCCGCCGACGGCAAGCTGCTCGAGGAGCTCGAGCGGCGGGGCCACCGGATCTCGCTGGCCGGCCTCAACCGCCTCCTGCAGCAGTGTGTGCAATCTGGACTCACCTCGGAAAGCCCGGAAGGGATCCGGTTCCGGAGTGGGCGCGATTGAGACGAGGCCCTCGCCGCTCGGGCCAGCGCGGCCCGGTAGAGCCGCCCCCTCGTGCGCCGGCCCTGTGGGTTTCGCGCGCGGCGGGTTCTTCCTAGGTTTTCGGCGGTGGTTGGCTGGGGGCAGAAGCCCCCGAGGTGGCCCCTGAGTGGGGCGGGGCCGGTGCCCCGTTTCCGGGCGGACGACTCCGTCGGCGGGAGACCCGGTGGACCGCAAGGAACACTCCCACGATCGCGGCCACGGCGACGAGGATGAGCAGCAGCTCGAGGAACGTCAGCCCGAACACGGAGATCGCTGCCAGTCCGGTCGGCGGCGGGTTCGACGCCTGGCGGGTCAGGTTCACCAGGATGGTTCCGGCGCCCTCGACGAGGATCGACCCGGTCCATTGGGTCCCGTTTTGGGCGGTGGAGTTAGGGATCAGGAGGGACGTGGTCGTCAGGTTGGCGAATTGGTCCCCGGTGCACGCCACTATGTGGAGAGGGTATGTACCGTTCTGGAGCGCGGCCGCGGTCCCGTCGAGCAGGGCCGCACCCGCCAGCGTGACGTTCGCGCACATCCCCGCCTCGAGGGTCGCGTTCACGGGGTGTTGGGGACCGAAGCCCCAGGGAACCGTCGAGGGGCAGGCGGTGGACTCACAGCCCCCCACCAGAACGAGGAGGCCTGTGGTCGGGTCTTCCGCGAAACCGGTCTCCCACAAGAACCCCGGGTTGACCCCCGCACCCCACTCCGTCCAGGTGCCGTTCTCGAACTCCCACGTGTCGTTGTAGAATGTGCTCGGCGAGATCGTGAGGGAGCCGAGCGTGATGTAGTCCCCGCCGAAGAGCACCACCGCGCCGAGGCCGGGATCCCAGGCGATCGCCGGATCCTCGCGCACGGCCGGGGACCCCGCGCTGGGTTCGGCGTGCCACGCCCCGCCCGAGAAGAGCCAGGTGTCCGAGAGGTAGCTACCGGTGCTGGAAACGCCACCGTAGAGGAGGGCACCGTGGTCCGAGTCGTCCTCGGCGAATCCCTCTCCGTACCGGGCCGAAGGCTGGGTCGTCAGGTTCAATTCGGTCCAGGTTCCGCCTGAGTACGTCCAGGTCTCGCAACTGGATGAGCAACCATACCCTCCGAACAGGACCATGTCGTGGCTGCTCGGGTCGTAGGCGAGACCCCCCTGGTCGGTCGGAGGCGGCGAGGGGCCGCTCGGGACCACGGGGTTCCACGTCCCGTCCTTGAACGCCCAGGTGTCGTTGAGGGGGCCCGTCGCGGAGCACGTCGGCGGGTCGTGGCAGCCCGTCCCGCCGAAGAGCAGGACGTATCCGTCGGCCGGATCCCACGCCATCTGGGCTTCCTCCCGAGGCGGCGGGGATGCGGCCGGGTTCCGCTCGGTCCAGAGACCGTTCGATTCCGTCCAGGTCGCGTTGGTCCCGACCGTGCACAAGACCTGGACGCATCCCCCGAACACGACGAGCTCGTGGTCGACCGGATCGGAGGCGACACTCGGGTTGAACAGCCCGGGGAAGCCCGAAGGGGTGGGGTAGGATTGCCAGGCATAGGACCTGAACTCGGACACGGCCCCGAGCACCCCCTGCAGTCCCACGGAGGGTCCGGACCCCCTCGCTTCGGTGGGCGCGCTGGCCGCGAGGAGGGCCGCAAACAGAACGGCCGTCACTGCGAGGGCAGCGATGGGACCTTTCGAGAGCATGGGCTCGCTCCTTCCGGAGCATCGACCCACTGCGCTTAGCCCTCTCGGCTGCGAAGGGACCCTCTCCACCCTCGTGTTCCGGTGAAGCCGACGGAGCGTCCCAGGCGCCGCGCGAGACCCCCCGTCACGGCTAGGATATGAGGGGGTTTGTCTCCCTCGCGGCGGCGTGACCCGTGTCGAGTTCGAAGAGCCCGCTGACCGCCCAACTCGGCCCGTTCCCATGGTCCCTCTCGGCCACGGAACTTCGCGATCGGGCGCATCGGGCCGTCGAGGAAGCGGGCCGCGACTTGACGGAGCTCGTGCGAGACCCGGGGGCTCCCACCGTCGAGCGGTTCCTTCGGCCCCTGCGACCGGATTCTCCTCCGGGTCCGCGATGTCGGCAGCCACGGAAGCATCGTGTTCGCGGTCCATCCCGACGAGGCGTGCCGGACCGCCGGCCGCGAGGCATCCGAAGCCGCGGACCGATTCTTCAATTCCTTCCGGATCAACTCGGACGCGTACCGGATCCTTCGCGCGATCGACCTCGACGGGACGGACGGCCCGACACGGTTCGCCGTCGAGAAGATGCTCCGGGACCTCCGCCGCGGTGGGGCAGAGAAGGACGCCGCCGCCCGGGCGCGTTTGCTGGAGCTGAGTAACGAGATCGACCGGGTGAGCAACCAGTACAACGAGAATGTCGCCAAGCTCGAGCGGGCGGTGGAGGTCGAGGGCGTCGCCGGACTGTCCGGCCTCCCTCCCGATTTCCTCGCCAACCACACTCCCGACCCCGACGGCCGGACCCGGATCACTACGCGGTATCCGGACTTCCACCCGGTGATGGCGTACGCCGACTACCCCGAACTGCGGCGTCGCCTCCTCTATGAGTTCATGAACCGGGCCCACCCGGAGAACGAACCGATTCTCGAGCGCCTCCTCGCCGCTCGGTTCGAGCTCGCGACGTCGCTCGGGTACCCGGCGTACGCCCACTACGCGATCGAGGACAAGATGATGGAACGGCCCGAGGCCGTACGGACCTTCCTCGACCGGATCGCGACCGTCCTCCGGGCTCGGCGAAGGTCGATTTCGCCCGGTATCTCGCCCGGAAGCGGCGGGACGAGCCCGTCGGCCGGTCGCCTCGAGCTGTGGGACGCCGGTTTCTTCGGCGAGGGCTACTACGACGGGAAGCTGCGGACCGAGGAGTTCGGGGTCGACACGAAGCGGCTGCGGGCGTATCTCCCGTACCGCGTCGGTCCGCGACGGCCTCTTCGGGCTGTGCGAGGAACTGTTCGGGATCCGATTCCACCGGGTGCTCGGGGACGGCTTGTGGCACCCGACCGTCGAAGCCTACGACGTGACCCTTCAGGAACGGCCACTGGGCCGCTTCTTCCTCGACCTCGTCCCCCGCGAAGGCAAGTATGGACACGCGGCGTGCTTCGGGATCCGGGACGGCATCGCCGGCGTCCAGCTCCCCCAGAGCGCTCTCGTCTGCAATTTCCTCGACCCGTCCAGCCCTCCCGAGACCGCCCGGATGCAGGACCTCGGACGTGATCACGTTCTTCCACGAGTTCGGCCACCTCCTCCACGCCCTCTTCTCCGGCCACGGCCCCTGGCTCTACACGACGATGTCCTTCATCGAGTGGGATTTCGTCGAGGCGCCCTCGCAGCTCTTCGAGGAGTGGGCGCGAGACCCGGCGACGCTCGCCCGGTTCGCCCGCGACCCCGACTACCGGCGAGACGATCCCGGCCGACCTCCTGAAGCGCCTGCGCGGCGCGGAGGCGCTGGGCCGGTCGGTCCGCTGGCTGCGGCAGGTGGCGCTGGCCGTCGATCTCGCTCGAGCTCTACGATCGCTCCCCGCCGGGCTCGACTCGAACGGGACCTTCCGCACGGTCTACGACCGCTACTTCTCGGACCCCCTCGACCCCGAGTACCACCCCACGGCCGCGTGGGGGCATCTTACCGGATACTCTGCGTTCTACTACACCTACGTGTGGTCGCTGGTCATCGCCCGCGACCTCCTGACCCCCTTCCGAGCGAAGGGAACGCTCACCGACCCCGAGGCGGCGGCGCGGTACGCCCGCGAGATCCTGACGCCGGGGAGCACCCGGCCCGCCACGCAGCTGGTCCGGGCCTACCTCGGCCGGGATTTCGACTTCCGGGCGTTCGAGGAGTGGAGCCGGGAAGGGATTCGACCTGAGCCGCTCGGCGGCCGAGCCCCCGTCCGGCGCACCGTAGGCGCGGGAGCTCCCGGTGCGGCGGGGTCCGGGACCGAAGAACTCCTACGGCTATGATTACAAATATAGTCTAAATTGAAATTCTATATATTTCGACCGCGACGTGTCGTTCTCGATGACGAAGAGAGAAACCGCCCGGCACGTCGCGCCGGGACCCGTCCCGAGTACGTCGATCGCCGCCCCCCGCCTATCGGCCGACCCGACCTTGACGGTCCCACCCCTGGACCTCGAGTCCCCACGGGAAGACCGCCTGAGCTCAGGGACCGCCTTCCTTTCCGTCGGGTCCCAAGAGCCCGCGGAGCACCTGTTCCGCCGCCTCCTCGGAGCCTACCTCGCCGGGGCTCCCAAGTTCGTGGTCCGAGAGCGCCCGACCCTCTCGACCGGCACCCGCGAGGTGGTCCGGACGTTCTGCCGGCGGACGCGGCAGCCCGAGATCGTCTCCGAGGAACGGGACTCGATCCGCCTCCACGACCTCTCGTTCGAGAGCCCGGTCTCGCTCGACCAGCGGGTCCAGCGCATGGGGCGGCTGGTCCTCAATTTCCACCGCGAAGCGGTGGACGCCTGGTCGCACCTGCCGCTCGGGGACAGACGGCTACTGGGAGCGCCGGGACGATGAGGTCGACCGCGAGGCCTGGTACATCCAGCGCATCGCGACGCTCCGACTCGGGATCCAGGGCCCGGCCTCGGAGCTGCTCGGTTCCTGGACCGTCGCCCGCAGCCTCGAGCGGATCGCCGACCATGCGGTCGTGCTCGGAACCACCGGCCCCCGACTGGTCGCGCTGCCCCAGGGTCAGGGCCCCATGATCCTCTCCGGCAGTTCCACACCCAGTCGATGGACCACCTGGAGGGGGCCCTCGCGGCGCGGAACGGCGACCGAGCCAACGAGCTCTTGGATACCGGGAACGCGCTCGCCGCGTCGGGCGAGGCGCTCGCCGACCGCCTCCTTCCGGGGGTGGGCGGGGGTGTCATGCCACCGGCCACGGCGGCCGCCGTCGCCCGTATCATCGAGTCGATCGGCCGCACGGTCGCCTACGCGCAGGACATTGTGCAGGTGGCGCTCGACCGCTCGATCCCGGTCGTTCCTCTCGACCCGCCCCGACCCCTCCGAGCATCCCCCGGAGGGACTCGGCGAGAGCGTTTTCTCCCCACGGCAGCTCGCTAGGAGCGAGCGGTCGCTGATGGTTCGCCCTACCCGATCCGTCCGAGTCGTGGTCGTTCGTCACGGGCCTGCGGCGTTGCGGGACCCGGGCCGCTGGCCCGACGACTCCGTCCGGCCCCTCACGCCGAAAGGAGCCGAGCAAACCCGGACGGCGGCCCGGGGCCTCGTCCGCTACCTGGGCTCGCGGGTCCGCCTCGCGTCGAGCCCTGCCGTGCGCTGCCGGGTGACCGCCGAGCTCCTGCGCTCGGCCCTCGAGCCGACCCCGCGGCTCGACTTCTGGGAGGAGCTCGCCCCGGCGCGCTCGCGCCCCCCATCTTCGATCGCCTGAGTGCGGCGGCCCGGTCCGGCCAGGCGGTCGTCATCATCGGCCACGAACCGACCCTCGCCGAGTTCGTCGGGCTCGCGCTCACGGGGGAGGGCACGCCGTTCGCGCGGCTCGGGAAGCCGTCCGCGGCCTGCCTCGAATTCCCGGCGACGGTCCGCCCGGGGGCGGCGCGTCTGCGCTGGCTCCTTACGAGGAAGCAGCTGGCCCGGGCGGCGTAGGCCGGGCCCCGGCGCCGGAGGCGCGCCTTGGGGGCGCCCCCATACAGCGGCATCACGAGGTCCCGGACGGAGGCGTGGACCTCCTCGGGTCGGCGGTTCGCGTCGACCGTGTGGAAGTCGGTTCTCGCGGGTCATCCACTCGAACTCCCGCGCGATCCGGTCCTGGTAGAGGAAGAAGCTCTCGAACAGGTCGCGCGAGAGGCAGAGGTCCATCCCGGACTCCCAGTAGTCGAGGCTCCCGTACTTCCCGATCGACCGGTGGAGGACGATCTCGGGTCGCGCGTCGAGGAAGACGACCAGGTCCGGCCGGAACGCGAAGCTGTACAGGTGGCGCGCCCAGTCGCGGGAGGCCCCCCGGACGATCGCGCGGGCCATGAGCGTGTAGATGTACCGGTCGGCCAGCACCGTGCTCCCCGCGGAGAGCGCCGGGACGATCTTGTTCTCGAGCTGGTCGCCGAAGTCGGCGGCGTAGAGGAGGGCGAGCGCCGTCGCGCCGAGCGTGTGGCCCTGCTTCGCCCGGTCGATCTCCTCGCTCACGAGGTTCGAGCGGCGCAGCCCGGTGTCGACGACCGCGTGGCCCGCGATCTCGAGATGCTGCTTCAAGAGGGCGACCTCGGTGCTCCGTCCGGACCCGTCGGCGCCTTCGATCACGACGAGCTTGCCGGTGAGCTCCCCGTGCGGGAGTCCAGGGAGGCGCGTCCCGTACGTGCTATTCGTCATGGAGCAACGCCTCCCCCTTCGGGAATCCCTGCAGGATCGGCCGGACCGCGCTCCGCAGCTCGGCCTGGATCGGCTCCACCGCGCGGGTCGAGTCGACGATCGTCATCCGGTCGGTGACCGCGATCCGGTCGGTACTCCTTCTTGATCCGCCCCTGGAACCGCTCGTAGCTGTCGTGCAGATCCTCCGAGAGCCCGAGGTCCATGCCGGCCTCGTAGTAGTTGATCTTGAGGCGCGAGGCGATCTTGCGTTCGAGCGTGACCCGCACCGGCACGCGGAAGTAGAACGCGACGTCCGGGCGTCGGGGCGAACGAGTAGATCGTCCGCACCCAGTCCGGGTCGCACCCGCGGGCCGCGTCACGGACGAAGGCGGTGTAGGAGTAGCGGTCGCAGACGACGATGTACCCGGCCCGGGCGGCGGCAGGATCGTCCGCTCGAACCGGTCGGCGAAGTCGACGGCGTGCATGAGGGAGAATGTTGTGGGCGTGAGCAGGCCCTTCTTCTTGCCGCGGCGGATCGTGCTCGAGACCAGCTCGGAGGAGTTCCACTCCGTGCTGAAGACGCGGTAGCCGGACGCGGCGAGCCACTTGCCGAGCAGGGCGGCCTGGGTCGACTTCCCGCTCCCGTCGAGACCCTCGAAGACGAAGAGTCGACCGGGGTACCCGTGCTTCGGGGAGGGGTTCTCACGAATCACGGATCTTCACCTCGACGTCGAACACCCGGGGGATCGTCTTCGCCACTTTCTCCCCGACCCGGCTGGGAGGGGCGGTACTGGATGAGGTTGAAAAGGATACCGTAAGGGTTCGGCCGTCGCCGGAACTTGAAAATCTCGGGTGGAAGGGCTCGGTGATCTCGGCGACCTCGAGGATCGCACCGAGACGCCGGGCCGTGTCGAGGTCGTCCCCGCCCAAGATCGGTTGGAAGCCCTTCTTCCACTCCGAAGGGAGCGGGCCTCCCTCATGGACGTACGCCGCCATCGAGGCGAGCAGCGCTTCCCGCTGGTCGAGCCCCATAAGCGGGTAGTTGCGGATGAGGTAGGACGAGTGGTGCGCGTGCCGCCACAGGTCGATGGCGACCCCCGAGTCGTGCATCCATCCGGCGACCCGGAGCGCGAGCCCCTCGCTGCGGCCCCACTGGTGGCGTTCCGCCAGGACCTCGAAGAGGTCGAGCGCGGTCGAGGTCACCGCGCGGCCGTGGTCGAGCCGGAAGGAGAAGGACTCGGACGCGGCGATCACCGAGCGCTCCGCGAGCGTCACGGCCGGCGCCGGCAGCTTCGCCCCCACGGCTTCAAGGGCGATCCCTTCCCGGATCCCGGTCCGGAGACGACGATGTGGTCCGCCTTCGCGGCGCGGAGCAGTTCCTGGAACACCACGACGCCGGCGAGCACGACGTCCGCCCGATCGGACCCGATCCCCGGAACGGCCCGGCGCTTCTCCGACGGCATCTCCCACAGGAGCTCCTCGAGGGCCTCGATGTCGTAATCCCAGAGCGGGTAGCCATGGACCCGGCCGATCGGCCAGCTTCGGAACTCGATCGCCGCCCGAGCGAGCGACCGCACGGTGCCGCCGATCCCGAACAACCGGCGGGACCGCTCCCCGAACGTCTCGAACACGGGGTCGAGGGCGTCTCGGATGTGTTCCCGCAGTTGGTCCATCTCGCGCTTCTTGGGAGGGTCGTGCTCGAAGAATCGTTCGGAGAGCCGCAGCGCTCCCAGCGGGAGGCTGACGGTGCTGCGGAGTTCGCCCCGGCGCACCTCGGCCAGCTGGAGCGAGCCGCCCCCCAAGTCGAGGACGACATCGTTCTCGAGCTCCCAGGCGCTCGCGACGCCGAGGTACCCGTAGCGAGCTTCCTCCGCCCCGGAGAGGATTCGCAATAAGAGCCCCGTGCCGCGCTCGACGGCTCGGACGAACTCGCCGCCGTTCGGCGCGTCGCGGACCGCGCTCGTCGCGACGGCCAGCGTGCGCGGCACGTCGAGCGAGCGCACGAGCTTCGCGAACCGCTTGACCGCCACCGTTCCTCGGCGGATCGCTTCGTCCGAGAGCTGGCCGTCGGGTCCGGTCCCCGCGCCGAGCCGAGGGACCTCCTTGTCTTCGTAGGTGGCCCGGACCGCCCCCACCGGGGACGTATCAAAGATGACGAACCGGGCCGTGTTCGAACCGATGTCGATGACCCCCAACCGGTGGGCCGCCCGAGGAGGCGAGCGCTCCTCCCGACCGCCGGCCTCTGCCGACCGGGAGCGCTCCACGCCTACGCATGCTCCGAGCTACTAATACAACTAGTGCGGAATCGCCGGAAAACGGCTGGGAAACGGTTTTCCCCCCGCTGGGTTTGCTGTCGTTCCCAGAGTTTCTATGCCTCGTCCACGCTCCCCACCGCGCGCCGTCACCGAGTTCGTGAAGGAGCTCGAGCACCGCTTGGACCTGACGCTCCACGAGCTGGACCGGCTGGTCGTAGCGCCCCGGCCGGCCGCCTCGGCGCTCCACCGGCTGCACCGCGACCTCCGGCGCCTGCGGGTCGGGATCGCCGTCTGGGCCCGGCTCCTCCCAAAAGCCCCGCGGAGCGAGCTCGAGGGGTACGACCGGCGGCTGAAGCGCCTCGCGCGCTTGGTCGGAGGGGTCCGGGACCGCGACGTCACGCTGAGCCTCCTCGCGGACCGATCGTTGCCGGGGGGCCCGCGGGAGCGCGCCCGCCTCACGCAGGTCCGACGGCGGCTCGGTGATGACGCCCGGGTCGGGCGGGAGCTCCTCCGGGTGTTCCTGCGCGCCGAACGGGACGCGGGGCTGTTCGAGGGGATCCGCACCGGACTTCATGCCCACCCCCCGCGGAACGGGTCCAGCACCTCGACGGGTACCTCAACCGGATCCGCGACGAAGGCCGCGAAGAAGTCCGAGATGCGCACCGCCGGGCTCGCCGCAAGCCGTCCCCCCGGCGGCTCCACCGCCTCCGGATCCGGATGCGGAACTGGCGTCACCTCTCCGACCTCTCGGTCACGCTCGACCCGGTGAAGCCCGTCCCCCCGCCGGCTCCCCTTCGTGCGCTCCAACGGCGGCTCGGCCGGCTCCATGACCTCGAGGTCGCGGAGAACCTCGCTCGACCGGCCCGAGGGACGCGCTGGGCGCGATCCCTCGAGGAGGAACAGCGTCGTCAGCGCCGTCGCATCGTCCAGCAACTCCGGGCCAACCGTCCCCGGGAGATTGTGCCGCCCCTGGAAGCGGCGGCGTGAGCGTCCGGCCGACCGCCCCCAAAGCCCCGGGCCCCGATGCGGCCCCGTCCTCCAATCGGAACCTCACGAACGCCCTCGAGCACGCGCTGGGCGAATCCGGGGCCCTCGGGGCCACGGTGAAGCAGCTGTCGAACCGAGTCCAGCGAGACGCCGGGGCCGTAGCGACCGAGTTGGACCGGCTCTCCGCCGCCGGCACGGTGACCCGGATGGGCCGGGGCCTTTGGGTCTGGCACGACTTCACGGAGCTGACCGGTGGGGCGGATTTCGCCGACCCTCAGATGTTCGTCGACCGATTCCAGCGGGAGAACGGGGTCTCCCTCGGGGAGTACACGGGACCGATCACGTTCCGCTCGAACGAAGCCCGCCCGGTCCATCGCTGGTGGCCGTACGTGCAGGGGTACTCGGCCGAGTTCGTCGCGGGAGTGCTCTCGGCGGCGGAGTTGCGGCCGGGCGCCACGGTCCTGGACCCTTTCGCGGGGAGCGGTGACTACGCTGGTCGAGGCCCGCCGTGCCGGGTTCCGCGCGTGGGGGACGGAGATCCTCGCTCCGGCCGTGCTTGCGGCCCGCGTAAAGACCCATTTCGAGCTCGATGGACAGAAGCTCGAAGCGGCCGGGCGGCGGGTCGTGGCCCGCGCCGAGCGAACGCCGTCCGGCCCCCTACCGTTCTTGCGCGAGACTCGGCGCCAGTTCACTTCCCGAGCGCTCCGCGACCTGACCCGGCTCCGGGACGCTCTGCCGCCGGAGGGGACCCCCGAGGCCGATGCCCTTCGGGTCGCCTTCGGACGGGTGCTGATCCCCTCGAGCCGGCTCCATCGCTCCCCGTGCCTCGGCTACCGCCGGGGTCCCGTCGAGGAGGGAGGTGACCCGCCCTTCGTGCGATTCAAGAACGCGCTGGCCGAGATGCGGGTCGACCTCGAGGAGATGGGGGCGGAACGCGAGCGATGGGGACCACCGGCGGTCATCGAGCAGCGTGACGCGCGGACCGCGCCCAGGCCGGCCGACTCCGTCGACCTCGCGATCACGAGTCCGCCCTACGTCAACGGGATGGACTACGTGATGAACTACAAGGTCGACCTCGCTTGGCTCGGGTACGCTCGCTCCTACGGAGACCTGGCCGCGCTTCGAGCGGCCGAAGTGGCGTGCGACAACCTTCCCCGTTCCGAAACGAACGCCTACCTCGGGGTCGGTCAGGCGTTCGACCCATGGCTCGACGAGCTGCTGCCGCGGATTCGGGACAACGTCGCCCGGAAGGGCTCGTACCGACGCGACGACATGCACGCCGTCGTGCACCGGTACTTCGCGGACCTCCACCCCGTCCTGGCCGGGGTCTATCGTTCCCTACGCCCGGGCGGGAAGTTCGTGATCGTGGTCGGGGATTCCCTCCTGGCGGGAGCGTACGTGCCGGGGGACCTCATTCTCGCACGGATGGGCGAGCGCCTCGGGTACCGGCTCCGGGGCGTCGAGATCGCCCGGACGCGCCGGAGCGGCCAGCGGCGGAGCTTTCTCTTGCGGGAGTCGGTCGTCACTCTCGAGCGACCCCCGACTTCTGGCTAAGGCTCCCGAGGGGACCAGAATCCGACATATCTTCGGATGGCGGCTGTCGGCCACTTGAGACTGGTGGGTCCTTTCGGAGGCGGCCCGTCAGATGGCCGAGACGCCTTCGTGCACCACCACGTTTCCCGGCTGGGTGTCGAAGCCGAGCCGGGTGAGGCGGGTCAACGTGTGGGCGAGCGGCTCTTCCGAGCGGCGGAAGAGGACGAGGTCGAGGTGCGCGACGCGGATGTGGTTCGGCCAGACGTGGATCTGTTTCATGGCGTATTCAGACCGAGGGGAGCATTTGAGCGGGACCCACGGAGTCGAAGGAGAATTCAGAAACTCCGTTCTCCCCACGGACTCTTCGTCCGTTGGTGCGGTCGGGCCCCCGGTTGCCGCAGGACACGGGATCATGGTCCCAAGGGCGTCGTTCAGACGGCGGCGTACGGGTTTAATACGCATGAGTGCGCATTCTTGTTCATCTCCCGATCCTTGTCATGGCGAGCTCTCCACTCCGCGGCGCGCGTTCTGAAACCTATGCCGGCCCCGAGCGTCAGGAACTCGAGGGCCTTCCGGATGGGGGAAGCGCGGTCGACTCCTGGCCCAGCGTAGGGACTCGCGACCCCGACCTTCGCCCGACTCCGATCCCACCGGCACCGCCGACTTCCCGCAAGGGCTCAAAGGACTATACTGGACCGACCCGCCTCGAACTCAGCACGTTGAACGGGTGGGCGGCTGAAACCCAGGCCGCGTTGGCGGGCGACGTGCCCCCCGTGTACCCCGCGGGGCGGACGGGCAAGCCGGTCTCCCGAGCTCGTGGCGATGCCGGCGTGACCGAACTCGGTGGCGACCGAGACCAACACCCCGTCCCGGGGAGGGGAACGCGCTCCGAGAGGCCGCCCACCGACGACTTCCAGCGGGAGATCGACGAGATCCAGGCGTCGCTTCGGAAGAAGTGATTCGCCGCGCACTCGAGCGAAGCCCGATTCTCGGCCCGACGAAGGTGGTTCTCGTCGCCCCAGGGCGGTCCCTCAGGCAGGGGGCGGTGGGGGGGCCAGCGCCTCTGGCCATCGGTAGAGGTACACGTCGGACTCCCGGTCATAGAGGGTCGGGGTCCATCCGATGATCGGGTGGCACCGACTGACCACTCGTGTTCCCGTTCGAAGTTCCCTTTCGAACTTCGGTTTGAGCCGGGCCATCGCCCCGGGCCAGAGGAAGGCGGTCACGACCGTCGCGGGCCGGAAGTCCATCCCATACATGTTGGTCCGAAGGAGCTCAATTCGGTCCGCGGCCGGACCCATCGCCCGGCGAAGCCGCATGATCCCGATGCGGAGGGGTTCGATCTCGACGGCCACCACGTGGGCACCGTACTCGCGCGCGGCGGGGAACGCGATCGCCCCGACCCCTGCCCCGAGCTCGAACAAGGTGTCTTCAGGAGCCACCCGAGCGAAGCGGAACATCGTGTCGACCGACTTCCGTGGGGCCCCCTGATAGCCGGCTCCGAAGAGGAACGAGACCAGCCAGAAGTAGGCCACGCAGCCCACGAACACCCAGAGGGCCGCCCCGGCGAGGAAGTAGGGATTGAGGTAGATGTTCGTCACACCGTCCCGACCCCGGAGAGGGGCTTGAATCTTGGCCACGGTTTTTCCATAGTTCCCTCGATGAATGCCCCGAAGCCGCGGGGCCGAGGAACGATGTCGCCGGAGGCGGGGTTCCTTTGGATGGAAACCCTTAACGGGAGCCCGGCGGCGTGTCTGGTGGCGCCGGTGCTTACATGCCGCCTCGAGACCCGGACCCCAAGTACCTCGAACCTCTCCTCGGAGTCGGCTTCGACCTCGATGGGACGCTCGTCCTCTCCCACCACGATTTCGGCCGAATGCGCGCCACCGCGATCCGTATCGCGGAAAAGTCCGGGGTGACCCCGGGCCATCTCTCCGTGAACGACCCCATCCACCGGATCTTGGAACAGGCGCGCGAAGCGATCCACAATTCCGGTGCGAGCGACGGGGTCCTGTACCGGTTCGAGACGGAGTTCCACCGTGCGATCGACGCGATCGAGATGGAGGCGCTCCCGCGCACGGTCGCGCGGCCTGGCGCGGATCCACTGCTGAAGGGGTTGACCGAGCGCGGCTTCCGCCTCGGGATCCTGACCCGCAGCTCGGAGGAGTTCGCGCGCGGTGCTCTCAACCGAACCGGCCTCGCGAAGTACTTCCCCTACCTGCGGAGTCGGAGCTTCTCCGGACCTTCCAAGCCCTCCCCCGAGGCGCTGCTCGGGCTCCTTCAGGAGATGGAGGTCCCGATCGACCGCGCCGTCTTCGTCGGGGACCACCTCATCGACGCGGAATGCGCCGTCGCGGCGCGGGTGCGTTTCTATGCAGGTACTGCCCGACCCCTCGGAGGCCGCCGGTTCCACCCAGAGCGAGGCCCGATTCCTGGCCGGAGGCGCGGCCGCCGTCGCGCCCGACCTACCGCACCTCGCCCGCCAGCTCGGCGTGTCGGTCACCAACCCGGCGATGGCCGCGTAGCCCGGTACCGGTTAGAGATACGCTGCGTACGCGTGGATGATGGCCCGCTCGGCCGTCGCCCACGCCTCGGGGATCTGATTCCACCCGTTCCGCTGGTCCCCCACGCAGTAGAGGCCTGGGATCGGCTCGCCGGTGGCGTCCGATATCGCGCGGCTGTCTTCGTCGGTGACCACATACCCCTCCGGATCGAAACGGCAGCCGAGCGAGCGCGGGATCTCCTGGTGCATGTCGTACCAGCCGAGGGCGCTGAACCCTTTGGCGTAGCTCCGGTGGCTCCCGTCGGCGAACTGGACCCCGAAGCGTTTCTCCCGGATCTCGTCGAACCCCGTGATCTCCGATTCGAAGTGGGTGATTCCCTTCTCGACGAGCGCGGCTCGCAGCTCCTCAGCCTCGGTAGGCGGAGACCCCGCGAGAAGCGGTCTCCCGTGCGTCAGGATCTCGACCGACGACGGTTGGAAGTGCAGTAGGTCGAGGGCCGTTCGCACCGCAAACGCATCGTGGCCGAGGACAGCGATGGACTTCGCCCCCATCAGGTGACCGTCGCAAAAGATGCAGAAATCGACCAGCGCCTGGTTGGCCCACGGAAAGATCGTCTTGATCTCCCCTCCGACCTCGAGGATCCGGTCGACCACCCCCATGGCGAGCACCACGGCGCGGCCCCGGGCGGTGAGGTCCTGCTTCAGCCAGTCGAAGCGGACGGCAAACCCGGCGTCGGTCCGCTCCACCGTCCGAGCGGTCGCGGGGCTGAAGTAGCTCACCCACTCGCTGACCTTCCGGACCGACTCGACCTGAAGGTCGAGGAGCGCGTGCCCCGACACCCCGTTCGGGAACCCCGGAATGTTTTCAAGGAGGGGAGCGTAGAACGAGCGACTGTACTTCGGACCCCGGTCGATGAGAGCGGCCTGGTACCGAAACAGGGCGGTCTTGAGGGCCGCCTGGAGTCCGGCGTGGCCGCCCCCGACGACGACCACATCGTACGACTCGCGGAGCCGCGGGAATCCCGGCACGGTCCGGTCCACCGCGGCTCAGGATTTGATGGGCGTCGCCGCGGACCGCACCGACCCTATGGAGCGCAATAGTACGGCTTGCTCCCACTTTGTACATAGCCTATGTATATTTCGCTTATCTGCCGACAAGCTCTGAGTTGTCGAAGGCCGTTGCATGGAGGGACGGAAACTCCAGCTCGCCGGCAAGTCGACCTATCTTGTCTCCCTGCCGAAACGTTGGGTGATCCACGCTGGCCTCAAGGCCGGGGACACGCTCTTCGTCGAAACCGAGACGGACGGCTCGGTTTCGGTGCGGCCTCGGGCGGGGGAGAAGCCCGCCGACCGGCGGATGCTCTTCCAGGAGCGAGGCGAGGAGGAGCGGGACCATCTCCTGCGCAAGCTCATCGGCGCCTACACCTCCGGATTCGGCCTCATCGAGATCCGGTTCTCGCCGGACCGCGCGCCCTTCGTCCGTCGGGTCTCCCGGGAATTCTGTCGGCTCGTGATCGGACCGGAGGTGATCGAAGAGGCGAAGAACTCCATCGTGATCCAGGACCTCTCCGACCCGTCGGAGCTGAGTTCGGACAAGTGTCTGCGTCGGATGCACCTCACCGTGCGCGCGATGCTGGAGGACGCCGTGACCGCGATCGAAACGGGGAACGAGAGCCTCGCCAACGATGTCGCGCTCCGCAGCCAGGACGTCAGCCGGCTCTTCTGGATGATCTCGAAGCAGTACCACCTCGCGCATTCCTCCCCCCAGCCGCAGGGCAACGGAGGAAACTCGCTGGCGATCCACGCGCACCGGCTCATCGCGAAGCTCATCGAGCGCATCGGCGACCACGCGAAACGCATCGCCGCGACCTACCCAGCACTGAGCGGCGGAAAGCCGCTCGACCCCAAGCTCGCGAAGGAGATCGACGAAGCGCGCGCGTCGGCGGTCAACCTCCTCGATCGAGCGTTCACGGCCCTCATCACGCGGGACATCGACGCCGCGAATCAGGCGATCGACGCGGAAGGCGAGCACAAGAAGCTGATCGATTCCCTCTCGCACCGGGTGTCGACCAAGCGGGGTGAGGAACTCCTGGCCCTGGGCACGATCGTGGACAGCCTCGGCCGGACCGCGGGCTACGCCTCCGAGATCGCCGAGCAGGCGATCGACCTCTCGGTCCTGCTCACGCCCGCGCCGGCGTAGGTGCTAGCTCTCGGCCCAGCCACCCTTCGTGTCTGGGGCTGCCGGCGCGCCCATCGCCTTCGTCCGCAGGGCGGGGGCCGCGGGGGGGACCGATCCCGGCGCTCGCCTTGGCCGATGCGGTGTTCGCGGCCACGCTCGCGGCTCGTTGGCCGATCACCGCGTTCGCGACCTCCGCGTCCACCCGATAGGACCGGTGAGCAGCGCCATACTCGACGGCGAGGTCGGCCAATTCGAGCAGTCGTCGCGGGTTCGACAAGGCCGCCTGGTTGAGCAGGTGGATCGCTTCCCGGTCGAACGGGTAGATCGGGTCGAGGTCCTCGACCAGGCGCTTGACCAAGAGCTTCTTCGCGAGGAGGAGGGCGGCCTCCTCGTCGCTGAACCCGGCCAACGTGAGCGAGCGGTTGATGCGAGAGGAGAGGGCCGGATGGTTGACGGTGAGCCACGCGAGATAGCTCGGATAGCAGGTGAACATGAGGAGGACGCCGGGCTTGATCGTGTCGGTGATCTCCTGGATCACCTTCGCGAACGCGTCGACCTCCTTCGACGCGATGAGGTTGTTCAGGTCGTTTAGCAGCAGGAAGGAGGGGGCGGTGCCGTTGAGCGCTTGTCCGACGATTCTGCCGGCGTCCTTGGGGTCGTACTTCTCGTCGCCGATCTTGGCGAGCGACGCCATCGCCTTGACCCAAGGGGGTTGGGAAGCGAACAGCTTACCCTTGGTCCGGGCGGCGGCCGCCGCCTGGAACTGGGTGGCCACGCCCCGGAGGACCTTGGCCGTCTTGGCGGGCACGTCGTAGTACACCGCGAACGCGCCATGCTCTTTGGCCTCCGCCGCGGTGACCAGGAGCCGTTCGGTCTTTCCGGCCCCGTGAGGGCCGACGATGGCCACGACGGCCCGGTTCTCTTTGTCGTAGACTTCGTCCTTGATCGTCCGAAGGGTCTCGTCCACTTCCTGGTTGACGTGGTAGAGGCTCACGTCCTCGAGGCTCTCGCTCGCCAGATCCCGGAACGGGTTGCTGGTGAGACCGTAGCGCTCGTAGGACCCGGTCGGCACGCCTCCACCCCGCCTAGAGCACCCGTCGCCGCAGGTCGATCATGATACGTTTGCCGTCGAACTCATAATAGATATTCCGGTCGACAAACTTCCCATCCATCCACTTGGGAATGCGGAGGAATCGCAGCACCCCTTCCGGACCTTCTCGGGCGTGGAACTGCAAGAACCCATCGGAGAGGTGGGTCACGACCGCTTCCGACCGGGTATCCAGCATCCCTCGATCGGTCGCCAGAATGGCCGTCATGTTCCGGGTTCGACACGCGGTCCGGAGCCGCCGGAGGGACGAGGCCAGTTCGGCCGGTGGGAGGTTGAGCGTCAGGTAGGAGAACGAATCGACCGTCAGTAGACCCCCCGCCGGTTCGAACTCCTCGAAGCTCTCGATCCCGTCCCGTTCCATGATGCGGACCCAGCCCTCGGAGCGCTGGCCCTCGTCCGCCTCGCTGGCGAGGAGCGCCCGGACCTCCGCCTCGTCCCGGGAGGTTACGAACGTCACCGGGGATCCGACCCGGCCGGCGCTCAGGCTCAGCCTCCGGACGAAGTAGCTCTTGGCCGAGTCGGCGCCGCTCTCGACGACGAGCAGCCGCCCCTCCTCGATCTCCGGGATGATGGTGTCGAGGCCCGGTACCTCGACGGGGATGTTCACGCGCTCGACAGGAGGCTAGGTCGTTTAACAACGTGGCGTGTAGAGTCCGGTAGTCTACGGAGTAGCCTTCCAACTACGGAATCTCCGGTGGGCAGGCCTATGACGCGAGGCCCCCCTCGACAGCCGATGCGCGACCGGAAAGGGCTACGACCGGATCGCCGCGGCCTTGCGGAGATCGTCGGCACCCTCATGCTCGTCCTCATCGTGGTGGCCGCGGCCACCGCATTCTCCTTCTTCGTCGCGTCGGAGGAGCAGACCAACCTCAGGGAACAGAATCAACTCCATCTCAAGAATCTCGAGAACGTCACCATTCAAAGTGTGGCCAACGTCCCGGGCTACGTCATTCCTCCCCCGGCCCCCCGGCGGTTCCCGGCACGTACCCGGGGAACATCACTCTGATTCTCTCCTCTGCCGACATCTACAACATTTCACTCACCGACATCGCTGTGGGGGGGGATCCGGCCGAGTCCTATTGTGAAGACCCCGGGTGTAACGTTTCGCTGCTAGGCGACGCGGCGAACTTCCACGAGTTTCCCGTGGCCGGGGGCACGTCCTATCTGAACCTCGCGCCCTTCTCCGTCACCGCCGTCACGATCAACGACAGCTCGTTCTATCTCCAGCCCTTCCTGTATTCCTCCACGTCCGTCCAGGTCCAACTGGGCACCACACTCGGGAACACGTTTGTCGAGACCCTGTTCCCCCCAGTCCCGGAGATCGGACTCAATTTCCTCACAGGTTACCCCATCCTCGACGGCTCCCAATCCTACCAACCCCACTCGGGGTCATCCCCCAATGCTGCCATCGTCCAATGGGTCTGGACCGTAATCACCCCGCTGCTCAGCGACCCCGATCGAGGCACGTACTACGGTCAACAGGCCCAGTTGGCTCATCCGTTCGTGACCACCCCGGCTGACGATGTACACCATCTTCCTCAACGTGACGAACACTCTAGGGCTGACGGGCTCGGCGTCCGAAGTTTACACCACCCCCTAGGTCGGGCGGGTCCCTGTCGCTCGGCGGAAACCTCCTTCGCAGGCTCTCAGTACATCTGGGTCTGACGCGAGGCACGATAGGCCTACCACTGGGGGACGGCCAGCGTCGCGGACCTCGATCACGGAAACAGGATCGCGAAGACCATGGCCGTGCCCGCCACGAGCGCGAGGGAATGGAGGATCCCGTAGCGGGCGCGCCCTTCGGTGAAGGCCCCAATGATGGCGCCGGTACCCAAGGCGTTGATGAGCATGAGCTCGAAGAACCGCTCCTTCAGGGCCGAGAACGCGAGGTGGGGGACCGGTGCGACCGACGACGACGACGCCGATCCCGCCGAGGAAAGCGGATGGCTGGAGCTGAGGAAATTGATGTTGATGCTGCCGAGCTCGGGAGCGATGAAGAGGAGCGCCACGAGAACGGCCGTCAGCACGCCGAAGGCGATGTAGATGACCGCGACCGGTAGGTAGAGCTTCTTCTCCCGCTCTTCTTCGATCTTGACGAAGTCGTCCATGTCCTTGGCCGCGCGGTAGACGACGGTCGCTGTTTCGCCTCCGATGGATGTCGCATCGGCGATCAACCCCGCGTATCGCGTGATGAGCCTGCTCCTCATCGGGGCGACCATATCCCGGAGTACCTCGTCGAAGGGGCGACCCAGGCGAACGCCGTCGGCGGCGATTCGGAGGTTCTTCCGCAGGATGTTAGTGTGCGTCTTGGACAATTCGACGATCGCCTTGGCGGGGTCGATGCCGCCCCGCATCGCGTCGGCCATCTCGAAGAGGAGCTGGGCAAAGGCCCGCTCGTAGGCGCGGATCCGCATCATCTCACGGCGCGAATCGATGCCCCAGAGCGTGAGGGCGATGAAAACGGCGATGATGAAGACGTAATCCACGGCGTTACTGGGCAGACCCGGGGTCGAGTACACGTAGAGCAACCCGACGAGGACGAACGCGAAGGCGACGGCGAAGGGAATGTAGATCACGAGATAGTTCCTCTCGACCGGATGCGTCGCGAAGTATCTCCGGAACGTGAATCGGGCCGTCTGCCTCAGGAAGAGGATGTATCCGCCCACGGCGCCGAGCGCGATGGCCGCACCGACCCCCATGTAGACCAGGACCGTCGTGATCTTGAGTCCGGCGAGGGGGTTCGGCGCGGGAGCGGCGTTCGTGTTGACCGTAAAGTTCCACGTCAGGGACGCCGACCGTCCGGCCGTATCGGAGACCAAGACCGTGACCGAGTGATTGCTGTTGTTCAGTGCGATGATCGTCGGGGGCGTGTAACTGACCTGGGTGGTGCTCACATTGAATCCTTGGATCCCGGTGATGTTCTGCCCGTCGACGAGCATGTACACGGCGGACGGATTGATCGACCCCGGGCCGAGGTCGTTGTAGGTCGCCACGATCGTGGGGGTGCTGGAATAGACGGTGCTGTTCGGCGTGGGGGAGACTACCGAGATAAGGATGGGACCGGCGGCGGACGGGGCGGGTCGCGCGTTTCCCAGCGGCGCCAGAAGGGCCAAGGCGGAAATCAGCAGCACCCCGAGAAGACCGAGGAACCGGGACCGCGCCCTCATTCGGCCCTCGCGTACGCGATCGAGATCAGAATGATCGTCATGGCGACCGAAACGGGAACCAGGCCGAACGTCAGGAGCAAGAGGAGTTCGTTCGCATTCAGCCCGGCGGCCGTGCTTCCCAGGGCGTTGATCAGGAACGCGGCCACCGCGAGCAGCAGAATGCCGGTGAGGACGAGGCTGACGTACATGTCGAGGAAGGTTGTGAGGCGCTCGATGAACTCTTCCTGCACGCCTCGGCGGAGCTTCATCACGTCGTCCGACTTGGCTCGAAGGTACTCGTCGAGGTTGCCCCCCTGGTGGATCATGTTGGCAAGGTCCCAGAACGACTCCCGCACCGAGGTTGAGGCGGATTCTTTGGCCGTCTCGGCGAGGGCCGTGATCAGGTCCTTGCCCTGGATGTCCGTCTTGTAGACCACCCGCTTGAACTCGGCGGTCATCGCCGGGTCATGGTCGCGCCCGGCCATTCGACGAACGAGCCGGATCGGGGAGGTTCCGGTGCTGGCGAGCACCGACAACTCACTGAGCGTGAACGGGAGCTCCCGCTCCAACTCGTCCTTCCGATTGGCGATGCGCGACGTCAGGAGGAAACTGAAGCCGCCGACCGTCGCCCCGCGGCGACCACCGTGATCACGAGGACGAATAGGTACCAGAGCGGGCTGTGGAGGACCAGGTCGAACAGCAACAAGCTGATGACGAATCCGGTCGCCGCGGCGATGGCCGAGGTCACGATCTCGACCGAGTAGTGCATCCCGGGCGTGACGCTCATCCCCGCCCGCTGCAGCTGTTCGGTGATCGCTTCCTGCCCCTCCCCCGTGTCGAGTCGTTCGCCGAAGAGCCGGTAACAGAAGGTGCGATACCTCGAGACGAGCGGCGTTGCGGGCTTGGGAGGCGTCTCCTCGCCCGCCCCGGTCGGGGTCCCGACGGCGCTCTTCACCGGGGTCGACATGCTGCCTCAGCCGGCGATGCGTTTTTCGAGGGTCGCCACCGCTTCCTTCGGGTCGACGTAGTAGGCGGCGATCGTGCGGCTCACGTCGCGGTAGTACGTCATGTTGAGGCGATCCATCAGTTGGAGGTACTGTTCTTTTCGCCTCATCTCCGCCAACAGGGAGTCGATGTCCTTCCCGCCCCGCTCGGCGATGTGCTCGAGCACGAAGCTCCGTCCCAGGTAGGCGAACGAATCCGTGGCCGGTTCCCAGTGGAAGACGTCGTTCGTCAGCATCTCGTTCGTGACGCTGTCGACCTCGAGGATCTCAGTCACTCCCATGATCCGTCGGACGCGGGAGTTCCGCACCACGACCTGCGCCGGGAAGGCGACGGCGTCCAGGGCTTGGAAGAGTACGCGGGGGATGTTCATCGGCTCGTTCTCGACGCGGTGAAGAAGCTCCGCGATGGAACCGGCGTGGATCGTCGACATGGACGCGTGACCGACCGAGATCGCCTGGAAGAGCGTAAACGACTCGGTCCCCCGGACCTCTCCCACGATCACGTACTCGGGACGTTGCCGTAGCGCTGCGACGAGGAGGTCGAAGAGGGTGACGGTGCCGGCCGAACGGTGGACGTTTCCGCTCAGCCCAGAAACCCCGGAAGCGCCGCTGATCCCGCTCGCCATGCCGTAGCCCGTCCGGGCAACTGATTGGATCCAGTTCTGGTGGTCGATCTGGATCTCGGGCGTGTCTTCGATCGAGACGATCTTGTCCTCGGGGCGGACGAACATGCAGATCGCGTTGAGGAACGTCGTCTTCCCGGCCGCGGTCCCTCCCGAGATGAGCAGCGAACGATGGTTCTCGACCAGGGTCCAGAAGTAGGCGAGCTCGAACGCGGACACCGAGCCGAACTTGAGCAGGTCGATCGGCGAGACCGGGTCGTGGGAGAATTTCCGGACGGAGAACGTCGACCCCTTGCGGGTAACCTCGGTGCCGAGCGTGAGGTTGATGCGGCTCCCATCCTGCAGCGTCGCGTCGAGAATGGGCTGATAGATCGAGATGTGCTTGCCCGCGATCTGGGCGAGCCGGAAGATGTACTTGTTCAGCTCGATCTCGCCCCCATAGGCCACGTTGGTCTTCATCGACCCGTAGACACGATGGAACACGTACAGCGGGATCTCCGGGCCCAGGCAGCTGATGTCCTCCAGGAACGGGTCCCGTAGCACGCAGTCCGTTCGCCCGAGGCCCACAAACTCGCGTTGGAGGTAGTAGAGGAGCACCGGCTGACGCTTCGGTGGAACGGCGATGTCGTAGAGGTCGAGGACCGTAAGGAAACGCTTGTGAAGGTACTCCCGCAGCGCCGGTGACTCCTCGAGCGATTGTCCGTCGTGTACGGGCAGCTCCTCCTGGGACATCACCGATTCCATTTTCGTCCGTATCTGGACGATCTGCTCGGCCTCGTGTGGCTTGAGCGTCGGCTCCAGGGCTTGGTAGCGGAGTTCGCTATCCTTGGCGCTGAAGTAGATTCGGATGAAAGCGAACGGTGGGTTGACCGGGTAGGTGACATCCACCGATTTCCGGTCTTGAAGGAGCTGGCGCCGCATGTAGCCCAGCTCGGCCTGGATGAGCACCTTCTCCGGGATCGACGCGCGTGTGATCAGCCGCGCCTCGAGCGCCCGTGCGGCCCTCTGGAGGCTGGCGCGGTCCTTGGGTGCGGGAGGAGCGCCCCTTCCCCGGGTCGTAGAGGAGGTGGAGCGCTCCTCCGTCGACACGGCCGAGCGGCCGGCGGCCCCGGAGGTGTTCATTCGGTCCCGAACTCGTAGAAGCGCGATAAAGGACTGCGCACGGAGAAGCCGTAGTTACCGTAGACCTCCGAGTTTGACAACACGATTCTTCCGGCCACCGTGGGGCCCGAAATCCTCGCCGCGTTACGGCTTCTCGTTTGGCCCGGAATATGAACGCCCGGACCCGTCCCCGAGCTGCAACGTGGTCCCCGCAACCGGGGACCGCCTCGCAACAACAACCAACAAGGGGGAAAAACGAGAGAGATGAGCGGAATGAATGCGACGAAGAAAGAACGAAAGATGAGGTACCTCCGGGGCCTCCGTGGTGAGAACCACAACAAGGCAGTTTCGCCCGTCGTGGCGACGTTGATCTTGATTCTCATCGCGGTCGCGGCCGCGGCGGCGCTCTACCTTTGGCTGGTCGCCTGGCAGGGAAGTGTCACCGGTGGCATCGGTGGCCAGTCGGCCCAGACCACGGTGACCATCGGGGGGAGCACCTCCGTCTACCCGTTTGACCAGCTCGCTGTGGCTCAGTTCGAGCAGAACAACTCGGACATCGCGATTAGCGACAACCAGGGCGGATCTGGGGCAGGGATGATCGCGGTCTGTTCGGGTGCGGTGGACATCGGAGCCACGTCAGCGCTCCAGACCATCACGAACCTCCAGACGAACTACGCGTGCCCCTTGGGTGGCAACAGTGTCCCGGTCATCACGACCGTGGCCTACGACGGCGTCGACATGATCACCCAGGGCGCGACCCCCGCTGCCAGCCCCCACGGGTTGTACAGCATCAGCTGGGACACGGTGCTCTCGATCTACATCACGACCAGCACGAGCGCCTACACCGGTATCTGGACCGCGACTATCAACGGTATGGCGCCGGCCAGCGGCATCACCATCGCGACGAACACCCCGATCGCGTGGGACCAGATTCCGGCGTGCGTTAACGGCGCCACCGCTTGCGGTGGCACGGCCGTCACCGAGGCGCCGCTCACAACCTTCACGGCCACACCGGCCTCTGGAACCGCGACCGGTAACCTCATCGTCGCGGCCCCGGCGACCGTACTTGGGACGTCAACCTGCGGCTGGACGGTCTGCGCTGGCGGAGGCGCCGGGCATGCTGCCACTGATAACATCCAGACGGTTACCCGGAGCGACCCCGGCGGGACGGTCCAGAGCTTCACGGCGCGGATTCTCGGCATCGGATCGGGGAACTCCCCGGTCTCTGGCCTGTCCGCGATGTTGAACAACTGGGGCGGCTGCGGCTCGGACGGTCAGCTCGGGAGCTGCGGAATCGCTACGACCACCGCTCAGCTCGGCAACCCGGGAGTGATCTCCTACGTCGCGTCCCACCCCGACGCTCTCGGCTTCGCGTCGGACGGGCTCGCCCGAGTTTCGACCTCGGGAGTCTCCTGCGCGGGCGTCTCGACGGCGGCCTGCGGCATCGGAGTCGAGGGGCTGGGCCAGTCAGTGGCCATTCAGCCGTCTCTCGGAGCGAGCGGGACCATAGCGGCGGCGATCAAGGTCCCAATGACCGCGACGACGGGATACGTTGGCTGGCGGCCGTTCCAGTGGGTCACCCTCGGCGCACCCACCGGTGAAGTTCAGCGCCTGCTGCAGTTCACCATCGACCCCTACAACAACCAGAACTTCGCCTCCGAGGCTAACGAGATCAGCATCTATCAGATCTAAGTGGGCGACGAGTACGATTCCAACCTCTTCCCCCGGGGCAAGAGCCCCGGGGTTCTCCTTCATTCCCCCGTACCACGACCTCACGTGCTCGCAAGAACCCTCCACGTACCGCCTCACTACGTGGTATCAGAGCGCTCCGGAGATTTCACATAGCTTTGGTGCCGGCCAAGGAGTGTGGGCGCGTTATCACCTCCCGTTTATCCCAGCTAGTTGGAACTACTCGAAACGGAAATCGATGGCAGGTCCTCCAACTCTGGCGGCCGGCATCGCCCCCGAGTGTGCGAACAGAAGCTTCATGCGAGGATCGGCGGCCGGTAATCCCTCCGGTGCGGCGGCCGGCCCATCCAGCCCGTCGAGATTTCCTTCGGGGAGTCGGCCCTTCTCGCACCGTTGGCCCCAAACCTCTCGCTCGACGAGTGATAACCCACGGACGGGTCTTGGAAGGGAGAGGCTGCAGTCTCACCAATCCATCTCCCGGATTCTGCGACGGACGCTCGTCTCAATGCTCCCACCCTGCCATCAAGCGTCAGTCTTTGGGGAACCAAGTGGCCATTGGAGACGCGGCTCACTCCGGTCGGGGCCCCTTCTGTTCCGATTCTTGGGTTCGCTCGACACGTTCATTACCGCGACCGAACGTACTGTCAACCCGAGGGGGCGAATCGGTCACCCTCTCCGAAGCCCGGGGGGCCCTAAGGTTCCAGGGGAATGACCCACAAGAAGATTGTCGATGTTTCGTGGTCGGTCCCCCACCGATCCACCCACCACTTCCGGATGAGATGCGCTCATTGCGGCCGAATCTACGGCCCCTTCCGGAGTGAATCCGTGTTGCCCGCGGCCTGCGCCTGCGGAAGCACGACGTTCATGCGCACGTCCTGAACGGGAACAAATCGACCGCCTCTTCCAACCGGCTGCGGAGTCTCAACCCACTCCAGGGTGTCACGAGGGCCCCTGTGCTCCTGCACGCTTCGAGGATGCGGCCGTCGATCACCATTCAGCGCGAGGGCGCGGCCGATCTGGGTGGGGAGCGGGCCTGGGAACGATCCGCGCGAGGCGAGTGGACGACACGTTGTGTTCAAGGGCCAAGGGACACCAACCCGGCATATTCGTCGGCCGACCGTTCGCCCAAGAACTCCGTAAATCCCGTCATTCTACGAAACCTCACGGGAACTATTGTCGGCCCGAGACTTTCCCCCTGTCCGGCTTAAAAGCGCGGGGCGCCGTCGTCCATCGGATGTCACTTCTCGCACGTCATCCACTGCGCTGATACAGAATCTATGGCCACTCCGGGAACGCCATCAGCTCCAACCGAGACGATTGATCGACGACGCGCTCCGACCCCGATCTACGCAGCGATCGCGGTGGTGATCGTGGTCGTGATATTGCTCGCGGGGTACTCCCTAGGTTGGTTCAAGGGCTCGTCCCCTGGGGGTGGAACTCTCACCAATTGCGAGCCGCCCGCCGGGGTCAGCCTCAAGGGAGCCGGTTCCTCTCCGTGTACCCCCTAATGTTTCAATGGGAGTCCATCTACGGGGGCGGAACGACCGTCAACTACGCTTCGGTGGGGAGTTCCTCGGGGATCACCGATATCTCGGGGAAGACGGTGGATTATGGCGCAAGCGATGCCCCGTTGAACCCAGCACAGCGGCTGACCGCACCGGGCGCTCTCACTGTCCCGGAATCGGCCGGAGGCGTAGTGCCCATCTACAACGTTCCGGGCGCAGGACTCCTCAACTTCAACGGCACCGTCCTCGCCGAGATCTACCTGGGCACGATCACGCACTGGAACGATCCGTGCTCGAAGCCCTGAACCCGGGCGCCAGCCTCCCCGACCAGACCATCCAGGTGGTCTACCGGTCCGATGGGAGCGGCACGACGTTCATCTGGACCAGCTATTTCTCACTCGAGAGCACTACGTGGGCCAAGAACATCGGGAAGGGCACCGAAGTGGACTTCCCGGTGGGATCGGGCGAGCCCAAGAACGCGGGCGTGGCCGGGTACGTTCAGATCACCCAGTACACTCTCGGCTACGTCGACCTGAACTACGCCCTGAGTGGGGGAATCTCCTATGGGAAGGTGCAGAACCCCGCCGGTACCTACATCCTAGCGAACGTGACCAACTCCCTTTCGGCACTCACCGACGTCCACCCTACGCTCCCCGCGGGCAACGGCGACTGGTACAACGTCTCCGGTACCTGAACGCACCCGGCGCGGACGACTACCCCATCACGTCCCTCACCTACGTGCTGGTGTACCAGGACCTGAGTGGAGCGTACGGCGGGTCGTACACCCTGAACCAGGCGGAGGGGCTGGTCGACTTCCTCTACTGGGCCGTTACGACCGGCCAGAACTACTCCGCGGCCCTCTACTATGTCCCACTGCCGGCGTACATCGTCTCGGCCGATGAGACGACAATCGGGACGATCACGTTTGACGGGGCGACCGTCCCCAACAGTTGCGGATCCTCCGTCTAGTCGGGAAAGAAAGGCATACCCAAAGAAGAACACGCGCGGCTTGCCCCCCAGAATCCAGACCCTGACTCTGGCCCTGCGCCACCGCGCGAGCCGGGGGGTCGTACCGACCTGGCCCTGGGCTCACGATGTTTACGAAGATTCGGTAGCGAGGCTTAATGGAGGGCCCCCGAATCCTCGCTCCCGTGCCGACGAAGGGCCACCTCGCCGGACGGGTCATGTTCGTCGGTCGATCCACCCGGCAACGTCCGCCACCTCGGCCTTCCCTCACCCCTTTGTTCCTAGCGGCCCTCCTGCTCTTCGGAACTCTCTGGTTTCCCCACGCGGGAGCGACGGCCGTCAGTTCCCCGGCCTCCCGAGGATCGCTCGCCCGGGTTGGCGCCGCCTCCCCCCTCAACATCACCTCGTTCACGGCAAGTCCCTCGACGATCTTCGCGGGCGAGGCGGTCTACATCAACGTAACGGCGCAAGGTGGTACTCCCCCGTACAGCTACTGGTACCGCGGCCTGCCGCCGAATTGCCTCACGGCGAACGCGCCGAGCCTGCTTTGCTACCCCAGCGATTCCGAGCACTACCTCCTCGAAGGGATGGTGAACGACTCGGTGGGGGACCGGGTCAACGCGACGACCAACTTGACCGTCACTTCCGGATTCGGGCCCCCGCCCGAGATCCAGTCGTTCACCGCTTCCCCTTCTCCTGGCGCGGTAGGTAAGATCACCTTTTTCGTGGTCGATGCAGTTTCGGAGAGTGCCACCCCGACCTCGCTGCTCGGGTACGCCTTCCTTGGGCTGCCCTCAGGGTGCGCGACGTTCAATCAAACGAACTTGACCTGCATCCCCAACGAGCCCGGAAAATACCAGGTCTGGGTCCGGGTGACCGACGGGTTCGCTCAGTTCAGCCAGACCTACCTCTTCTTCAACGTCACGGGGACGGCGATGACGAACCCGTCGGGGGGGACCGGGGTCAGCACGACCACCCTCGAGATCGTGGTGGGGGGTGCGGTGGCCCTCGTGGTCGTCATCGTGGCGGCAACCTACCTCCTCTACTGGCGCAAGCCGGGCCCCCCAACCCACCCCACGTCCGAATCCCATGAGCCAGGTCCGTCGAAAGCACGATAGGGCGTGACCTCGACCGGAAATCGGCTACAACCGTGGCTGTTGTTGCCGAAGCAGGAACCGGGTCAGGCGCTCCGCTTCCTTCGCATCATGACGAGAATCGCCAATATCGCGAAGACGGCAACGACCAACCCGATGACCGCGTAGTCGAGGGCGGAAAGTCCGCCGGCCGCGCCGTGGGAGGTACTCCCCGTGGTGTTGAACTCCAGATACACTTGGACTGGTGCCCCGGCGACGGTCAACGGCCCGCCGGACGGGGAGACGGTGTACCCGGTGATGGCCCCGACCTGGTAGGAGTACGACCCGTTGGATTCCTGGAATGTGATGCTGCTGTTGGCTGAGGTGTGAGTCGCCCCCCCGACAGTGACCGACCAGTTGGTCCCGCCGGGGAGACCGCTCTCGGAAAAGGTCAGGGGGTAGAGCGCCGGGACCACAGCGAACCCGACGATGACGTTCCGAGGAGCTCCATGAACGTCGACCGAACCGGTAGACTGGTTGACCGCGTAGCCGCGCACCGGGTGCACAGTGTAGGTCACCGATCCGTTGGGAAACTGGAACGACACTCGGTCGGTGGTCGACGAGTTGGTGGCCTCCCTGAGGGTGACCGACCAGTTCGCCCCCGAGGCCAGTCCGGATTCGACGAAAGTCACCGCGTACGTCGGAGGGGGCGTCGGTTCTCCGCAGACCGGTATAGTGGAACCGTTGAACGTCATCGACTCGATCATCGCCTCGTCGTGAAGAACGACCGACTGCGGCAGCGGCACGAAGTAGAGCGGGGCCGAGTAGTTCTGCCCGGTCGTCACCATCCACCAGAGGAAGGTGGCGAGATTCTCGGCCTTGGTGAGATTGTACATCGGGTACGCCGCACTAAGGTCCTGATACACCAGCACATAGGTGAGCGACGTGATCGGGTAATCGTACGTCCCCGGCGCGTTCAGAACGGAAACGTTGTACCAGTCCCCGTCCCCCGAGGGGAGCGTGGGGTTGGCATCCTTGAGGGCCGACGCAGTGCTATTGACGGTGGCGAGGATGAAGTGGCCGGCCGGATTCTGGACCGCTCCGAAGGAGATGACGCCGTCAAGTGCGGCGTTCAGGTCGACGTAACCGATCGTGTACGGCGTGGCCTGCACGTAGCTCGCCATCCCGCTCTCCTTCGGCTCGCCCGTACCCGTCGGGAAGGTGACGGAGATTCCCTTGCCGATCATCGAGCTCCACGTCGTATTCTCGGCCGAAAGGTAACTCGACCAGATGAACGTCGTCCCGCTCGCATCCGAACGGTAGACGACCTCGATGCTGTCGTTCGGCAGAACGACGCCGGGATTCAGGCTCTGAAGCGCGCTGTTGTTCCAGTTGGTAATGGTACCGAGGTAGATCCCCGCCAGGACCGCCCCGCTGAAATTCAGTATCGGGACGCCGGGAACGTTGTAGATGGGTACCACTCCTCCCGCCGACTCCGGCATCGTGAGGAGTCCGGGAGCGGCGCCGCGCTCCGCCGGGTTGAGGGGGGCGTCCGTGGCACCAAAGTCGACCGTCTTGGCCGTAATGTCGGCGATTCCGGTCCCGCTCCCGACCGATAGATAATTCACGGACGTCCCGCCCGCGTAGACCGTGGCCCACTGGGACATCAGGGGGTACACCAAGGTCGAACCGGCGCCGGTGAGGCCCACGGTGGGCGGAGGGCTACATCCGGCGGGTGTTGCCCCGAGATTGGAGGCGAGGGCGCCCTTGGCCGAGCCTGGGACCACGGATTTCGCGAATCCCGGATGGATGCCGACCAGCATCAGCGCGCCCACGACGGCCATCGCCGCGAGCACTGCCAGCAAGCTCGGGGTCGATCGAGCAAGGCCGGTCCGGCCCCCGGGGGACGAGTGCCGCGACATCGAGCTGATACCCCGCCAGCGCGAGAGTGAGAGGGGTTACCGCCGTATCTAGCCTCCCCCCACCCCCTTCGGCCCGCGGGGACGGGGGAGTCTGGGGTGGTACTCGCGATCGGTAGGGCTAGACCGACTCCTCGATCTCCCCAGCCTGGGGAGCGCCGGCGAGCCCCTTCGCGATCGAGGCGAGGATCTCGAGATGCCGGTCCACGTCCTGGTCGGTGTGCTGGACGGAGATGGTCCACTGCTCATCGGGGCCCGTGCCCGAGGGGATGAGGCCCTGGTTGAGGCAGAGGTAGTAGTACAGCATCGACCGGTCGCCGTCGACCGTGAGGAACTCGCGCCAATTCCGGACCGGATGGTCGGCGAACACCACCGTCCCCGAGACCCCGTCCGCGGCGACGTGGGCCGTCACCCCCGCCTCCTCGAACACTTTCGTGTACCCCTTGGCGAGGCGAGCATTCAGCCGGGCGGACTCGGCGAGAGCCTCGTCGGTGAGGATGTGGTCGAGCGACGCGATGCAGGCGGCCATCGCGAGCGGATTCGAATTGTACGTTCCGGCGTGCGCGACTTTCCGTGGTCCTACTTCATCGAGGATTCCGGGTCGTGCCGCGATCGCCGACATCGGAACGCCGCACGCAATCGACTTTCCCAGGGTGAGGATGTCGGGGCGGACGCCCACCCGTCCGGCCCCGCCGTGGGGGTACTTCGCCCCGGTCTTGATCTCGTCGAAGATGAGGAGGCTGCCGATCTCGTCGCATAGGGTCCGGAGCCCAGGGAAAAAGCCGTCCTCGGGGAGGACGAACCCCATGTTCATGGGAACGGGTTCCGCGATGATGGCGGCCAAGTCGTTCGCGTGCTCGCGCGCGATCCGGACGGTCGCCGCGAGGTCATTGAACGGGGCGACCAGGGTTCCTTCCACGACCTCCGGTAGGATCCCGGGGGAAGCGGGAGCCGAGTTCGGATGCTCGGGAGAGCCGGCCACTTCCTTCCGGGGTTTCACTCCGACCAGGAGGGTGTCGTGGGAACCATGGTACGACCCCTCGAACTTGAGGACGTACCGCTTCTTCGTGAAGGCGCGCGCGAACCGGATCGAGTGGTGCGTCGCCTCGAGGCCGGTCGTGCTGAACCGGACCTGGGCCATGCCGTAACGGCGGCAGATCCGCTCTGCGACTTCCGGGGTTCGGTCCCACTCGTACCCGTAGACGCTCCCGTTCTCGAGCTGGCGGGTCAACGCCTCCACGAGCTTGGGGTGGGCGTGACCGCTCTGGAGCGACCCGAATCCCATGTTGAAGTCGAGGAGCTCGTTCCCGTCGGCGTCCCAGAGGTGGACGCCCTTCGCCCGGTGCACGTAGAACGGATACGGGTCCAGGAAGCGGTAGTTGGAGTGCACCCCCAGCGGGCTCCAGCGGCGCGCGCGCTCCCACAGTTCCTTCGAGTGGGGGGTGCGGCGCTGGTACTCCGCGTAGGCGGCTTCGAACCGAGGGTCCACGATACCATCTCCGACGGCCGGGAGGTCCTCCGGACCGTCGCGCGCCCGAGCCAGCGGGGTTACAAGAAGCCCACCGGGGGACCGCGGCTCGCACTCGGACCCTCTCCGTGAGGGTCAAGAACCCACCGGCCTCCCAGTCCGAGAGGATTCGTGGGCGCGATCGTCGAGCTCGAGAACTTCGTGGGCGGTCGCTGGGTTCCGCCCGTCGCCTCGGGCCGACTCGACGTGCCCGACCCCTCGGACGGTTCGCTCCTGGCCCGGGTACCGCGCTCGGAGGCCGCAGACGTCGACGCCGCGGTCCGGGCGGCCCGAGGGGCCTTCCCGGCCTGGCGCGAGATCCCCGTAGCGGACCGCGCTCGGCGCATCTTAGCCCTTCGGGGCCTCCTCGAAGCGCATGCGGACGAGCTCGCGCGTTCGGTATCCCGAGAGAACGGCAAGACGCGGGATGAGGCCGAGGGCGAGGTCCGGCGGGGGATCGAGGCGACGGAGTTCGCCGCGTCGGCCCCCACGACGATGCAGGGCTACTTCCTCGAGGACGTCTCGCCCGGAGTGGACACGACGCTCCTCCGCCAGGCGGTAGGGGTCGTGGCCGGCATCACCCCCTTCAACTTCCCGGTGATGATCCCGCTCTGGATGGGGCCACTGGCCCTCGTCTGCGGCAACTGCTTCATCCTGAAGCCGTCCGAGCGCGTTCCGCTTTCCGCGACCCTCCTCGCTCGGCTGGTCGCGGAAGCGGGGTTTCCGCCGGGAACGTTCAACCTCGTCCACGGCGATTCGGCCGCGGTCAACGCGCTCCTCACCCACTCGGGGGTCGACGCGATTTCCTTCGTCGGATCCGCCCCGACCGCCCACCACGTCTACACCACCGCCGCCGCGCACGGGAAGCGGGTGCAGGCCCTCGCGGGCGCGAAGAACCACATCCTGGTCATCCCGGACGCGGACCTCGACCGCTCCGTTCCGGCCATCCTCTCGAGCGCCTTTGGCCAGTCCGGAGAACGCTGCCTCGCCGGCAGCGTCGTGCTCGCCATCGAGCCGGGGGCCGACCGCCTCGTCGACCGGCTGGCCGAGGCCGTGCGCTCGCTGGCGGTAGGTCCGGTATCCGAGGCGGACACCGCCGTGGGCCCCGTCATCCGGGCCGACCATCGGGACCGGGTCCTCCACTGGATCCAGGAGGGGGAGGCGGGCGGTGCGGTCGTGGCCGCCCGCGGCTCGATCCCGGCGGGGTCGGACGGGTTCTTCGTCGCACCCGTCCTCTTCGACCGGGTCCTACCCGGAGATGGCGATCGCCCAGGAGGAGATCTTCGGGCCTGTGCTCTGCGTGGTCCGGGCTCCGTCGCTCGACGAGGCGATCCGCATCGCGAACCGCTCCCGGTTCGGGAACGCCGCGGCGATCTTCACTCGGGACGGGGGAGCGGCGCGGAAGTTCGTCCACGCGATCGAGGCGGGGATGCTCGGAGTGAACATCGGGGTCCCGGCACCGGCGGCCTACTTCCCGTTCGCGGGCTGGAAGGGGTCGTTCTTCGGCGACCTGCACGCGACGGGCCGGGACGCGGTGGAGTTCTACACCCGCAAGAAGGTCGTAACGACCCGCTGGTTCTAGTCTCGGGCCTAGGGCGCCGACGGCGGGAGTTCCCGGTCCGCCACGATCAGCGCGTGGTCGAGTGCCTCAATCCCCCGGTCGAGCTCCTCGCGCGTAATGATCAACGGGGGCGCCACCACGAGATGGGAGATCCACGCCACGCAGAACACGCCTTCTTTCATCATCGCAGCAGCGACCTTTTCGGCGACGAGCAGACGGCCGGCGAGCTTGTCGTCCTCGCTGTTGAACGGCGTCCGGGTCTCTCGATTCCCGGACCAGCTCGATGGCCGCGAACAGTCCCATTCCCCGCACCTCGCCGACCGACGGATGGCGCGCTTGGATCTCCCGAAGCCGGGCGAGAAGGTCCTCTCCGTCGCGCCGGGACTTCACGATCAGGTCGAGGCGGCGGTACTCGTCGATCGCGGCCACGGCCGGAGCGAGGGTGAGGGGATGGGCTTCGTAGGTGTGGCCGTGCGGGAAGTACGTCTCGGCGAAGACGTCGTGCAGACGGGCCGTCGTCGCCGTGAGGCCGAGCGGGATGTGGGCTCCGGTGATCCCCTTCGCCGTGGTGAGGATGTCCGGCACCACGTTCCAGCGGTCGACCGCGAACCACTCGCCCACGCGGCCCCACCCGGTCATCACCTCGTCGGCGATCAGCACCACATCGTGCTTCTTCGTGATCGTGCGGATCATCGGGAGGTATTCTGGCACGGGGACGATCACCCCGTTCGTCCCGACGACCGGTTCCACGATCATCGCCGCGACGTCCCCCTCCCGCTCGATCTGGTAGTCCACGTACTCCGCGCAGGCGATCCCGCAATCGGGATACGAGAGGCCGAACGGGCAGCGGTAGCAGTAGCAGTCGGGCGCGAAGACCGTGCCCGGCACCTTCTGGAGGTGCTCGATCGGCCGTCGGCGGGGGTCCCCCGTCACCGAGATCGAGGCGGCGGTGGCCCCGTGGTAGGACCGGTATCGCGAGAGGACCTTCGTCCGACCGGTCGCAGCGCGGGCGATCTTCAGCGCCGCCTCGTTCGCCTCCGTCCCGGAGGTGCTGAAGAAGAAGCGGTTCAGACCAGAAGGGAGGACCTCCAAGAGCGAGAAGCTGAGACGGGCCCGCGCTTCGGTCGCGAACCCCGGGGCGGCGTACGCAAGCTGGGCGGCCTGGGCGGCGATGGCCGCCACGATGGCGGGGTTGGAGTGCCCGAGGTTCGTGGCCATCAGCTGGGACGAGAAATCGAGGTACCCGTTCCCCCGGTCGTCCCAGAAGGTCGAGCCCTCGGCACGGGTCACCACGAGAGGATTCCAGCCCGCCTGACGCCGCCAGGTGACGTAGTTCGTCTCCTGAACGATCGACCGGATCCCTTCTCCGTCGAACTTGGGCGGGGGACGTTTTGGGTCGGTCATGGCGGACCCTCCCCGAACAGCTTTCGGGCGTTTCCCCCGAGGATCGCGAACCGGTCGCTCGGCGGGAGGTCGAGCCCCTCGACCAGCGACACGGCCATCGCCAGCGACTCGAGCGGCCAGTCCGAGCCGTAGAGGATCCGTTCGGGCGAACCGATGGTGTCCACCAGATTCTGCAGGAACCTCCCGGGCGCGGACGACCATCCGGTCGAAGTGGGGCGTCTGAGGGTGGGCGAGCAGGCCCGACGTGTCGGTGTAGACGTTCCGGTTCTTGTAGACGACCTCGGCGGCCTCCTCGACCCACGGGTTGCCCAAGTGGCACAGGACGAAGCGGACCTCGCGGTCCTGCACCGCGACCTCGTCCATCTCGATCGGGCGGGCGTACTCGATCCGTCCGTCCGGCCAGAGCGTGTCGCCCTGGTGGACCATCACGGTAAGGTGTCGACGGGCGGCGTACTCGTAGACCGGGGCCATCACGGGGTCGTGCGGGTAGAAGGCCTGGTACCCGGGGAACAGCTTCACCGCGGCGAGGTCCGGTACCGAGTCCCAGGTCCGCACGACCGACTCGACGGCCTCCCGGCCACGGGTCGGGTCCACGGTCGCGACCGGACGGAGCCGGCCCCCGCTCGCCCTGGCGTTCGCCACGGACTCGGCGAGCGATTCCTCCGGGCTCGGCCCCTCGAAGACCGGGATCGCGAGTCCGGAGGCAACATCGCTGTCGTCCATCTCGGCGAGGAGGCCTTGGACGGTGTAGTCCATCCCCTTCTTGTACCCGGTCCGCGGCAGGTCGGGCCACCACTGCGACAGGTGGAGATGGACGTCGAAATGCCGGGCGGATTCGGCCACGAGATTCCTCTCGGGACCGAACCGGCGCGGGTCCATAACCCGTCCGGTGGGCGCCCGAGGAGTGATATCACTTCGGTCCGTGTCAGGGAGGGAAACCTATGGACGACCCGGAGGAGACGGGCAGCTATCTCGACGCCCCGCGTATCCTCCATCCCCCGCCGGGGCCTCGCTCCCGAGAGCTCCTCGCCGAGCAGGCACGCTGGGAGACGGACGCGGTCGCCTACTCCCATTACTTCCCCATCGCGGTCCGCTCCGCCCGCGGCGCCACGATCGAGGACGTCGACGGGAACCGGTTCATCGACTGGGTCGCCGGGATCTCGGTCCTCAACCTGGGCCACCGGCACCCGCGACTCACGGCCGCGCTGGACGCCCAGAGCCGCGAGGTCTGGCACGCCCTCGAGCTCCCGACCGAGGCTCGGATCCGATTCCTGAAGGAGCTCGAGGCCTCGCTACCGGGGACCCTCCGCAACAACGCGCGCATCTTCTTCACCGTCACCGGCGGGGACGCGATCGAAACGGCGGTCCAGCTCGCCGACTTCGCCCAGCAGCGGCACGGGACCGTCACGTTCTCCGGCGCCTACCACGGAGTGCACGGCGGGGCGGTCCGGCCTGACGAGCGGCCGCCGATACCACGCGACCAGCCCCTTCGTCGGCGGGGCGGTCGTGCGGGTGCCGTTCCCGGACCCGTACCGTCCGGTCCTCGGGGCCGACGAGGGGGCCGCCGGCACCATCGCCTACCTCGAGCACCTGGTGAACGACCCCTACTCCGGCGTCGACAGCGTCTCGGCCGTCGCTGGTCGAGCCGATCCTCGGCGAGGGCGGCTACGTCGTCCCGCCCGACGACTTCCTGCCGTCGCTGCGCGAGTTCTGCGACCGCCACGGGATCCTCCTCATCGCCGACGAGATCCAGACCGGCCTCGGCGCGGACGGGTCGCATGTGGGCGGTCGAGCACGCCCGCGTGACCCCGGACATCCTCTGCATCGCCAAGACGATCGGAGGTGGCATCCCGCTCTCGCGTGGTCGCCTACCGGGACGACCTCGTCGAAGAGCTCCCGCGGGGCTTCCACCTCGGGACCTACCGGGGCAACCCGCTCGCGCTCGCCGTCGGAACCGAGGTCCTGAAGGTCCTCCGCGAGGGCGACCTGATCTCACCAGACGGCCCGACGCGGCGCCGCGCTCGATGGAGCGGTTCCGCGACCTGGGCGAGCGCCATCCCTCGATCGGCGACGTCCGAGGCAAGGGGTTCATGGTCGGCGTCGAGTTCGTCCAGGACCGGAAGTCACCGGAGCGCCTGGGGCGACCGCGCGAAGGCGATGCGATCGGCCCTGCTTCGCCCGGGGCGTCCTCATGCACACGTGCGGCGCCTGGGACCAGGTGCTCCGGTTCATGGCCCCGCTCATCATCGAGGACGAGCTCCTCGAGAAGGGCCTGATCGCCTTCGAAGACGCCATCGAGACCCTGGACGCGACGGGGGCCGTCCCCGCCGTGAGCCACCACGGGAAGGTGGCATCGACGGTCCCGGAGTGGCATCCCTCCGCGGAGCCGGAGTTCCCGATGCCCGGGCCGATGCACCCGCACGGGCCCCGCCCCGGGACCGAGGGCGAATCAGGGCGGTCCGGCGCACCCACCTCCGCGCTACCGCGTAGTTCACCGAGATCAGCTTGACCTCGGTCATCTCTTCCATCGCGTAGCGGAGTCCCTCCCGGCCGAGCCCGCTCTCCTTGATCCCGCCGAACGGGAGCGCGTCCCACCGGAGGTTCGTCGGGTCGTTCGAGATGCACGCCGCCGGCGCGGATCCGCTTCGCGAGGGCGAACCCCTTCGCGAGGTCCTTCGTGTAGACCGCGGCCTGGAGGCCGTACGGGGTGCTGTTCGCGATCCGGACCGCGTCGTCGAGTCGAGGCGAAGCGGAGGATGGGGGCGATCGGGCCGAACGGTTCCTCGTGCGCGACCCGGGCCTCCTCGGGCACGGCGTCGAGCACGGTCGGAAGGTAGTACGTGCCCTCGGTCCGGTCCGTCGGGCGCCCGCCCCCCGCGAGCACCTTGGCCGAGCGGTTGCGGGCGTCCGCGACCAGGGTCTCCATGCGGTCGACGGCCCCGGCGTCGATGAGCGGCCCGACCTCGGTCGATCTCTTCGGTCCGCCGGGCCGACCCGCAGCGTTTTGGCGCGCTCGGCGAGCGCGGCCGCGAACCGGTCGGCGATGCCGTCCGCTACGAGGAATCGCTTCGAGGCGGTGCAGACCTGGCCGGAGTAGCTGAACACGCCGCGCGCGGCGGCTTCGACGGTCGACGCCAGGGGGCGTCGTCCAGGACGATGAACGGGTCCATCCCGCCCATCTCGAGGATGACGCGCTTCGCGTGGCGGCCCGCCTTCTCGGCGATCCCCTTGCCGACCTCGGTCGACCCGGTGAAGGTGATGAGGCGCGTGCGCGGGTGCTCTACGAGCGTGTCCCCGACGGTGGCGCCGGAGCCGACCACCACGTTGAGGGCGCCCGGCGGTAGTCCCGCGGCGGCGAGGTGCTCTGCCAGGCGAAGGGCCGTGAACGGAGCGGCGCTCGGAGGTTTGGCGACGACCGGGTTCCCCGCGGCGAGGGCCGGGGCGACTTTGTGGCAGAGCAGGTTGAGCGGGAAGTTGAACGGCCCGATCGCCACCACCACCCCGATGGGGTCACGGACGCTGAACAGGAAGCGGTGCTCGTTCCCGGCGGGGTACTGGTACGCGTCCGCCGGATAGCTCTCTCCGCCCAGGTGACGGATCTCCTCCGCGGCGAGCTGGAAGACCCCGGCCGCTCGGGTGGCCTCGACGCGAGCGTCTTTGATCGGCTTTCCCACCTCGTGAGCGATCAGCAGCGCCAGAGTGTCCCGGTCCGCCCGGATCCGCTCGGCCGCCGCCCGGAGGATGCGGGCCCGTTCATGACCGGGAATGCTTCCCCAGGACTCCTCGACCGCTGCCGCGGCGTCGATCGCCGCCCGCGCTTCGTCCGCGGACGCGACCGGAGCTTCCCCGATCGGCCGACCCGTCGAGGGGTCGACCACGGGGCGGTACTTCCCGCCGCTCGGCGCCCGCCACTCGCCGCCGATGAAGAGCGAGCCTTTGCCGCTCGCCGGGATGCCTGCGACCATGCCCTCTCCTAACCCGGGTCCCCGTATGTGGTGTAGTGCCAGCCCTTGCGCGCCTGGCCCGTGAGGTCGACGTAGATCGTCTTCAGGATGGTGAAGTCGAGCAACGAGTCGGCTCCTAGGTCCTTGCCGAACCCGGATTGCTTGAACCCACCGTGCGGGGTCTCGGACCCGAGCGGCAGGTGGTCGTTCACCCAGACATCTCCGAAGCGGAGGGCGTTGGCCGCCCGGATCGCCGTCCGGACGTCGTTCGTCCAGAGGCTGCCCGGCGAGGCCGTACTCCACGCCGTTGGCGATCTCGATCGCCTCGTCGTACGTCGAGAACTCGATCACGTCCAGCACCGGCCCGAAGATCTCCTTCTGGGCGATCGTCATGTCGGGAGCCACGTCGTCGAACACGGTCGGCGTGACGAACGCCCCGTGGGGATGCTGCGCGTGGGCATCTGTCCCCCCCGTCAGGAGCTTCGCCCCCTCCGCCTTCCCCTTCTCCACGAACTCGAGGACGCGCTTCTGGTGCGTGGGGTGGACCAGCGGTCCGAGGTCGGTCGAGCGGGAGAGCGGGTCGCCGACCCGGATTGTCCCAACGCGCTCGAGCAGGTGCTTCACGAACTTGGCGCGGACGTTCTTGTGCAGAATGAGCCGGGTCGCGGCCGTGCAGTCCTGGCCGCCGTTGACGAACCCCGCCACGACCGCCCCTTCGACCGCCGCGGCGATGTCGGCGTCCTCGAAGACGATGAACGGCGCCTTGCCGCCGAGCTCGAGCTGGACCCGCTTGACCGTCCCGCTCGCGGCGGCCATGATCGTGCGGCCGGTCGCGGTGTCGCCTGTGAGGGAGACGAGGTCGACCTTCGGGTTGCGGGACAGCTCGTCGCCCACCTCCGCGCCGGGGCCGGTCACCACGTTGAGCGCGCCCTTGGGGAGCCCGGCGTCCGCGAAGACCTTCCCGAGCTCGAGGCTCGTGAGAGGGGTCCAGCTCGCCGGCTTCAGGACCACTGTGTTGCCCGTGATGAGGGCCGGGTCCGAGCTTCCAGACCGCCATCATGATGGGGTAGTTCCAGGGCGTGATCGAGGCGACCACCCCGACCGGCTCCCGTCGGAAGAAGGTCGTCCCGTCGCCCGTGAACTCACCGGGGCTCTTTGCCTCCATCGTGCGGCCCGCTCCGGCGTAGAAGACCAGGTTGTCGACGGAGAACGGCAAGTCCGCGTCCGCGGCCTGCTTGATCGTCTTGCCCTGGTTGCGGCTCTCGAGCTCGGCGATCTCACCGAGACGGGCCTGGAGCAGCGCGGCGGCCTTGAGGTAGACATCCCCGCGGGCCCGGGGCGGGAGCTTCGGCCAGGGGCCTCGGTCGAACGCCTCGCGCGCCGCGTCGATCGCACGGCGGGCATCCTCCCGGTTCCCCTTCGGGACCGACCCCAGCACGGTTCCGTCGAACGGGCTCATTACAGGGGTCGTCGCTCCGCTTCCGGATTCGACCCACTCGCCGGCGATCAGCATGCGCGCCGTCATCCCCGAACCTCGACCTCGCGAGGAGCGGGACGGTAAAGAGGCTGGCGCGGAGAGCGTCCCCGGGCCCCCCGTGAGGGACCCTAGCACACCTTATCAAGGGGCCAGGGAATCGGCGACCTCGGCCCTCTGGAGGGGGTTTTTCGTATGGATCCGAGGCGACGGAACATCATCGTGGTGGTCATCGTCGTAGTCCTAGTGGTCGCGGGCCTCGGGGACGTACTACGTCCTGCGGACTTCCCCCGCGGTGTCGAGCTGCGGGCCGAACGAAACGGGGACGATCTGCGTCGACCAGGCCGAGATCCCGGACTCGCTCGACCCCGCCGTGACGTTCTCGACACCGGGCTGGGCGGCCGTCCAGCAGGTCTACCAGGGGCTCGTGGATTACAACGGCTCGAGCGTGACCAACTTCTCGGGCGTGCTCGCCCACGACTGGACCGTGAGCAACAACCCCAACACCAACTTCTCGACCTACACCTTCACCCTTCGGACGGGCGTGACGTTCTCGAACGGGGACCCGTACAACGCCTACGTCCAGTGGTACAGCCTCTACCGCAGCCTGCTCCTCATCCAGGGCCCCCAGTTCATCCTCGAGCAGAACTTCTACTCGACGAACTTCAGCACGACCTCCCCGCTCTGGTACTACTCGAGCAACGCGAGCGACCAGGCGGCGAACGCGACCCTCGTCGCGGACCTCAACAGCTGGAACTTTGCCAACCCCACCTCCTCCGAGATCGCCCAGATGGAGATCGCTGACCAGTCGTTCCAGGTGATCAACGCCTCCGCGATCGCCCTGAACCTCGGGTACGGCTACCTCGCCAGCAACTACACCTACCTCCTGGCCTCGATCTCGGCGCCGAACTCGTACGCGGTCGACCCGCAGGTGGTCGATGCGAACGGCGGCATCCAGGTTGGCGAGGTCAACACCTACCTCGCCTCCAACACGTTGGGAACCGGTCCTTACCTCCTGCAGAACTACAACGGGGTGGGCGGAGGGGGCTACACGCTCAGCCCGAACTCGCACTACTGGGGCGCGACGGCCGCCCGGGCCGAGACCTGGAACAGCCAGCTGCCGGCCGCCAACACTACGGTCGACGTGATCTTCCAGGACGCCATCGACATCACGAGCAACGACCTCACCACGGGGGCGGTCCAGGAGGCCTCGTTCGCCTACGTCGGGCCGTCGACCATCCAGCAGCTCGAAGGTCACTCGAACCTGGTCGTCCAGCCCCTCCCGACCGTCTACGGTGCGACCAGCGGTTCGTGGTGGATCTTCATGAACTCGAGCCATGCCCCGTTCAACAACCTCTCGGTCCGGGAGGCGATCACGCACGCGATCGACTACCAACAGATCATCCAGCAGGCGTTCGGCGGCTACGCCCAGCAGTGGGTCGGGCCCGTGCCGCCGGCCTACCCGTACAACAACAACGTGACGGCGCACGAACCGTACTACCGGTACGACCTCGCGCTGGCGCAGCAGGAGATCGCCGACTCGCCGTGCGCGAACAACGCGTGTGCGGGGGACTCGATCAACTACATGTACCTCAACACGGGGAACGACTGGGTCGAGACCGCCCAGTTCCTGGAGGCCGACTTGAAGGCGATCGGGATCGACATCAACCCGGTCGGCGTGAGCCTGGCCGCGCTCTACGAGGAGCAGGGGCGGGACACGAACGGCCAGTGCGTCTCGGACACCTCGGCGAACGACGGACCGTTCTACATGGGCCAGGAGTTCTACACGTCGGACTACATCTCGCCCGACGACTGGACCCAGAACGACGCCTACTCGCTCGGCAGCGCGAACGGGTGCATGGCCGGCTACTCGAATTCGACGGTCGATGCCGATACCTTCGCCGCCGCCGGAGAGTCGAACCCGGCCAACCTCACCGCGGACTACTCGACCATGACCCAGCTCATGTACGACAACTACACCGAGATCTGGCTGGTCGTCCCGACCTCGTTTGCCGTGTACTCCGCGAACCTCCACGGGTTCGTCCAGAACCCCATGGCGAGCGCCGAGCCGTTCGCGATCGGGTTCAACACGCAGTGGCTTGAGCTAGATGGGGTCGTTTCCGCTGCAGCCGCCGCGGGCGCCGTCGGCTCCGCGGAGACCAGGAACGACTCGGGCGGGATGTCCGCCACCTCTTCCGCCCGGAAGCACGCCACGACCCGGCCCTCGACCCCGGGGTGGGGCACGAGGGGCGGGTCCGCCGTTCGACAGGAGTCTACGACGAACGGGCAACGGGGGGCAAAGCGGCACCCCGGTTTCGGGTCGATGAGTGATGGGATGTCCCCCTCGATCCGATAGCGCTTCTTGCGTCGCCCGGGATCCGGCTGGGGGACCGCGGCGAGGAGCGCCTTCGTGTAGGGGTGGACCGGGTGCTCGAGCACGTCCCGGGCCCCGCCGTACTCGACGACCTGGCCGAGGTACATCACCGCCACCCGGTCAGCGGCAAATCGCACCGCGGCGACGTTGTGCGTGATGAGCAGGTAGGCGATCCCCCGCTCGCGCTGGAGCTCGATGAGGCGGTTCAGGATCTGGGCCTGGACGGCCACGTCGAGCGCGCTGGTCGGTTCGTCCAGCACGATCAGGCGGGGGCTGACGGAGAGCGCCCGCGCGAGCGAGAGCCGCTGCCGACCGCCTCCCGAGAACTCGTGGGGGTATTGGTCCAGGCAGTCCGGCGGCAACCCGACGCTCGGAAGGAGCGCCTCGACCCGCGCCCGGGACTCCCGTCGCGAGAGCTCGAGCTGGGCGCGCAGCGGCTCCCCCACGATCTGCCAGACCCGCAATCGGGGGTCGAGGGAACCGACCGGGTCCTGGAAGACCACCTGGACGTTGCGCCGCCACAGGCGCAGCTCCTCGCCGCCGAGGTGGGTCACGTCCTTCCCTTGGAACCGGATCTGACCCTCCGTCGGCTCGTGGAGGCGGGAGACGAGCCAGCCGAGCGTGGTCTTGCCGGAGCCCGACTCGCCGATGAGCCCCAGCGTCTCCCCGGGCCCGACGGTGATCGAGACCCCGTCCACCGCGTGGACCGAGCGTCGGGGGACCCGCCCGACCACGTCCCCGAGGCTGCGCGTGAGCGGGAACAGCTTCTGGACGCCGACGGCTTCGAGCAGGGGGGAGGCGTCGTTCACGGGAGCCCGGGCACCTCCTCGGGGAAGTAGCACGCGCTCCGGTGCCCGTCGGGGGGAGTGCCGGGCTCGGACGGGGTCACCGGCGCGAGCGGAGGCGGGTCGCCCTTGCAGACCGGACGAGCGAGCGGGCACCGGGGATGGAACCGACAGCCGGACGGGGGGCGCGAGAGGTTGGGCACGTTGCCGGGGATCGAGCGGAGAGGGCCGTCCGACTTGTAGATCCGGGGCGCGGCCGCGAGCAGCAGTTTCGTGTAGGGGTGGCGCGGGGAGCGGAACACCTCGTCCACCGGCCCGTACTCGATGATCCGACCGGCGTACATCACGCCGATCTCGTCCGCGGTCTCGGCGATCACGCCCAGGTCGTGGCTGATGAAGAGGACGGACGCGTCGACCTCGTCGATGAGGTCTTTCATGAGCGTCAGGACCTGGGCCTGGATCGTGACGTCCAGCGCGCTGGTCGGTTCGTCCGCGATGAGGAGCGACGGCTTCTCGCTGAGCGCCATCGCGATCATGATGCGCTGACGCATCCCGCCCGAGAGCTCGTGCGGATAGAGGTCGATGATCGTCTCGGGGTCGTTGATCCGGACGAGGCGGAGGTAGTCGAGGACTTCCTTCCGGTAGTCCGACCGGGTCCGTATCCGCTCCTTCACGGCCTGCTCCACCGCCCCGTCGGGCACCACCGAGCGGGTGAGGGCGCTCGCGACCGTCGTCGTCGGGCGCTTGGAGTAGTCGAACGGGACCTCCCCCCCCTGGAACGACTTCACGACCCCGATCTCGCGGAAGTGACGGATCTGGATGGACTCGACGATCTGGTCGAAGACCCGGTACGCAGGGTTGAGGGAGTTGAGCGGCTCTTGGAAGATCATCCCGATCCCCGTGCCGCGGACCATCGGCATCTTGCTCTTCGGGACCTGGACCAGGTCCGTCCCCCGGAAGATGATCCGGCCAGAGCCGATGGAGGCCGGGGGCTCCGGCATCAGCCGGGGGATCGCCTGCGCGAGCGTGCTCTTACCGCACCCGGTCTCGCCGACGATCCCGACGACCCGCCCGGGGTAGATGTCGAGCGAAACGTCCGAGACCGCCTGAAAGACGCCGGCGCCGACCGTGTAGGTGATCGAAAGGTTCTGGATCCGAAGGAGGGGCTCGGTCACGTGGGCACCCCCGAGTCGACGGGGCCGGCCGCGGCGGCCGGGGCGCCCGCGACCTCGGCGGAGGCGAGCGGCGGCAACTCGGGGGGTGGGTCATGGCTGACCGTGCCCCGTACGAACGCGCGGCGGGTCCTCGGGTCGAGAATGTCGCGGAGCCCGTCCCCGAGGAGGCTGAACGCGAGCACGGTGACGAAGATGGCCAGGCCCGGCGCGAAGACCTCCCAGGGGTACGTGTTGATCGAGCCGGAGCTCTGGTAGAAGGCGAGCATCGCGCCCCATTCCGGTTGGGGGCCGGGATACTTGCTGGCCACGCCGATGAAGCCGATCGTGGAGTAGGTGACGAGCACCGTCCCGATGTCGAGCGTGAAGTAGACGACGATCGGCTCGAGCAGGTTGCGGACGACGTGGCGGAGCAGGATCCGGTTCTCCCGGACGCCAGCGGCCCGGGCGGCCGTCACGTAGGGGAGGTGTTTGATCGCGAGCACCTCGCCGCGGACGAGCCGAACGTAGTAAGGCCACCACGTGAGCCCGATCGCCAGCACGGTCTCCCAGACCCCGATCCCGAGGGCGCGGGTGATCGCCAGCGCGAGGATGAGGCTCGGGAAGGAGAGGAAGATATCGGTGAGCCGCATGATCGTGACGGAGGCCACGCCGCCGACGGTGCCGGGGCGGTCGTAGAAACCGGCGATGAGTCCGAGGGCGCCTCCGGCCAGGAGCGCGGCCCCCGCGATCGCGACGCCGATCCCGAGGTCGAGCGGCAGCGCAAGCATCACGTTGGAATAGATGTCGAAGCCGTTCGCGTCGGTCCCGAAGAGGTGCTTCGCGGAGGGGGCCTGGGAGTAGGCGCCGCCGTTCACCTGCGCTCCGTAGGGGACGAGAAGATGCGGGGCGACCACGACGACGAGGGCCGTCAGGCAGATGACGGCCACCATGAGGAAGCCGAGGAACGAGAGGGGGTTGGCCCGAAGGACCCGCCAGAAGGTGCCGAGCGACTCCGCGACGCCGGAGCGAGCCCGTGCCGAGGTCGACGCCACTCCGCCTACCTCCAATCGACGCGCGGGTCGAGCACGCCGTACAGAATGTCCGCGATGAGGTTCGCGACCACGACCCCTATCGCGAAGATGATGACCACCGCGACCGCACCGGCATAGTTCGGGACGGTGCCACCGCCGCCGATCGCGGTGTAGGCGTACTGCCCGATACCGGGCCAGTCGAACACTTCCTCGACCACGACCGTGCCAGAGAGCAAGCCCCCCGCGGTCACACCGAGGACCGTGGTCGTCGTGATGAGCGCGTTCCGGAGGGCGTGCTTGTACATCACCCAGAACTCGGTCAGTCCCTTCATCCGCGCCGAGCGAACGTAGTCGAGCGGGAGGACTTCGAGCATCGAGGCGCGCGTCATCCGCGTCGCGATCCCCATGTTGATGAACGCGAGGACGGCCGCCGGCAGGATGAGGTGGGAGGTCGCATCGACCGTGTAGGGGAGATTGCCCGCGATGATCGCGTCGACCACCGACATGTGAGTGTACTGGTGGAACGGCGGCGCGAGGGTCGAGTACCTCCCCGTGGTTCGGCAGGCCGAGGTATGGCCCGAGGAACACCGCCGCGATCACCGCGCCGAGGTAGGTCGGGGTGGCCCAGCCGCTGAGGTAGAAGATCCGGACCAGGTGGTCGCCCCACCGGCCGCTATACTGGGCCGCGATGACCCCGAGCGGGATCCCGATGACGACCATCAGGAAGAGGGCGGCGATGACCAGTTCGAAAGTGGCCGGCGCCGCGGCCGCGATGTACGGGAATACCAGCACGCCCGTGTTCGAGGCGCCCCAGTTCCCTTGGAGGAGGCTGACGAAGTAGTGGACGAACTGGGTCAGGATTGGTTGGTTCGCGGTCGCCTCGCAGTTTCGGATAGTCGAGGCCGATGCGTGCGGATACCACGCATTGCAGATGTTGCCCGCCTGGAGGTGGGTGAAGAAGAACGTGAGGACGATGACCCCGAACAGGACGGGAATGAGCTGGACGAGGCGCTTCCCTACGAAGACGATCAGGTCGCTCGGACTCCGGCCCAACCCAACGCTCCGTTAGGGGGCCGGCCGTCCTGCCGACACCGCCATCCCGGCGGCCAAGGGATGATGACTATTAATCCGCGGGTTCGGGCTCAAAAGGGGGCCGAGGACCTACGGGAGGTAGTCCCGGGGCAGCGTCTTCAGCTCCGTGAACGTCTCGTGGGCGATGGAGATGAACTTCTCGATGTCCTTGTCGGTGTGGGCGCTCGAGAACGTGAGCCGCTCGTAGTTGTCGGGGTGGATGTAGATCCCCTTGTCCAGCAGGAGCTGGTGGTGCCGCAGGTAGAGGTTCCAGTCGATCTGGAGCGACTCGCGGTAGTTCTGGATCTTCTTCCGCCGCGTGAAGAAGAACTGCAGCATCCCGTTGACCGACTGGACAAGGACGTTGATCTTCGCGTCGTGGGCGGCCTCCTCGAGCCCGTGCTCGAGGCGGGAGGTCATCCGGGCAAAGCGCGCGTAGAGGTCCGCGCCGCCCCGGTGGAGGATCTTCAGGTTCGCGAGGGCTCCGGCGAGGGAGATGTTGTTCGCGAAGTAGGTGCCGCCGAACGAGATCCGCCCGGGGGCGATGAGGTCCATGTACTCGCTCTTCCCCGAGACCGCGGAGATCGTCACCCCGCCGCCGAGCGCCTTCGCCCAGCAGGAGATGTCGGGCTCGACCCCGTAGAGCTCCTGCGCACCGCCCGGCGCGACCCGGAACCCCGTGAACACCTCGTCAAAAATGACGAGCAGGTCGTTCTGGTGCGCGATCTCGATGAGGTGCTTCAGGTAGTCCGGGACGGGGGCGATGATCCCCGAGTTCGCCATGATGGGCTCGAGGATGACGCACGCGAGGCGGTCGCGGTAGCGCTTGACCATCCGCTCGAACGAGAGGAGCGAGTTGTACTGGGCGACCATTACGTAGTCCGTGACCCCGGGCGGGATCCCGGCGGAGTTCGGGAGCGGACGGGGGAACTCGTCCAGCCCCGCGACGATCGGAGGCGCTTCCGCGCTGATCAGCGCGTAGTCATGCTGGCCGTGGTAGTGGCCCTCGAACTTCAGGATCGCATCCTTGCCCGTGACGGCGCGGGCGATCCGGATGGCGTTCATGGTCGCGTCGGAGCCGTTGGAGCAGAACGCGACCTTCTCGGCGGTGGGCACCATCTTCTGGAACATCACCGCGAGGTCGATCTCGAGCGCGGTCGGCGCCGCGAAGTGGAGCCCGAGCTCGGCGCGCTCCTGGATCGCCTTGACCTGCTCGCGGGGAGCGTGCCCGTTGATGAGGCAGCCGTACCCCAGGTTGAAGTCGAGGTACTCGTTCCCGTCCTCGTCCCAGATCCGCGGGCCTTTGCCCGCCGCGATGAACGGAGGGCACGGGTCGTAGGAGGCGACCCGGATGAGCGAGCTCGAAGAGTTCGGGATGTGCTTCTTGCCTTCCGCGAACAGCTTCGCGCTCTTCTTGAGCTTCGGAACGAGCCGCGCGATCGAGATGGGGAGCGGCTCGACCTCCGCCGAGGGAGCGGCCTCGGGAGGCGCCTCCCTGGTCTCTTTCGCGTCCTTGACGTCCTTTGACTCCTTGGGCTCCTTCGCCTCCTTCTTCTCCTTGGGAGGCTCGGCCCCCGATTCGGGGGAGGTGGGAGGATGGACCTCGGTGTCTCCGCTGGCGTGCCGCGGCGTTAGACCGTCGCCGAGCGCCGGGAGCATGAGACGGTGCTCCCGCTCGGGGAGGTCGTTGGGCGGGGCGGGTTGCTTGTCCACCATAAATAATGCATCAGAGGCGAGCCTACGAGCCGGTGGTCGCTATATATAGATGGCTAAGGACCTGAATCTCGTTTCGACTTGATATAGTACAATACGCAACGAAACTCAACTAGTACTGCGCCATTGTATTTCCCGCAAAATACCCTTTACTTTACCTACAAACAACCGAAAAATGGCCAAAATAGCCACTTGGAGGCTGTTTTCAGCTCGTTCGCGCAGGGGCCAGCGGGGGTTCCGGCGGGACGATCGCGGTCTCGATCCCGCGGGCCTTGAGGGCGGCGCGGAACGGCCCCGGCGGCACGCACCGCTCGGGGGGGACGACACCGCGGGCGGTCACCTTCCCAGTAGCCAATAGCTCGGCACCGACCGAGCCGGCGACGCCCACCGCGTACTCGGTGGCGGTGAGGTGCCAGTCCGGCCGAGGCGGGAACCGGGCGAGGGCGTGCCGGACGACGGGTTGGCCGTGGAGGGTCCCGTGCACCTCGATGTCGCAGACCTCCCAATCGTTGACGACGATCCCCTCGGGGGCTCCGAGGAGCTTCTCCCGTTTCAAAAGCGCCAGAACGAAGTCGCGGGGCGAGATCGACTGGCCTCGGACGTCGAGCGGCTTGTCGGACCCCAGGCCGAGCAACGCCATCGTCCGGAGCACTTCGATCCCCGGACCTCCCTCCTTCCACTCACAATGCTGGATCCCCTTGTCGCGGAGGCTTTCGGGCAAGGTGGCGGGCTCGGAGTGGAGCGTGCGGTAGAGCCGGGTGCGGCCCACGGGCGGGAGGAAGTCGTACTCCTCCGCCCCGCTCATCGCGGGGTAATCCTGGTAGGCGCCCTTCTCGAAGACGACCGCCGGCATCACCATCTCGTCGAGGAAGGTGCTCGGCGACCACGTGAAGGAGATCTCGGGGCCGTTCACCGTGAGGTCCTTCCATCCGTCGCGGATGAGGAGGGAGTCGACGCGCTCCAAGTCCTGGCACGCCTCCATCGCGAGGACGTTCGAGATGCCGGGCACCTGACCCAGTCCCGGGATCGCGATCAATCCGGCCGCGCGGAACCGCTCGTGCAGCGCGAGCTGCCGGCGGGTCATGTGGAACAGGCCGCCGAAGTCGAGGTACGGGACCCGCGCGGTGAACGCCGCCTCCATGACGGAGAGGTTGAACCCGTACTGGACCGCGTTGACGCAGACGTCGGCCCCGACGAGGAGCTGGACGAGGGCGGCGTGGTCCCGGACGTCGAGCTTGGTCGCGGTCGCCCGAGGCCCGGCCGCGTGGGCCGCGCGCTCCGCGAGAGAAAGGTCGAGGTCCGCGGCTACGACCTGGTCGAACGCTCCCGAGGACGCGAGGTCCCGGACCGAGCACTGACCGGTGAGACCGCCGCCTCCCACTACCACCGCCCGCATCGCACGCCCCCGCGGGCGCAATCGGACGGGATATAGGAGGGGTTCGGGCCCCCGGCCTACTTCTTCGCGCGGGCCCGGCGGGCCTTGGAGGCAGGCGGCGCCGACGAGGGAGCCGCCCGGAGAACCGTCGGGGGAGGAGGGGGCGCCTCTCCCGCCGCCTTCGTGCGATTGACGAGGTCCCGGAACGTCTCGAAATGCTTCAGGAAGGCATCGTTCCGGCGGAGGTCCTCGAGTTCCCCCAGCGAGATCTCGAGGAGTGCTTTCGCCTTCGTGTCGCCGGCTTCCGACTTCACCAGGTACACACAGAGCACCTGGTAGTGCGGGAGAACAAACGCGTCCGTCCGAGGGGTGCTCATGTCCCCCTTCCGGGGACGGTAGATCCGCTCGATCGGTACGGCCCCAGCGATCGCCCGGCGGTGGGAGAACCCGAAGTAGTGCCCAGGCCCCAAAATCCGGGTCACCTCGCGCACGTTCCCGTTCAGGTTGTTCGTGAGCCGGTCGCATTCGTGCCAGAGCCAGAGGCCGAACCCGTAGTCGCCCTCCATGTAGGCGTCCCACACCGCCCCGTACAGCCGCCGCTCTTTCTCCTCGACCGAGAGCTCTTCCGGAAGCGCAGCTCTCCAGTCCGCAACCATGAGGTCGGTCCGCATCGACGGAGAGAACTCCTTCATTTGGGGAGGACCGGAGGGAGCCGCCATGGCCCGTCGAGCCCGGCCGCGCCTTAAGGGATTACGGGCGCCTGCGGGCCGCCCGGTGGTACGTCCAACCGGCCGGCCATCCACGTCGCCTGCACGCCCGGCGCCCCGCGGGCAATCGCAGCGGAGAGGTCGGGGGCGTCCACCACGACGAGGTCGGCCCGGGCCCCTACCTCGAGGGAACCGAGGTCCGCTTCCCCGAGGCCCGGCCCGGCGTTGGCCGTGTAGAGCTGGATCGCCTGCTCCGGCGAGAGGTTCTCCTCGGGACTGGGGTTGGCTGAGCGACCCTCCGGGTCCGTACGGTGGACTGCCGCGGCGAGCCCCCTCCATGGGTCCAGCAGGTCGTAGGGGGAGTCGCTCGACCCGACAAGGAGGTGCCCGCGTTCGATCAACGTGCGGAAGGGGTAGGCATGACGGGCTCGCTGGGCGCCCAGCCGTTCGCCGAGCCATGCGTCGGTCCACACGAAGCTCGGTTGCACGACGAGCATGGGCCGGACCCCATCGAGGAGCGGGTACAGGTCCGGAGGTACGAGCGACGCGTGCTCGATCCGGGCCGCCCCCGGAACGCGCTCGACCGACTCCAGTGCCTGAACAGCGACCTGGAGGGCCCGGTCGCCGATCGCATGCAGGGCGGGAACGAGGTTGGCGTCGACGGTGACCTGAACCATTTCTGCGAGGGCCTTCGTCGAGAGGGTCGAGTCGCCGGAGCTCCCCGGTTGGTCGGAGTAGGGTTCGGAAAGCCACGCGGTCCGCGGGCCGAACGCCCCATCGGTGTACACCTTGGTCCCGCGCACGACGAGCAGGTCGTTCGTTTCCACCTCGAGCGGGCGGGCGATGTTCACGAGGGCCAGCCGCGAGAAACGGACGTAGGCTCGGACCCGGACGGGGAGCTCTCCGGAGAGACCCAGGGACGTGAGGACCTCGAGCTCCTCCGGGTCGGTGCTCATGGTACCGACCGTCGTGACCCCGAGGGAAGCGATCGACCGGAGCGTCTGGGCGACCTCCTCCCGGTCTGAGGGGAATGCTCCGCTCGTGAACCGGGCGACCGGATCGACCGCGCGTTCGTAGAGCAGTCCGTTGGGAGAGCCGTCCGCTTCCCGGCCGAGCCGTCCTCCCGGGGGGTCCGGAGAGTGGTCGGAGTACCCGGCCGCCTCGAGGGCCGCCCCGTTCACGACCGCCGCGTGACCGCTCGCGTGGTAGAGGATCACCGGGCGGTCGGAAACCGCCGCCTCGAGGTCATGGCGCGTCGGCTCACGCTTGTCCGGGAACCCTTCGACGTTCCAACCCCGACCGACGATCGGCCCGGTCGGGTGGTCCCTCGTCCACCGGCGGAGCCGCTCGACGAGCTCCTCGCGGGAGCGTAACCCCGCGACGGCCATCCCGTGCTCCGCCCGGGTGGTCTCGGCGATGTGCAGATGGGCGTCCACCAGACCGGGAATGATGAGGTGCCCGTGAATCTCCTCCACATCGCAACCGGTCGGGGCGGCGCGCGCGACCTCCGCTTCGCTCCCGACCGAGGCGACGCGGCCGTTCTCGATCAGGAGGGCCTCGGCCAGCCGTTGGCCGGTGAAGACGTGGCCTCCCGTGAAGCGGCGGGCGCCCGTCATGGACCCTGGGCGGGCCATCGCGCGCCCTATCTAAGCGCGAGCGCAACGACTTGACGAAGGCCTACCTAGACATCGAAGTACCGGTAGAACTCGTACGGATGGGGCCGCAGGTTCAGTTCGAGCTGCTCCTTGCGCTTGAGCTCGATGTACGTGTCCAGCAGCGAGTCGGCGAACGCGGGCTTGAGGAACGCCCGGTCCGACTCGAGGCAGTCGAGCGCCTCGCCGAGCGATCCTGGCAGCTCGTGGATGTCGAGCGTCTTGCGCTGGGCCGGCGTGAGCTTGTAGATGTCCTGGTCGACGGGGGGCGGGGGCTCGATCTTGCGCTTGATCCCGTCGAGGCCGGCGAGCGCGAGCGCCGCCTCCGTGAGATAGATGTTGGCGGCGGGGTCGGGCGTCCGGTACTCGATTCGCTTGACCTCCGGCCGTCCCTTGAGGTAGAACGGGATGCGGACGCTCGCGGAGCGGTTGGCGCGGCTCCACGCGATGAAGACGGGCGCCTCGTACGCCGGGGACCAGCCGCCGGTAGGAGTTCGTGACCGGGTTCGTGATCGCGCACATCGCGCGGGAGTGGGCCATCAGGCCGCCGACATAGTACCGGCACGTCTGGCTGATCTCGGCGTACTTGTCGTTCCCGTCGTAGAACGCGTTCTTTCCCTTCGACCAGATCGACTGGTTGGTGTGCATGCCAATCGCGTTGTCGCCGTAGATCGGCTTCGGCATGAAGCAGCCGACCTTGCCGTGGCGGTGGGCCACGTTCTTGATCACGTAGCGGATGTCCTGGACGTGGTCCGCGGTCGGGACCAGCTCGTCGTAGTGGATGTTGATCTCGGCCTGACCGCTGGTCGCGACCTCGTGGTGGTGGGCGTCCATTCGGACGTGGAAGTCGTCGGCCAGGATGTTCGACACCTCCGCCCGGAACCCGACCATCGAATCGTAGGGCGGGGTGCGGTGGTACCCCTCCTTGAACCGGATCGTGGAGACCTGGGGTCCGGTCTCCCACGGGGCCTCCGACTGGTGGAGCAGGTAGCCGGCGCCGGCCCAGGGGTCCCGCACACCCTGAGCGGAGGGGATGAGCTCGATCGAGTCGAAGACGAAGTACTCGACCTCTGGCCCCCAGTAGGAGGTATCGTACCCGGCGGCCGCGAGGACCTGCTCGGCCCTCCGGGCGACCCCCCGGGGGTCGTGGGCGTAGGGGGTGGACGTGCGTGCCGACCCGGACGTCGCAGATGAAGCGGACCGTGCCGCCCGCGTCGGGGTTCCACGGGATCGAGGCGAGCGTGCGCGGGTCGGGGACGAGGAGCATGTCGGACTCGAAGATCTCCCGGAAGCCGCGGACGGACGAGCCGTCCAGCTTGGGAACCCCCGTGACGAACGAGTCGGCGTCCAGCGTGTGGAGCGGGACGTCCACCTGGTTGTAGCCGCCGAACACGTCGGTGTAGAACAGCTGCACCCATCGGACGTGGTCGGCCCTCAGCTTCGCCAGGATCGCCGGTCCGTCGAGCGCGCCCGCTTCTTTCTTTGCTGGAGACATGGAGGTTCGACGGGGAGGGTATCGACCCGGGTACATCAACCGGTGGGGTCGGGAACCGAGCGAACATCCAGTTTGGAACCCAAAGGCATTAGCTTTGAACGGTTTTATCCAACTTCATGCGCCGAACGTCCACCCTCGACGAGCTCGACCGCGACCTCCTCGTAGAGCTGAACATCGATGCGCGACGCAGCCACCGGGAGCTCGCGCACCGGCTCAAGATCTCGCCGACGACAGTGAGCTCCCGAATCGGTCGACTGGAGGAGCAAGGCGTGATCCGGGGGTACATCCCGCTGCTCGATGACGAACAGCTCGGATGGGACCTCTGGGCGGTGATCGGGATCTGGATCTCGAAGGGCCGATTGCGGGAAGTGGAGGAGAGGCTCGCCCGCGACCCGCACGCCTACGCCATCTACGACGTCACGGGCGATAACGACGCGCTCTTGATCGGGCGGTTTCGGGACCGGCGGGACCTCGATCGGTTTGTGAAGCACATGCTCCAGGACCCCTACGTCGAGCGGTCGAACACCCAGGTGGTCCTCAACCGGGTGAAGGAGGACCGACGGGTCCCGGTCGCCCTGCGCGGAGCGGACGTTCCGCCCTCCGCGTAGGCTTCGGGACCCTCTCGGCCGGGGCAACCGATAAGAAGCGCCCGCCCCATCGGAGGCTCGAGGTCGGACCATGGACTGGGGACTCGCGAACCGGATCGGGCGGATGTTCTCCTCGACGAGCGGGAACACCGTCATGCTCGCGGTGGACCACGGCTACTTCATGGGCCCGACGCACCATCTCGAGGACGCGCGAGCCACGATCGCGCCCCTCCTTCCCCACGCCGACGCCCTGGCCCTCACCCGCGGGATCCTGCGACGCGCGGTGCCGCCCACCGCCACTACCCCGATCGTCCTTCGGGTCTCGGGGGGCGTCACGGTCCTCCACGAGGACCTCTCCCACGAGGCGATCACGACGTCGATGACGGAGGCGCTCCGGCTGAACGCGAGCGCGATCGCGCTGAGCGTCTTCGTCGGCGCTCCGCACGAGCACGAGTCGCTCGTCCACCTCGGAGACCTCGTCAACGAGGGAGAGGCGGTCGGCATGCCGGTGATGGCGATCACGGCCGTCGGCAAGGAGCTCGAGAAGCGGGACGCCCGCTACCTCGCCCTCGCCTGTCGCGTCTCGGCCGAGCTCGGGGCCCACATCGTGAAGACCTACTACTGCGAGAACTTCTCGAAGGTCGTGGAAGGGTGCCCGGTGCCCCTCGTGGTCGCCGGGGGCCCGAAGCTCGACAGCGACCGCGCGGCGCTCGAGCTCGCGCGCCACGCAATCGACGAGGGAGCGCACGGGATCGACATGGGCCGGAACATCTGGCAGTCCGACCACCCGGTCGCGATGCTGAAGGGGTTACGAGCGATCGTCCATCAGAAGGCGACGGTCGCGGAGGCCCTCGATATCCTTCAGACCGAGAAGAACCGCCACCACACGGCGACCGTCCCAGCGATCGCCTAGCCCGGCGGCGACCTACTTCGTCCCCGGGCGGGTCTCCGCGAGGAAAGCCCGGGCGTCGAACGGCGCGCCCGTGAGCTCTCGGAGCCGCGTCGTCCAGTCGAACGACGTGCCCTCCCGCATCCAGTGCCGGAGGAGCCAGGGGCCAACTTTTCGGTTCGGCCAGAGCGGGCCTCCTACCTCCGAGAGCACCGCGCGTCGGAGGGACGACCCGAACAGCGTCGCGAGGAAGTAGCTCGGCGAGTAGAGCGGGAGCTCAACCGAGAACCCGTCGGCGAAAGAGATCGGCTCATGGGACTCGTATCCGAACAGGCGGCGCTCCAATCGTTTCGCCACCACCTCCGGCCCGCGAGGACCGTCCTCGTAGAGCGCGAGCTCACGGGAGATCCAAATGACGGTCCAAGCGGTGTTGGAGAGAACCCTGCGTCGGACCGACGCGACCGCGGCCGCGACCTGCTCCCGGGAGAGCCCCGGCCGCGTCCGCAGCCACGCCTCGGTCGCCGCGATCTCTTCGAAGAACCCGCCCTCCCCTTCGGACATCGCGGCGAACCCGGGTACGTGTTCGTGCCAACGAAGGAGGTGGGAGGGCTGGCGAACCGCCCCGGAGGCGACCGCGTGCCCGACCTCGTGAAAGAGGATGCCATACCACTCCCAGCCCCCTTCGGGATGGACGACGACCCGCACGTCCCGCGGAGGGTCTGGAGCGAGCGAGATCCCGCCCGCAGGAAGGTCGTGGAAGTCGACGCGGAACCGGAGGAGGGAGGGCGGAATTCCCCACGCCCGAACCCCGCGGAGGACGGCCGGCAGCATGCGGTCGCCAGGGAACGAGGCCTTGGGCATCGGCGCCCGGAGCTGCTGGGCGTAGTGGGCGTCCCAAGGGTACCAGCCGCGTTCGCCCGTCGCGTCCTCGAACTCCTCGCGCGCACGGGCCATTTCGTCCGGAACCCAGCGGGCCGCGGCGTCCATGAGCTCGCGCAACCGGGCGACCGACAGGCCCTCCGCCGCGAGCCGGTACTCAGGAAACGACCGGAACCCGAACTCCCGGGCTCGAGAGTTCCGGAGCGCGACGAGCCCGGCCAATGCGGGCTCCATCGGTCGGAAGAGGGATTCTTCCCCCGCCACGCGGCCTCCCGTTGGGCGCGGTCGGGGTTCGACCGCTGGATCTCCCACAGCGCGCCCCGACTGCTTCGACGGCCCTTCCACGTCGGGTGGAACGCGGAGATACGGCGTACGAGGGGATCCCGTAGGTGCACGATTTCCGGCGCCTGCTCGATCTGGACCTCCCGCGTCGTGCGGAGCAGCAGCTCCGCGCGGCGCCGGTCGGACCCTGGGGCGAGCTCGTGCATCGCGGCGCGAAGTTGCTCGGTGAGGCCCGGTTCCGCCAAGACGGCGAGGCGTCGAAGCTGCAACGATGCGGCGCCCCGCGTGGCCCGCCCGGTCGCTTGCCGCCATTCCACCCCTAGGATCGCCCGGTCGAGCGGCGCGAGGCGTCGCTCCAGGGCGTTCACGCGTTGGATTGCCTGCGAACGGCCCTCCGACCGCGCCACCATGGGGCCGCCAGCCCGGAGGGCCATTTACCTTCGAGTCGGCGAGGCCCCCGGCAGCCTCAGGCTCTTAATGGTCCGTGGGTACGGGCCTGCGCGCGGGGATTGCCAAGCTTGGCCAAAGGCGCCAGATTCAGGGTCTGGTCCCGTAGGGGTTCGTGGGTTCAAATCCCTCTCCCCGCATCGACCTCATCGGGGATGCTGGTGAGCCTTCCAGCAGCCGTCTCACGGTCCGACGAGTTATAGCCAAACGTTCGTCCGAACCTCTTGGTCCGGCATGGCGCTCGACACGACCACGCTCACGGCGATCGCCGCCTGGGCGCTGGCCATCGGCACGGTCGTGCTACTTTGGTGGCAGGTCCGGGTCGCCCAGCATCTGAACAGCGCGAACGCCGTCCTGACGTTGCGCGAGCGATTCGACTCCCCCGCCCTACGGCGCCGACGCAAGCTGCTGGCGCAACGCCTCCTCGAGGGCCGCCACGACGACATCACGAACCTCGAGGTGGCGGCGTTCTTCGAGCTGATCGGCTCGCTCACCCATGCTCGGGTACTGAACCGCGAACTGGTCTGGGAGGCCTTCGGCACCTGGATCAGCGGCTACTACGTCGCGCTTCGGAGCCCCGTCGACGTGATCGGACGGGCGCGCACGTCCCTCCGGGACCCTCTGATCATGCATGAGTTCGAGTGGCTCTTCGGCCTCATCGAGCAGATCGACCGCAAGCGGATCGGCGCCGAGACGAACCTCGCGGACGCGACCCGTGAAGAATCGGCCTCGCTGCTCCGTCGCGAGGCCGAGTTGGACCTCGACTGAATCACCGGAACTAGGACGGCCCGCCCCCGGGGCGTTCCGGACTTCGACTCTGGAACCTCGTGCGGCGTCGGACCGGTACCGGCGCTACGCGCCCATCTTCTGCCCGCAGTTCGGACAGAACGGGAATTGACCGGCGAAGTAGACCCTCCCGCAGCCACGGCAGGCGATCTGCGTAGCCATCGGGGCTCCGGGGGCGAAGTACCCGGGCGGCGTCTGCTGCTCCCGGATCGCGTCGGAGAGCTTCGAGTACCCGACGAGATAGAGGATCCCCGGGATGATCCCGAAGAAGAGCGAGAGGATCCCGATCACGAGCGTGGGCGTCTGCGCCCCCGAGTAGTCCCCGCGCTGGATGCGTTGGTAGGAGAGGGTGTAGGCAAAGTACAGGAACAGGACGGCGACCACGCCGATCGTGCCCCCCACCATCAGGGCGATCCAGGCGAAGGGGAAGGGATGGTAGGCGGCCCAGCCGAAGAGGAAGAGGATCCCGCCGACCAGGAAGCATCCCGCAATCAACTGCAGTATCAGGGCAACGAGGACCAGGGTCTCGGCCGATCCGGCCGAAGGGGGACGGAGTCGGGGGGTCGAGAAAACCGCCGTCGGCGTGGGGTAACCCGCGGACATGGGAACGAGGACGGCGGGCCGCCTACTAAGCCCCCCGTGAAACCGGTTTCACGGAGGGCGCTCTCGCCCCTCCGCGCTACGTGCGGGGGCGGCACACGCCCTCGCGGCAGGATGCCGCCGCTCCTCCCGGTGAGGTAAAACCGGTTCCACCGACCTCGTAACTATTCCCCGCTCGATGGGGGTAGGGGTCGTCCATGGGCGCACCGTCTCCTTCGCTTCCCACCTCGAGTACCAACCTGGATTTCGACGACGAGACCCATCGGCACATCGTCGCTGGCCTCACCGTGATCTTCTCGCTGATCGTGCTCGCCATTGTCGTCGGGGTCGTCGCCGCGATCCTCAGCTGGCAATGGCCGACCGGGCCGGTGCTGTGGTCGTCCTGGAGCTGGCTTCCGACGTTGATCATCGTCCTCCTCACGCTCTTCATCGCGGTGTGGGTCCTTCGCGTGATCTTCTGGGGCTTGGGGATGGCCCCCTACCGCCGCTTCTACGCCCGCCACGGCTACCGTTACGGGTACGCCGGGGGGCCTTTCGGTGGGGACTCGGCGGTCCTCATCGCACGCGAGCGGTTCGCCCGAGGGGAGATCTCGAAGGAACAGCTCGACCAGATCCTTCGCCAGCTCGGGGAGGGACCGAGCTCCTACCCTCCGGTGGGGTGACGTCGGCTCGCCGCCGGATCCTGGTCTTCCGGCCGGGTTCGCTGCGGCGGGGTACCGCCGGCGGCGCGTCCTAAAGGCCCTCCCAGGTCGTGGGGAGGAGGCCAGCCACCATGCCGGGCTCCCCGACCGACCACCTCGCGAACGAACGGACCTATCTCGCCTGGGTCCGGACCGCGATCACCATCATGGCCTTCGGCTTCGTCGTCGCCCGGTTCGGCCTCTTCCTCAAGGAGATCGCGGGCCCTTCCGGTGCGTCGGTGGTGCCCGGGCCGGTCTCCGAGGTCAGCGGCGTTCTCCTGGTCCTGGCGGGCTCGGTCCTCTTGGTCCTGGCCTTCGCCCGGTTCCACGCGACGAGGATCGACCTCGAAGCGGGACGTTACCGGATCCACTCGGGGCTTGAGTGGGGACTGACGGCGCTCATGGTGGCCATCGGCGTCGGGCTCGCGATCTACCTGGTCCTCTCGGGGTAACGCCGGGCCGAGCGGCGACGAGGTCAGGCGGTCGCCGCGGCCGGGCAGTACGCCCGCACGAGGTAGTCCGAGATGTCCCGGACCTCCGCGCCCGCCGGGACGACCCGGTTGAGGTTCGCGAGGCACAGCGGGCACGCCGTGACCACGTTGGGGCTGCACGCGGTGAGCTGCGCCATCCTCCGGCGGGCGATCTCGGCCGACTTCCCCGGGAACAGCGTCTCGAGCGGTCCGCCGCAACAGAACGTGAGCTTCCCCGAGAGCTCGGGCTCCACGAGGGTCACGCCCCCGCCGGCGAGCAGGCGTCGCGGCTGTTCGAGGACGCCTTCCGTTCCGGGCGTACACGCACGAGTCATGGATCGTGGCTTTCTCCCCGAGTTGCTGGAGGGGCGGGAATGTGCGTCCCGCGAGAACCTCGAGATAGCTGCGCACCTCGAGGTCGAAGCCGGGCAGCACCTTCGGATAGACGGTCCGGAGCATGTTGGTGGTGTGGGGGTCCACCGTGATCAGCGACCGGACGCCCGCCGCGCGGAGGGTCCGTTGGACGTATTGTGCGTGCCGGACGAACCCACGGTCCAGTCCTTCGTCGTGGGCCAGCGCTCCGGTGTAGAGGTCTTTCTCGTAGAGGTAGCCAAAATCGACGCCGGCCGCGCGCAGGAGCCGGACGATGTTGCGCAGCCGTTCGTTGTACGCCCGCCGGTCCTTCGCGGTCGTGCGGGCGAGAAGGGGGGTGAGGTTCACGAGGCGGTTCATCGACCGAGCGAACCCGAACAGCCAGGCGCTGCGCGCGTTCTCGTACTTCCCGAGCTGGCGGCTCATCGCGTTGATCGCGGGGACCATCTGCCACATCTGACCCGTGTAGAGGACGGTGGCGCCGCCGTGCGGGAGGTCGAGGCCCTTCGCCCAGGCGCTCGCCGTCCGTCGCCCGAGCGGGAGGGCGCTCCCGCGCTGGCGCAGGTTGTCGCCGAGGATGCCGAGCGTGCTCTGGATCGGTACCGGCATCGCTCTCCCTCAGGCCTCCGAGAGGCCGTGGATCTCGCGGTTGAGGTAGGTGCGTAAGGAGCGGACGTTCTCAGCGATGTGGATCCCGGCGGGGCAGTTGGCCTCGCACATGCGGCAGAGCAGGCAGCTGAAGATCGTCTCGGTCTGCCCGAGGACCTCCTCGCGATTGCCGAGGAGCGCGTACCGGAAGAGGCGACGGGGAAGGAGCTCCACGCCGAGCGGGCAGAGCGCGGTGCACGTCCCGCAGTTGATGCACAGGCGCGCGTCGAACGCGCCGCTGAGGTGGAGGCGGTCCAGGAACTCGGGGTCGACCTTCATCGACGGTCCTCCACGAGCTCGTACCGGTAGTAGTCGTCCGCCCGCGCCTTGGGCAGGTCGCGGACCCGTCCGTACCGGCGCATCGCCATGACCCACTTCGTCACCTCGTGGGGAGGGGCCGAGAGCGCCGCGGCGAGCTCGGGGATCGTCTGGGGACCCGCGCGGAGGATCGTCGCGACGCGGTCGCGCTCGACCATCTCGTCGCGCAACACCTCGCCGAGGTTCCGCAGGCTCGCCTTTCCGATCATGCGGCCTCCTTCGCAAGCGCGTCGATCATCGCGGTGATCTGATCGTTGGTGTAGCCTTGGACGGAGACCGCCTGCTTCGGGCAGACGGGAACGCACGCCCCTTCGCCCTTGCAGAGCACCCCGTTGATGACGGCGACCCGCTTGTCGCCGTACCCCATCGGCTCGACGGCGCCGTACGGGCACGCCTTCGTGCACTCGTCGCACCAGGTACAGAGGAGCGGGTCGACCTTCGCGACGAGCGGGTCGAGGTCGACGTACCCCTTCATCAGCAGGGCGCCCGTCTTCGAGACCGCGGCCAGCGAGCTCGCGACGCTCTCGGCGACGTTCTTGGGTCCCTGGGCAGCCCCGACGATGAAAACCCCGTCGATGACCGTCTCGACCGGCCGCAGTTTCACGTGGATCTCGTGGAAGAACCCGTCCTGGCCGACCGGCAGCTTGAGGGCGTTCGCGAGCGCGCCGTTCTCCCGGGGGACCATTCCCGTGACGAGCACGACGAGGTCGGGACGGACCTCGACCTCCTCGCCGCGCATGAGCCGGTCCTTGACCTTCACGACGAGCCCGCGGTCGTCGCGCGTCACGGTGGGCGGGGCGTCGTCGCCGTAGCGCAGGAACAGCGAGCCCGACCGCAGGGCGCGCTCGTAGAGGGCCTCGTACTTGCCGTAGGTCCGCACGTCGCGGAACAGGTGGAACTGGTGGAGGGTCGGGTCGCGGGCGCTCGCGACCGTCGCGATGTGGGACGTGGCGCTGCAGCAGTAGCGGGAGCAGTAGAGGTGGGGGTCGGACTCCTTCGTCTCCTGCCGGGAGCCGACGCAGTAGACGTAGACAACGGTGCGGACCGCCCGGCCCCGGTACTCGAGCGGCCCCGCGTGGTTCGCGAGGAGCTCCTTGAACTCCGGGAGCGTGACCACGCCCTCGAGCCCGAACCCGAACTCCCCGGTCGCCGGCGTGTACGGGTCGAACCCGGTCGCGACGACGATCGCCCCGACTTTGAGCGAGATCGTGTCGCCGGTCCTGGTCCGGAGCTGGACGGCAAAGTCTCCGATGCGGCCCTCCTTCGCGACGAGCTCGGTCGAGAGGTAGAGGGTCACGTTGTCGCGCCGCCGGACCTCCCCGAGCAGCCCGTCGACCAGCTCCGCGCCGACCTTGTCGTTCGGGAACAGGGTGCCCCAGCGGGCGACCTGGCCGCCGGCCTTCTCCGCCTTTTCGACGAGGTGGACCGAGAGGCCGAGGTCGGAAAGTGCGATCGCCGCCCGCAGCCCCGCCACGCCCGCCCCCACCACGAGGGTCTGCGGGAAGGTCTCCACACGCATTCGCTCGAGCGGCACGGAGAGCGCGGTCTTGGCGACGCCCGCCCGGACGAGCCGGAGCGCCTTCTCGGTCGCCGCCGGGCGGTCGTGGGTGTGCGCCCACGAGCACTGCTCGCGGATGTTGACCTGGGTGTACTCGTACGGGTTGAGCCCGGCCCGCTGGGCCATCGCGCGGAATGTGTTCAGGTGGAGCTTCGGCGAGCAGGAGCAGACGACGACCCCGTCCAGCTTCTTCTCCCGGATCTCCTGGATCATCGCCTGCTGCGCGGCGTCGGAGCAGGCGAACATCTGGACCTGGGCCGAGACAACCGTGCCGTCCTGGCCGACCGCCTCGCGGACCTTCTCGGTGTCGACGTAGTCCGAGATGTTCCCGCCGCACTGGCAGATGACGACTCCGAGCCGGCGTGCGGTCATGCCTTCACCTCCGCCTTCTTGAGGTAGGCCGCGATCTGCGCGGACGCGGCCTCGGAATGGAGGATCGTGTCCGGGATGTCGCGCACGGCGGTCGCCGAGCCGATGACGAAGACCCCGGGGAGGCTCGTCTGGCCGGGCTCGAGTTCCTCGTCCGTCTCGCGGACGTAGGAATACGCGTCCTTGGCGGGGGCTCCCTGCGGGAAGAGGCGGAAGGCGCCCTGGTTCGGCAGGAGGCCGACCGCCAGCACGACCATGTCGTGACGGGCCTGCTTCGGGCCGCCGTCGCCCTCGATGTCCTCGTAGTGGACGATGAGGTCGTTCGAGTCGGTCTCCTCGATCCGGGCGACCTTGCCCCTCGTGAAGGAGACGCTCATCCCCTTCGTCTGCTGGAAGAACTCCTCGTAGCCCTTACCGAACGCTCGGATGTCGATGTAGTAGATCGTGACGTCCGCGAGCGGGACGGCGCCCATGAGGAGCTGGGCCTGCTTCATCGAGTACATGCAGCACACGCGAGAGCAGAGGCGATTGCCGACCTGCTCGTCCCGCGATCCGGTGCAGAGCACGAACGCGACGTTCGTGGGCATCTTTCCGTCGGAGGGGCGCACGACGGCGTTGAACGGACGGGTCGGCGCGAGGATGCGGTCCATCTGCACGCCGGTGATCACGTTCGGGAACCGTCCGAAGCCGAAGGCGGGCTTCTGGCGCGCATCGAAGGGGGAGAAGCCGGTCGCGATCGCCACCGAGCCGACCGTCACGGTCTCCTGGTGGGGCTTCATGTCGAGGTCGATCGCGTTCGCGGGACAGACGGCCACGCACTGACGGCACTCCGAGCAGACGCCGCAGTCGAGGCAGCGGTTGGCGCTCGCGCGGGCGTCCGCTTCGCTGAGCGCGGCCTCGGTACTCGGCGAAGGAGGTGAGCCGCTCGGCCACCGGAGTACGGACGAGTGCGATGGGCTCGCGACGCGAGGCTCCCTCCCGCGCCTGGGCCACGACCGCCGAACGGTCCGCGACCGGCAGTCGCTCGTCATACCGAACGTCGGGGGAAGTCTCCCCGCGGAGGAAACGGTCGATGTGGAACGCCGCCCGCTTCCCCTGACCGATCGAGGTCACGATCATCGAGGGGCCGGTGACGGCATCTCCGCCGGCGAAGACGCAGGCGAGGGAGGTCGCGAGCGTCTCCGGGTCGACCTGGATCGTGCCGTTGCGATTCAGCGTCAGTTCGGAGGCGAACGGCGCGGTGTTCGGGGCGAGGCCGATCGCGGTGATGACCGCCTCGGCGGGCACCGACTCGTAGACGTTCGGGTCGAAGGTCGGGTTGAACCGGTGCTCGCGGTCGAAGACCGACGTGCACCGGATGAGCTCGACGCCCTCGACTGCCGCCTCGGCCCCGAGGAGCTTGCCCACGCCCCAGGAGTTGGTGATGAGGACCCCTTCGTCCTCCGCCTCCTGAATCTCCCAGGGATGGGCGGGCATCTCCGCGCGGGACTCGAGGCAGAACAGCTTGACCGAGCGCGCCCCGAGCCGGAGGGCGCTCCTCGCGGAGTCGATGGCGACGTTGCCGCCACCGATGACCACGACGGTCTTCCCGGTGAGGTCGGAGGGGTGCCCGTCGTTGATCCGATGGAGGAACTCCATCGCGTCGACCACCCCGGCGAATCCTTCCCCCGGGACCGACAGCTTGCGCCCGCCGCGATCTCCCGCCGCGACGAACACGGCGTCGAACCCGGCCTGCTGGAGCGCGGAGACGGAGTCGACCCGGTGACGGGTCTCGATCTTGACGCCGAGGGCGGAGATGTTCTTCAGGTCTCGAGCGAGAACGTCCTTGGGCAGCCGATAGGAAGGGATCCCCCAGCGCATGATCCCGCCCGGCTCCGTGTCCGCCTCGAAGACCGTCACCGCGTGACCGGCCCGGGCGAGGAAGAAGGACGCCGCGAGCCCCGCGGGGCCCGACCCGACGATCGCGACCTTTTTCCCGCTCGCGTTGGACGGCGGCCCGTACTCCGGCTCCGGGTGGCCGGCATAGTATCGGTCGGCCATGAACCGCTTGATACCCCGGATGGGAACGGTCCCTTCGAGCTCGGAGCGGGAGCATTGCTCCTCGCACGGTGCGTAGCACGCTCGGCTGAGCACACCGACGAGCGGGGCGTCCTCGAGATGCTGGCGGAACGCCGCGTCGGGCTGCCCCGCTCGGACGAGCGAGATGTACCCGTGGGGCTTCACGCCCGCCGGACACGTGAACGAGCAGGGCGAGGTCCCCCGGCGCGTGATCACGGCCTTCTTGGGGACCGCCTGGGGGAAGGCGATGTGGGCCGCGTGGCGGGCCGCGAGGTCGTAGTTGAACTCGTCCGGGACGGCGACGGTGCACGCCACCTCGCACATCGCGCACCCGGTGCATTTGGCGAAGTCGACGAACGTCGGCTTTCGGGTCAGATGGACGAGGAACCCGCCCTCGGGCCGAGGCGTGATGTCGTCCACCTCGGAGTAGACGAGCGGGCGGACGTTGGGATGGTTGTTGACGGCCGCCATCTTCGGGGTCGAGATGCAGCTCGCGCAGTCGAGGGTCGGGAACACCTTGCTGAGCAGGATCATCCGGCCGCCGACGCTCGGTTCCTTCTCGACGAGGAGCACCTTGAACCCCATATCGCCGAGAGTGAGGGCCGATTCCATGCCGCCGACCCCGGCGCCAACTACGAGGGCGTCGTACTGCGGCTTCGCGCCGGGCTCGGCCATCTAGGCCTCTACCGCGGTGGGGCGGAGATCGGCGAGGGCCTTGCCGAACTGCTTCATGTGGTTCACGAACGGCTCGGAGCAGACCGAGCAGATCGCGGCCATCTTCACCCGCCCGGGTTCGAGGCCCTCGTGCTGCAGGATGGCCTGAGATCGTTCGACGATGCGGGCGGTCCGGGCGACGCAGTCGGACAGGTAGGCGCACTCCGCCCCATCCGCCGCGACGAAGACCCCGTCGAACCCGGACCGCACCGCGTGGACGATCCACTGGGGGTTGATCCCTCCCGAGCAGGGAACGGCGATCACCTGGACGTTCGGCGAGTAGTCCATGTGGGAGCTGCCGGCGAGGTCGATCCCCATGTCGGAGATCGCGTTCGTCGAGAAGACCAGCACGCGGGATCGACGGCCGGTCGCGCTCCCTTCGGGCATCACTTGCCCCGTCGAAGGTAGATGTGCCAGAGCCCGAGCATCCGGGACGGTGCCGAGGTACTCGTGCCCCACCTTCCGGGCCCAGAGCGGGACGTCCTCCGTGGTCCCCTCGTCCGAGGAGATCACCTCCATCACGCCCCGCATCGGCACGGACGGCACCATGCGCTTCGCTTCCAGCAGCGGACCGGGGCAGGCCACGCCGCGCGCGTCCACGACCTTGTCGACCTTGAGGGCCCTCAGTTCTTCGATGTTCATGGTTCTCTTCCTCCGCGATTCAGGCCGGGACGATGATCGAGGGGCGCGACCGACCCGACGGCTCGCCCCGACGACCCCCTCCCGCGGTTTCCCTCTCGCCGCCGAAATGGATCGGGCGCGTCCTCGCCTCGGCGAGGAGGGCGCGACGGACCAGCTGGCAGCATTCCGAGAAGACGGGGCTCGTCAGGGCATACCGCACCTCGCGGCCGTCGCGGCGGGCCCGGACGATGTTCTGGTCCCGCATCAGCCGCAGATGCTGGGACGTGTTCTGCAGCGAGAGGTCGAGCCGGTCGGCGATCTCGGTGACCGTGCACGGTCCCGCCCCGAGCAGGCTCACGATCATGAGCCGCTTCGGGTTCGCCAGCACGCGGATGAGGTCGGCTTCGAGCTCGAACCCCTCGGAGTCGAGCCCGAGGGCCGAACCCCCCGAGCGAGCGGTCATCGGTGCCCTCTCCCTAGATGAAGAGGGTGATCCGGCTGTGGTCGGCCGCGTCGATGAACGAGCCGACGTTCCCGTACGTGATGCCGGGAATGAGCTCCTCCTTGTGGATCCCCATCAGGTCCATCGACATCGTGCACGCGATGAACCGGACGCCCTGCTCCTGCGCGGACGCGATCAGCTTCGTGAGCGGGTAGACATGCTTCTTCGCCATCTCCCGCTTGATCATTCGGGTGCCGAGCCCGGCCATCTTCATCTTCGAGATCTGGAGGTGGTCGGGTCCGCGTGGCATCATGCGGCCGAACATCCCCTCGACCATCGTCTTCTTGCCCTCCACGTGGACCGGCCCCCCCTTTCGGAGGACGTTGAGCCCCCAGAACGTGAAGAAAATACTCACGGGCATGTCCATCGCGGCGGCGCCGTTCGCGATGATCATCGCGGCGAGCACCTTGTCGAGCTCGCCCGAGAAGACCACCATCGACAGCCCGTTCGGGGCCGGTTCGACCAGGGCGGGCTCGTCGGCGGCGAGCCCCAGGTCCTTGTGCAAGGTCGCTACGTCGTTGTGGACTGTTGCGCTCGACATTTCCACTCTCCCTTGGTTGCTTTCCATCCTCCTGCAGTTGCTCACTTGCAGGATGTTGGAAGCATCCGAGGTCGAACGCTAATAGACTCAGTCAATTCGAATTCACCGTCAGTGGCTCACGCCCGGGCGATGAGACGTCGTAGCACGCCGGCCCGGGTTCCCACCGGCCGGTCGGGTCGGCGGAAGGCCGGTGGGACCCTCGCGGTCAACCCCCGTTGACGACAGGGATAACCCGCGTCGACGACCGTAGGCTGAGCGCAGCTCATGAAGGCGATCGGAACGTGGCAGGGAGGTTTCCGGACAATCGTCGACGACGGGCGAGGGCACGCCGTGACCGTCGACCTTCCGCACGACGAGCTCGGAGACAACCTCGGCACGTCGGCCCTGGAGCTCTCGGTACCATCGCTGGCCGGCTGTATCACGACCATTTTCGCGCTCGTCGCGAGGAAGCGGCGGTTGAAGTTCGAGGCGATGACGGTGGAGCTGGACGCGGAACGGCCCGAGGGTGCTCCGACGATCACGTCGGTCGAGGGGGTCTTCCGGGTGACGACGTCCGCGTCGGTCGAGGACGTCGAGACGGCGCTCCGGATCACCCTCCGGACGTGCCCAGCCGGCGTCATCTACGAGCGCGCGCATATCCCCGTCCGAGTCCGCGCCGTGGTCGAAACTCCCCTCCCACCACCTGTCGCGGTCTGACCGATGGGCCCGCCCACCGTTCCGGAGCGTTCGGACCTACAGCGCCACTCTTCCCATCACCATGGCCCTCACGGGGGAAGGGGCTGGACCCGCGCGGACGCCTTGGCGATCTTCGAGGCGCCGGACCGTCGCTCCACCCAGGACCCCGCGAAGCTTTGGACCAGGGTCGGTCTCCGCCCGGGGCAAACGGTGGTTGACCTCGGCGCGGGAACGGGGTATTTCGCAGCGGAGGCTGCCCGGAGGGTCGGACCCGAGGGCCGAGTCTACGCAGTGGACCTTTCCACCGACATGCTCGATCTGTTGCGCGAACGGCGGGATCGTGAGGCGATGCCGCAGCTCTACCCGGTCCAGAGTACCGTCGACTCGATCCCGCTGGAATCCGGGCTGGCCGACGTGGTGCTCCTCGCGAACGTGCTGCACGACGTTCCGCCCGCGACCGTGTCCGAGGCCGTGCGGCTGCTGAAGCCCGACGGGCGCCTCGTCAATGTCGACTGGAAGAAGACGGACACTCCGGGAGGGCCACCGCTCCCCATTCGGCTCTCCCCGGCCGAGGCGACGCGGCGGTTGAAGCGGGCCGGCCTCGAGACGGTGGAGAGTTGGGAGTTCGGACCTTGGCATTATGGGATTCTCCTGCGGCGGGCGAGAGCCGTCCCCGGGACGGGCCACCCCGGCCGCCGGTCTCATGCGTAGACGACCACGGCCACGACCCCGACCGCCACCACGAACCCGAGACTGACCCAGAACGCCGCACGCCACCACCCGCGCGAGGCGTCCGGCCCCATCACGCGGGGGTCCGACACGAGGGTGCCTACGAACGTGCCGGGAACGATGAGCAGGAAGACCATCGCGACCATGAGCGCGAGCACGAGGGTCACGAGCTGGGGGAAGAGCAGCGGCACGACGACCGCGGGGAGACTCTCCACGACGTAGATCCAGATCGTGCTCTTGGGAGAAAGTCCGAACGCCTCCGTCACTCCCCAGGCACTTCCGAGCGAGATCACGACGAGCGCGAGGAACGCCGCGGCCACGAGACCGGCGCCGAGCGCGTACGCCCCGTACTGCCCGAGACCCGAGGAGAGCGCCGCCGAGAACCCGGCTCCCGTCGTGAGGTCGAACGAGCCGCCGATCCCGGCCCCGATCATCACCACGACGACCATGAGGGCCTCGCTGACGACCGCGCCGAGGAGCGTCGCCTGGCGTGAGATTGCGGTCGAGGTTCCCTTCGCGGCCGTCGCCGAGGACTGGAAGTACAGCATGAACGGCATCACGACCGCTCCGGCGTTGGCCGCGAGGAGGAAGTAGAACGGCGGCGCGTTCGAGAACCCGAACGGGGAGTAGGGGAGGAGCCCTCCGTGGAGCACGACGACCGCGAGCGACACGAGCACGCCCGCCGAGACCGCGATGAGGACCCGCTCGACCCAGGCGTAGGGTCCGCGGGCGACCAGCCCGATATGGGCCAGGAACGCGAGGGGGAGGGAGAGGATCGGGGGGACCCCGAACAGGCTGAGGCCGAGGGCGATGCCGGCGTACTCGGCGACGTAGGTCGCGACGTCGCCGACGGCCATCGAGAGGGCCACGGTCGCGGCCAGTCGTCGAGGGAATCGCTCCCGAGCGAGTTCTCCGAGCCCCTTGCGAGTGACGGCGCCGAGACGGCCGGAGGCTTCCTGGATGAAGAACAGGGGGACCGTGAGGACCACCAGGAACCAGACGAGATCATACCGGTAGCTTGCTCCCGACGCGAGCGCGGTCAGGATGCTCGCCGCATCCACGTTGGCGATCATGACGAGCCACGCCGGACCGCCGCGCCACCGGCGGGGGGCCCGCAGGTGACGGGCCACGGCGGGCAGCGTCAACCCGCCCCGCGCGGAGGGGGGTACGGCCGTGGGGGGCGCATCGTGGCCCATCGACGCCCACGGCCAGCGTAAGGCGCGATTAAGCACTTGGATTCCGGCCGACCGCACCGGTCACCTCACGACAACGAGGTTGGGGCCGAAGTAGGGTCGGATTAGGGCCTGGCTCGGGCGAGAAAACGGCCTACGCATATGAAAGGGGGTTCGGGTGAGCGCCCCGCTATGAAGCGACCCAGCCCCCTCTGGTTGATCCCGGTAGCGGCAGCGATCCTGCTGCTGGTGCCGGCCGCCGCGTCCGCCCAAACGACGAATGCGCCCCCGACGCTCGCCGCCCACGGGGCCGGCGGAGCGGTGTTCACGATGACGAACGCCGTCGCCGGCAACCACGTGATCGCCTACCGGATCGGTTCCGGGGGCGCGCTCATCCCGTCGGGCTCGTTCGCCACCCACGGCCTCGGATCCGGTGCGAGCCTCGCGGACCAGGGCGCTCTGGCCCTCACCGCCAACCACCAGTTCCTCCTGGTCGTGAACGCGGGCAGCCACTCGATCTCGGTCTTCCGTGTCAACTCAGGTTCCTCCGGTCCCCTGCTAACGTTCGTGGACCAGACCCACTCCCACGGAACCGTCCCCGTGAGCCTCACCGTCCACGGCCGCCTGGTCTACGTCCTCAACGCCGGCGACTCGACCCGGCGCGGGAACATCGCGGGCTTCTGGCTCGGCAGCACCGGCGTGCTCACCCCGATCATCGGCTCGCGCCAGCCGCTCAGCACCCATGCCCCGCGGGCCCGGCGGAGATCTCCTTCAACCCCGGCGGGACCGTCCTCGTGGTCACCGAGAAGGCGACGAGCCTCATCGACACGTACGTGGTCGGCGCCGGGGGGCGAGCGCAACCGCCCACGGTGACGGCCTCGAACGGCGCGACGCCCTACGGTTTCGCCTGGGGCAAGGGGGGTGCGCTCATCGTCAGCGACGCGGTCGCGGGCGGCCTCTCCTCCTACCTCGTCGCTTCCTCGGGCGCGCTCACGTCGGTGAGCGGACCGGTCGTGGACAACGGAACCGCGGCGTGCTGGGTGGCCGTCGCGCACGGCGGCCACTGGGCCTACACGACGAACGCGCACAGCGACACCATCTCGACCTACCTGGTCGGGAGCGGAGGATCCCTGACGCTCGCGAGCGCGGTCGCGGCGACGACCGGCGCCGCCGACACGGACATGGCGGTCGGCGGTCCGCACGGCCAGTACCTGTTCGTCTACGACGCGGGCGCGGGCGAGATCGAGCAGTTCGCGATCGGGTCGTCGGGCGGTCTCACGCTCCTGTCGGCCGTCTTCGCGCTGCCGTCGACGGCGGAGGGGCTGGCTGCGTTCTGAGGAGCGAGACCCGACCCACGAAGGGGGGTACGCCTCATAAGGAGCGGGTCGCTCGGCCGGGACCTTCCATGAGTCCCGGCTTCCGCTCCCTCATGTGGTACCTCCTCTTCGGCACCCGAGGAGGCCCGAACCGCCGCCCGGATCCTGGACGAGCTCGTCCGCTCCCCGGCCAACGCCCACCAGCTGGCCGCTTCCCTCTCGGTCGACTACCGGACGGTGCGGCACCACCTCCGCATCCTGGAGCGGAACGGTGCGATCGTGCGACCCGTGGGGGACGCCTACGCCGCGCCCTACGAGATCGCCCCGTCCGCGGAGGCCTACCTCGAGACCCTCCCCGCGGGGGGCGTCCGCCCGGGGGGCGTCCACACGGGACGTCCCACGAGCCGACCTCCCCTCGTTCGGACGTTCGGAGGCGACCCGTGAGCAACCTCCTGATGGAGGCGAGCGTCGTGCTCGGCCTCATCAGCATCGTGCTCGCCGGCGCCCTGTTCGTGCTCTACCGACGGCTGTACACGCACACGCGGACCGGCTTCGGCCTTGCGCTGCTCGTGTTCGCGGCCGCGTTCGTGATCCAGAGCGGGCTCACGGTCTACTCCTACCTCGCCGCCATGCCGCTCATCCCCGATTCGTTCGCCCCGTTCCTGTTCGCGATTGGCCTGTGCGAGGCGACGGGCCTCGGCGCCGTCGTCTGGACCGCGTCCCACTGACTCCGGGACGCCCGAGACCGTCGGTCCCCTACGTCATTCCGGACGGGCGCCGGTCCGGGGCGGATCCCCTCGGACCGCGCCGCGGCAGTAGGCGAGGATCCGTGCGATGTTGCCTTCGGGCGGCTCCACCCCGTCCACGGTCAGCAACGGCTCGTTCCACGGCTGCATCTCGCGCTCGACCACCTCCTTCCACGTGGGAGCGGGGAGCGGCGGCGTCGGGGCCGTGCGGGACTCGACCCGTCTTCGATGCTCCTCGGGGTCCGAACACGTCACGAGGATGGTGTAGCGGTCGGCGGGGCCGACCCGGGCGAGGTCCTGCCACATCGCGGGGGCCGGCTCGACCCCGTTCACGGCATCGATTACCACGTCGTGTCCCAACCGGAGGTGTTCGGCCGCGATGTCCTGGACCGCGACGTACGCGGCGAGCCCCGTCTCGAACGACGGCGCGATCCCGGCCTTCAACAGGGCCGCCTCGATCACGTCCACCCGGAGCCACAGGGCCCCGAGCCGGGCCGCGACCCCGTGGGCGAGCGTGGACTTGCCGACTCCGGGAAGTCCGGCGAACACGACGAGCTTCGGGCGATCCGGCATGAGGGAACCGTCGACCCTCTGCCGAGCCCACGGATGAAGGGTCGGGGCGCGAGGACGGACGGCGTCAATCCGCACTTATGCGCATCTTGAAATAGTATGTCCGCCGAAACGAGTACACTGCCTCTACCCGCTACGGCGGGGGTTCCTTTGACCGGCCATTCCTCTCCCAGGGCGACCGCAGGTTGGCTCGTGTTGGTGCTCGTCGTCGCGAGCTCGCTCGCCCTCGTCGCGCCGACCGGCGTGACCGGGGCGCATCCCGCGGTGGCGCCCGCGAAGCCCTTCCCTCCCTCGTCGCCCCTAGCGGAGACCCATCTCTCCGCGCGGGCGACCGGCGACATCGCCTCCCTGACCCCCGCGAACCCCCACCAACCCCCCGGCGAGATCAGCTCGGGCATGGGATGGGAGGGGATCGACTACCGGGACACGTGTTCCGGATGCGTCCCGGCGGACCCGCAGTTGGCAGTGGGCGCCGGGTACGTCCTCGAGCTGACGAACGGGAGCGAACGCGTCTGGCTCGTCAACGGGACGGAAGTCTCGAGCGGCAGTCTGGACGAGCTGTTCGGGGCGGGCACGGACCGACTCGTAACCCCACAGGTCCAGTTCGACCTCTCCTCACTCCGCTGGTTCATCGTCGCGGCCGACCTCACGAAGAACACGCTCCGGCTCGGGGCGAGCCAATCGAGCGACCCGACATCCGACTGGACGGTCGAATCGATCGCTCCGGGGAACGGCTCGGCCCCCAGGGACCCGCGGCTCGCGGTGGACTCGACCGTCGTCGTGCTCACCGCCGATGTGTTCCACTCGAACGGATCGTTCGAGGGCGCCCAGGTCTGGGCGGCCAACAAGACCGCCCTCCTCCAGGACGGCACGACTCCCCCGGAGGCGGTCGACGCCCCCGACCCCACGACCGAAGCGCTCGTCCCCGCGACGCCGCTCACCCCTTCGTCCACCATGTATCTCATCGACGACGAGCTCGGCGGGAACGGCTCGCTCCACCTCTTCGCTCTCAACGGCTCCCCGCCAGGAACCGTCACGCTCTCCGGCCCGACCAGCTTCACGACGACCACCGCCCTCCCACCCAACGCCCTCCAACCGAACACCACGACCCTTCTCGGCGTAGGCGACGGACGGGTCGAGAGCGCCGCGTGGCGGTCGGGTACGCTCTGGGCCGTGGCGACCGGCGGGTGCACGCCCGGCAACGACACGGCGGCCCGCTCCTGTCTCCACCTCTGGGAGGTCGACACGACGACCGACGCCCTGACGCAGGACTTCACGTGGAGCAGCGGACCCGGGACGTACGACTTCGACCCCGCCCTCTCGATCGCGACCCGCGGCGACGTCGCCCTCGTCTTCGGGGAGTCCTCGGCGACGCTCGACCCGTCCTTCCTCGCCACCGGCCAGGGGATCTCGGACCCCGCCGGGACCCTCGAGGCAGCCATCGTGCTCCACAACGGATCCGGCCCCTACGTCCCGGCGGTCGGCTGCGCGAGCGAGGTCTGCCCGTTCGGGAGTGACTTCTCGATCGCGTCCACGCCGTCGACCAACGTCCACTTCTGGGCCGTCGGCGAGGTCGCGCCCCGGAACCCCTCCTCGAACTACTGGAGGACCTGGGTCAACCAGGTCGCCACGTGGAAGTCGGCCCCGGTGGTGTTCACGGAGTCCGGGCTGCCGTCCGGGACGCCGTGGTCGGTGATGGTCAACGGGCAACTTCTCGCCTCCACGAACTCGTCGGTCACCGTGGACGAACAGAACGGCTCGTACACCTTCACCCTCCTCTCACCGATCGCCGGCGGGCTGGGAGTTCGTTACGCCGCCACCTCCTCGGCCGGGTCGTTCACCGTCAACGCGGCGTCCGTCAACGTGAGCGTCACGTACCTCGCCCAGTACCAACTCTCCGCCGCCGCGGACCCCGTGGGCGACGGAACCGTGTTCCCCGGGGGAAACTGGTTCGACGCCGGGGCCGCGGTCTCCCTCAGCGCCCTCGCGACCGCGGGGTACCAGTTCGAATCCTGGTCCGGCCGTGGCGCGGGCGCCTACTCCGGCGCGAACAACCCCGCGACCCTGACGATGGGCGCTCCGATTGTCGAGCAGGCCGAGTTCTGGGCTTCGGCCACGTACCCCGTGGGGTTCTCCGAGAGCGGACTACCCGTCGGAACGAACTGGACCCTGACGGTGAACGGCATCTCCAACGGGACGACCGGTTCCAGGATCCTCTTCAACGAGCCGAACGGAAGCTACACGTTCGCCCTCCCATCCCCGGTGCCGCCGGGTCCCAGACGCAGTACCTGGCGACCCCGGCCTCCGGTTCGTTCGACGTCGCTGGAGGGCCCGTGAACTCGCGGGTCTCGTACGCCCCAGAGTACCTGCTCGAGGCGACCCCCGCATCCCCCGGGACCGGGGTCGTGAATCCGTCCGGAGGGTGGTATTTGTCGGGATCCTCCGTGAACCTGAGCGCGATCGCCTCGGCGGGTGAGCTGTTCGTGGCGTGGGTCGGGTCGGGCACGGGCTCCTACTCCGGCTCGGCGAATCCCGCCCCGGTCACCGTGGATTCTCCCGTGTTCGAGCAAGCCCGCTTTGCCCCGGCGACGACCTATCCGGTCACGTACTCGGAGACCGGTCTCCCCACGGGCGCCCCCTGGTCGGTGACGACCAACGGCGTGCGGGCCGTGTCGTCGACCGGCTCGGTGGTGTTCAACCTGCCGAACGGCAGCTACTCGTTCGGAGCTCAGACCTCGTACCGGGACGCCAACGGTACGGCCTTCGCCGCCACTCCCGCGTTCGGCTCGTTCGTCGTGCTCCGGCAACCCGGTCCGCGAGTCGGTCCGATTCGACCCGGTCTCGACCCAAGGGACGGCTCCCGCCCCGCAGGCAACCGGCTCGAGCCCCGGCGGGGTGCCCTTCTGGCTGTTGGCCGCCGCGCTCGCCGCCGTCCTGGTCGTGGTGGCGATCCTCGCGCTCGCCTTCCGCCGCCCGCCCCCGCCGCCGCCGACCCCCGAGCTCGTGTACCCTTCGCCCCGACCGAACTGGGACGAGAGCGCCTAGCGGGGCCGTGGGGAGACGGGCCCCTAAATACGCAGGTGCGGTCCTCGGCCCCGATGGCCCCTCGCACCGTTCGTCGGTCGCCCCCCCGCCGTCGGGTTCCCCGCCGGGCCCCCGCGGTGGTCCCCTCCGTTCCCCCTCCGTCCGACCGCCCGATGCGGCTCGGCGAACCGCCCCATTCCCACATCGTCTGCCGGAACTGCGGTCGCATCGCGGCCGTCGACCTCGAGGATGCGGAGCGGGAGCTGCTGGTCGCGCTCGCCTCGCGCCACCCGGAGGGTTGGAGCGTCGACGGGATCGCATTCTCCCTCACCGGGTCGTGCGCGCGGTGTCGGGAAGGACCGCGCGCGTAGGCACCCCCGCGCGGGGAGGGGCCTGTGAGTGAGCGGATTCTTCCTCTCCCCTCGCATCGCCTGGGGCGCCGGAGCGCTCGAGCAGCTGAGCGGTCTCGGGAGCCGGCGCGCGGTCCTCCTCGTCGACCCGACGGTCGCTCGCAAAGAGGGCCACCGGCGCCTGACCGAAGAGCTCGCGAAGTCGGACACGTCGACCTCGGTCGAGGTCCTCTCCGAGGCGCCGCACGCGGTCGCCGAGGTCGAGCGGCTCGTCGAGGCCCTTCGGTCGACCCCGCCGGACGTACTTCTGGCCGTAGGGGGCGGGCGCACGATCGATGCGGCGAAGGCGCTCCGCCTCCGGCTCGCTCACCCGGACCTCTCCCTGTCGGCCCCGCCTCCTCTGATCGAGCCTTCCGCCGGCGCCCCCATCACCCTCGTCGCGGTGCCGACGACGAGCGGGAGCGGCTCGGAGGCCTCCTGGTCCTCCGACCTCCTCGCCTCCGACGGAACGCCCATCGAGGTCGCGGACCGGTCGCTCGTTCCCGACTGGGCGATCGTCGACCCGATGTTCGCGGCCTCGCTGCCGCCCGACCGCGTGATGGACGGGGCGGCGGAAGCGCTGGCCCTCTCCGTGGAGTCGTTCCTCTCCGCCTGGGCCAACCCGTTCTCCGACGCACTGGCCCTCGATGTCGCCACGACCGTCGTCCAGCGACTGCCGCACGCCATCCGCTGGAGCGACGACCCCGACGCGCGGGCCGCGCTCCACTACGCGGCCACCTCCGCCGGGCTCGCGGCGTCCAACGCGCAGCGCGGCCTCGCCCACGCGCTGGCCCGCGCGCTCGAAGGACCGACCGGGCTTCCCTACGGCCGGCTGCTCGGGGTCGCGCTCCCGAACGTGCTCGAGTTCGACCACCCGTCGGCCCGGGACCGGATCGAGACCCTGGGCCGCCGGGTGACGACCGCGGACGAACGGGGTGCGACGCCGTTCGCGCAGCGCCTCCGTCGGATGTTCGACCAGCTGCACTTCCCGTCCACGGTGCGCGCCGCGGGGGTCTCCCTCGACCGGTGGGACGAACTTCGGACCCCGGCCGTGGCGAACGCGGTGCGCTCGCCGGCCGTCCTGGCCAACCCCCGCGTCCCGTCCGCCGCCGAGGTCGGGCAGCTCTTGGACGCGCTCGTCGGCCGCTAGGGCAACGGAGACGGCACGGCGCGACGCTCGACGGTCTCGGGGATCGGCACGGGCGCCATCGGCGTGAGGTCCGACCGGCGGCCCGCCACTTCCACGGCCCGGTCGATCGCGATCTCGGCAAGGTCGCTCGCGTAGTACGCGCTCCGCTCGAGACTCTCGAGCACGTAGGCGAGCCCGATCGCGAGGCGACCCGGCTTGGTCGCGATCTCGCGCAAGACCTTGTCCCGGAGCCGGGTGAGCTCTTTCGCGGAGTCGAGGACCGCGTTGGCCTTCTCGATGTCCCGCGAGTCGAGGCTGACGAGCGCGTCGGCGAGCGCGGTCGCCGCGCCCTCGGACATCCGGTCGAGGTCGGTCCCCAGGCGCTGCGGCGTGCGCTCCTTGCCGAGGATGGAGACGGTCTCCGCGATCCGTACGGCGTGGTCCGCGATCCGTTCGAGGACGCGCGACGCGAGCAGGTACGTGGAGCACTCGGGCAGTGTGAGGTCGAGGGTCGCGAGCACGCGGGCGTCGCGGAGCGCGGTCGTGACCTGCTTTTCGAGGAACCAATGGAGACGGTCGACCTCCCAGTCCCGTTCGACGACGTCCTTCGCGATGGAGAGGTCGCGCGTCCGGAAGGCGGCCATCGCGTCGGTCTGCATCGCCCGGACCATCTGGTGCATCCGGCGGATGACCGACGGGATCGGCAGCGGGTTCGGGCCGACGACGTCCTGCAGCACGACCGCTTCCGAGGTCTCTTCCAGGATCTCGGGGCCGATCATCCGCTGGGCGAACCCCCGGATGACCTCGCGGGTGCGCGCGTTCATCCGGCCCGCGGTACGGATCTCGAGCAGGGGATAGCCGGCGATGTACTCCGCCACGAGACGGCGGAAAAGGTGTTCCTGGTCGGCCGAGTTCGAGACCTCGATCACGCGCCGCTCTCCCTCGCCCGCGGTCGCCGCCTCGGGGAAGACGGTCATCGAGCCGTCGGCGCGCGGAGTGAAGTAGAGCACGTCCCCGGCCCGCAGGCCGCGGGCGAGCACCCAGTTCTTCGGCAGCGAGACGATGAACGTCGAACCCCCGGTTTTCTGGATGCGGCGGCCGTGGAATCCTCCACTGGCTCTCATGGTGCGGGCGTCGCACGACGGGCTATCTATATAGCACTCCCTAGGGAGCGCGGGGCTACGGTCGACGCGCGACCTGCCGGAGGCGGTCGACCGCGGCCGTCGGTTCCGGGTCTCTAAATACATACGGCGGGCGTGACGGGCGATCGGGGAATGGTCGAGCGGTCCGCCCCGCGGTTCTGGTTCGAAGGCCGCTCCTACGCCACACGACCCGGCGAGACGGTCCTCGACCGGCTCGCCCGCGACGGGCTTCCGAACCTTCAGCGGTCGCCCCGCTACCACCGCCCCCGGGCCCCGTTCTGCGGGATCGGTCAGTGCACCGGTTGCCTCGTCGGGGTGAACGGCCGCCCGACCGTCCGCGCGTGCCGCTACGTCCCCGCGGACGGGGACCGGGTCGTCGCGGAGCATGGGTGGCCGTCGCGCCGCTGGGACCTGTTCGGCGGCATCGACCTCCTCTTCCGACAGGGGATCGACACCCTCCACGGCTTCCGCCGACCTGCGTTCCTGACCCCGGTCTACCAGCGGGTCGTCCGACGTCTGACGGGGTACGGAAAACCACCATCGGCGGAGAGCGCCGCCGGACTCGCGGCCGCTCCCCTGGTCCGAGACGTCGACATCGCGATCGTCGGGGCCGGCCGGAGCGGCCATTCAGCTGCGGTCGCGCTCGTCGCCGCCGGCCATCACCCGCTCCTCCTCGACCGACGCGCGGACGCTCCGCCCGTCCCGGGCGCCGAACTCCTCGCCTCCACGACCGCGACGTTCCTCCCGGCGCGGCCCGGGACGACGGAGACCCCGTTCGAGCTGATTGGATACACGGAGCCGGCGCGGGGAGTGCTGGTCCGGGCGCGGCGCGTGGTCGTGGCCACGGGCAGCTACGACGCCTCCCTCCTCTTCGAATCGAACGATTGTCCGGGAGTCCTGACGGGCGATGGCGCCCTCGCGCTCGCGCGCTCGTCGGGTCGTCCTCCGTTCCACCGGGCGGTCCTCTTCGGGGCCAGCGAACGCGCGCGCGCCCTGGTCGAAAAGTTCGGAGAGCACCTGAGCGCGGTCGTCGCGCCGGCGACGTCCCACCCGACCTCGTTCGAGCCGCGTCCGCGTCCGGTATCCTGCTCTACCCCCGCTCGGTGGTCTTGGCCGCCGAGGGGGGTTCTCGCGTTCGCACTGTCGAGATCCGTTCGAGGGGCGACGCGACCTCCTCGACGCTCACGTGCGACGGGCTGGTCCTCGCGCACCGGCGGCTTCCGAACGGCCAGTTGTTCTTTCAGGCCGGGGCGCGTATGAGCTGGCGCGCCGGCACGGGGGCGTACTACCCCGTCGTCGGGGACGACGGCACGACGACCGTCCCCGGCGTGTGGGCGATCGGTTCGGCGTCGGGGGCGCTGGGCGGCGCCTCCGTCGGGAGCGGGGAACGGGTCGCGTCCGCTCTGACCGGAGGCTCGCTCCCCCTGAGCCCGCTCGAGCGCGTCCGGGCGGACGGGCCGAATGAGCTGGAGGGGTACTATCGCGACCTCTTGCGGGTCCCGCGCCACGGTCGGTGGCTCGCCTGTCCCTGCGAGGACGTGTTGCTCGACGAGGTCGAGGCGGCCAGCCGCCGCGGGTACCGCGGGATCGAGGTGGTGAAGCGCTACACGGGGCTCGGCACCGGGCTCTGCCAGGGCCGCTACTGCCTCCCCGACGCGCTCCTCCTTCTTTCGATCGCCGAAGGTCGTCCACCGCCCGAGGTCGGGTACACGACGCAGCGACCTCCGGTCCACCCGACTCCGATCGCCGCGCTCGCCGCGCTCGACGGAGCGATGGCATCCGTGGAGACCCCGTGAGCGCGCCGGCCCGGTCGGAGTACTCCGTCGCCATCGTCGGGGCCGGGATCATCGGACTGTACACCGCGTACCATCTCGCCCGAGCCGGAGTGGGCCGCATCCTCGTCGTGGACCGTGGGTTCCTCTCCTCGGGCGCGAGCGGACGCAACGGTGGCGGGGTCCGACAGCAGTGGGAGACTCGGGCCACGGTACGTCTCGCCCGGGAATCGGTGGAGGCGTTCCGCCACTTCGGGCGGGAGTTTGGCTACAACATCTGGTTCCGCCAATCCGGCTACCTGTTTCTCGCCGAGACCGAAGCAGAGCTCGCTCGGCTTCGGCCGGTCCATGACCTCGTGCGGTCGGAGGGACTCCCCTCCCGGGTCCTCGACGCGGACGGAGTGGGAAAGCTCGTCGACGGGCTCGCGCCCGGCGCCGTAGTCGGCGGTACGTACCTCGCAACGGACGGCACGCTCTACCCTTTCCCCGCGGTGTGGGGCCTGTACGAGGCGGTCCGTTCGCTCGGGGTGGAGGTGGCCCTCGGGGTCGAGGTCCGCGGCGTCGAGGCGCGCGACGGCAAGGTCCGCGGCCTCGCCACCGCCGGGGGCTCGATCGTCGCGCCCTGCGTCGTGAACGCGGCCGGTGGATGGTCGGGGGACCTCTCCCGCGCGGCGGGCCTCGACGTCCCGAACCACGCGACCCGCCACGAGATCCTCGCGACCGAGCCGATGAAGCCGTTCCTCGACCCGATGGTGGTCCGGCCATCGGACGGCCTCTACTTCAGCCAGACGATGCGGGGTGAGATCGTGGGCGGGCTCACGCTCCCCCACCGGCCCGGGTACGGGCCGGGGATGTCGAACTCGTCGGCGTTCCTGCCCCGCATGGCCGCCGCGCTCTCGCGCCTCATCCCGCGTCTCGGCGCGCTCGGGGTGCTGCGGGCCTGGTCCGGCTTCTACGACGACACGCCCGACGGGTTCCCGGTGCTCGGCGAGGACCCGCGCCTCCCCGGGTTCTACCACGCCAACGGGTTCGGCGGCCACGGGTTCATGCTCGCCCCGTCGGCGACGCGGCGCGTCGCCCGGGAAGTGATGGGCGAGCCGACCGACCTCGACCCGACCCTCTTCGGCCCCCGCCGGTTCCTGGAGCCGGCGCGCCCGTCGACCGCCGAGCGGCTCCAGCTCGGTTGACCGGCGTTCCCGGGGTTCCGCTAGCCTATTGTCCCCCGGGCCGGGTGGGCGCGTCGTGATCGGCCAGTTCCCCTGGGACCCGTTCCCACCGGACACCCCGGAGCCCAAGGGGCCGGACCCGATCCACCGGAACGGCGTACCAGGCGGCGATCACCGCCGCCGACGCGTACCGCTCCGTTCGATTCGCGCTCCGCCGCGAGGAGGGGGTGCTCCGCATCGGGAACCGGTTCGTCGCGGACGCACGGTACCGTCAGGTCGCGTTCATCGCCCTCGGGAATGCGGCGGGGTCGATGGCGCTCGCGGCGCTCCACGTGTTCGGGGACCGACTGACCCAGGGGTTCCTCGCCGGTCCCGAGCCGGTCCCCCCGAACTTCCGTTTCGGGGCGTCGTCGTTCCGCCGGGCCTGCCGGGTCACGCGCCGGCGACCGAGGTGGTCACCGCGGCGACCGAGATCGCGGAGGCGCTCGGACCTCAGGACCTTCTCCTGTTGTTCGTCTCCCCGGGGGCGCTTCGGGCCCTCTGCCGGCCACCGGCCGGCCTCACCGAGGACGAATTCGCGCAGCTGCTCGGCTCGGCCGCCTCCGCCGGGGCCACCGGCCGGGAAGTGGCCCTGCTCGCCCGGACGCTCGGCGAGGGCGGCGTGGGAGGACGTTTGGGCGCGGCCGCGCGTGCGGTCGACCTCGCGACGTTCGTCATCGACCGGGGCGACGGCCCGGGGCTGGTCGGGGGCGGCCCGGTCGACCCGACGACGACCGACGAACGCGCGGGGGCCCGCCAGGTACTCGACCGCTGCGGTCTCTCCCCGTCGCTCCCGAGCGCTCTCCAGGACCGCCTCGCGGCCGGCGCGGACCGCCCGACGATCCCGCCGCGTGTCTCCCGGCCGGTGATCGTCGCGGCCCCCGCCGACGGACTGCGTGCCGCAGCGGATGCGGTGTTCGACCGGGGTTGGACGAGCCGCCTCGGGTTCCTCGAGATCCGCGACCCGCCCGAGACGGCCGCCGAGACGTTCATGGCGCGCGCCGAGGAGCTGATCGCGGCCGAGCAGCTGACGCCGGCGAGCCGCACCAAGGGCGTGGCGGTGTTCGCGATGACGACCCTCGGCCTCCTCGAGGGCGTTGACGAGGGGCCGGCCCTCGGGGCGTTCCTCCGCCGGGCCTCGTCGCTCCTGCGCCGGCGCGAGATGAGCGTCGGTCTCTACCGGACCGCGGGCGCGATCGGTTCGCCTCTGTTCCCGCCGGCGGCGGTCTTCGGGCCGTCGACGGACCCGAAAGTGAAGGTACGACCGGATCGGGCGAGGGCCCTTCCCATGCGCGGCGGGATCACCGACATCGGTCTCGTGGCCGTCGCCGTCTGCGGGCTGCCCGCCGCTCCGGGCGGCGGCCCCTAGCGCGCGGAAGAACTCCCGGCGGCGCCGGCGTCCGGTTTCTCCGCCGCGCTCTCGAAGTGGCGCTTCAGCGCCATGTACTCCTCGAACGAGATCTGGCGCCGGGCGCGCACCGCGCCCGCCTGCCGGAGGGATTCGATCTGGAACGTCTTCAGGAGCTCCGGCACCGAGCGCGCGCGGTCCGGCAGTCGCTCCGCGACGATCGGGACCGCGGCGAGCGGGGCTTCGAGCAGGGCCGGCGCCGGCGGTGCCGGCGCGTTCTTGCCGAGCGCGAGGTACTCTACCAGGCGTTCGTGCTCCGTGACCGTCAGTTCGCCCTCCTCGCGGAGGAGGTCGATCAGCTGGCGCTGTCGGGGGTGGTACGTGTCGACGAGCTCGGGAAGGTCGCGGTCCGGGCGGAGCGCCGGGGCAGCCGCGAGGGGAGGGCCGACGAGCACGTCGAGATCGGCCCGCAGTCGGTCGAGCGCCTGCGCGAGCTCTTGGGGTGAGGGACTTTCGCCCCCCGAGGCCACCTCGAACCGGGCGACGAGACGGACCCGCTCGCCGGCTCCGTCAGCCGTCGTCGGCCGCTCGACGACCAGCTCCACTTCCCGCGGGCGCAACGTCACACGTTCGGACGGCGCAGGGCGGAGAAAACGTACTCGCGCTCTACGGATACGACGAAGTGAGCCGGAAGGGGCAGGGGGTTACCAATTTTCACTTACTTTCATACAGTAACTATAAAAGGGGTTGCGGCCTTCTTTCTTCGAGGACGCATGGAGGCCCCCCGAACACGTCACACCGCGGCCCACTCCGGGGCCGATTCGGACAACTGCGACACCTCGGACAGCCGCGGGCTGTGCCCGGTCCTGGCGGCGATCGGCGTCATCGGCACCGAATGGCGTCTCGCGATCGTCCACCGGTTGCTCGACGGGCCGCAGCGCTTCAGCGAGATCTTGAAGTCCAACACCCACCTCAACGCCAAGACGCTCAGCGCGACCCTGAAGTTCCTCGAGAACCAGGGCGTGGTCCAGCGCACCGTCGTGAGCACCCGTCCGTTCTCCGTCGTCTATTCGCTGACGGAGATGGGACTCGGGCTCGCCCCGGCGGCCCGCGAGCTCCGGGCCTGGGGTGAGCGGTGGGTCCTCTCGCGCAGCCAGGCGAGCGCTCGCTCCGCCGCCTCCACCCGCCGACCTCCGGCGATCCAGGGCGAACTCCCCCGCGTGGTCCTCGCCGAGTCCGCGACTGGCCGCGGCCGGTAGGCGCCCCTCCCGTTAGGGTCCGCGCAACACCCGCCGAGGGACCGTTCCGCGGCCTCCCGGTCCGAGCCTCAAATACCCCGGACGCGGATTCCTCTCCGCAACCACCCCGGAAGGGTCCCTCCATATCGCCACCAGTGGGAGAGCACCGTCTCCCAGGCGTGCGAGGGACTCTTCCATCCCGAGTTCTCGAGGACCGCAACTCTCTCGACCGAGCACCGTTCATCTTCCGCCGGCTCCGTCGAAGGATAGGAGGGGCGCGCTGTCCCCGGGGCACCGAACCCATGGACTCCGCACCGCCCCGCCCTCCCAGCTCCCCTCGGGTACTGGTCCTCGACCACGAGCTTCGATGCACTGCGGCGCGACCTGTCCCGATTCCCGGGCGACCTCGGCCCCGACCCGAGCCGGACCCTTCGTCCCGCTCGCCGTCGCGGACTCCCATCGTCGCCGAACCGACCGACGTCTGACGCCACCGCGAAGGAGGTAGGGACCTTCGTGGTCGTCCCGAACGAGCGTACGCTCGGCCGGACCGGCTGAGCAGTTCGTCTTCGACCGGGACCGGCGCGTCGACGTTGGACACCTTCCCGGCCCTTGGCCGGACGTCCGCCTCCCCTCGGCTCACGGCGGTCCGGCCGCGAGCGCGGGCCCGAGGGGAGCGGTGACGGGACCCTCGAGTCCCGCGGACCGGACGACCAACACCCGTCTCTCGTCGGCCCGCCGAGGGGAGGGGGGATCTGTGGAAAAATTTGTACGCCCCAACAACCCCGGCCGAACTCGTTCCTCGCCGAACTCGCCCCACGGTCCGATGCGTCGGTACCGTGCGCCTTCCGATCGCCGGACCCTATCGACCGGTCGCCCGACTCTACCGGTTCCCCGACGGTCGGCTCCTCTGGCACGTCCGACTCTGGGAGTACGACCGCGCCGTACCCCACCTGGTCGGGACCCCGGTCCTGCGCGCGTTCGCCCGCATCAACGGGCTGCGATCGCTCGAACGGGAGGTCGACCAGCTCGTGCGGTCCGCCCTCGAGGACGACGGTGCCGTGCGCCTGACGTCGCGTCGATCCATCTCTCGGGCGGTTTCTCTTCCCGTCACCGGCTCTATCGCGCGCTAGCCCTCGCGCTCGCCGGAGCCGCGCCCCCGGCCGGCGTAGTGTATGAATCGACGTTGGCGGACCTCCGCCCAGCGTCTATCTACGGCCGGCCCGACTTCTCGGCGCCCCGGGCCCCCTATCTCTCGACGGCATCCGCGCCGTCATCGCCCATCCGGCCCCGGGTCCGGACCGACCTCCGGCGGGCTCGTTGGACCGGTTCGGAATCCTCCTCCCTTCCCGAACGGATCTCGCCGACCCGCGGTCCGCTCCGACCCTGCCGCCGTTCCATCCCCCACTGAGCTGGTCCGAGGGCGTCGGAGGTTGGGCGGGAGTCCAGGTCCTCTGGGGCACGCCCCGCGGAGGTCCGGTCCACGCTGCGGTACGGTTTCGCGTGGCCGCCCGATTGCCCGAGGCCCGGGATCGCCTCTTCGACGCCCTGGCCAGCCGGCTGATCGCGGACTGGGCTCACGCGACCGGCACGCCCGCCTCCGTGGAGCGAGCTCCGTGCGGGGCACGTCGGGATTGGCGAAAGGCGAGGATCCGATCGCTCCCCCGAACCGCGTGGCGAGCCCTCGCTCCCGAACTCCTGGAGCAGCTGCCGGAGATCGGCCTTCGAGACCGGGAGACGACGTCAGTCGCGTCCAGCGGCCACACCGTGGTCTTCGGCGCCTCCGGTACTGGGAAGACGACGCTCCTCGCCGACCGGGCCGTGCACGCGATCGCCGAGGGACGGTCGGTGGTCGTACTCGACCTGCACGGTGACCTCGCTCCCGCCGTGCTCGATGGCCTCCGGCCGGCGGACCGGGACCGGGCGGTGGCGGTCGATGCGGGTCTTCGGCCGGTCGCGGGCATCTCGGGCCTCGTGGCCGTCGGGCGGCCGGCCGACCGTGCGGCCGCCCACTTCGTCGCCGCGGTGAAACGCCTGAGCCCGGACGGGGGCGACCTGGCGTGGGGGTTCCGGCTCGAGCGGATCTTCGACACGTTCTCGCGCCTGGTCCTCGAATCCGAAGGTACGCTTCCTCGACCTGTACGCGCTCCTGACCGATGCCCGTCGGAGGGAGGCGGCGCTGCTCGACGCACGGCGGCCCGCCACCGCACGGTTCCTGGAGGAGCTCGGGCCGATCGTCCGCCGGAACCCCGAGTTCCTCTGGTCGGCCGCGACCCGGCTCTCCAAGGTGGCCCTGCGGCCGGAGCTGGCGGAGCTGCTCGCGCCGCCGGACGGCGGTCTGGAGGTCGAGCGATTGATCCGAGAGGGACGTCCTCTGCTGGTCCGCCTGCCATTGGCCGCTCTGGGTCCGGAGGCGGCGGCGTTCGCTGCGACCCTCGTCCTAGGACGCATCTACCTCGGGCTCGTGGAGACCGGGCCCGGACCGGGGGCGGCGCCGCCGGTCCTCCTCGTCCTCGACGAAGCCCAGGGATTCCCGCCCCGATTGGTGTCGGAGATCCTCTCCGACAGCCGGAAGTTCGGACTCGAAGCACTCCTCGCGACCCAGTATCCGGACCGGCTCGCGCCGGAACTGCGCGCCGCAGCGGCCGGGGCCGCGACGACGTTCATCGTGTTCCGCGTACCGGCGGCCAGCGCCGCACACGTAGGGCCCTGGGTCGGACTGCCGGGGATTGCCGAGGCGGGACGCTTGACCTCGATGCCGCCTGGGGTGGCCGTCGTGCTGGACCCGAGCTCCGGCTCTCCTCGGTGGCTGACCGAGGTCCGGAAGGTCCCCGGGCGCGAGCCGTCGACCTGGAGTGACGCCGTAGAGCGCACCCGCTCCGAGTTCGGTGTCCCCTCGTCCCTCCCCGAGGTCGGGCTCGACGAGGCGCCGACCGAGCGGGTCCTGCTCGCGATCCTCGCGGCAGAGGAGGCCGGACGTCCCCTCCTACCCGAACAGGTGCCGCGGGCCGCGGGCGACCTCCTGGGATCGCCACTGGACCCCGCCGAGCTCGAGCGCGCGTGGGCCCGCCTCGAGCACGGACCCGAGTGCGAGGTCGCTCCCCGCACCGTGCGTCTCACGGCGGCCGGCGAGCGGAGGATCGGCCTCGGAGCTCCCACGGGAGCGGTCTCGGAAAGCGCCGAGCACCGAGCCTTGCTCCTTCGGGCCTTCCGTGTGTTCGCGCGGAAAGGGCACGCGGTCGAGATCCTTCGCCAGGGACGCTTTGACACCACCCTCCCCGACGCGCTGTTTCGTCAGCTCGGGTCCGCGGGACGCGCGTCCCCGGTGGAGGTCGCGCGGGCGCTCGATCGCGTCCGCACGGGTTGGGCTTGGCGGTGCTTCTCGGGTCGGGACGTCCATCTCGAGGCCGAGGTGTCGGGGGCGCTGCGGCCCGAGCGCCTCCGCCGGGGCTGGGCCAAGGCGAGGGCGCGCGGCGCGTTCGCGCTCTTCCTCGTCGGCGACCCGGTCCGTGCGCGTCGGGTCCGGAGCACGCTGCGGTCGCTGGGGCTCCGTCCGGACCGGGCGCAGGTGTGGACCCTCAGCCCCGCGTGGGACCGACGTATGATCGTGACCCGCGGGAGGTCGGCCAGTGAGGAGGGCGTAAGCCCTAGCACGGAGTAGGGTCCCCGTGCGCGCCTTCGTCGCGGTCGAAGTGCCCCGCGAAGTGCGCCCGGGCGAACCCGCGTCCCCGTCCGCCCCGGACCACCTCACCCTCCGTTTCCTGGGGGAGATCGACCCACCCCGAGCGGACGAGTTGATGCGGGCGCTCCTCCCGGTGGTGGGCCGCGTCGCTCCGTTCGAATTCGTGCTGGAGGGGGTGGGCTCATTCCCCTCCCGGGATCGGCCCCGGATCGTGTGGCGGGGGGTGTCGCGCGGGGAGGCGGAGCTCCGCGCGCTCGCTCGCACGGTGCGGGAGACGATCGTACGGGCGGGGATGGACAGACGACCCGACGCCGTTCGTACCGCACGTGACGCTCTTCCGCGTTCGTTCCCCTCGCGACCGGGAGCGCGCAGCGCGACTGCTCGCCGCGAACGCCTCGACGCCGGCACCGGTCGTGGTGCCGGTGAGTTCCGTCCAGTTCGTCGAGAGCCAACTGACGACGTCGGGCGCGGTCCACCGGACGCTGGCCCGATTCCCACTCGAAGGGGCTCCGGCCTAACCGGCGGCGGCGCGTCGGTCGGCGACCAGCTTGCGCCACAGGTAGAGGGTCGCGTAGCTCCCCCAGCCCGGGTACCAGCGGTCGGCCCACGCTCGCGCCGATCTCTCGGAGGCGCCGCGCGACAGGATACCGTTCTCCGCCAGGGCGACGCGGATCCCCAGGTCCCCCGCGACGAATACATCGGTTCGCCCGGTACCCCGAAGGAGCGAGTTCTCCGCGGTCCATCGCCCCACCCCGCGCATCGCCACGAGCCGTTCGATCGCCTCGTCGAGCGGGAGGGTCGCGAGGTCCGGATCCTGCGGTGCGCCGCGTTCCCCTCCGCCGGCCAGCTCGAGGATGGCGCGGCCCTTCGCATGGCTGAGGCCCGTCGCCCGGAGGCCGTCGGCGCCCAGGCGCGTCAGGGCGGACGGCGGCGGCACCGACGGCACCTCGACCCTGCCCGCCGTCAGTACGGAGGCGGTCTGGTCGAACAGTCGCCGCTGGATGGAGAGCGCGGCAGGCACCGAGAGCTGCTGCCCGATGATCGCGTAGAGGAGCGATTCGTAGACCGTCGCAGTCGCGCGGGAGGCGGAGACCGCGGAACCGTCGCTCGGTTCCGGCGAGCGTGGGTTCGCGCGGGTGAGCCGGTAGAAGTCGGGCAGGGGATGGTCGAGGGAGAACAGCGCCCGCACGGCCTCGCGGGCCTGCGGCGGGTCGGCGCCCCATGCTTCCACGGCCCATCGCGACCCGCGGTCCTCGACCGCCACCACCCACGGTCGCTCGGGCGGACCCCACGCCCGCAGGATCCGAGGCCCATCCTGAGCGAAGACGAGCGACCGGGACGAGTATTCGAGCTGGTCCCGCTCGAACGGGAGCGAGGCGAGACGGGGCGGGGTCACGGACGTTCGGGTGGGAGCCGCCACACCTCCTCCACGCGGCCCGCCCTAAGATGTCACGCCCCAGATTCCACCGCTCGGGCGGTTTTCGATATGGTTATGCGTCTCGGCTCCTGTGCGAGCGAGCCCCTCGCCCTCACGGGCGACCGGACGGAGTCGGGGTTGTCCGTTCCACGGATCGTCCGACCGTTCCGCCCCGGCCTCTGGGTCGCCCTCGGTGTACTGATACTCTCCCTGGCCCTCGGCGGGGGCGGGGCGACCTCCCCCCGGGGCTCCGGCGCCCTTCCTGGGAGCGTCGTACTGTGTCCCGGGAGCTCCGTCTCGTCGTCCTACACAGGAAGCGTGTCGATCGAGGGGGGACCTCTCCCGGCGACCGACGCGGTCGGGGTGAGCCTCAGGTACAACTACTCGGTCGAAGTCGAAGTGTCGAACCGAACCTCCGGCGCTCTCGTTTCCGGTAGCTGCGAGCTCCTCCAAGGGAGCGCCGACAGCGGGACGAACGGTTCGTTCTCGTTCGGGCTGACCCTCCCCGCGTCTCACTGCTACTCCAACGAGTGCACGCACGCCCTCGGACCGTACGGACCCGTCGACCTCGCTCCCTCGAGCGGCCCGCCGTCCGGATACGAGTCCACACTCCAGGCGAACGGCACGTCGTTCGATCTCTCGTTCGTCGCGGAGCTCGGCGGGCTCGCACTCGACCCCAGTGGTACCTCCCGTACCCTCAGTCCGAATGCCCCCGGGACGTTCGACGCCCGAACCGCTGACCGCGGCCGGATCCCCCAGCCCTCTCTCACCCTCGTACATGTGGAACCTGACGGGGACGGGATGGTCCGAGGGTTCCACGTCCGGCGCCTCGTTGACCGTCGAAGCGGTCCCCGAGGCCGGCCTCGCCGTGCTCACGGTCGAAGCGTCGGCCGTAGTGGGGTCGAACACGTTCTCGGTCGGACCGGCCGTCGTAGACCTGGAGGCCGTACCCACGACCTTCACCGGCGGGGATGCGAACCGCACCAACCTCGATGTCGGCGGTTTCGTTTCGTTCACCGCCGACGGGACCGGCGCCCCCGGCTACACGTACACGGCGGACATCTCCCCCGGCCTTGGACTTCCGACCACCGACTGGTCGTGCTCCACGTCCTCGTCTTCGGGCGACGGGGTCACGTTCGCCTGCCGACGGTTCGGTCGCCTACCCTACCGCGGGCACCGCCGACCCCACCGTGGAGCTCACGAACACCTACTCGCCCGCCGAGGGAGCGCTTCCCGCCGGTGACGGTGGCCCCACTTCCGGCGATTGCGATCGGCCCCGAGCGGCCGGCCGGGTATGCCGGCACCCCAGTCGCCCTCCACATCCTCGCCGTCCCGGGCTCGGGTACTCCTCCGTACGTGCGGGCCTGCATCGCACCGGGGACGGGATCCCCGTTGTGTTCTGCCTCCCCCGGGCCGAACTGGACGTTCGCGCCCGTCTATGGCGCGCCCGGCAACTACTCGGCGCACGCCTGGGTCGTCGACAGCGACGGAGCGAACCGGTCCGTCGCGTTCGAAGTCACGATCGTCGCGCCCCTGGCGCTCTTCGCCATCACTCTTCCCGCCCCGCTCCGCGCCTACGCGCCGAGTGAGCTGTCCGCCGACCTGGCCGGCGGCGACCTTCCCGTCCAGTACTGGTGGAACGTCTCCGGCATTCCGGGTTCCATCGCGGTAGGCCACATTGCTGCGGACGGCGCGGTCCCGGCGACCTGGGTCCCGAACGCGCCCGGCAGCGTGGACGTGTCTCTCACGGTGATCGACGCGCTCGGCACCCTGGTACAGGTGACGACGGTCGCGAGCGTGGGACCGGCGAACGCCTCCACGCTCGCGGAAGTGACGGTTCCCGGCGCCGGGCCGGCCGTGGCCGGCACTCCCGTCGCGGTCGCGTGGGAGGCGGAGGATGTCCACGGGGACGCCGTGGCCGGATTCTCCGAGGGTGGATCCCTCGAGATCGTCGGGAGTGACGGGGAGCCGTGGTCGGTCGCCTACGTGAATGCCTCCGGCGTAGGCCCTCTCAACGAAGCCGGGCCGGGCCTCTTCGCCATCCCGTCCGCCGCGTGGGACCTCGGGCGCCTCGCCCTCACGGTGGCGACGACCCGCACGGGGACCTTCGAGCTTCGACTCACCGGCCCCGGACTGTTCAACTCGACCGGGACGCTCGGAGTCGACGTCGTCGCCGACCTGGACCACCTCCACTTCTACGACCCGACCGTCGCGCAGGCGGGACTCCGCGACAATCGCACCTTCTGGCGGCTCGCCGACGAGTACGGCAATCCGGCGCCCGGGGCGGCCGTGGATATCGTCTACTCGAGCGGCGGGACCTCGAGCGAGGCGATCGTGCCCGTCGGCGCCGCCGGCGGCGGAGCGACCGGGGTGTGGGTCAACTTCACCGCGCCGACCGCCGCGGGCGGCTCGCGCGAGGTAACGGACCCGGCCGGCACGATCCTCCTCGGACCGATTGCGGTTCCGGCGGCGTCATCCCCCGTGGCCGGCCTCAGCGCACCGGCGCTCACGCTCGCGACCGCGGTCCCGGTGGGTGCGGTCGGGCTCGGACTGACCGCGTGGGCCCAGCGCCGTCGTCGGGCCGCCCGGGCCGGGGACGGGCGACCGACGGACGAGGATCTCCGGCGCATGGTGGACGGACGGGACCGGGTCATTGCGCTCGTCCGAGACGCCCGCGCGCTCGACCTCACGGGCCTCGAGGCCGCGTGGGGTTCGACGCCCGCCCCCGCCGAGCTCGCGGACTGGGTCGCCTCGCTCGTCGCGGACGGGACCCTCGGCGCGCGCACCGGCCCGGACGGGGTCGCTCGCTTCTGCTTCCGGGCCTCGGCGGACGGGCCCCCGGTCGTCCTGCTCGACCCCGCCGCACTCGACCGGGCCACGGCGGCGCGTCGCGAACTCACGGAAGAACCGGCCCCGGGCGGGGCCGACCCAGGATCGCACCGCGACTAGGACGGGTCGCGGCCGACGAGGTCGTAGTAGCGGTACGCGGCCTCGCCCGCCCCGAAGCAGAACTGGAGCGTCGAAAACCCACGCTTCAGCTCCGCCGCGGCATCCGCGACCGCCGTCGGGTCCTTCCCCTTGTGGAGGAGGTCGTCGAAGAGCTCGGCGATCCGGACCATCTCCTTCGGGCCCATGCCGACGCGCGTGACCTCGGGCGTGCCGAGCCGGACCCCGCCCGGGTTCTTCGGGCTCCGGTCGCCGGGCAAGAGGTTCTTGTTGGCGATGATGTTGGACGCGGCGAGGCGGGCGGCCACGGGGGCGCCCCCGCCCTCCTTCTCGACGCGGACGGCGAGCGTGTGCGAGCGCGTGAAGCCGAGGTTGGGCGCGAGCACGTCGAACCCTCGCTCGTGCAGCGCCTGCGCGAGCGCCTGCGCGTTCTCAACGGTGCGGCGGGCGTACTCGCGCCCGAACTCGAGGTGCTCGGCGAGGCTCACCGCGAGGGCGGCCATGGCGTGGAGGTGGTGGTTGCTCGTGACGCCCGGGAACGCGCCGCTCTCGAGCTTGTGCCGGAGGTCGGCGTCCTCGGTCTGCCCGAGGAGGATCCCATGCTGGGGGCCGGGGAGGGTCTTGTGGGTCGAGGCGGAGAGGACCGTGCACCCTTCGTGGAGCGGGTCCTGGAACTGGCCGCCCGCGATAAGGCCGAGGACGTGCGCCGCGTCGTACCAGCCGCGCGCCCCGATCTCCTCGAGCGTCGGGCGGAGCTCCTCGATCGGCATCGGGAAGAGGAAGAGCGAGAGGCCGAAGAGGCAGGTCTTCGGCCGGACCGCGCGCAGGACCTCGCGGGTCCGGGCGACGTCGATCGTCATCCGCTCCGCGTCCCAGGGATAGTAGACGGGCTTCACGCCACGGAGCCCGAACGCCCCGAATCCCGCGCTCGAGATGTGCGCGCCGTCGGCGAGGCGGCTCGTCCCGACCAGGTCGCCCGTCTCGGTCAGCGCCTTCAGGACCGCCAGGTTCGCGACCGTCCCCGACGTCGGGCGCACGTCCGCGAACGAGCACCGGAACAGGCGTTTCGCGAGGTCGAGGCAGATCCGCTCGATCGCATCGACGTCCTCGTTCCCCTCGTAGTCCCGGTCCCCCGGTAGCCCCTCCGCGTAGCGAGAATGGAGGTCGCTGATCATGAGCTCCTTGGCGTACGGGGAGAGGAGGTTCTCGCTCGCGATCAGCGGGATCGCCCGCTCGAAGCGGGCGCTGTGGTGTCGCGTGAGGGCGCGCAGGCGTGCGACCGTGGCGGCCATCTCCCCCGGAGCGGGAGCGGAGGCCCCCACCCCCCCATTTCCAGTGGAACCTTCTCCCAGCCCAGGCATCCCTGCACCCCACCGAACCGACCGGAGGCCGTCGGTTCTCCTACCCCATCGACCCCATATAGGAACCACGGCGCTGGAGGCGGCCGTGACCGACCCGACTCCACCGACGCGCCCCTGGCCGGCCTCTCGTTCCTTCCACGTACCCGTACCACGATGTCGACGTGCTGAACCATCTCAACCATGCCGCCTACTTTCCCTACATGGAGACCCTTCGCTGCGACTACTACCTCCCTCTCCTCCCTTCCTCCGACCCGGCGGCCATCGACATCATCATCGCCGAAGCCACCTGCCGCTACCTCGCGCCCGTTCCCTACGGAGCGACCTTGCTCGGGGAGATCGCTCCCGCCCGACCACTCGGACGCACCTCCTTCACCCTCCTCTACCGGTTCACCCTCCCCGACACCCACACCCTCACCGCCCGGGGTCGCACCGTGATCGTATCGTTCGATTATCGAACTGGCACGAAAAAGGAGATTCCGCCCTCCGTGCGCGCCACGCTGGAGCGGGATGCGGTCGACCCCGCGGACGAGGGCTGGTAGGCCCGAGTTCCAGTGGAAACAGGGGGGTGGGGGAGGTCCCCTAGAACCCGGGGTGGGTCGGTGGGCTCCGGGGGAGGAGCGGAGGCCAGGGGATCGGGTCCACGAAGGCCGGTTCCTCGGCGACGGTCTCGACCCGGTAGCTCACGCCCGTGCCCTTGAGGGCGGTGTGGACCTTGCCGAGCGTCGCGCGGAACTGTTCGACGGTGTCCCACTCGAACGCGAGGTCGTGGTTGCCGACCACGAACGAGAGGCCCGCCATGGCCCGGAGGCGGTCCGCGATATCGAGGGGGGAGACCCCGTCCGGCGCGAAGTACAGGTCGATGTAGCTGTGCATCGGAATGAGTAGTGCAGAAACGCTCGAATCAACTACTTAAATCCCGTGCCGAGAGCCGGGCCCCCTCTCCCCGGCGGGGGCGCACCCGTCCGGGGGTCCGCGGGCTTTACAGGGGGTGGCGGTGGTACGGCGCCGTCCGTTGAGGGGAAGGGTGCGCGTGCGGGGACGAGGCGGGTCGGCCCCGAGCTGGATCCAGTGCAATCCTCCGGCGACGGTCGCCGACCAGCTTCGGGGGCGGGTCGTGTTCGATGCGCTCGCCCGTCGCTTCGCCGACCAGGGGGCGGACGCGGTCGTCCTCGGCGGAAGCTGGGCGAGAGGGGAGGCGCACCGCGCGTCGGACATCGACATGTGGGTGATCGGGCGCGGGTACGGGCAGCGGACGGTCTTCCGAGGCGGGTTCCCGGTCAACATCGAACGCACGACCGAGCGGATCGAGCGCCGTCGGTTCCGGGACCCGCGCCGAGTGGGGGGATGCGTGCCCGGGTGGCGCTCGGCCCTCCTCGTCTACGACCCTCGCGGGGTCGCGGCTCAACTGCAGGCCGAGGCCAGGGCGTTCCGCTGGTCGACGATCGCCCCTCGGTGCGACCGTTGGGTGGCCCGCGAGGTCACCGGCCTCGCCGAGGAGGCGATCAAGCTCATCCGGGCGCTGGCCGAGAGCCAGCCCGAGACGGCCGCGGTCCAGCGGAACCTGATCGCGAACCGTCTCGCCGTCGTGATGGCCGTCCACCGTCGGATCCTCTGGGGGTCGGAGAACGGATTGTGGGAGCGGGTCGGCGCCCGGGTCGGAGGGAAATGGCACGCTGCCCAGCGGGTGGCCCTGGGCGTCGGGGAGGTCGACCTCGAGGGGAGCTGCCGTGGCGCCCTGGAATTGTACCGTCTCACCGGCGACGCGGTCCGCAAGACCCTGAGTTCGGAGCAGGTGAGGATTCTGGAACACGTCCGCGGCGTGGTCGACGGCACGGCCGTGGGGCCGTCCTAGGCCAGTAGGATTGCCGCCCGGGCGGACCTCGCGGAGACCCCGCGCGCCTCTCGGCCCCGTTGACCCGCCAGCGTCGACGAGTCACGGTAAGGCTGCTCCCGTCAGGGCCTGACCCGGTGCCCGTGATGGATAACCGCTAGGGCGCTCCTCCGAGTGCCCGTCGCGGTGCCCGCGGCCCAGCGGAACAGGGCGTCTACGAGGCAATGCGGGACGTGAGACCCGCCCGAACGTCGCTCCTACCTGTCACCCCCGCTAAGGACGGTTTCGGTGTGTAAGGGGACGCCCAACCCCCCGGTCTACGCCTAGCGGAGATACGACGCAGGCGCTCATACTTAGGGTTTGGCGGAGCCGCCCGACCGACCGCTTCGGGGCGAAACCGTCGCCGTCTAGCGGATGTGGTCGAGGCTGAACGACCCCAGGTTGAGCGAGCGCTTGGTGAACGTGTAACCGATCCAGGCCCGCGACTGGGCCTCGGCGATCCCCCGGACCGAGAGGAACGTCTTCAGCTGCTCGATCTTCAAATTGACCGAGCCGTCGACCATGTGCTCGAGGGTCTCAAGGTCCGCTTCCGAGTGCATCCCGGTCTCGAGGGTGTAGAACGAGGCGGCCCCGTCGATCCGGCGGCGGCCGATGAACGGCTGGAGGAACCGGAACGTCGACGCGGCGTCGAGGTAGGCGGTCACGGTCGAGACCGACTCGAAGATGAGCCGGTACCCCTGGAAGCGGGACTTGAGCTCCTCCGAGAATCCGTTGACGGCGGAGCCGAGCTGGTCGAGCACCGCCTTGTCCGTGGAGGAGAGGAGCCGCACCCCGGCCGCGGACTGGTTCGACCCGACCGAACGGGAGTACAGGTCGACGAACCGGATCATCCCGGCCTTCTCGGCCTCGGCGTACTTCGGGTAGAGGGCCACGAGGTCCTCCCGGACCTGGTTCCAGGTCTTGTCGGTCACCACCCAGATCGAAGGAACCCCGAGCCGCAGTCCTTCCGCGGAGAACAGTCGCGTGAGGACGTCCTTTCCCGTGTGCGCGGGACCGTTGACGAGGACCTGCGCGCCCATCGGGAACCCGCCGAACAAGAGGTCGTCCAGGCGGCGCACGCCGCTCTTCACCTTCGCGGTCGCCACGTCCGCGACGACCTCCTCGTGCATCCGCTCGGCCTCGGACTCGGCGACCTTGCCGCTCATCTTCTCGAGCTCGACCAGCCGCTCGCGGAGCGCGCCCTCGCGGGCCCGCAGGTCGACCTCCTTCTGCTCGAGCTGGTGCCGGAGGTCCTCGATGCCGACGCGCCTCGTCCGACTGCGTGGCGGTCCCGCCCGCGCCGACGTCCCGGCGGATCTCCTCGACGCGGCGCGCCTCGAGGTCGAGCGCCTGCCGTCGGGTCTGGAGCTGTTGTTCGTAGGCCTCGAGCTCCCGCTCCTTGAACTCGAGCGGCGAGCGGCGGCGTTCGATCTCCTCGGCCTGGATCCGGATCTCCTCGAAGCGGGTCCGTAGCGCGTTCTCCCGCGCGACCAGGTCGCGCTCGCGGGAGTCGACCTCGGCGAGCCGCTGCTTGACCTCGTCCGAAAGGGGTGCGCGCTCGCTCGTGAGCATCTCCTCGCGTTCGCGGATCCGCTCGGTCTCGCCGCGGAGGTTGCGCACCTCCCCTTCGAGCTGGACGATGCGACGCCGCAGCTCGGTCTCGCGCTCGATGTATTCGTGCTCGCGCGTGGCGAATTCCTCGCGCAGCCCGGGAGTCGACCTCGCGGCCCACCTTCTCGGCCGCGTCGGCGGTCGCGCGGGGGTTGGTGGTCACCCCTTCGACCGGGGACGGGACGCTCGGCGGATGTCCGTCGACCCCCTCGAGGGCGAGCAGGCGGAGCTTCAGCTCCGCGATCTCGTCTTCCTTGCCGCGGATCGCGATCTCGCGCTCCTTGGCCTCGCGCGAGCGGACGTACTTGATGACGGCGATCGAGCCGCGCTTGACGTGCTCGATCTCGTCCTCGAGCTGCTTGCGCCGGGCGCGTTCGTCAAAGATCTGGCGGTGGAGGTCCTGTCCTTCCTGGATGAGGGACGCGGGGTCGAACTGGTCGGTCTTCACGCGGTCGAGGAGGCCCGTGAGCCACCGGATGACGGTCTCCTCCCGTTCGGAGACCGTGGTCGGTCCGACGTCGGGGGCCCGACCGGGGGCGGAGGGGGGCTCCCTCGGCGACGGGGTGGACGGTGCGGACGGTCCGGTGGGCGACGACGGAACGATGGGCTCGGAGGATCGGATCCAGTCCTCCATCGCCCGGTCGTCTCCCTCGACCCACTTCCGGAGCACGTCGGTCGATTCCTTGACCGGGGGCGCCGGGCGCTTCCGACGACCGCGCTCGGTCTTGCGGACGGTTCCGACCCAGCGCTCGAGGATGCGGTCCGGATCGACCGGGGCCGGGGTGCTCCCGCCGGTCGGGGGCGTGGCGCGGAGCCGAGAAACATCCTCCGTAGAGACGCCGGCCTTCGTCAGGTCCGCGTCGGAGAGGCGACGGACCTGGTCCGGGTCGGTGTAGCCGGCGCCGAGGAGCGCTTCCCCCGACTCGGGCGAAAGCCCGAGGGCCCGACCGAGCTCCGCTCCCGTGGGGGAGCGAGCCGTAGGGCTCACCGTGGTCGCGTTCTCCGCCGCACCGTCCATGGCCGCAGGGAATCTAACGTCACCCTTGGGGGGCCTTAATGGAATCCCCCGAGGGCCCGAGGGGCCGCGCGCGCTCCCGGCCACCCCCTAAATACCGAGCGGTATCCTCCCGAGCCGTGGACCTCGAACATCGCGTCGAGCTCGTCGTGCGGCACACCGTCGAGGTCCTGACGGCGGAAGAAGTCCGGGCGTTGCTCGAGCGGACCGAGCGGCCCCGCGCGTACATCGGCTTTGAGCCGTCGGGCGCGCTCACCGTCGCCCACCTCATCACCGCGCGCAAGATCATCGACCTCGCGGACGCGGGGCTCGACGTCACGGTCTTCCTCGCCGACTGGCACGCGTGGATCAACGACAAGCTCGGCGGGGACCTCGAGCGCATCCGGGCGAGCGGCCGGTACATGCAGGCGGCCTTCACGGCCCTCGGCGCCGACTCCTCCCGCGTGCGGTACCGGTGGGCCTCCGAGCTGACCGCGTCGGCCGACTACTGGGCGCGCGTCGTCCGCGTCGCTCGCGCCACCAGCCTTGCGCGCACGCGGCGCGCGATGTCGATCATGGGCCGCTCGGAGGAGGAGGCATCCCTCGACACGTCGAAGCTGTTCTATCCGTCGATGCAGGCGGCCGACATCTTCGAGCTGCCGGTCGACGTCGCGTACGGCGGGATGGACCAGCGCCGCGCGCACGTCCTTGCCCGGGAGATCGCGCACCAGTACCACTGGCCGGTCCCGGTCGCGATCCACACCCCGCTCCTCTCCTCGCTCAAGGGAGGGGGCCGAATGGACCCGACCGAGGGCGGCGTGGAGCGGAAGATGTCGAAGTCCGACCCTTCCTCTGGGATCCCGATCCCCTCGCCGCGCGCGACGATCGCGGAGCGCATCGGCGCCGCGTTCTGTCCGCCGAAGGAGGCGGAGGGCAACCCAATCGTCGAGATCGTCCGGTACATCGTCTTTCCCTGGGAAGGGCGGCTCGACGTGGCCCGCCCCGCGAAGTTCGGCGGACCCCTCGCGTTCGACACGGTCGAGGCCTTCCTCGCGGCGTGGACGGCGGGCTCGCTGCATCCCCAGGACCTCAAGCTAGGGGTCGTGGAGGCGCTGGACCGGCGGATGGAGCCGGTGCGTCAGTACTTTGCGAGTCACCCCGCGGAATCACCCGACACCTTCCTCGCGTAGTCCCGGGGAGGGCCCGGCCCACGGAACGGCCGCCGAGTCAACGTCGGAGGCTTTACTTCCGACGGAGCGACGAATAGATCTCGATGAGGTACCCGTCAGGGTCTCGCACGTGGATCGTGCGGAGCCCCCACTCGGGGCGATCCGTCGGCCCCTTCAGCAGCCGGACCTTCTGCCGACGCACCCGGCGAGCGACCGCATCGACGTCCATCACCTCGAAGACGAGCGCCGTACGGCCCACCGCGGTGGGAGCGTAGCGACCCGGGGCGAGGCCGACCGCCTTCGCCATCAACTTCCGGTCGAAGAGCGAGACCATGGACCGGCTCTTCTGGACGAACTCGCCGTACGGGGGCTCGCCGTGACCCTTCTGCGGGGTGAGGCCGAGCACGTCCCGGTAGAACCGCCACGACCGGGCGAAGTCGCGGACGAGCAATCGGACACCGTAGAACTCGAGCGGGTCCGGGCCGGGGCTCCGCATGGGCGGACAAACTCCGAGACGTCTATAATGGCGCGCCGACCGGGCCGAGCGCCTTCTCGCCCATCAGCCAGGTGACCTGCCTCCGGAACCCCAGCTTCTCGTTGATGGCCCACATCGGCCGGTTGAGCGAGTCGTTGTACGTCACGAGGTACCGCGCGCCTCGTCCTCGAGCGTACTCGACCGCCGTCCGCTTCAGCTCCGACGCGATCCCGCGGCCCCGGAAATCGGGATGGGTCCCGGTGAACCCCACGTGCAGGGAGTCCGGCCGCAGGAGCTCGCGTTGGAGGGTCGTGTGTCCGACGTAGCGGTCGCCGTGTGCGGCGAGGAAGAACGCCTCCGGAAGGGCCGCGGGCGTTTCGATCTCGATCTGGACGAACTGCTCGAAGGAGATGGGGGTGTACTCTCCCAATCGCGGCACGTCCTTGGACGCGGCCCGACTGAGCTCGTAGGTCCGACGCCGAACGTCGGGCCGATCGCTTCCCTCGGCTGCGAGCGTCGTGAACCGGATCCCCGCCTCGGCCAACTCCTTCGAGCGGTCCGGGAGGGCCGAGGGGTTGTACGTGGCGAGGTCGAGTCGGGACCGCCAGGTCTTCCGAACGGTCCGGAACCCGTGCCGCTCGAAGAACCGGACGGCGGGGACATCGTCCTCCCGGACGCTGCTCCAGAGACAGAGTGCCCGCCGCGCGACCGCCTCGCTCTCGAGGGTCCCGTAGAGCGCCGAGCCGATTCCCCTCCCCCAGAAGGCCGGGTCGACCACCGCTGCGATCCAGTACTTCTGGGGATGGAAGTCGAACGAGGTGTGCGCGAGCTCCCCGTAGGCGACGACCGCTCCGGAGCGGCGTTCCTCCGCGACGAGCATCGAGCGATGGTGGCCGGGAATCGCGGACTCGCTTTCCTGCCAGTGTCGTATCTCCTCGGCCGTTCGGGTGAAGCCGGGGTCGGTCTGTGCGTCGAGCCGGGCCTCCGCCTCGTAGTCGGTCGCGACGAACGGCCGGACCGCAAACAGGCCCCTGTCCACCGGGGATCACCTCGCGGCGGGAGGCGAGTCAGCAGATAGACCCGACGGGGGAGGGAGGTCGCGGCTCCGATAGCTACTTCGGCGCGAGGCCCTCTCCCCGAACTCGGCGCGGCCCTCCGCCAGCCCGGCCGAGGGTGGCCCGGTCTCCATGAGGCAGTGCAAGGTCCGGCCGGGGGAGCGGGTACGCCTCGCGCGAGTGGATCCGGACAGCACGCCCGGGTTCGAGGGCGTCAAGGACGACGGGCACCGGGAGCTCACCAAGCTCACGGTCCGGTTGGAGAAACTTCAGGAGCTCCTCTACGCGGAGCGGAAGCACGCCGTGCTGGTCGTCCTCCAGGGGATGGACTCCGCGGGGAAGGACGGAACGATCCGGCGGGTGTTCGCGGGCGTCAACCCGCAGGGCGTTCACGTCGCATCGTTCAAGATCCCGACCCCGAGCGAGCGGGCCCACGACTTCCTCTGGCGGGTCCACGAACAGACCCCGTGCCGGGGCGAGATGGTCCTGTTCAACCGGAGCCACTACGAGGACGTCCTGGTCCCACGCGTCCATGGCCTCATCCCGAAGGCGGTCTGGGAGCGACGGTATCGGGAGATCAACGAGTTCGAGCGGACGCTCACCGAGGAGGGGACGACCGTCCTCAAGTTCTTCCTCCACATCAGTCGCAGCGAGCAAAAACGGCGGCTGGAGGAGCGGTTGGCCGACTCCGCCAAGCACTGGAAGTTCGGGGAGGGGGACCTCTTGGAGCGCCAGAAGTGGCCCGCCTACCAGCGAGCCTACGACGAGGTCCTCTCCAAGACGAGCACCTCCTGGGCTCCCTGGTACGTGGTGCCGTCGAACCGGAAATGGTTCCGGGACCTGTTCGTTTCAGAGCGGATCGTGGACACGCTCGAAGGATTCCACATGAGATACCCACCGCTCCCGCCCCAGCTCCGCGCTGCTCGGGTCCGGTAGCGGTCGGGTGGACGAGTGGTCTCCCCCGACTGGTGCGGCGTCCCCCGTTTCCTCAGGGACCCGAGGGGGATCTCCCGACGTCCTCGAGCTCCTCGGGGGGCCCGGGTTTGGGAGGCAGCGGAAGGAACTCCTCGAGCCGGCCCTGAGCCGCTTGCACGGCGGGCAGGTCCCCGCCCGGCCCCCGGAGCACGTAGGCCACGGCCACCGCCAACAGTCCTCCCGCGATCGGGCCGACGAGGTAGATCCCGAAGTGGGCGAAGTTGAAGAGCGCGAGGTCGGGTCCGAACGACCGGGCCGGGTTCATCGAGGCGCCGCTGATCGGGCTCGCCCAGAGACCCGCGAGCGCGATGTACGCCCCCACCGCGAGGGCCGCGATCGGGCCCACGTTCTGTGCCTTCGAGGCGGTGCCGAGGATCGTGCTCACGAGGCCTAGCGTCAGCACGAGCTCCAGGACGAGCGCCTGGAGGTCCGAGATCCCGGGGCCCGGTTCGGTCGCTCCCAGCATCCCGACCTGGCCGAACACGAGGAGTAGGAACCCGCACGCGAGGGCGGCGCCGAGGAGCTGCGCCACGATGTACCCCGGAACTCGTCGCCATGGGAAGTCACCGCGGGCGGCGAACGCGATCGTGACGGCGGGATTGAGATGGGCACCCGAGACCCCGCCCATGAACAGGATGATGGCCATCACCATGAGGCCGGGCGCCACGACGGCCTCGACGCGTCCCACGGCCCCGTGACTGACCGCGGAGACGACCGGCGCTCCCGCGGCGACGACGACGAGGAAGAACGTCCCGAAGGTCTCCGCGAACACCCTCCGCCACTCGAGGCGGGGGTCGTCGAAGGCGCTCCGGTTCAACGGAAATCGCCAGAGGAGGCTCGTCACCGGGGCCCGTTCGGCCTCCACGCCGGGCGGTGTCAGTTCGGTCGGGTCGGGGGTCTTCTGCATCTGCGATCGATACGGGGCGATCCGGCCCGGAAGGCCGTCCCCGCGTCCCGCGGGAAGACCGCGCGGAACGATATCCGCCTTTCGAGACCCGGATCGACGTGGTGCGTTGGGGGACCGGTCGAGAGTCGCGAACGAACGCTTATCTCCGGTTCCGGCCTGCAATGGCCACGCCCACGTCGGCCTCCTCCTCCGGCCTTACCGAAGCCGAACGGGTCACCCTGACCGCGGTGTGCGATACCCTGATCCCCGGCATCACGGACCCCGCCGTCGACGACCCCGAATTCTATCGCCGGTCCGCCGGGGATCTCGGGATCCCGGCGCAGATCGAGTCGCTGTTCGTCCGAGCTTACACCGAGGAGCAACGCCGCGCGTTCCGCCAGTTGCTGCACGTCTTCGATTCGCGCGCCATGAACCTCGTGCTGTCGGGGGGCCCGATCCGGTTCTCCTCGGCCAGCGCCGTCCGTCGTGAAGCGTACCTTCGGAACTGGCGCGACAGCCGACTCGGCCTCAAGCGGGCCGGGTTCCAGGCCGTGAAGCGGCTCGCCACCTCCCTCTTCTACGCGGTCCCGGGACCTCAGGACTCGGCCAATCCGAATTGGCCGTCGATCGGATACCCGGGACCGCCGACCGACCCCGCCCCTCCACCGCCGGCGGATCTCGCTCTGCGCTCCCTCCAGCCCACCGGACCCATCGACCTCAGCGTCGATTGCGTGGTCATCGGCTCCGGAGCCGGAGGAAGCGTGGCCGCGTCCGACCTGGCCGAATCCGGCGCATCGGTCCTCGTCGTCGAGGCCGGACCGTACGAGACGGCGGCGACCCTCCGCCCCAGCGAGTTCGACATGACCCTGCGGGTGTACGCGGGGTCGGGCACGTTCACCACGCGCGACGTGGCGTTCCTTCTCTTGGCGGGGCGCGGCGGGGGGGGCGGCACGTTGGTCAACTGGTCGACCTGCTTACGCCCTCCAACCCCAGTCCTTCGGGAATGGCAGGACACGTACGGGATCCCGGGCCTTACGGGCCCCGAGTTCGCGGCCGACGTCGATCGGGTGTGGCGGGACCTCGAGGTCAACTCCGGCGAAAGTCCCCTGAACGCGAACAACGAAATCCTCTATCGGGGCTGCACCGCGCTCGGGTACCGGGAAGGGACGGACTTCCACCGGATCGAGCGAAATGCCGTGGGATGCCAGGGACGTTGCGATTTCTGCGGGTACGGCTGCCGGTACTCGGCGAAGCGCTCGACGATCCTGAACTACCTGCCCCGCGCCCAGGCGGCCGGAGCGCGCTTCCTTTTCCGGACGACCGTCGGGCAGATCGAGCACGACGGGGCCGGGTACGCGGGGTCCTCGGACGGAACCGCGCCGAGGATGGTCGGGAGTTCCCCGTTCATCTGCGGGCACGGTGCGTGGTCCTGGCGGCCGGCGCGATCTCGACCGCCGGCCCTCCTGAAGGCCTCGCACCTCGGGAACGCCCGGGTGGGGCGGGGACTTCGACTCCACCCGACCGTGGCGCTCGCGGGGGTCTTCGCGTCCGCCCACGAACCCTGGAAGGGACCCCCCCAGACGATCGCGGTGACCCGGTTCCTCGACCTCGAGGGGTCGGGTCACGGGTTCTGGATCGAGGCGGCTCCGGCGCATCCCGGGCTCGTCGCCCTGAGCCTCCCCTGGGTCGACGGACGCACGCACAAACGCTGGATGCACGAGGACTACCGCCGGTCGACCGCGACGATCGTTCTCGTGCGCGAACGCGGTGAAGGGTCGGTCGACCTCGACGGGCACGGCGACCCGGTTCGTCCGGTACGACCTCGGTTCGACCGACCGGGCGACCCTCGCCAATGGGCTGGGGGAAGCCGCGCGGATCGTCGCGGCCGCCGGGGCGTCTCGTCTCGTCCCGCTGCAGAGTGGCGGGAGCGGTTTCGACGCAGCGAGCGGGACCTTCGCGGCGCGTGAGGTGGATGGCCTGGTGGAGGAGATCCGACGGCATGGGGTCACTCCGAATCGCACGATGCTGTTCAGCGCCCACCTGATGGGGTCGTGCCCGATGGGGTCCGACCCGAGACGGGCTGCCGTTCGTCCGAGCGGTGCGCTCGACGGGACCGAAGGAGTTTTCGTCGCGGACGCGTCGGTCTTCCCGAGCGCGCCCGGGGTGAATCCCATGATCACCATCATGGCGATGGCGCATCGGACCGCCCGCGAGGCACGTCGCTTCCTGGAGTCGTCACCGACCCGGCCCGGCCGATCGCCTGGGGCGCCCGCTCCCGCTCAACGGCCCGGGGTGGTGGCGGTCGGTCCGGCGTTCCGTGTGATGTGATTTCGTGCGACCGAGTCATTATAGGTCCCGGGCGGTCGAGTCGATCGTGCAACCGATCCCGGGCGCGCCCCCGGTGCTGCCTCCGCCGCGGCGGGTCGTCCTGCCCCTCCTCGAGAGCCGCCGGGAGTCCCCGACCGTGATGACGTTCCTCTTCTCGACCCGGGGGTCGGCCTTTCAGTATCTTTCCAACCAAGCCGTTCGCCTCGCGCTCCCAGGGGTGGAGGATCCCTGGGGCGCGGTCCGCACCTTCTCGCTCTCCTCGAGCCCATCCGAGCGAGACCACCTCGCCGTCACGTGCAAGATCACGGACACGCCCTTCAAGCAGGCGCTGTCTCACCTACGCCCGGGGGACACGGCCGAGGTGTTCGGGCCGCTCGGCGCCTTCCTCTTCGACGGATCGCGGTCGAGCGTCTTCCTCGCAGGGGGCGTCGGGATCTCACCGTTCCGAGGCATGCTCCGGTTCGCTGCGGACACCGGGAGCACGGCCGAGAAGCGCCTCCTCTACTCGGCCCGCGTCCCGGAGGAGCTCGTCTTCCGGTCGGAGCTCGACCAGATGGCGCACGCTTCCCCCCACGTACGCATCCAGTACACGGTCACGCGGCCGACCGAGTCCACCGAGACATGGGTCGGGAGAGTCGGTCGGATAGACGCGGAGTGGGTGCGGGAGACCGCCCGCTCACTGGAACGGCCCAAGTTCTATGTCGCCGGCCTTGCCGGAATGGTCGGCGAGGTCGTTGCGATGTTGGGCGGAGATCTCGGCGTTCCTGAGGACGACATCGATTACGAGGTGTTCCGCGGGTACTAGTTCGGTCCCGGCGGCCGGAGCCATCAACTCCAGTTCACCGCTCGTTCAAGTACCCCACCCTGGTGGCGGGCCCAAGGTCCCGAGAATGGTCGACAACGCGGCAACAACGGTGATGGTCCAGGGATGGTGGCCGAGAAACGCCCAGCTGCTGAAGACGCTCTTCCGGGTCCTCTTCGGGGTGATCTGGTTCATCGACGGCACGCTGAAGTTTGCGGCCGGGTTCGTGGACGCATTCGCCGGGAGCATTTCCGGGGACGGTCAGCCCGCGTGGATGCAGGGATGGTTCACCTTCTGGGCGAACGCGGTGAACGGAAATGCCGCCTTCTGGGTCTACCTGGTCGGGTCGCTCGAACTCGCGCTCGGCCTCGCGCTCATCTTCGGGGTCATGCGAAAGGTCGCCTACGTCGGCGGGGCGGTCCTCAGTCTGTTCATCTGGGCGGTCCCCGAGGGGTTCGGCGGACCGTACGGCCCGGGATCTACCGACATCGGGACGGGAGCGATGTACGCCCTGCTGTTCCTGTCGCTCATCTTGATCAACGCGACCTACGGACCGAGCAAGTGGAGCGTCGACTCCCTGATCGAGAGGAAGTTCCCGAAGTGGGCGTGGATCGCGGAGTTCCAACCTCCGAGCAAGCCGATCAAGATGGTCGAGCTGACCGCCCCGGCCGCCGCCTAAGGAACGGGCGCGCGGGAGGGGGCCCCTCCCGCGTCCGCGGACCGGTGCCCAACCCCTTCTCAGTACCTTTTCCGCGGTCCGATCGGGGCCCCGACTTCCGGCCGCTCTTCTCGGAGCAACCCCTAAGATTCAGGTAACCCTTCCACTTCCCGCTCCGGACGGGGTGAGTTGACGCGGGACGACCAGTGGGCCGACGAAGGGGACCCGAACGGACCACCGCGGCCCGAGAACCCTTCCTCCCGGGGACCGCGTCGAGGGTCCGAGTTCTCGATGCGGGAGCTGTCCCCTAAGGAACGGAAGCTCCGGGACGATCTCGGCCGCCTCGCCCAAGTCCTGCTCGGCCTCGCGTCGGCCGGCCTCGCAATCTACGTCCTCGCTCAGCCCCAGGTCTCCCTCGGTGGGCTCGTGGCGTTGCTCGCCGCCGCCGTGGGTTGCCTCTCCGCGCAGACCGTCCTGGCCGGAGGACGCCTCCTCTCCCCCGACTGACGAATCAGGTCGACGGGGTCTCGGAAGTCTGGGCCGCCGCCTGGTCGTTCCGTGGGGCGTGGTGGGGGTCGGGCTCTTCGCGATCGCCCTGTCGACCTTCGCCGGCCTCGATTCCAACCTCGGGGTACAGCTCGTCGTGTTCGTGCTCGCCCTGGCGCTCGTCTCGCAAGGCCTCGCCCGAATCCTCCATTCCGGCGGACTGACCCTGCCGCGCTGGGTGCGGGGCTCCTCGTTCGGCACCGGCGCACTGAGCGTCGTCCTGGTGGGGGCGTCGCTGGTGTTCTACGGGTTCGCGATCGCCGCGTTCGCGATCCTCGTCGGCGTGATCCTCCTCATCGGCGGAATCGAGACCGTGGTGGCGGGGCTCCGTCCGACCGACCCGCGCCAGTTCGTGCTGCTCAAACTCATCCTGTTCGCGGCGTTCTATGGACTGATCCTCATCAACTGGATCGACCTCTTCGGCAAGACCGTCCCGGCGGTACGGGATCTGGCTGATCCTGACGTACATGGCGCCGTTCGGCGTGTTGATCGTGTTCGAGGGATGGTCGTCGTGGCCGCTCGCGACCAGCTTGGGCCTCCTCGTGTCGCTCTTCAACGATGTCGGGTACTACTTCATCGGGAATCTGATCTTCGGGTTCCACGAGCCGCTCGGACCTTGGATCACCGGCCAGCTCGGACTGCGAGGGTCCACGATCGTGACCTACTTCGAGGGGGGCAATTTCAGCATCGCCGTCCCCTCGTGGATGATGGGCCTCTCGATCTACCTCCGGGCGGTCGTGGTCGGCGCGATCCTCGTCTACTGGTGGCGTCATCCGGGAGAGATCGTGGCCCGCACGGCCGGCCCTCCCTCGGCCGCGCCCGGCGAGGTCGTCCGCGTCGGGGGGGCCGGGTCCGTCCCGTGAACTCGGTTCCACGGAAACCTAAGACCCCCCCTCGCCCAACCGCCCACGAGGCGCGTCCGTGCGGCTGTGGGGTGTCCTGTACCTCGCGATCTGGGTGGTCCTGCTCGAGTTCATCCTCGCGATGATCCCGGTGGGGCAGTCCCTCCTGGTCTACTTCCACGCCGTGCTCGGCCTCGCGATCGTGCTGCTCGCGGACTACAACCGTACGGCCCTGAGGGCCACCACGGCCCCCGGACGCATCAAGAGGATCGCCTCCGCGACCTTCTCCCTCTCGATCCTCATGGCGATCCTGGGGCCCCCCATCTTCTTCAACGTGGGGGCCGGCTGGCCGATCCTCTTCGGGTTGACGTTCTGGAACGGGCTCGTCCTCCTCCACGTCCTGACCGCATTCGGGATCATCACCCAGATGGCCTCGACCGCCACCGCGTACGACATGTGGGAGGAGAAGGAGTTCCTCCAGGAGACCCGGCCCGGCGAGGTGCCTCCCCCGCCCACCGCCTCCGCGCCGAAGGCCACCGCCTGAACGGGGGGATCGCCGGACCTCGCCAGCGTAAAGTCCCCGACCTGATTCCGGCCCCGTGGCAGGGTACCCCACGGACGAAGAGACGGACTGCGTGGATGCGGAGGCGCCGGCCGTAGCCTCGACTCCGCCTCCCGAACCGGTGGTCGCTTCGCCGCCGCCCGTCGACCCCGGCCGAACTGACAGGAGCTGCGCACCACGGGGCCCGTCGCCTTCGCAGCGATGAAGGAAGCCGCGCTGGTGATCCGGAACGTCCGGATCTATCGCTCCCCCGACTGCGCCACCGATCGAGCACGGCTCCCTCGTCGCGCAAAACGGTCGCATTGCGGCGCTCGGCGAATCGGTCCCGGTTCCTCCGGGGGCCCACGAGATCGCTGCAGGAGGGTGCGTCCTCACCGCCGGATTCTGGAACACGCACGTCCACTTCACCGAACGCATGTGGAGGTCGGCCGGCCGCAAGTCCGCCGCTATCCTGAACGCCCAGCTCCAAGAGATGTTCACGAGCCGGGGGTTCACCACCGTGGTGGACACGGGCTCGGATCCCCGGATCACGCTCCCGCTACGTCGGCGGATCCAAGCATCGGAAGTAACGGGGCCGTCGATCTATACGTCGGGGTCGGGACTCTTCCCTCCGAAGGGGATTCCCTACTACCTCCGACGTGACCTTCCGTTCTGGTTGCGGATCCTCATTCCCCAGCCGAGGGCGCCCGCGGCCGCCGAACGGTTGGTCCGGGAAGAACCTGGCTCGGGGGACCGACCTTGTCAAGCTCTTCACCGGCTCGTACGTCGAGCGCGGGATGGTGAAACCGATGCCCGAGCCAATCGCTCGGGCCGCGGTGAACGTCGCCCACGCCCGCGGTCGGCTCGTCTTCAGCCATCCCTCGAACCTCGAGGGGACGCGGATCGCGATCCGGTCGGGAGTCGATGTGCTCGCCCACCCGCCCGACACGACGGAGGGGATCGACCGATGGGTCGTACAGCAGATGGTCGAAGGCGGGATGTCGATGATCCCGACCCTGAAGATGTTCTCGGACACGGTGACGTCGGAAGCGGGGTACCTCGAGCCCATCTACGGGGTGGTCCGCCGGTTCCGGGCCCTGGGCGGCCAGCTGCTCTTCGGGACGGACGTCGGCTACCTGACCGATCATTCGACCGAGGGGGAGTTCCAAGGCCTCCAGCGATGCGGCCTCGATGCCCCGTCGGTCCTGAAGATGCTGACCTCGGCCCCCGCTTCACGGTTCGGGATAGGGAATGAGGTGGGGACGCTCGCCGTGGGAGCGCGCGCCGACCTGACGCTCCTCGAAGGAGACCCATGGGAGGACCTCCTCGCGTTCGCGCGGGTCCGGGCCACCGTACGCGGCGGGGAGGTGCTCTACCTCCGTCTGGCGGGACGCCGCCGGGAGGATGAGCGGGGCGGCGAGCCAGCCGGGACCGAAGTCGCTTAGACCGCAGGGGACTCACCCCACCCCAGGTGTCGTCCGATGGCAGTCGAAAGTGCCCTGAATGTCCGTATCGAACGCAAGGCCCCGACGAAGCTCCACCCCTTCACGAAGTTCTTCCACGGCTTCGAAACCGTACCGACCGTCCGGGCGCTGTTCGGCCCCCAGACGGGACGCGTCCTCCGTTCCCTCAAGGTCGAGTTCTTCTCCGCACGGTTCGGGTACATGGGGACCAGCGACGTGGACGGGCACCTCCTCGTCAGCACTCACCACCTGAGCGACAGTGAGTTCCGGACGGTGTACCTCGACGTCGTCCACGAGCTGTGCCACGTGCGGCAGTTCCGTAAGGGGCGCCCGCTCTTCTACCCCAAGCTGAGCTACGTCGACGCGCCCTCGGAGATCGAGGCCTACCGGCTCACCGTGAAGGAGGGGCAGCGCCTCGGGATGACGACCCGTGAGCTCATCGATTATCTCAAGGTCGAGTGGATCAGCCCGGCCGAGCACCGACGGCTCGCCCGGCACTGCGGACTGGCCGGTCGACCGTCCCGGGCGCGAGCCCATCGGAAAAGGCTGCGGAAGTAGGGCGGCCGCGGCGCGCGGAGAGTTCCCACGCGGAAGGGCGGTCTAACGCCCTTTGGCCTTCGGCTTCTTCGCCGGGAGGTGGGAGGCGTAATCCACAGAACGAGCCAGCCACTTCCGAGCCGCGGCGCGGTTGGCCAGAACTGCCCGAGGAAGCGCGACGTACTCGCTCATCGGCCGACCGGGCATCGGCTCGAACAAGTGGAATCCGGGCGCTTGCAGCGCCTCGGTCCGGTCGGCCTCCGACAACCGTACGAAGACCTCCTCCCCAAAGACGCCGAAGAACATGTTGCCGTTGAGGAAGGCCGCCGGCTGACCGAACATCTTCTTCGCGACCACGCCGGGCGCCGTCGGGGTGAGCTCCTCGAACAGCTTCACAGTCCCGGCCGTCGGTTTGGGGAATTCCATCGGGTCCGTCCGCGCGACCCCATCGACGGCTGATTCTTCAGCCCAACGGTCCGTCGGAGCCCCTCCGGACCGACGCCGAACTCCGTCGGTGTATCCCGCCCCGACCCTAGGGGCCGAGCAGAGCTCGGACCGCGTCCGAGATCTCACGGTACTTGGCGTCCAGCCGCTTCGACCCCGCGGCGTCCGGATAGGCGAGCGCGATCGGTCGAGCCTTGAGGTGGAGCTGGTCGAGCGAGGGCTGGGGTTCGTACGGCATCTTGCGCTTCGCCGCGCGGCTCTGCACCGTATCGTTCTGGATCGACTCCATCTGTTCGATGGCCGTCGCGAGCGCCGGCTCGACGATATCCCGCAAGATCTCCGGAGTGGTACCTTTCCGCCGTCGATCTCGGCCAGCACGCTCGCGCAGACCACGCACGACTCGAAGTAGCGCGCGTAGTCCCGGTGGAGCAGGTTGCGCCGCAGGTCCGCGAACAACCCTTCGCGGGACCGATTCAACCCTTTGACCTGACCTCGAGCGGCCTCGTCTACGATGTTCGGCGGGCCTCGCTTCCCGCCGAAGACATCGAAATCGGGCGGAAGGTTCGCGATCCCTCCCCATCCCATGGTATCCGGGACGATGGATCGCGATGTATTAGAGCGGCGCGCGGACCGCCGAAGGTAGGGTCGTCCCCGCGCCGGGGAATCCCCGTCGAGCGAGACTAGTCGGTGCGGTTCGAGAGCACGAACTCGTTCCCGTCCGGGTCGGCGAACACCGCACGAGTGAACTTCCCGCCGGGGAACTCGATGACCTTCGCCTCCCCCGTCACGGTGCCACCACGTCGCTTGATTTCCTCGCACGCCGCGGCGGGGTCGGGGTGGTGGAAGATGACGCCGGAGACCGTCCCGGGGTCGCGTCCTTCCTCCCCCGGAGCCTGGAGGTGCATCGACAGGAGGGTGGAGGTCCCCGGCAGGGCGTAGACCGCCCGATTCGCCTTCTCGTCGAAACTGAGCTCCTTCAATCCGAGGACGTCCCGGTAGAACGTTCGGGCTTTCTGTACGTCCCGGATGTGGAGGGTCACGGCGTGCAGTCCGGTGATGACTTCGCTCACAGGCCCGGAGGTGCGCGGGCGTTGTTAAACTCTCCGAGTACGCCGCCCCCCTGCGGTCGGGATTGGGCGCGCGAAGGCGGCTCGGTCGGCTCGGAGCGCCCCGTCAGGACTCGAGAGGCGCCGGGGTTGGCGCGCGGGATGGGTGGCTCAAGAGGACCTGTCGGACGAGAAGGGAAAGCAGGACTCCCACCAGGGCGAGCGCGCCTACCGTGACGAAGATGCTGCGGGCCCCGTACGCACGTGTACACTGCCCCGATCAGGATCGGACCGACGAGGAGACCCAGATCCTCGAACGTTCCAAACACTCCGACCGCCGTTCCTTGGAGGCGGGGCGGGATCGGACCGAGCGCCAGCGGCAGGAGGCTCGCGGCCAGCCAGCCCAGCCCGACCGACAGGACGGCCGTCGCGCCTACCATCTCTCCGTAGGTCACCGAGAACAACGTTCCGACCGCCCCGAGGGTCACGAGCACGAACCCGAACGGCGTGGAGCGTCCCGCGCCCCACCGGTCGACCACGACCCCGAGGGCGGCACCGGCCACGAGACTGGTGGCCTGGGCCACGCCGATGACGAAGCCGGCGTCGGACGGTGTTCCGTGGAAGAGGTCCACCGAGTAGTACTGGAGGAAACTGAGGACGAGGGCTTTCGCGATGAACGCGAGGACCACGAGGCCGGTTACGAGAGCGAACGGTGAGGAGAATACGTCGCGGACATGCCGGACAAACCCGGGTTGCCATGAAGGGAGGCTCACCTGACTCCAGGGCAGGATGACCGTCACGCCGACGCCCAGGGCCCAGACCGCGCCGGCCAGGAGAGCGAGGGTCGAGAATCCCACCGCTCCCAAGAGGAGCGGACCGACGGCCGTTCCCAGGACCAATCCGGCCCCGGAGAAGATCCCGTAGATCCCGGCACCCCGTCCCCCTGTCCCCGGACCCATGGCGGTCAGGGCCACCCACCGCGTCAGCGGGGCCTGGAAGATCATGACGGCACCGAGCGACCCCAGGAGGATCGCCAGGAGGAGGTACGACGTGGAGAAACCGATCCCGACGTAGATCAGCGTGACCACGGCCCCGAGAAGGATGATCATCCGAGGATTGGCCAGTCGGAACGCCAGGACCCCCCAGACGGCCTCCGTGGACAGCATCCCGAGCGCGAAAATGCCGATGGCAATCCCATACTGGACGACCGAGAATCCGAGGTCTTCGAAACGAAAGGGAAGGACCACGAACAGTAGGGCGTACCGAGGCCCAGATGATCGTGGTCGAAGCATAGACCATGCTCACCGCCATCATCGCGCGCGAGCGAGGGATCACAGGCCGTCGCACTCGCCTCGGTCGTTAAGGCGTTTGGTCGCGGGCGTTGTGTCCCACGGGGGCTCGGGATCGAATTCCGAGACCCGCTGGACCGGATCCGATGAGGTCGGGCTCTCGGGCGTCCCGTTATGTTCTGGGAGCCTGGTCGGGTGCCCGTGCAGAAGCCCGACCGCCGGGATATGGGGGTCAACCGACGCAAGTGGGACGAGAGCGTCCCGCTGCACGTCGCCTCTCCCTCGTCACGACGTGCCGTCGTTCCTCCGAGGGAAGACGACCCTGAATTCGGTGGAGGTCGAGGGAGTGGGTTCGGTTCGGGGGAAATCCCTACTCCACCTGCAGTGTCACTTCGGCCTGGATACCCTATCCTGGGCCCGGTGAGGGGCCCGCGTCACGGGAGTGGATTTTTCACTCCCCGCCATCCGGGCCGCCCGACGGCTCGCTCGGCAAGCGAACCTTCCGGCCCGATTCGTACGCTCGAACGTCTACGACCTTCCGGCGGTCCTCGGAGGGCAATTTGACATCGTCTACACCGCGAAGGGGGCCCTCTGTTGGCTCCCCGACATGGATCAGTGGGCCCGGACGATTTCGCACTTCCTGAGACCCGGCTGGACGGTTCTTCCTCCTCGAAGACCACCCGCTCGTGGAGATATTTCCGAACGACCCGCCGGTCGACCCCCTCGAGCCGAAGATCCCCTACTTCACTTCCGGAGCTCTCCGAGAGGAGTACCGATGGCACGTACGCGACCAGCTCGAAGATGCGGCATCGGGTGACGTACTCTTGGATCCATCCCGTGTCCCAGGTCCTCAACTCGCTGATCCGACATGGGCTCGAGATCGAGGCAGTCCGGGAGTTCCCTTTCACGTTCTGGCACCGGTTCCCGGCCATGACGGAAGACCGTCGAAGGGTACTGGCACTTTGACGAGGAGGAGGGCCTCATCCCGTTGATGTGGTCGGTACGGGCCAAGCAGGCGGGGAGTCCTCCTCCGCGAACCGTGGAAGTGTAGACTCGCGACGGACGAGGACACCCGTCCCGAGCCTCTCCCCTAGACTGAACTAGGCCGAGGAGCTGAGCGAATCGCTTTGGCAAAGGCGAGAACACCGGCGAAGTCGGGGAAATGGATCTCCGACTATCGTTGGACCGCGAGCCGCCCGCCGCGCGAGCTGCTCGTTCGCACGTTGGACCACATCGACTGGGAGAGAAGGGTTCGAAGGAAGCGCTCGGCCATCGAGATCGGGTTCGGGGCGGGCACGGACACGTTAGAACTGCTCCGACGGGGTTGGCAGGTCCTGGCGATCGACCAGGAGCGCACCGCGTTGGACTTCCTGTCCCGCCGGGTCCCCCCGCGCCAGCGAAAATCGCTCACCCTGCAAGCCGCCCCGATGGAGGGACTCTCGCTCCCCCAGACGGACTTGATCTACGCCAGTTTCTCGCTCCCGTTCTGCGCGCCCGAGGAGTTCCCTCGCCTCTGGGCCACGATCCGTCGAGCCCTGGTTCCCGGCGGCCACTTTGCCGGCCAGCTGTTCGGCGACCGGGACGAGTGGGCCGGAGAGCGTCCCATGACCTTCCACTCCCTGCGTCAGGTGCGCGCGCTCGCGCGAGGGTTTCGGATCGAGATGCTGCGGGAAACGGTGGAAGAGGGGCGGTCGTTCGCCGGACCGAAGCACTGGCACTTCTTCGACCTCATTCTGGAGAAGTCCCGATCGGCGTGAACCGGCCGATCCGAAGATCCGGTCGGGTCCGAACGGGGGTATCCCCAGGGGCCCGGGAGTGGGCAGGGTCATTTGCACCCCGGGGGAAGTCCGGATCCACTCTCGATTGCGAACCATCAAGAGGGATGACGGCTGACTCTGGTCCGGGGTCCGATGACCTGGAAGTACACCGACGAGTACGTATCGGGAATACACCCGGACCACCTGGAACGAGAGCGCCGAAGCGTATCTCGACCTCCTGCGGAACTTGGAGCCGTTCCGAGCGGACCTCGTCGCCCGGCTTCGGGCGCAGGAAGGAGAAAGAGTGCTGGACCTAGGAACGGGTCCGGGCGAGCCCGCCCTGACGATTGCGGAGCAGGTGGGAGCGGGAGGCCGGGTGGTCGGTGTCGACCTCTCCGAGAACATGATCTCCATCGCGCGTCGAGTGGCCGCGGCGCGCTCGATATCCAACGCCGAGTTTCAGGTGATGGATTGCTCTGCGCTCACGTTCGACGAAGGCCACTTCGATGCCGCAATCAGCAGCTTCGGATTCCAGATCTTCCCCGACCCCGACAAGGCGGCCCAATGTGCGATTCGGGTCCTGCGCCCCAAGGGTCGATTGGCGGTCTCGGTGTGGAGCACCGAAGACAGAGTACCCCTCCTGCATGCTATCGTGGGCCCCATGCTGAAGCACGCGGAACCCGATGAGACCGGGTACATCCCCACGCCGTACGAGCTCGGAGCGCCCGGCGAGATGGTCGGATTCCTCGAGGCGGCCGGCTTTCAGCGAGCTCACGAGGAGCGGCTTTCCCACACGGTTCAACTCGCTAACGAGGACCGATACCTTCAGATGATCCTGAAGGGGACCCCTATCGGGCACTCAGTGTCCGAGGAAACGAAAGAGATTCAGGAACAAGTCTTGCGAGAAACGCGCTCCAACCTTCAGCAATGGAAGACGTCCGAAGGCCTCTCCATTCCGGCCGAGTGTGTCTTCGTCACCGCGCACAAGCCCGGCTGAGACGCTCCCGGAATCGGGGAGAGGCATTCCGGCCCTTCCGGGGTGGGCCCGGCCCGAGCGATCCGACCGAGAAGTGACACCTCGAATGAATCGGCAGCTTCATCAACCGAAAGCTCCCCTCAACTCCTGAGTACACGGGGAACCATGGGATTCCAACCAACCTCGACGACCGACGCGCCCCCGACACCGCCGACCGCTCCACCGTCCCCTCCGACGAATGTACCTGCGGCCGCCCCGCCCGAAGATGAGCGTCAAAGGCACTCGTCTCACGGCGTCCACTCTTCTGCTCCTGGCGTCGCTCCTGCTGGCCGTGTCGATGGGGGTGTCCTGGTGGGGGGCTTCGGTCAGTGGCGGCGGAAACGCCACCGTCATCGGCTTCGAGCCCGGGTCGGGCTACAGCGCTCAGAGCCATACGAACAGTTCGTCGCAACACACCTACATCTCCTCCGGACTCGTCCACGTGGGGGAGCTCTACGAGGCGGTGCTGGGGGTCGGTCTCCTGGCGATGGTCGCTGGGTTCGGCGGCGTGCTCTTGAGCTTCGGGGGGACATTCACCGCGTTCAAGACCCGAAAGTTCCTGATGATCAGCCTGCTTCTCACCATCATTTCGTTGGTCGGCGCGGCGCTGCTTCCCGGTCTCGTTCGCCCTCAGGACAACCCGGGGCGTTCAACGCCGACAGCACCTCCGGCTTCGGCGGCTCCGGCTGCGGGAACAGCCCGAACCCCTGCACCGCCTTCTGGGGCTCGGTCTCCGCCGGCGGATCGACGATTAGCTGGGGAGCCGACGTGGGTTGGTACCTGGCCATCGCCGCGGCCGTCCTTCTTCTGGTGGCGTTCATCCAGCTGTGGTCCACTCGAAAGATGCCGTACACTCGCGACGAGGTGGCGGCCGCCTCACCCTACGCGATGTCCGCCCCCGCCCCTCCCGCCGGTAGCCCGGCCCCGCCGATCGGCCAGTGCGCCAGCCGGGGGACACCAGTAGCCCCTCCGCCCTCGGCGTCGTCGGTACTGCCCCAAGTGTGGCAACCCGATGACGTATGTCGCCCAGTATTCCCGCTGGTATTGCATGACCGAGCGGACCTACCTATAGCGGGCCGGTCGCAGCGGTAGCCTACGAGTCGGCGAGCGAGAGTTAAGCGGGCGCGGGTTCCGACCCGGCGATGGGCCTGATCCCATGGCCACCGGCGCCCGACGTCCCCACTCCAAGCGATCAGGACCTGCTCGAGGCGGGCGAGCGGATGAACCTCGAGGCCCGGCGGTCGATGGTCCGCGCACGACCCGGAAGTGAACTCGAACTCCATGACGGATGCTACCTTTACAGTTACCCCCTTCCGACCGAGGCTCTGAACGAGGTCCGGGTCACCGACCGACCGTCGGATCCGAAAGGGCTGGTCGATCTCGCCGCGAACTACTTCGAGCGCCGATCCCCTCGGTGGAGGTTGGGGTGCCCTCCCGCATGGGAAACCCTCCTGGAGGCACCGTGCCGGGACGCGCATCTCGGTCCCACGCAGCACGCACCGGTGATGATCCTCGCGTCGGACCACGGGCGACCGGCGTCCCCGCTCGAGGGGTTGGTCTGCCGGCGCGTCGAGAACAGGGCCTCCCTCGAATCCTTCAGCCGGACATTCTCCCGGGCGAACGAGCTTCCCCATACGGAGTTCTGGACCGGCTCCACCCTTCTCGATGAGCCGAACTGGGACTTCCTGGAGGCCCTGCTGGACGGCGAGCCCGTGGCCACGGGATTCGGCTACACGTTCGGTGGGATCACGGGAGTCTGGGGCATCGCTACCGTTCCGGCGTACCGAGGGCGGGGGATCGGGTCGGCGATCACGTGGGCCGTGGTTCACGCAGGCCGGCGTAGGGGAGCCCGAGCGGCCCACCTGTGGGCCACAGAGATGGGCTACCCCGTCTATCGCAAGATGGGCTTTCGCCACGTTCAGAACATGGCGCTGTGGGTGTTCGAGCGGCCCGGTGCGGCAGCATTCGCACCCGCAGAACATTAGGGCCGGGTGGACACCTAGGAAGTCGAACCCCTCGGGACGTTTCGATCGAGGAGCGGCCGTTCGGAACCGACGCGCGCCAACGTAGCCCCGGCCCTCGAATCGGATACGATGTAGCGTGGGCTTTCGCACAGAGGGACGGGCCCCTGAAATCCGGCGCAGACCGCGGTGGCCGCCGAACTAAAGCCCGGCCGCCAGGAGGGCGTTCATCGACTGCTCGAGACTATGATCCAGGCTCCCGGTCGCATTGATCCGGACCCACCGGGGCGGCTGGAACATCTGCTCGAACTTCCGCTTCACCTTCGTGAGGTACGGCTCGTCCTCGAAGGCATCCCGTTGCCCGCTCCCTTCGACCCGTTTCATGGCGAGGTCGACCGGGGCGTCGAGGTACAGGACCAGGTCCGGGTCGATGGCGATGGCCTGTTCGATGCGCTCGAGTTCTCGCCACTCCTCCGGGGGGAGTCCCGGGTATTGGTAGGCCAAGGTCGAGTAGAACGACCGGTCCTGGATGACCACGTCCCCTTGATCCAACGCGAGGTCGATCTCCGGCCGGCGGATGGCCCGGTCCACCGTCAGGCAGAGCGCGGCGGCGAGGGAATCGGTCTTGATCAACCGGGCGAACTGTCGCCGGAGGAACTTGTCGGTTGGTTCGCGGAAGCTCGATACGGAGTGCCCGCGCCCGAGCAGGGGGGGCACGAGGCGCGCCGCCAGCTCGGTCTTTCCGGTGCCGTCGATACCTTCAATGACGATGTAAGTTCCCCGCTCGCTCATCGAATTTCCCCCCGAAGTACGGCCGAACGAACCGGTGAGCCGATGACCGAGCCGCCGGCCATGGACGTGAATGAGGACCGGAGGATAAAGCCCTCCGGGGGCGACCCATCCTTCGGGTGAGCTTGGCGAGGATGATAGGGAGGGTGGCGGGATTCGACCGCTCGGAGGGTGAGTTCGGGAGCCGGACGGACTTCGCGACGGGGGACTACCCCGTAATGACGATCTTTCCTCGAGCGTGTCCTTCGATGAGGTACCGCAGAGCGTCCGGGACCTGGCTCAGTGGGTAACGACGGTCGATCGCCGGGGTCACCCTTCCCGCCTCGATCAACTCCTTGAGAGCGACCAGGTCGGGCGTCCTGACCCGTGCGACGAAGAACTTCGATCGCGGGCCGACAAGCCGAGAGCCCAGGATCGTCAAGAGCAGGCGGGGGAGGATTCGCGAAACCGAACCCGGACCTCCGCCCACCACGAGGAGCACTCCGCCCGGATTCAGAACCCTCCGGTACGCCTTCAGTGAGTGATTGAGCTGGGTGTCGAAAATGACGTCGTAGCGTTGACCGCTTTGGGTAAAGTCCTCCTTCGAATAGTCGAAGACGCGAGCGACCCCGAGCGACCGGTTCCACTCCACGTTCGGGGGGCTGCAGACGCAACTCACCTCGGCTCCCAAGGCTTTGGCGATCTGCACGGCGAAGGTTCCCACTCCCCCCGAAGCGCCGTTGATCAAGACTCGCTGACCCGGTCGGACCTTGCCGTGGTCGCGGAGTGCCTGAAGGGCCGTAATGGCCGCGATCGGCACGGCCGCCGCCTGCTCGAACGTCAGCACGGCCGGTTTCGGCGCCACCTCGATCTGGTCGCAGACGGCGTATTCCCCGAAGGCCCCGCGACCCACGCCAAAGACCTCGTCGCCGACGTGCAGCCCCTGGACGTCCTTGCCGACCACTTCGACCCGGCCGGCCAAGTCCAATCCGATCCGCCCCGACTTCGGCCTGAGGAATCCCTGCCCTCGTCGAAAGATGAAGGGTGGTTTCAGACTGTGCCGGTCCGCCGGGTTCACGGAAGTCGCGAGGACCCGCACGAGAACCTCGTGATCGTCCCGGAACTCCGGGAACGGAACCTCCCGATATTGTAGCCCCTCCGTGGTGCCGTACCGGTCGAGGACCCACGCCTTCATCGTCCCTGGTCGAATCGGTGTTGGAGTGGGCCTCGGGGTCACATCGTCGCGAGAAGAGCGAGATATTCGAGCCTTTGTGGGAATCTTCGGAGCCCTACGCATCGTCCACCCGAAGCGTTCCCCGGCCGGAGGAGCCCGACCTGTCCTTACGCGCCGTTCCGAGGGAATCCGTCATCGAACCGCCGAGGGCGGGCGCGGACCGAGCCACGTGGATCCCTGAATGCAACCACCGGTCAATGCATCGGACTCCTTCGCCGGAGCGAGACGTGAGTGGGGCGGACCCCCATTCTCGAGAAAGTTTATGGGCCGCTCCATGTTGAACGAGCGGTCCTTCGACCGGCGGGTCCACCAAGGAAAGTCATGGCGTACTTCGTCTCAATCAGCGAGCAGGGACCATCGTGGGTCGAGGGTCGACCGATGCGCGACCAAGCGGGCTGGCCCGAGCACGCCACGTACATCAATGCGGCCACGCACGCCGGCCAGATCATCCTGGGTGGTCCACTCGGCGATGGGCGAGTTCACCGAGCTCTCCTGGTTCTCAACTTCGATACCGAGGCCAGTATCCGATCCTGGCTAGCGGAGGATCCGTGGTTTCAGTCCGGGGTTCTTCGTCTGCTCTCCCTCGAGCCCTGGAACCTCATCGTCAGCAACGAAAGGCTTGATCCCGTTCTGGCCGAGATCAGGAAGCGTAGCGATGGGAGCTCGGCGCTCCCTGACCCGCTCCACGGTTGAGCGATGTCGCCCGAGGGGTCACTCGTCGGGATAGCGCACGTGGTCGAGTTGCCGTCGAAGGGGCGGGAGCTCTTCTCGTACGAAGCCCCAGAGATCCTCCAGGTCGATCTCTAGGTAATCATGGACTAACCCACGATTGCGCAGGTCGTTCAACCTCTTCCAAGGGATCCGTGGGTTGAGCGTCTTCAGCCCAGGGGATACCTTGTCGGCCGACTCGGTCAGATGAATGAGGTCGAGGAGAACGGCCTTCTGGGGCATTCCGTGCCTCAGGAAGCTCTCCTTTCCCCCTGCGGCGTCGCGCTTCGCCTCCTCGACGGCTTCGATCATCGATGCGATCCGGAGCCCGTCACGACCCTTCTTGGTCGTCACAAGGGCACCGCTTCGGTCACGACCTGAGGCTGGATGAACCAGTGGAGACTTTCTTCGGTCGCGATGTCAACCCTTCGACCGAGCACCTTCTCGAGTTCTAGCGCCAGGTCGATCGACCTCAGGTTGGAGGGGATCCTTCGGGATCGATCGAACTCCACGAGGAGGTCGACGTCGCTCTCGGACGTCGCCGCTCCCCGTGCGATGGAACCGAAGACTCGGATGTCGCGGACCCCATACCGCTTCGCGAGCCGATCGATCCGCGCTCGAAACGGACCGAGGACCTGTTCGACACCGAGTCCTCCGCCTCCGGTCGGAACGCTGATTCTTGGCTCGTCCCAGTGAGGCGACTTGCAACGAGGGCAGATTCGCACGATGCGAATTCGGGGGGTCCAGGTGTTGCCACAACGGTAACAATGGAGTTGTGGAAGCTCCAGTTCACGCAAGCGAGTCTCCTCTCGTTGTTCACAATAACTTACCTATACGTAAGTTTGTTGGACAATGTCGGTGAGGGGCCTCCGGTCCCCCCGCCGTGGGCGGGGGCCGTTCCGCATTCCGAGAAGACGTCACCCCCGAGCATCTCCAACGGTCGCCCTTGTTCGCAGCATCGGCTCGATGAAGTTCGCCAGTCGATCGAGGCCGGAGCGCATCTCGTCCTCGTCCAGGCCGATGTAATGAACGGTCTGATCGAGTGACGTGTGCCCGTAGAGATTCTTCAGTTGAACCAGGTCCATACCCGCTTTGTGGGCCAGGCGACCGAACGTCCTGCGCAGGTCGTGATGCGAGACGCGCAGTCCAAGTCGAACGAAACCCGCCCTCGTCGCGACCCGGCGGAGGACAAGGTCGGCCCCGGAAGGGGACAAGGGGACCAACCTCGAGTTCTCCCCCTCCTTGTCCGGGAGAGAGCGCAATGCGCGCACGGTCTCCGAGAACATCGGTAGGGTGCGCCACTTGCCACCGTGGCGTCCCTTCCCGAGAACGTGAAGGCGCTGCCGCCCAAAGTCGATGTCCTTGGCACGCAGCCTCAACACCTCCACGCGGCGGAGCCCGTTGAACCCTTCCAACGCCAGAATGACCCGCTCTCGCCCTCGGGCGGCTCGGTAGAGGCGGACCAAGTGTTCTGGCGCCAGCCACCGCCTTCGCCCCGTCGATTCTTCCGGCACCGCCCAAACCCCTCGCCCCGTCGCGAGCGGGTTGTGGGCCCAGCGAAGGAAGCGACGAAGCGCATTGAAATGGAGGTCGAAGGTTGCCGGGCTCCACAGCAGGCCTTCCTTGAGCTGCTGGACGTGCTTCGCCCTGAAGCGGGTCGGGGTCGAGGGAGGCGCACCTGCGCCAGCTCGTCGAAGGAGCGAAGGAGTACGTCGGATCTGGTACTGGATTCGACGTTTCCACCCTTCGCCGATATTGGAAGCGGCGAGATCCTCGGTCACGAAACGGCGAACGGCGGCGGACCAGGGGTCCGATGAGCGACGGCCCGGCCTCCTCGACTTCCCGAGTGGTCGCGGAGCTCGTTTCACGCGGTTGGAGCGCCTCCACGGGCTACCTACTCTACGAGTTTCGTGAACGATGGGACCTGCGTTTGCGGCGGGCTCGAGGGACACGAAGGTCTGCGGTCGGTCTCCGCCCCACCAACCTCCCGGAGCCGCGGAAGGAATAATCCCAGGGTAGCATGTACCGTGCCACGATCCCGGAAGGTTGGGCGGGGACCTCCATGGTACGGAATCAAGGTCGCGTCACCCGCTTTGTCGTGATGGCGGTCCTCCAGGCGGTGCGCGCCCAGACTCTCGGCTTGGCGCACGATTCCGCCCTCTCTTGGGGGTTGAATCGGGCCATCTTCTACGCCGCCGCCAAGCAAGGATTCAAGCCGGCCCCTTCGGCCGGCGAGGCACCGGGAAAGGCCACGAAGGCCCCCGGGCCGGAGGTGTACCGTCTCGGCGAAGATGAGGCCTACGTGGACCCGACGTCCAAGAAGCCCACGTTCACCATCGGCGGCCAGATTCAAACGGCGGAAGATTTCCAGAGACAGGTGGCGGCTCGCTTCGGAACCCAGGAGAACTTTCTGGCGGCCTGGAACGAGGCAGTACGCATTGTCGACAGCTTCGATCGCGCCACCCTCGCATCGCGCCAGCGGTTCTACGAGGACGTGTACAAGCCCCGGCGGGACGAATTGTCGGATGCGTGGACTCAACAGGTACTCGCCAGAACCGAAGAAGCGCTAGTGGTCTCGGGCATCGATTCGCAAGGAATCGGGCCCTCTCGAAGGGACGAGTCCTCGGAGTGTGAAGGTGATCGCTGGCTTCCCCTCAGGGGTGCCCGGGCCAGAATCCGTACGGGGACCTCGACACGACTCAGTGAAACCGCCATAACACCCAAGTTGGGTGAGGCCCAGGGGCTTGAGCCATGTCCACGCTCGCCCGGTTTCGATGTGTCATCGCGAGTGTGCCGCGAGGCAAGGTGATCACGTACGGCCAAGTCGCTGAGGCGGCCGGATTTCCGGGCGCGGCGCGCCTCACGGTGCGAGCGCTGTACAGCGGGGTGGGGCTGCCGTGGCACCGCGTCGTGGCTGCTGGTGGGCGGATCGCGTTGACCGGGGAAGACGGCCAGGAACAGCGCCTGCGCCTGCGTATCGAGGCCGTGACCTTCCGAGGAGATCGGGTGCGGATGGATCTCCACGGATGGACTCCGAGGAGGCGTAGAGCCCATCGAGATCCGCCCGCAGGGCCTTCTTCCCCGCGGCGCTAGTGGCCTACCACGGAACGCCGATGGCCCCGGCCAGGAACTTGTTCAGAGGGTCGAGCGTGCGACAGGCCTGCTCGAACGCCGCTCCGAACTTGGGACTAGAAACTTCTGCGTCCGAGAGCGGTCGGCTGGAGTAGAAGTCCTTCCGGCGCAAGTCATCGGCGTAGCGATGGGCCCCGTCGTACCCTGCCGGCACTCGAACGTACGATTCTCCCCCGATGGTGAGGTCCGGGGCGAGAACTTTCCCCCAGGTCATAGGCGACCGAACGATGGTGTCTCGGATCTTGGTCAACGCCGGAGGCGAGGGGTGCCAGATCCCGGAGGCTACCATGCTCTCCCCCGGAGCCAGGTGGAAGAAGAATCCGGGGAGGTTTTCGTCGCCCGTTGCGCCGTCGTGGGCGAAGTGGATCCCGATCGCGGTCTTGTAGGGGCTCTTGTCCTTCGAGAATCGGGTGTCTCGGTAGATCCGTGACAGGGAGCCGCCAAAGGGACGGGCGTCCGCGACCACGTGGGAGCTCAGACGGGCGAGGCGGGGTCCCATCGCATCGATGAACCGCAACGCCGGGTCCTGCACCTCGGCCTCGTAGCGAGACTTGTTCTGCTGAAACCAAGGTCGGTTGTTGTTCCGAGAGAGTTCGCGCAGGAAGCGTAGGGTCTCCGGTCCAAAGAAGCGGTCCTGGGCTATGCTCTTGGGCATGGTCGTCTCCTCGAGAGGGTAGTTTCGGGCGAATATGAGGCCGGTAGCAGGATCCCCGATTACCTGGCGGAACAGCCCGGGTTCGCTGTAGCGAACGGGAAGGGGTTGGACTTCCGCACGCGGGGTCCGACGGCCGCGCCCGCGGTTCGGTGTTAGCTCACTTTACCGTCACCGATACCAGCTTGAAATCGTCCCCACCCGTGGCGAGGTTGAGCCCCGCCGACGCGGTGCTCTTGCCGACGGCCGTGACCGAGGCCGACACGTCGACGTAGACGATCACTTCGATCGAGTAGTGGTGGTTCTTGACCAGCTTCGCGGAGTTGCTTGTGGCGTTGAAGAGCACGCCGGTTTTCGAGGAGGTGGTGCTACCGGACGTCACGTACATCGACAAGACAAACACGAGCCCCGTAGCGGGAGTCGTCTGGTTGGTCTGGTCCACCAACTCGACGATGGCGTAGACGCTGATCGACGCGTCGGCCGACTGAGTTGACGAACCAGCTTTGGCCTTGGTCACGGCTTTCCAACTGAACGAGAGCTGCGCGATCACGCTGTGGCTCCCGGTCTTGGTCTGAGTGAACGCCGAGCCGTTGTACCCGAGATAGGAGAGGATGCCAGCACTGTCGGTGCCGCTCAGATCGGGGCAATGATTCGCCGTGGCGTTCGCCGACTCGATTCCAAGGCCGGTGGTCAAGTTGAAGTTCGGCCAGGAGGGGACCGCCAACGTCCCGCCGCACCCCGAGGTACTCATGAAGGTGCCTACTTGGGGCGTTCCCGTGTACGGTGTTTTGAAGACGGCCTGGGCGCCCGCGGCCGAGGCCATGGGCGCGGCGAGGAGTAGCAGTGAGACTAGACCCAACATTCCGGTCGAAAGGATGAGTCCGCCCCGCCGCGACGGTCGCCCGTGTTTCGCAATTCTCCCTTCTCTCATGGTTCCCTTCTGAGTTCTCCAGAGGTCCCCCTCCGGATGATCTTCAAACCGCAGTCGGCTGACGTATATCAGTTTCAGCGAGGTAGTCGACCCGAATACGTTCGTGATGCGGGACCTTTCGAATTCGTACCCACCGAGTGCAATGGCCGAGCAACCGAGAACGCCCCATAAGAAAGGGGATAACCGAGAGAGCACGATAGGGTCCAAGACATCGGGGTTGGGAGGTATGCCAACCGTACAACGCCCGGTTCACCGTCTCGCCGTTCTCCCGCTCGCGAATATCAGCGCAGATCCCCGGGACGAGTACTTTGCAGACGGGATGACCGAGGAGCTCATTTCTACCCTCTCGAGGAACGCGGGCCTGAGAGTGATCGCGCGAACTTCCGCGATGCACTACAAAGGTACCGACAAGACCGTAGCCCAAGTCGCTGGCGAATTGGGGGTTCGGACGATCCTGGAAGGGAGCGTCCGAAAGTCCGGTCGTAAGTTGAGGATCTCGGTACGGCTGGTGGACGCGCAAACGCAGGATGATCTGTGGTCCGAGAACTACGACCGCGAGCTCAAGGACCTCTTTCAGATCCAGGGGGACATCGCCCAAAGGATTGCCCGGGCCCTCCAGCTTCGGCTCACACGTCGGGGTAAGCCCGAGGTCGAAAGCGGGTCAACGCCGGCCCTGAATGCCTTCGACCTCTACTTGCAAGGCCGGTTCCAATGGAACCTCCGGACCGAAGTCGGCCTACGGAAGGCGATCGACCTCTTCGACCAGGCGATCGGGATCGACCGAACCTTCGCCCTCGCGTACTGCGGGGTCGCTGACGCGTGGGCGCAGATCGGATGGCTGGAGTATTCCGCCCCGACCGAAGCCTTTCCCAAAGCTCGGGAGGCGGCCGAGAAGGCACTGGCGATCGACGACCACCTCGCAGAGGCCCATTCGTCGCTCGGATTCGTCCGTTTTCTCTACGAACGCGACTGGGCCGGGGCGCAGAAGGAGTTGCAACGGGCCATCGCCCTCAACCCCGGCTATCCGACCGCGCACCAGTATTATGCGGACTACCTGAAAGCGGTCGGTCGTTTCGATGAGGCCATCGCAGAGATGCGGCAGGCCCTTGAACTCGACCCCCTCTCGATGGCCGTCAACACAGGCCTAGGTCACGTTCTCTATCTGGCCCGCGATTTCGACGGGGCGATCGAACAGTACGGCAGGGCGGTCAAGCTCGACCCCACGTTCGGTCCGGCCCACTTGTGGTTCGGGCGCCCGTCCCTTCAGAAGGGGATGTACACCGAGGCGATCGCCGAGATCCAGCTCGCAGTCGCCGCCTCGGGTGGCAGCACCATCTCCATGGCGGTCCTCGCCCATGCCCTGGCCTCCGCCGGGAAGACGCCTGACGCCCGGAAGATCCTCGGAGACCTGTTGGAACGATCGCGGGCACGATATCTCCCGTGCGTACTGGATCGCCCTGGTCTACACCGGGATGGGTGACACCAGGGAGGCGCTCACGTGGCTCGAGCGGGCGTATGAGGAACGTTCCAGCTGGCTGGTTTGGATCAAGGTGGAACCTCGCTTCGACCGGCTGCGCTCGGAACCGCGCTTCGTGTCGCTCCTTCGACGAATGCGTCTTCAGGGCGAGGAGCCGACCGAGCCCGCGCGGGTCTCGGCCGAGCGGCGTCTCGTCGCGATCATGTTTACCGACATGGTGGGATTCACGAAGCTGGCTCAGCGGGACGAAGCCGCCGCCTTGCAGCTCTTGGAAGAACACCGAGCTATCTTGCGGCCCATCTTCGCCTCCCGGGGGGGCCGGGAGGTCAAGACCATGGGGGACGGTTTCATGGTCGAGTTTCCGAGCGCGATCGAGTCCGTTCGATGCGCGATGGAGATCCAGGCGGCCATGACGAAGTGGAACCGGCCGCGAACTCCTCGGACACGAGCGCGGATTCGGATTGGCATCCATGTGGGCGACGTGGTGCGCGAGGGCAATGACCTCGTAGGGGACGGCGTCAACATCGCCTCCCGAATCGAACCCCTGGCCGATGCCGGGGGAATCTGCATCACGGGTTCGGTCTTGGATCAGTACGCAACAAGGTCGACGTCCGCCTCCAGAAGATTCGGGTCGCTTCGCTCAAGAATGTCTCGGCCCCGGTGGACGTTTACCGAGTGCTCTGAACGGGCGCACGACGTGTCCCAGCTCACATGCCATCGACTGAATTCGGCCGCGGGACATCCCGAACCCTCGCGGCGCTAGAATCTCGAGTTGAGTTTCCGAGGTGGAGATCCCACAAACGATTTCCCCCCGGTCCCGGTCAACTCATCGTGGGGAACGAATCCGGCCCCGCCATGTACCTTCGACGCCCGGCTGCGGGCCATGTACAGTTCTTCGCCCGACTGACCGCCGGACTTTCTCGTTCCGGAGTTGGGGTCTACCCCTCGACGGGCCGACCGCGGATCGGGCTCTCCAATCCATGCCGTCCGAAGTTCGGTACGGCTACTTTCACATCGTGGAATCAGGGACGACGTGGACGGGTCCAGACGCCATGCCGGCCTGGGTCGGGCTCATCGGTGGGAACCATGCACGGGCAGTGGCCGAGAACGTTCCCCCCGTGAATCGGCTCCTGCGTCTCTTCTACAACCGCTTCTGGGAATATCGGCGCTCCCAAGGCTGCGCCGCCCAGGGAACCTATCCCTCGTAGGTCCCTGACCTCTTTCGAAACCTCCCGATTCCCGCGGGGGGTAGTTTTGCGTGACCGATATGCCCGGTGGATGGGTGCTACTGGTCTTGCACCCATTGCCTCGAGGGATTGGGTCATGCCTCTACATTATCGCTAAATAGTCAGTTTGGCATGAATATGTAGAGGCACGATTGAGCGCCCTTCGGACGGTCGCTCGGGGCGACAAGCGGTACTACTACCTGGTACAGACCTACCGATGGGCGGGGAAGATCCGGCGCAAGGAGAAGTACTTGGGCACGAGGCGCCCAAGGGATGTTCACGTCGAGCGGATCGCGTTGACCGGGAGATCTGGTCCGATACTTGGTTCGAGTCATTCGGAGAGATTCACAAAGCCTACCAAGAACGTCTCAGCAGCCTGCCCAGGTCGTTAGTCGAAAAGGAACGGGAGGATTTCGTCGTGGAGTTCACCTACGACACGAACCGGATCGAAGGGTCGACACTGACCTTTCAAGAAACGGCAAATCTGCTGACGCACGGGATCAGTCCCGATTCAACGCCAATGCGGGACATCAGGGAAACGTTGGCGCACGCCGCCCTACTGAGGCGTCTTCTGGACAATCCCGAGCCCGTCGACTTGCCCCACCTGCTCGCATGGCACAAGGCAATCTTCGGTGAGACTAAGCCCGACATCTCCGGGAGAGTCCGTGATTTCGAGGTGCGGATCCGGGGAAGTAAACACGTCCCCCCTTCAGCTCTCGAGGTTCGACCCATGCTCGTCGAGACTCTTCGATGGTTTCAGCGGCATGGTGTGGAGTTGAATTCGGTCGAGCGAGCGGGATCCTTTCACTTCCAATTCGAGAATATCCATCCGTTCGGAGATGGGAACGGGCGGATTGGCCGCCTGGCGATGAACTTGATCCTGTTCCGAGAAGGGTACCCCATGATCAACATTCGGTATGGTAACCGGACGGGTTACTGTCGTGCGCTCGAGCGATCGAGCGTCGTGTCGAATCCACGACCCTTCCTGCTGTGGTTCTTCCGTCGGTATCGTGCGGAACAGCGGTGGTGGTTCGGGCGGAATTAATCTGGTCTACGGAGCCAGGCGGGACCCTCCTTCGGCGCGCGCATGCGTGCAAGAGCTGTTGCACCTAACCTCGACCAGTTCCTTAGCTACCCTCGGCGCGGGTCGGGCCTCCTCGGGCCCGACCCTTAGGTTCCAACTGAGGGGTTCGCTAGGGCCCGTCCGCGAGCCACTTGACGACGAAGTCCTTTCCGGAGGAGGTGGTCGCCGCCGGCTGGGCCTTTGCGTACGTCAAGATAGCGGTGGAGGGGGAACTCGGGAAGTTGTAGTCCACCATGAGGAGCCAGTTCGCGTTGGTGCCCCAGTGGGAGATCGACCCGGTGACCCCACCGATCGTCGCTGTCGCGGCGGTGAATTTGAGCGTATTCACCTGCGTGAGCCCGAGAATCCCGTCGTAGAACGGCGCCTCATCGATCCATTCGGCGGAGTTCCGGAGCGCGCCGGTCACGCCGGTCGTCGGACTGGTCACAGTAGTAGAGGTGGTCGAGTCCGTGATCGTCGTCTTGAACTGAGGGACGCCTCCACTGGTTCCCGTGTAGGAAACCGTCGCCTTGATCGCGTCGCCCGGGTGGACCGTGAAGGCCACGACCGAGCCGGACGGGTAGAATTCGTACCATGCGTAGTAACTCACTACGCCGTAGAAGCAGTCCGAGCTCGTACCGGTCTGCTCGACGGTGCCATCCTGGAAGCCGTCGATCCCGATCCAGACCGAGTTGCTATCCCAGGTCATCTGGGTGTCTGGGCAGGTCGACCCGACCACTCCGGAAATCGTCGGCACAGTCCACGACCCCGACACCTTCGAGACAAGGTAGGTCGATTTGTAGACCGCATAGCCGGCCCAATTGTACCAGTACCAGCACTGGGCTGCCGCATACGGACATCCGACCGACCCGGATGCCTTCAGCGACAACCCCGGGCCTGCCTGTATGTTAGGATGCCCAAAGTGATTCGGACTCGTCGGCGCCGGAATGGCGGCCGTCGGTGACGACCCCCCGGCGGACCCGCGCGAAGGCATGGGTGCCATCGCGACATAGAGCCCAAAGACCGACACCACGAGTATTCCCACAGCGACCAACGGCAACAGCTTTCGAACGGACGTAAGACGACCCCCGCTTCCCGCATCGACTTCGGATATTAATGGCCGAACGGTGGCGGAACGGTCCCGGTCTCCGAGGGCGCTCCGAGAGAGGCCGCAAAGTCCCATTTTGTGCTGACGAGTGAGATGAAGTCCCGTCGAATGGACAGCGTTCGACTTGAGGAGCGGAGCGGTGCAAGCAGCCTGGCACACCGTTCTCCCGATGGAAGGACGGAAGTGAGTGGGGCTCGAGGGGTCTCGAATCAGCGCAGCGAACTCTTCCACGCGTCGGGAACCCGGGAGGTGTACGTCACTCGGCTCGCTCCGAGAAACGTTCCCAGTTGGGTGATGGTCTCTCCGATGACGTCGGCGATGCCCCGGTCGGCGGGCGCATCGGGCTCGGCGTGGACCGCATTGATCACCAGTTCTCCGCGACCCTTATCGAAGCGCGGGTCTATCCGGCCGATGAACTTCTCCCCCCAGAGCATGGGAAGCACGTACGTTCCGAACTTTCGCTTCTCTTTGGGCAGGAACTGTTCGCGGACGTAGTCAAAGCCGAACAGCCTCCTCGTTCTGCGCTGGCTGCAGATCATATTGTCAAACGGGGGAAGGAGAGACATGCGGGGCTGCCAGGCCGCCGTATCCATCCCATCCAGGAGGGGAAGATCCTTCTCGTGGATGTATCGCTCGTCCCCTTTGCCGATCCCCTCCACGTTCACCCGGTGAATGGTTGAATCTTCCTGAAGTCGACCCAGCGTCGCTTCGAGGTCCTGATAGCGGCCGCGGACGAAGTAGTAAGAGATCTCACTGGCGGTGGCAGTGCCTAGGGCGCGGATCGCCCTCTGAGCCGCTTCGAGCTCGGCCTCTTCCTCCGACGGCACGCTGGGATCCACCCACTTCGGGAGGAACCGCTCGGAGAGTCCCCAGAGGTTGCGGTTTGCCTCATGGCCGACGACCATCACCTCCCCGCTCATGAGCAGATGGAAGAGCATGAGCGCCACATCGCTTCCGGCGTACCACTCGCCATCGTCCCTCCGGGTCCGAGAGTGGTCCTCGAACTGACCTAACTGACGAGGTCCCTTCCTGAGCTCGACCAGTATCCTTTTCCGGAGACCCGAATGCTGCGCGAGAAACTTCTTGGCCAGTGTCCGTTGCGTCCCCCAGGAGCTCGACAGGGAATCCGGATATCGACTCATGAGCGAATGGAAGAGCGGATAATCTTCGGTCCGGACGAGCGAAGCGAGCGGAGTCCAGTGGAGGAGGAGCTTCTTCTCGCTCCACAGCAGTTTCTCGAGGTCGGATGGCCGGAACTCGCCGAGCCGTGCCCAGAGAGAGAGCGTGTGGGACGGTGCCACGATGCTGACGGGGTCCCACTGTGACGTAGGCCAGATCCCGCACAATCGAGAGTAACGCCTTCGGGGTGGCCTTGGCCGGGAGCGGCCCCGCGAGGTGCTGCTTCGTGACCGCCAAACGGCGGGCGGATTGCAAGGAAGCCGTGAGGGGCTCCCGGCTCATCTTCGGCCTCCCACCGACGAAGTTCCTTCGGGAATGGGGGAGCGGGGTCTATCCGGCGTCCTCAACGCGCTTCAGAACCCGGAGCGCCTTCAAGGTGAGCCATTTGCTGGGCTGACCCGGCTCCTCGATCACGAGCGGCTTCATCTTGCTCTGGTCCGGATTGACCGTAACACCGGGTCCGATGTCCGGATGTGACCGGTCCATGAGCCAGGTGCCGTCGGCTCGACGTTTCGCCATCAGGAGCTTCAGCGCGGGCTGCAGCCGCCGGTCGCCCCCGAACCCCAGTTGGGTGAGCACATCAAGCCCGACGAGAATGTCGTAGAAGTAGTGGTTCGGATAGTGGAGCCGGAACCAGGGCGAGTACCGTCGTCCCTCCTCGAACAGCTTTCGCTTGAGGTAGAACTCCGCACCCCGGGAGATGGCTCGCTCCATGGGGGGCGAACGCTTCGCCTTCGGTAGAGCCGCGAAGGCGGCGAGGGGTTCCCATACGTCCAGCGTACCCGGGGTATCTTGGGAACAGTTCCATCCACCGTCCTCCCGTTGGTCCTCGAGCAACCAGTCGTAGAGCTTTCGGACCCGAACGTCGTCGGCGTACCCGAACCGGGTCATCATCCGGGCCGTGTTCGCCGAGATGCACGCCTCCTCGTAGAAGAAGTTGAACGGCGAACCGCGTCGGAGCTTGAACTCGAAAATGAGATCCGCGATCTTCTTGATCTGCGGGTTCGTCGCGTCGGGTCCAAGGTCCGAGAGGACCAGGGCCCTCCAGTTCGTCGCGAGGAAGGTGGGGAAGTAGAGGAAGTTGACCCATTCCCCGACGTTCTTGGGCTCGTGCGCCTCCCAGAATCCCTTCGACCCCTGCTTTCGCAACTGGTCGTTCGCCCAGCCCACGCGGGCGATCCTCGACCGGGCCAACCGCACCTCGGGGTCGTCCTCCTTGCGCTCGAGCAGGTCGACCAGCGTGTAGTACCTCAGCTGCCGGCTGGTCGCTTTCCAAGAGCCACTGAACGACCTCATCGTCTTCGGCGGGGCGGTTGGATCTGGGGTCTTCGCTCATTTCCGGGTGGGTCTCGAGTCGTCACTGCCTCCCTCGGTATATGAACCGTGTACGGTGGTCGTGAAACGGCTGTCTTGCCCGTCACGCCGCGGTTTCGACCCACCCCGGCGAGGATGTCTGGCGCAACCCAGAGAAGGGAAAGTGACTGGTGCTGCAGATCAAGCCGTTCGCGCGATTAGACCGAAGCGGTACACTTCGGGTTGGGGAAGAAGCGTCGGACCTTGCCCGTCTTCTCGACTGTTCCACCGTGGATGCCCAGCTTGATCGAGCGGGCCCCGCCAGGTAGGCACTAGCAATCTCGCACCCTTCGGCCCCCTGGATCCAACGAGCGAGCGCCTTAGGTTGGAAGTGGTGTATCAAGCGTTGGAGGAGCCGCCGCTTGAGAGCGTTTGTCTGGACACGATATGGCCCACCCTCTGGGCTAGAGCTCCAGGAGTTGGTCAAACCGACCCCAAAGCCGGACGAACTCCTGATCCGGATCCGGGCAACGACGGTTACGGCAGGCGACGCCGAACTCCGAAGACTGGAGGTCCCCTTGTTCTTGTGGTTGCCTCTACGCCTGTACATGGGTCTCATTCGGCCGAGGGGGAAGGTACTCGGCCAGGAGTTGGCCGGGGAGGTCGAATCGGTCGGGAGAGAGGTGAACGGATTCCGGACGGGAGACCAGGTAATCGCGACCACCGGCTTCCGCTTCGGCGGATATGCGGAATACGTGTGTCTGCCGGAGAGATCTGAAGATGGAGCGGTGGTGCTAAAGCCGGTCAACCTGACTTACGAAGAGGCGGCCGCAGTCCCAACGGGGGGACTCGAGGCGTTGCATCTCCTCAAGAGAGGGAAACTCCAACCTGGCGCGAGGGTACTAATCAACGGCGCGGGCGGAAGCATCGGCACTATGGCTGTCCAACTCGCCAAGTACTACAGAGCCGATGTAACAGCGGTGGACAGCGCGGACAAACTGGAGATGGTGCGTTCGATAGGCGCAGACCGGCTTATCGATTTCGCCCAAGAGGACTTCACGAGGAACGGCCAGGTCTACGACGTGATCCTGGATGTCACGGGGAAGATCCCACTCTCGCACTTCCTCCGGTCGCTAAAGCCGAACGGTTGTTGCCTTCTCGCCAACCCTCGTTTATCCGACATGATCCGAGGGCCCTGGATCTCGAAGACAGGGCACACGCGAGTAGTGTTTGGGTCCTCGAAGGAAAAGGTCGACGAATTGAGAGTCCTCACCGAGCTGATCGCGGCTGGCAAGTTGAGACCCGTCATTGACCGAATCTACCTATTCGAGAAGATCCCCGACGCCCACCGGTATGTCGACAGCGGACACAAGAAGGGCAACGTCGCCATCTCGGTGGCCTAGGGTTCCGACAGGGTTCGACTAGTCTAAGGTGATCGGACCCATACTGCGAGCATTCCGGGGTTGGGTGAAAGCGGTCGGGGGCTCGCCGGCCAGTGCTTCGCAGCCGAGGTTCTAAGTAGCTTGAACCAGTATTGGGTGCATGCCCGTCTACTTCGGTCTCTGGCACTTCCGAGGCGAGCTTCTGCCACCCGACCCAAACGTCCAGGCCCAAATGTTCGAGGCTTTTGTAGCCTTGTACAAGTCGCAGGTGCAGAGCGGCGACCTCGAGGAATCCCACGCGTTTCTCGAGGGCGACCGAGGATACTTCATCAGCGGCGACATCTCGCACGAGAAGTTGCTGATGCTGACCCAGCAATGGGCTCCGTTCGTTACTTTCGAGGTCCATCAGACCGTGAAGTTCCCCGCCCCGATCGAGAACAACATCGCCATCGCCAAGGCTCGCGCGGCGATGATGAAGTAGGGCGTTCGCCCGCCTTTTTGGGTGTCACATCCCGACTCGAAGCGCGCGGAGGATTGGGCCGGGGGTGCCGCCATCCCCTTGGGCCTGCTTGCAGGGTCGATTACACCCTTTACCTCTAAGGGGCCACGCACGCTAGCACGGAGTCCCGAATGGTTACAAGAGAGTACGACGTGCGCGACCTCGCAGCGCCTAAGCATAGACTCAATCGGACGGGTTCCTACATCTTCATCGGCGTCGGGGTTTTATTTGCGGTACTTGCTGCCGAGCTTATCTACAACATACTATTCGTCCCACCCCATACCCTAACCGTATGCGCGAAGGGCGGCTGCACTCAAGTCACGCCGTCAACTTACTACCCCGAACTGGAGGTATTTGCGATTGCGTTCGGCGCGTTAGCACTCTTTGTGTTCGTAAGTTCTTGGTGGAGTTGGAGGGGGCCAAGTCCGGGTAAACTTGCCGTCAACAACGCAGGCTTGCGGGTCACTTACACGAACAACAAAGTAGCCGAATTCCCTTGGGAGAATGCCAGGCTCAAGTTCACAATCTACGATTCGAGGAACAGAAAGGGGGGGCCATCGAGACGCCCCGAACCATCACCGTTTCGGCTTGTGATCTACTCCTGGACCCTATGGACCCCGTTCACACTGCTTCTGCCTCCAGAGTGTATCCCCCATCTCTTGGAGTGCGCTCGGAATGCTGGCTCTCGCATCGACGAACACCCCAGGATTCCACTTGCCGAAGGGGTCACGGCCCTTCGAATCGAGTACTTGGGGCGGCAGCAGAAACCCGGGTAGCGGGACCCCTTGTGTATCCGTTGAACATCCTATTGAGTGCCGCGGTTGATGATTCCTCGGCAGGGTGTGAAAGGTCCGTTGCACCCCTAGACCGTGGCAACGGAGTGATCCCACTCCCCACGCCAGGTTAGGCCAACCAGAGGGTTTCTTCGCAGGCGCGGAAGTGGGGATCCCCGGTGAGCAACTTTGCGCCTAGCACACGCGCGGTGGCGAGAACCAGCCCGTCTGCAAGGCCAGGGTCTCCCAGCTTTGACGTACGGCTGTCCTGCCTGAGTTCCTTGGTGGCGTGGGCAGCCGCGGTGGCAATCGAGTCGTCGATGGATACGATCGTCGAGGCTTCGTGAATCGCGTAGAGTTCATCCCGTATGAGGGGGTCCGCGAGACCAAGGCGTAGGCACTTGGAGGCCACCTCAGCCAGCACGATGGATGGGGTGACGCACGTATCACAATCCTTCATAGCCTGCCTGGCTCGATTGCCGAGTGGGGTGCCCCGCATCATTTCGACCCACGCAAACGTGTCAATAGTGAGAATCAAGACGGTCTTCCTCCCGGAACGGCGCATAGGCGCTTCGCGCTCCCGAACAGTCGGTCCAGGGCACGCGATCGTCGTTCTTGGATCAACTTGCGAATCGTCTCGTCGGCCGTGCGAACATGGAACGCCAAGCGAAGCTGCTCGAGGTCGCACAACGTCTCTCGCGAGACCCTTACGGACGTGTCGGCTCCGGCCATGCCAGAAATGCATGCGCGCATGCGATATCAAGCTTCGTCCCCATTCGGGCGGTGAACACTGGGCTGTGGGCCGGGGCTCACCTCAATCTTCTAACGAATTGCCGCGAGGGCTAGGAAGGCGAGACCTGACGATTGCCAGCCCAAACCATGGTACCGTCGATTCTTGCCCATGTCATTGCCAAGAATTCGCGTCAAGGGGACGTGCAAGTAGTCTTGCACACACTCACGAGGGGAGCGTGACCGCTGAGCTGTTGTCAGCACCCCGATGCGGGTTCCCGAAGCCGCTTTGACACGATGTTCCTATCAGGTCGAGCCCGAGTCGGTCTATTAGAGGAGTCCATGATCAAAGTCGGTATGAAGTGGGAGTCTCGACAGGTCGAGAGGTCCAGCATATGAGAGAAGTCGCTGCGCACCTGATCATTACTCTTGATGGAGTCGTGACATTTGAGGCCGTGCACGAAGCCGTTTTTCGGATGTCCAACGGTCAGGTCGCGAAGGACATGTCCTGGCAGCTCACTCAGGAAGACGCGATGCTCTTGGGCCGCAAGACGTACGACGCGTGGTCGCAGTTTTGGCCGTCCTCGAAGATCCAGCCGTTCGCCGATCACATTAACGCGGTGCAAAAGTACGTTGTGACCAATTCGTTGAAGGAAGTCCCCTGGGGCACTGCCGGTAACGCGACCGTGGTATCGGGTGACTTTCGGAAGTCCATTCTCAAACTCAAGTCACAGCGTGGGAAGACCATCGGGGTACATGGGAGTCCTTCTCTCGTTCGCTCTCTGATCCAGAACAATCTTCTCGACCGACTCCACCTCATGCTGTTTCCTATCGTCGCGGGTACGGGCGCACGGCTCTTTGACGGCGAGTTCGGATCGCAGAAGATGAAGATCGTCGACTTAATCCGGAATGAGAATGGGGTCCTGTCCATCACGTACCGACCTACAGGGCACCTTTGAAGAGCTCCAGGTGAGGGACATCTGGGGTTGAATCTCGAAGTGAGGGGAAGATGAGGCCATATCTGACCTCATTTCCCGAGTGGGTGCAATCGGTCTTGCAACCACGACTCGTCTGCTTGCAGCTTTGGTGGATCAAAGGTCTGTTCTACCGATCCAGCATATCAGCCGGAATCACTCCCCTGGATATGGCTCACGGGCGGCCCAGTTCCAATTCCGAGCAAGGCGCGATCCGAAAAGCAGTCCTCGACTACGTGGAGTCATGTTACTCGTGGGAAGGCCACCGAATGAAGCGCGCTTTGCATCCCAAGCTCGCCAAACGCACGGCATGGACCAATCCCAAGACCGGGCGCACTAGGGTTTACGAGTACCCCGCCTCGAAATTGATTCACGATGTCCAGGCTGGGTGGGGAGGTAGGAGGAAAGGCGACAGACGGGCCCCGTTGGCAGCACGCAGGGCCGAGGTAAGGATTCTCGACCGATTCAAGGATATGGCGGTTGTGCGAACGGCCGCTACGTGGGGGGTCGATTACCTTTCTTTGGCCAAGGTCGACGGGAACTGGAAGATCATTAACGTCCTGTGGCGTCATTGGGAACAGTAAGTCGAAAAGTCGCCGGGTGCAAGGTCTCTTGCGCCGGCTTGCAGGCTTCGGCTCAACACGGCGGTTGAATTTCCGGCGCTCAGTCTCAGTTCGGATACACGACCCCCGGACCGCCCCCTTCGTCCACCACCCCTCCCAAAGTGAAAACTATTAGTCCTATTGGACCTATAGGAGGGTCGTGCAAGCCGTGATCGATCCACCAACCACCGTCACGTTGCCAGCTTCGCTCCGCCGACGGCTACGAGATTACCAGATCGGTGGGAAGAGTGCGGCGGAGGCCATCGCGGACCTAATGGACGAGATTCCCCCTGACTACTTCCGCAGGGATTTGCATCGTGCGATCGAGCTCACCCCTCGTATGGACCTGGATGGCTTCCGACGGCGACACCGTTTGTCGGGCCGATGAGGTTTCATCTTACATTCGCCCCCACGGCCGATCGAAGTTTCGCTGCGCTTCCGCGTCGGGTTCAGCTCGAGTTCAACCGTGCGTTTGATGGACTGGAGCGGGACCCTCGCCGAGGGAGCGGCGATCTCGACATCCACCAACTATACGGCTATCAAAATGTCTGGACCCTACGCATCCCGCCCTTTCGGGCGATATTCGCAATCGAGGGGGCTGAAGTCGTGATGGTGGTATTCGGGCGTAGGGACAGTGTCTATTCGATCCTGCACCACTTGCTGCCGCCACGTCGGCAGGCCGTATCGAAGGATTCCCTGGCCAGAATCAGGTGAGTGTAAGGTCCAGATCAACCCAGGACCGCTCCGGGGGGGAGTCGCGGGAGGTTGCGAAAGTAAGTTCTTATCTGCCCTTGAATTCTTACTTTCGCCGATGGCGTCCCAACGCGAGGAGCATTGCTATCGCTGCGGGCTTGTTTGGCGTCCCCGCTGGCGGCCCGTCCGCATCTGCGCCCGATGCAAGTCACCGCACTACGCCGAGCCTCGGCTATCTGTACCCAGCTATGGGTCGGGCCTCGGAATCGACGAAGTAATTGGCTCCAAGAGAGAGACGGTACTGCTTCTCGCCCAAAAGTACGGGGCCCGGGATGTGAGGGTCTTCGGCTCGGTGGCGCGTAAGTCAGCCAAGGAGTCCTCGGACGTGGACATCCTGGTGGACCCGGTGGCGAAAAAGTTCGATCGGTGGGGTCTTGAGCATGCGCTCAAGCGACTGCTAGCCCGGGAGGTCGACCTTGTCTCCGAGCAGTCCCTGCATTGGCTGGTCCAGCCGCAGGTGATTTCGGAGGCCGTCCCCCTTTGAGCGACACACGAAGCCGGGACCGCGTGCATGCGGCACGGATGTTGGAAGCGATCGAGGAGACGAAGGTCGACGCCGCTGAGGGATTCGAAGCGATCGCGAGGCAGGGCAAGGATCAGAAGGCGCTGAGACTCGACCTGATCGTTCTCTGCGAGTCGGCCGATCGGCTCTCACCCGCATTCCACAAGGCCAATGGCGGCATTGACTGGGACCGACTGCACGACCTCCGCAGTCATGGCCTGGTACACGAATACGAGGCTTTTGACCCGGAGGACGCTTGGCGTTTCGTGACCGTTGAGATGCCCCGTATCGAGCGGAGATTGAGGAGCGCGAAGTTTCCGAAAGGATGACGGGCGCGTCTTGCCATATCGAGAGCTGCGATCGCCGCCAGGGGGACCCGTGGCGAATGAGTGCAAGGTCTGTTGCAACCACTTTGGCGAATTGGTCGATCTACCCCCCTTTAGACACCCCCCTCCCTAGAGACCAGTCGCGCAAACGGACCGCGGTGTTACGTGAAGGAGTGGGTAAGTTTCGGGTACGCTCGAACCGCACCACGCGTTTCTTAGAAGTCACACCTGGCGAGCTCCGTGCGGAGGCGACCGAACCGCTGGCAGACAGCTTACGAGTTCTGGCCGTTCCTAAGGTGCTCGCGTCGCGCGACGCGAGGCGTTATAGTCCAGTCGGGTAGTTTTGGGGGTAATGAGCGCGAACAAGAAGCTCATCGAAGCCTACCTGGCCACCACGGACAAGTCGAAGCTCGGTCCGTTCCTTGCGGACGACGTAGAGTGGGTAGAGTGGGGCGACGGAGTCCCTCCGTCGGGAGTCATCACGAGAGGGAAGGAAGCCCACCTCAAGAACTACGGAGACGACGAACTCCGTGGCTCGGTCCATCGACTGACCGAGGAGAACAACGTAGTGGTTGCCGAGGGTACGGCTCACGTGACCAAGAAGGACGGCAGCTCTCTCTCGGTCCGCTACGTCAACATCTTCGAGCTGGAGAACGGCAAAATCAAACGCAAGTCGTCATTCGGCGCCCTAATCAAGGACTCCACCTAGCGCGGGGGCTCGTATGTCCGAAGTAGAGTTGATTCGTGCGTGGTTCGCCTACATCGCCGACGCGCATCGGGGCTACCTTGAGGCGCTCGCGAAACTGCCTCAAGCAGAGCTGACACGCGACCGGGGCACGTCGTTCCCTTCCATACTCGATATCTTCGCGCACTCTCAAGGTGCTCTCTACTTCTGGATGAAGGACTGCGCAACGTTTCCCTTCCCTCCGCAAGAAGGTGAATCGGAAGGTCCGCCCACCATCGACGTTCTGAAGAAGGACGAGACGTACATCCAGACCCAGATCCACCGGGTCATGGCGGAGCTGACCGAAGCCGATCTCTCCCGTACCGATCACCCGCGTGAAGGGGCGGGGGTCGGACCACAACTGTCAGGTCCCGGTACGAGAAGCGTTCTGGCATCTGGTCGAAGAAGAGCTCCAGCATCGGGGTGAACTCAATGCACTGCTCTGGCAGATCGACGTCAACCCGCCGGTCCTGAGTTGGGTCAGGTGGGCCCACACGGTGGGCCGGATCAAGGACCCACCTTCGTAGCGGCGAGCGAGTTCAACGCGCGACCTGTATGCAACAACTGTTGCACGCACTTCAATGGATGGGTCTACAGACCCCCCATCTGGCGACCCGGTCATTAGCAAACCGGCCCCTTTCGGGCAACCCATGGCGCCTGCAGGGCCTTAATCTAACAGAAGCGGCTTTCGAGCCGTGGCCTCAGTTCGTCGACTCTCCGCCATCATGTTTACTGACATGGTCGGCTCGACCGCCGCGGCGCAGCTCAACGAGGCCGCGGCGCTCAAGCTCCGCGAGGAGCAAGCGGCACTCGTCCGCTCCGTTCTTACCGCCCACCAAGGGCGCGAGATCAAGTCGATGGGGGATGGGTTTCTGGTCGAATTCGACAGCGCTCTGCGGGCGACTCAATGCGCCGTAGAGATCCAGCGGAGAGTCTCTGGGCGCAACGCAGGACCCGGGGCCGCTCCCTTCCATCTCCGCATTGGCATCCACTTGGGAGACGTCGAGGAGCAGGGGAGCGACATCTTCGGCGATGCGGTGAACATCGCGTCTAGAATCCAAGCCGCCGCCGAACCCGACGGTATCTGCATCTCGAACGCCGTGCACGAACAGGTGTGGAACAAAGTATCGGAAGGAATCGAGAAGCTTCCGCCAATGGAGTTCAAGGGATTGAGAACGCCGTTGTCCCTATACCGTGTGGTTCCTCCTCGGGCCCTGGGCGGGGCCAGCTCGGAGAGCTCCAGTCCAGCCGGTATCGCTGTCCTTCCCTTTTCCAACATTAGCCCAGACCCCAAAGACGAGTACTTTGCTGATGGGCTCACCGAGGAGCTGATTACTGTCCTCTCCCAGTTGCGAGAGCTTCGTGTCATTTCTCGTACCTCGGTGATGCTGTACAAGGCCACACCCAAGTCGGCCTCCCAGATCGGAACGGAACTGGGCGTCACCTCCATCCTTGAGGGGAGCGTGCGGAAAGCCGGGAACCGGTTAAGGATCACCGCGCAGCTGATCGACGCCCGTTCAGACAGGCATCTCTGGGCGAAGACTTACGACCGGGAACTTGATGATGTGTTCTCAGTTCAAGCCGAGATTGCCAAACTGGTTGCGGAAAGCCTGAGGGTCGAACTCCAGCCCACCGAAGGGGCCAGGCTAGACAACACGCCCACAGTGCGGCCGGATTCCTACCTCGCCTACCTGAAGGGACGCACCCTCATGCATCAAGAGAACACAGTTTCTTGGAAAGCGGCTCATGAGCAGTTCGATCTCGCAATCACCTTGGATTTCCAGAACGCTTCTGCCTATTCCGGTCTGTCTGACCTCGTTCGTCTGTATGGGTCGTCCCAACTCGGGATGTCAGCGAAGGAGCAGAAAGAGACCGGCCGACGATTGGCAGAACGGGCGATCGAACTCGACCCGAATCTCGCCGAGGCCCATGCATCCTCGGCGGCCACCCTCTGGCTCGACTGGGACTGGGCCGGAGCCGAAAAGGAGTTCAAACGCGCCCTTTCGTTAAACCCGAGCTACTCGCAGGCGCATCACTGGTACGCCAGAGTTGCTCTCGTGGCAGGTTCGGATTGGGGAGGCGCTCTCAGAGTGGGCGCTGGCCGAGGCATCCGATCCACTTTCCCCTTGGAACCTCTCGCACCATGCTCATCTACTCACTTGGCTGGGAAAGTTTGAAGAGGCGTTTGCCCGGATTCAGAAGTTGGGAGAATTGCAGCCCGACGGTGAAACCTATCATGGAAACTTGGCTTCCTACTACCGGATTCAGGGGGAAACCGACCTCTTTCTAAAGGAAATCTCACGACTAGAGAATCTTCAATCCGACCCCGACTCTAAGCGGTGGCTTCGCGCGGTGTACTGTGCGTTCTCCGGTGAGAACGAGAAGTGCCGAGCGCTGCTTCTAGAGGAAGAGTCGCTGCCGGAGCCCGGCTTCGGCACATGGTCGTTCGCCTGGATGTACGCCGCACTCGGAGACGTGGAGGAAAGCCTACGCCGGCTGGAGCACGCCGTCGAAGGCCCCACGTACATCGCTTTCCACGACTTACGGCTTGATCCAGTGTTTGAGCACGTTCGGAGGGATCCGAGGTTTGAGGCGTTGTTGAAGAAGGCTAAGCTCGCTTGACCTTGCCAATCGCCGGAGAGAACCGAATTGACCACGCCGGCTGAAGGAGGGTATAGATACGGGGCTTCCCTTGAGGAATTGATTGACCGTGCCTGCCTACCTGGTCGTGGACATAAAGTGGCACGACGAGGGTCAGCACGCGAAAGTTGTTGAACCGTTCTTCTCCGTTCTTGAGAAGTTTGGCGGTCGGGTACTGGCTGCGAGCCCCGAACCGGAGATTCTCGAGGGCCGGTGGAAACCCCGAACCTTGGAGGTATTCGAATTCCCTAGTTCAGCGGCCTTTCGGTCTTGGTACGGATCACCGGAATTCGCACCCCTGCTGGCGATAATCCGGGAGTTCGCCGACCTGAATGCAGCAATCATCCCAGGAACAGATTGAACCTGGGTGATAAATCGCTGTGGAATTGAAGTGGGTCGGACCTGTTCCGGATCATTACTGAGTCATAGCTAGGGGACCCCTTTCCGGACGAGCAAAGTTAACGAGAGCTCGAATGGGTGCAATCAACCTTTCAACCACCGTCTTGCACTCGTCCTACCAGCGGACTTCGAAATTGCGAATGGGCCCCACGACTCGGAAGCCACGCCGCTTTAGGATTGGTCCCGAGGTGCCGACCCGTGCGGTCACGAGGGCGATCTCGGCCCCCTGTCGGACTGCGTCCTCGCATCGCGTGCGAACGAGGGCTCCATATGCACCCCGGTTCCGATACGCGGGTAGAATGCCGGACCCCCAGAAACGGGCGACGGGCCCCACCACCTCCATTCCACCGTGCCCGATCGGCGTGGATGCCTGCCAGACCACGTAGCGGCCCGAATGGCCGGTCTCCGTCACTCGCTTGCGAAAATCTGTCTCCAAACCCCTTCGGGTCTCCGCGGGCGGCTCGGGCATGTCCCAGATTGGAGCGTTGAGCCCTACGAACGCCACGTACTCCTCGTCGCTCCTCACTTCTTTTGCCGAGATTTCGGCGGGGACGGGGAATTCAGGGAGCCGGGCTCGACCGGACTCGTCGCGGATGTCGTAGACGAGTACTTCCCCCTCGTCAACGGCCAAGTACCCCCTTCGCTCGAGGCGTTCCGCCAAGTCCAGGGGTTGAGTGGTTGGTAAGATCTGGAATCGAGCACCCGTGGCTTGGTTCGAGCGGGCCAGAGCTTCAACTTCGTCCAAGGCAGCATCGACTTTCTCCGGATCCTCGACGTGAAACCCATACACCGTGGTCAAGCTGTACCGAGCCCGGTGTTACAATCAAATCGAAGCGGTCGGTCGTAAACCGGCGTGACGCCGGGGGGACCCACCGCCATGCAACCATCGCCTCCCAAACCCGGCGTTCGTCCCAAGTGTTCGTCCCGGGGGTCCCCATCTCGCTCAAGAGACAAGAACCAGCTAAAAGCCCTCTTCGAACCGGCTGGAAACGAATCTGAGGATCGGATACGCCATCGTTCCGGTCCTGTAGGTGCAAGGACTGTTACACCCATTCCTCGGATTTTGTTAAGGGACCCCTTGCCAAAGACGAAATCTCTCGCCAGTGGGTAACTCCCGAGAGCAATCAAATCCTCCGGCCGCGGTTGGGTGTATGGCCCTTTGCACCTATCACGGACGTTTCTCCCGGGGAGGTCCTCGAATCCCTAATATCGAACCTTCCATGCCCGGGGGGGAGTCGAGCGATGCCGAGGAAGGTTCTGATCACCATGTACATGACTCTGGATGGATTTGCCGCGCTCGCCGCGGGCCCGGACGACCCAGAAGCGGATCGTGAGTTTTGGCAGGCAATGTGGACTGGACCGATGGATGAAGTCGATACCCTCTTGCTTGGAAGAAGAACCTACGAGGGCTGGGCGGGGTTCTGGCCCGGTCAAGTCGACGCTGACAACGAACATTGGCGGGCCTTCGCTCGGTTCTCCACCAGGGTGGAGAAGGTCGTATTCTCCAAGACGCTCCAGACCGCCACGTGGTCCAACTCCCGGATAGTCCGCGGGTCAGTCGAGGACGAGATTACTCGACTGAAATCCCTTCCCGGCAAGAATATGATAGTCGCGGGCGGTGTGCAGCTCGTTCAGTCCGTACTCGCCCAGGATCTCGCGGACGAGCTCTGCCTGACGGTGTCTCCGAGCATCATCGGACGAGGACTCCCGCTCTTCCACATGGAGCCCACTCTGGATCATCACGACGACGTCGTCCCACCCGGAGCTCCCGGTCGGCACGACTTCCGGTTGTTGGAGTCGCGAGCCTTTCGGTCAGGCGCTGTCTACTTGCGCTATGCCACATCCGGGAGAGACGGGTCGAGAGACTAGCCTACTCGAAGCTCGGGCGTGTCCTAGAACCCAGCTCCTCCGGTTCGAGGGACAACTCAGCGCCCCGTGTCGCGCGCCCTCGCCCGGCCTTGGGTGCGAGGTCATTGAAACCGTCTGGAATCTCTCCAATCCAGGTTGGGTCTGGAAATCGACCCGGACGCGTCCAACGGAAGCGCGAGGGAGGTCGCCGTCCGGCTCGGGGTGGGCCGAAGGACGATCTTCCACCTCAGGGAGAAAGCTCGGTCGCGACTGGCGTCTCAGACGTCGTCCTTAGAATCGCAAACGACTCCCTCAGATACCGTCCCAGCAAGCGAGGGGACAGCTTCAACGTGCACCAGAAGTCGTCCTGAGGCGGACGTCGGATCGCGAAGACCCGGGCAGACCGCTTACCTCGCGCTGGGACTTGCGATGCTTACCGACCGGATCGGAGGAAACACGTACGGTAGGACCTGCCAGGACTTTCCCCCATCCGGACTGACGAACAACTGACCGGTGGTCGTGCCGACGTAGATCCCGGGAGCGTCGAGGGCGTCAGTGGCGATCCCCTCGCGAAGGACGTTGAACTTGCCTGGGAAGGTGTTCGGCCGGACCAGCATCTTCCAGCGGCGAGTCTTGTCATTCCACTCCTGGACTTGGAAGTGCTGGGCCGTGGTTCGAAAGCCGTCCAATCGAACAAAATACGCGAGGCCCGGACGAGCGGCCGGCGAAGCGACCGCGAAGCCGAAATCGTCACCGAGCGGTTTCCCGATCCGCGTCCACGAGTCCATCCGGTCGTGGGAGACGTAGATCCCTCCGTGGTCCTGACGATAGAACGTGTCAGGATTCGCTGCGTCGATCGCGACCTTGTGTACGCACTGCCCTACCTCCGGGAATCGCCTCCCCTCAGGAAGGAACGGGCACTCGACGTTCTTGTTGGTCGGCGTCCAGCTTCGCCCTCCGTCCTCCGACCGAAGCGTCCCTACCGCCGACATGCCGATATACATACGGCGGGCATCTCGAGGGTCCAGCAGGACCGTGTGCAGACACGGGCCCCCATTGCCCGGATTCCATTTCTTTCGGTCTGGGTGGTGATTGATGCTCTCGACCGCTTCCCAGCTCGACCCGAGGTCGTTGCTCCGGAAGAGCAGGTGCGGGTCGGCGCCGAGGTAGAGCACGTCCGGGTCCTCGGGGAGGCCCGGCTCGAAGTGCCAGAGATGAACCACTGGTCCTGCAGGCACCGGGCCGTCTCCATGCGGCCGGTCCTTGCTTATGGGTGAATGCGGGGTCGCCGTCTCGTTCCACGTCTTTCCCCAGTCGAGCGACTGCTGGACCATCGGGCCCCAGAACTCGCTGTTCGCGGCGGCGTATAGGCGTCCCGGATGTCGGGGGTCAGCCGCCACGTGGTAGACATCGGTCGATTCGAGCGCGGAGGGCCCGATTTTCCAGCTCCTTCGTCGACGGTCGCTGGTGATGACGAAAGCTCCCTTGCGCGTTCCTACCAGGATTCGGACCTTCTGATCCTTCGCCATCGTTCGCACCCTTCAGATTACCGCATTCGACTGGAGGATATGGATTATGCGGGCACCAGTAAGCGCGATCGCCAATCCTGTCGACTCGCTCAAATCTTCGTCGCCCTCGAACACCAGCAGCATACGGCGGGGATGACCGGTTCCATCTCGAGTATCGAATCGATGGTGACGATATCATCGCTCGAGCGCCCCCAAGAGTCCCTCCATGAACTTGGCCCTGACCGTCTCGTCGGTGCCCGGCCCGAACTCGCGGACCGATATGTCGAAACGGGTCTCGAACACGCTCAGGGATCGCCGCGTGGGGTAGATTGGGTACCGCCTTAGCGCGGACAATGGGGGTAGTGCAATATTTCCCCAATGGGTACCTAGCCCCCTTCACGCGGGCTCAGTTGGATCCTAACAAGACTCAGGTGGCGGAGTGGGTGAAAGGTCCATTTCACATACGTGCCGATTGAGTCGATTCCGGGCGTCGCAGTTCGTGTTTGCTAGGAGAAAGCAATTCCAGAGAGTGACGTAAGAATTCAACTGGCTCGAACGCTTACCTCCTCGTCCCCCAAAATGGCGGCGAGTCGCATACGCGAGGCGCCGGACGTGGCCGCGGCCGGCGGGTATCTTCCGAAAGTAACCCTGTGGTATCCGTCGGATCCAAGTGCCATCTTGTCTATGCCCCAGCTGCCCAAAGTTGTATGGACTGAGTCGAGAGTGGCGCGTTCATGAGCGACGAGGTCGCCTCGATTGTAATTCCGGTCGTTGCAGCGGTACTTTCAGGCCTCATCACGCTTCTCGGGTACTAGTGGCTCACTTCGCCTGGGGGGATACTCACGGGGCACCGCGCTTAAGGTCCTCTCTCGTTACAGTAGAACAGTCAACGAAGTGTTCCGCACCCTCAGTCCGGGAGGGCTTGGCCGCGTTGCCTGGGTATTTTTCGAGCTCGCCATCTACGGCCCAATTGCCTTCGGCCTACTGAACGCAGCCCTAGCGCAGGCCGGGGCCATTTCGTTCTCTACCGCACTGAATGGGGTTCTGTTCCCAACCATCGTGGTGCAGTGGTGCCTCATCTTTCTTGAGCGCGATGGCTTGAAGGCACTGTCGACTCCAAACGCAGATCCGGGATCACTTTGGAACAAGCCCGCCTTCTTTTACGGAATGATCTCGCGACTTGGGCCCGCTTGGGCGGTGTCACTGCTGGCATTCTTCGCAATAGACTCGACTGGTCTCATCGCATACGTCCAGGCGCCCCCTGCTGGGACTGACCTATTCAACGCTCTGATCATGTTGTTCCTAGGCTACCTCGTCGTCCGTGAGACTTTCCATGGAAGGATGCGATTACAGGAGGCGGTCTTCACCGCGACCAACTTACGAGGACATCGAATCAGGTTGGTCCTTTCCACGAGGAGTCGGGACGAGCAGAATTCACCGTCAGAGTATGCCGTATTGGATGGGATTGGAAGCACAATGACAGTCACCCGTTCCGACGGATATCGGGGTGAAATTTCGTGGTCCGAGATATCTCGACTGGCTGTGCGAGAGGAGTAGGCGAGACTGCGCGCGCACGTACGGATCCGCAACTCGGACCTAGGACACTCGTGGTGCTCGGGCGGAAGGCTAGCCTGAAGATACCGCCGGAGTGTAGATCTGCAATCGGTAGAATCTAAGGAGGGTGCACGCCTCGTGCACCCACTTCGAACAGGACAAAGCATGGGTGTAATCGATTTTGCACACAACACGATACGGGCTGATTGAAGGAAATGATGCGTTTCTGTGTGTTCTACCACCTCATGAAACCTCGATAACAGCCAGCTTACTGGACGACTGATTTATCTGCTGGGAGGGACAAAGATTGAATCGGGTAGAGAATGGCGCCCGGATCCCTTCTGTGTCCAAGGTGCCAAGCGGAAGTCCATCCGGCCTGGCCGTTCTGTTCCCATTGTGGATCTCCGCTGGACCAAGGGCCCACTCCCACTCCCCGATGCGAGAACTGCGGGGCAGAAGTCGAAGTCGACGGTACAAAATGTTGGAAGTGCGGAGTTCCGATTATTCGCGAGGACGATGCGCCGTCCCCGCCGCGGAGCGTGGTCCCACCGGGGGTAACTGCATCCGCGGCCATACCAAGAAGCGCTGATCAGGGGCAAGTAATCCGTCCGGCGGCTGCCCCTCACCTGGGTAGCCCGCAGACGCCGGTCTGTGGTAACTGCGGTGCAGCGGTCGACACAACCGGAGCATTCTGCTGGAAGTGCGGAGTCCCGCTTCGGACTGGCAGGGAACCGTTCCTCCCCGAGCCTCCAGTGGAAACCGAGCCGTCCGCCGTCCGGGCCGACACCCTGGGCATGTATGGTGCTTCGAGCCGCGCCAACCTCGGAAGGCCATCGTCATACGGGCAACCAAGATCTAGACCGAGCCGGCGGTCAATTCTTGGAGGGGTGTTGATTCTTGCGGGAGTGGGCCTCTTGATTCTGACGCTGTTTGTGGGTTGGTACGGAGTTACTGATACAGTCTCAGCTACGATTCTGGGGACATCCTTTACAGAGACCGGCTCCGCAACGTACTACCCCCTCAATCAAATCACCGTAACTATCACCTGCGCCGGCACCGTCTACTGCTCTCAATCCAGCTCTCCGACGGGACCATACTCCCAATCTGGCCTGAATTCTCTCGGCACTCTTTACACGGCAGTCGCAATCATCGTGATTCTAGGGGTCATACTCGGAATTGTCGGCGCATGTTTGGCGTTCGCTGGCCGAAGATACCAATCAGGGTTAGTGGGGGCGCTGATAGTAACAGTTCTGCTCCTTACCGTCATAGCCCCCACAATCTTGGTGCTGGAGCAACCTAGTGTCCTCGCCTCAGAGTCAAACGGTTCGGGGAACTCATCGGCTGGCCCGTCCCCAAGATCCTCATTTCTTGGTTCGTGCACCGGATCAGGTTGCGGCGAGTCGCTTCTCACCGGTTCGACGGAGAGCGCGTCATGGGGACCGTCAATAGGATGGTACCTTTGCTTCGCGGCGATAATCCCGATCTTTTCGGGGCTCCTCTTGGCAAGATCTGGCAGCCTAATGGTCCGGCGGAATCGTCCCCTTGGCCCCGGCGACCTCAAGATGGGCTGAGTACAGGCTACCCTCGGCGGTGGTTGATAGCCAAAGGTCTGGGCAGTTATGCTAGAAGTCCGGCTGAACGAGAATGGGCGGCTAGTGGCGGTCCGTTCCGGATTTAGAATCGGCCAGAGCTCCTTGTGGGGGTCTCGGCGCATGAAGCACTCGCCAACGATAATCGGCGCGCGCAATCCAAGGCGAGAGCAGCCCAATTGCAAATCCAATAGGTACCATCACCAGGGCGAATTCGAGCCAGGTCTGCATCGAGTATGATTCGTGCTTTGGTAGTACTTAATTCCGTGGTGAAGGCGAGCCTGATCGGATCCACCCCGATTCTCTGGCCGACCTCGAAACACTAACCGTCGGAAGACTTGCCCGCAGCCTTGTATATTCGAGTGAGAAGCAGATACAGCCAGATTGTGTAAGCGGATCCTAGGGTTCAACCCACTCTTTGCCCGCCAGTCCAACCGTTAGGATGGTTGCAAGAGTATTCACCCTTGCCACAGTAGGTGCAAACGCGCTTGCACTCATCGGAAGCGATCTGGGTGCATTGAAGCATGCAGCCATCTGCGACAGGAACCGGCGTGGGTGAAATCGACGTTGCCCCTTTCTCGGTGCCGGCCCCATGCTCGCCTCCCGGGCAGGTGTAGGGCATTCGGTGCACGCACTTTCAGTAGCATTGATCAGTAGCGCACTTGGAGCAGGTGACATCGAGCGCATCGATGCCCATCTAACCAGATCATGCCCCCGAGCGGAGCCTTCACGATGGTTTCTCCGTTGAGCGCCAGTGCTGACCGTTCCTTGTACCAAGCGGCGCCAGCGACGTACGACATGGTTCCGAGCGTGCCGATTTCCATTGCCTGCCCGCAATGGGGACAGTTCTCTTTCCCCAACATGGCCCTCAAGGCAGGCTAGGCCCGACCTTGTATTGGAGGCTTGGTGCTAGGTTGGGCGCAGGACGCGTTGCCCTTACGAGAACAGACCCTGCCTTGGGTAGAACGAAACGTTCACCCACTCTGGGTGTAAGTCGCGTTACACCTTTTCACGCGGGTCGGCCCCCTTAGTGCGCTTTCCTGACCCCGATGCTCGGTAGCGGATCCTAAATCGATCGACTAGATCACCCATCCACATAACTTTAAATATATGTTCCGATGATAAGTGTGTATGGTACTCGCCTACCTCGACGCGATTGATCATCTGTACGGTGCGTCCGAATTCACCGTACGAGATTTCGCGACACGCGTTGCGAATCCGCGTGCCAGCAAACTGCTGAGTGATCTGAAGGCCCGCGGCTACGTTGCCCGAGTCGGGAGGGGTCGATACCGGCGATTGAGCCCTGCGGAGCGGCCAGACTTCAGGCGGTTTGAGTGGCGCAGGGTCCGAGAGATTCTTCTGAAGGGCCCCAGCCCGAAGGCTTGGGCAGGCGCGAGCGCGGTCGAAGTGTGGACCGATGGAAGGTACCGAACATCCCCTTCGGTCTTCGTCCGTCGCTATACTTTGGCGGTTCCTCGGACCTCCCTGGCCAGCTGGGACGATTACCTCCACTCAAGGGGCCTATCACGAAGCTCGAGGAAACGGATTGGGCCACGGATCGAACTCCTCCCCGTCGAGCATGTGAAGGTCACGTTTCACAGTGGTGAGCCGGTGATTCCTCGATTCGAGGTCCTGGAACTCATTCGGGCACATCCGGCCATCTTCGCGAATGCCGAGGAGCTCGTGCATGATCGACGCAGATGAACGCGAACGCCAAGTAGTCCAACTCCTGGAAACTTGGCCTAGTCGACTATCTGGCGTACTCGTGGGGGGTTATGCCGTCGCGGCTTACGGGACCCCGCGCTACTCAGTTGATGTGGACATCGTCGTCCCCTCCGCAAGTAGTGAGGATTGGATCGCATGGCTAGCCGCCCACCACCTGATTTCCAAGTCAGCCAATCGGGTATCTCTCTTGGGGGAAACTCCAGTTGCGGTTCAACGATGGGGCTATCGAAACATCACACTCGACCTAATGATCGGAGGGGTGCGCGACAGGGACTCCGGAGTGACAATCCCTGAGGAGTGGTTGCTGCAGGGTCCCAGCCTCACTCGACTGGAGCTGCTTTCGGGGCCTCTTGTCAGGCCAGTAAGCGCCGTTCGAATAGAAGGGCTCTGGGCGACAAAGCTCTTGGCGGGACGCCCTCACGACCTCACGGATCTCTTTAGTGTCATGGGTCAGAAAGTCGACCTCGTGGAAGTGCGTGAATTGTTTGAACGCTATTCTGGGGCGGCTGCAAAGAGCAAGTTCCGCTTCGTTCTGGATAGAACCAGGGATCCCAAGACGTATGTTGATACGTTGTCGAGATTGATGCAAGGCCGCCCGGAAAGCCAGGCAAACCGCATCCGCTGGGATCGCTTCACGAAAATGGTCGAGAGTGCGATGCCTCGCGCGACCAGAGAACCAGCATAGCCGACCCCTAGGGCTCGGCTTAGGGAACTACCCCTTGAAACCCGAGGGCAGTTCGGTGCGGTGCTCTCGGCTCGTTCCCTGGAGCATCATTGTACCCCTTGGTGGTTGAAAGTCTCCTTGCACCCACCCCGAACGGAATACGGTGCGGCACCACTTGCAAAGAGGTCCTCCCAATGCAGAGGATAGTCATTCGAAAGTAGGCAAGCCGGTTCGCGGATGGCGGCCAGTCGATTACCGGTCCCTTTCCAAGGAGGGGAATCTCCTCTCGGGCGGGCGACCATTCTCAAAGGGAGGACTTGTCAAACCTCCCTGGTGGGTCTTGTAGCTCAGTGTCCGAGAGGGACAGACTTAGTTGGTCCAGTTTCGGAGGGCTCGTTTCGAATACTCGCCAAGCCCGTGCAACCCTTTGGGTCTCCCGACAAATCACCTAGGCCGTGGATTTTCAAGACAGTAATCCGGACCACTTCAAAACGCTCGCGCCGATTCATGCGCTCTTCCTGACCGTCGAGTCCGGGTTTGTATTCGCGTGCTGGGCGGCAGCGAGCAATTTCGACCGTGGTTTCTCCGCTGGCACCTCGACCGTCTGGGTCATCGGGGGTCTCTCCGTCGGATGGACCATCCTCACGGTCCCAAGTATCGTAGTGGTGCGTGTTCAGCCCCGATAGAGCCGTCGCTCAGCTGAGCGCCACGTGGGCCACCGTCCAGCCTCGACGAGATCGAAGCGCGGGAAGGGCGACCCAGGACTCGCCGGCTCATTCGGGTCACCACGTTCAACTCAGCGCGATCGGGTGTTCGCTCAGGACACAGCGCTCGAGGGTGCTGCGGAGGGGAAGTCGACGCCGGAGACCTTGACGACGGCCTGCCACGCGGCTTCCTGGTTGGCGCGATCGTGAAAGTGCGGGTGGCGCATCGCCTCGATTGGGCCTGTGAGCTTCTTGGGGGCCGAGGCGAAGAATTGGCCCGAGACGTCGGTTCCGAACTCCGATGCCTGGAGGTAGCGACGAGCCGCGGTCTCCGGCGTGTGAGACATGCCGGGGATGAGCTTTGTCAGCGGAATCAACAGCCACTTCGTGGCCGACCCAGCGTTCCGCACCGCCTGGGTGTCGGGCGCGGCACCGGGCGAGACGGCGTATACGGCCATGCCGGAGGGTAGGCGGCGCGCCAGTGCAGCGGCCCACCAAGCGACGATGAGCTTCGCGTCGGCGAACGCCCGGTTGGGTCGGTACTTCACGTTCGACCCGCCGCGCAACAGGGCTTCCACGGCGGCAGTTCGGTCACCCTGGTGATGAGTGACCGCGAGGTCCGCCACGTCGGTGTAGCTGAACATGGGCACGTCCCCTCGGGCAGCTTCCGAGCCAGCGATAACAATCCGCGCGCCGGGGCTAAGCAGGTTGGCGCGGAGCAACCCCATAGTCAGTTGATGATGGCCGATTAGTGGGGCCTGAGCCGCCTCAATTCCCTGCCGCGGTGACCACGCGCTCCTTGCCGCCGAGCATCCCCGCGTTGAGCAGAAGAAAATCGATCGGTCGACCAAGCTTGACCAGCTCGGCTAGAGCGGACTGAACGCTTGTCGGCGAGCCCAGATCCAGCTCCAGCGGCGTGAAGACCTGTGTCTTTGTCTCAGCTGCGAGCTGAGAGGCCGTTTTCTGGACCCGGGCCAGGGTGCGGCCCGTGACGATGACCTGGCGGCAGCCCTGGGCGGCGAGCATACTGGCTGCCGCGTAACCGAGCCCGGAGGTGGTGCCGGTGACGAGAGCTGTCGAGTGTCTTGGATGGTTTCCTCGCGACGACATGGTGGCCTTACCAATTAGGAACTGATTGGTACTATAATAAGAGATGCTGTGCCCGAACCTACTTGAGGGCGGGATCCGTGCCCAAAATGTCCGTGTCGGTCAGGCCCCTCGTCAACAAGTCGTGACACAGCAGTTAAAAAGAGCAGATGGTCAGGTGCAAGGAGTTTTGAACTATATGATTCACAATACCACTAGGCCGCGTGGACGACCGCGCAGCTTCGACGAGCTGGAAGCGCTGCAAAAGGCGACCCAGGTGTTCTGGTCGAAGGGCTACGACGGAGTGACGATCGACGATCTCGTCGCCGGGATGGGCGTTGGTCGGCCGAGCCTGTATGCAGTCTTCGGGAACAAGCGGACGTTATTCCTGCGCGTCCTCAGGGCGTACGCAGAGAAGAAGGGCGCTGTCGCTGCGAAGGCAATCTTCTCGCCGCAGCCTCTTCGCGACTCGCTCGCCAGCTTCCTGAGGTACGCCGTCGAGAGTGCGACCGAGGAAGGCTGCCCTGCGGGTTGTCTTCTCGTGTGCGTCGCGCCGCTTGTGGACGACGCAGAGGTCCGGCAGTTCCTACAGAACGCTACGGCTGGCGGCGTGGCGATGGTGGAACTTCGTTTCCGGGACGGGATCAGCGCGGGAGAAATCCCGTCGGACTTTCCTGTAGCCGCGCGGGCGAGCCAAGTCACTGACCTTGTCCGTGGTTTGACCGTGCGGGCGAAAATGGGCACGGCGCGCAAGACGCTTCTCAGGGAAGCAGAGGAAGCGGCCGACTTGCTGCTTCTGCCGCGGGGGACTAGCCGCGGGCCGAGCGGAAGTGCCCGGAAAGCCCGTACGGTTCGGGGCTGACTTCCGCGTCCGTGGGACAGCAGCTAGCGCAAGGACGTACGCGTCGAAGGCTTCGGGGTCGAAGGGGCCGTCGCCAATCCACTCGACAAGCTCCGCATGCTCTTCGTTGTCGGGGTCAGGCGAGGAATCTGACCGCGTTCGGCCATACCCATTCCTGAGAAGGGTTCCCTTTGCAAGGGTGGAAGTGGGTGCATTCGATATTGCACCTCGTATGCCGTGGCCTTGCGCAACCTTACCTAAGGTTACTCAACATTCCGGTGGCCGGTCCGTATGGGTTCCCGGGCGGCTTCAGCTGGATAATGTCCTCTCAGTCAACCTGTGATCACCCTCAGATTGTCAGACCTGAGCTCGCGGCCTGTTAGTATGTAGCTACATACTGTACGGCGCTGACGGCGGCGAGAACCTTCTCCTGCTCGGTGGTGAGGCGAGTGGCCCACTCCCGGACGATTTCCCGTCCGAAACCGTACCCACGCCAGATTCTCGAGGGAGCGCATCGCCTCCGACAGGCTCCGCTCGGGGTATTTCTCCTGCAACCTCCGCTCCGCCCAACTCCAGAGCAAATACGCCACGTAGACCACCGTGGCGTAGGCGTCCAACCGATCCTTCCGACGATACCTCACCGGGCCCAGCGACAGTTCCCCCTTGCTCGTGCGGAACGCCTTCTCCACCGCATCCTTCGCGAAGTACCTCCCGGTACATCGCTCGCCCGTCGAGCGAGAGGACCGTACTGAACAGCAGGAAGCGGCCGTCCAGCGCCCGTTCCCGCTCCACGGCCTTCGGGTCGACTCGGAACCCTCTCCTTCCTCGGGCGGTGACGATGACCTCGCCCAGTTCCGAGCGGATCTCCTCCAACCGAGCTTTCGCCACCGGTCCCTCCAACTCCTGAAGCAGAAGGTCCCGCGCTTGGCGATCCTCCGCCTTGCGGGAGAGATTCTCCACCACCGCGATCCTCACCTTCGGTAGCCCCAGCAGCGGCGCCGTGAACGCCCGCGCATACACCGCCCCTCCATGGGAAGTCCCGACCACGAACTCCGAGCGCTCCAGTTCCTCCCCGGGCCATCGAGAGGCATGCTCCACCGACTCGGCGCTCCACCCCTTGACCGACCCGATGACGTGGTAGCCCGCCTCGCGCGCTCGGAGCACGTTCGCCTTCGACGTCATCCCCTTGTCCATCACGAGCGTCAGATGCCGCAGACCCTGGGACTGGAGCAGCTCCAGCGTGGGAGCCACGCTCAGCGAATCGTTCTGTCCACCGGGAAGGACTCGACAGAGGATCGGGTGGTGATGCTCCCGGGACACGGCCATCCCGAACCCCACGACCGGGGCCGTGCCCCGCTCGTCGTGGCCGAACTGGCCGTAGGGACAATGCTTCCCGTGGTACGCCTGTTTCGTGATGTCGTAGTAGGCGCCGGCCGGCTCTCGAGAGCGGCCCCGCCACGCCCCGGTGAGTTCCTGCTGAAGCAGGAGGCCCCGGTCCTCCCACGTCTTCTCCGGGGTGAGGTGACAGAGCGAGGAGAGTGCCTCCTCGAAGTGTCGAGGACTTAGCTCCTCGGCCGGGAAGCTCTCCCACCGAGGCAGCGGGCTCGCCCGTACCCACTCGGGAAGGCGGCAGATCGGGACGCGGGCCGTGGCCTGGTTCAGGGCGAGACACAGGATCAGCTCGGTAGGAGCCCCCGGAAGAACCCTCTGGAGATGCTCGCGCACCCGGAGCTCACGGGCCGCGGCATACAGCACGGCGAGAGGACCGACCGGAAACGAGGAGTGAACGCTCTCCACCCGGGCCCGAGGCGGGCGCAGGAGCTTGCCGCCCTCATCGCAGGGGCCGAGATGGGCGAGGACCCGGGTGACGGAGCGCTTCTTCTTCGGGTCCCAGACCGACTCGACCTGCTGGAGATAGTGTCGGCCGCGCGTGGTGATGACCCGAGGGAACGCCATACGTACTATGTAGTGCGTATGTTCCTAATGAACCTGCCGGTCGAACAGTGCGGATCCTCGAGGAGAAGGAGGGGTCCGGGAAGGAAGCTAGCAACTAACGGGCGTGGAGATCAGGTCAGAGACGGAAACTCGTGCGGCAACCTGGCCATGCATCAAGTCCACGTCAAGAGACGTCCAGGCCGCGTCTGGAGCGCGTGAAAGTATGCGATTGCAGGAGCCATGCGCAGTTCATAGTGACCACGGGCTAGTCGCTTCAGGACACCTAGCTTCGCGAGCCGTGAGAGATAGATGTGATTGATTCCGAGACGGAGGGCATCAACACTTCGGAGCTCGCTCTTGCCCAAACCGGCAATCTTAGCAAACGCGCGAATGTCCTCGTCAGAAGCTTCGGGGATCTCTCGCTCCAGCCAACTTGAAGCCAAGCCCAGCGCAGCTGGAATGGCCTTCTCAACATCATCTTCCTTGAGGCGTTGACCCTCTCGATAGGTTGCCGCCGCGAAGCACTGAACCAGATATGGATAGCCGTGCGTCAGGCGCTGAATGGTGTCTACCGCTTTCTGCTCCCACCGAGACGTGCCCTTAGCCGCCCTCAGCGGAGCTTCAAGTGCCTCTCTCGTCTCCTCAAGAGTGAATTGGCCGATATCGAAGTTCGCCCCAGAAAAAGCCCTGAGAATTGGTGAGGCCTCTCTTTGTGAAAGTTTCTCTAGGAGCTCGGGTCCGCCGGCGACACAGATTAGGAGAGGGACCGGCGAATCCGACTCGACCATGGTCTTGAGGATCCCAATCTCACCGGACTTCAGGAGTTCGGCGTCGTCTACACAGATGCATAGCATTGGGAGGCCACCCAGTACCATCAGACCTGAGCTCGCGGCCTGTTAGTATGTAGCTACATACTGTACGGCGCTGACGGCGGCGAGAACCTTCTCCTGCTCGGTGGTGAGGCGAGTGGCCCACTCCCGGACGGATTTCCCGTCCCAAACCGTACCCACGCCAGATTCTCGAGGGAGCGCATCGCCTCCGACAGGCTCCGCTCGGGGTATTTCTCCTGCAACCTCCGCTCCGCCCAACTCCAGAGCAAATACGCCACGTAGACCACCGTGGCGTAGGCGTCCAACCGATCCTTCCGACGATACCTCACCGGGCCCAGCGACAGTTCCCCCTTGCTCGTGCGGAACGCCTTCTCCACCGCATCCTTCGCGAAGTACCTCCCGGTACATCGCTCGCCCGTCGAGCGAGAGGACCGTACTGAACAGCAGGAAGCGGCCGTCCAGCGCCCGTTCCCGCTCCACGGCCTTCGGGTCGACTCGGAACCCTCTCCTTCCTCGGGCGGTGACGATGACCTCGCCCAGTTCCGAGCGGATCTCCTCCAACCGAGCTTTCGCCACCGGTCCCTCCAACTCCTGAAGCAGAAGGTCCCGCGCTTGGCGATCCTCCGCCTTGCGGGAGAGATTCTCCACCACCGCGATCCTCACCTTCGGTAGCCCCAGCAGCGGCGCCGTGAACGCCCGCGCATACACCGCCCCTCCATGGGAAGTCCCGACCACGAACTCCGAGCGCTCCAGTTCCTCCCCGGGCCATCGAGAGGCATGCTCCACCGACTCGGCGCTCCACCCCTTGACCGACCCGATGACGTGGTAGCCCGCCTCGCGCGCTCGGAGCACGTTCGCCTTCGACGTCATCCCCTTGTCCATCACGAGCGTCAGATGCCGCAGACCCTGGGACTGGAGCAGCTCCAGCGTGGGAGCCACGCTCAGCGAATCGTTCTGTCCACCGGGAAGGACTCGACAGAGGATCGGGTGGTGATGCTCCCGGGACACGGCCATCCCGAACCCCACGACCGGGGCCGTGCCCCGCTCGTCGTGGCCCAACTGGCCGTAGGGACAATGCTTCCCGTAGTACGCCTGTTTCGTGATGTCGTAGTAGGCGCCGCCGGCTCTCGAGAGCGGCCCCGCCACGCCCCGGTGAGTTCCTGCTGAAGCAGGAGGCCCCGGTCCTCCCACGTCTTCTCCGGGGTGAGGTGACAGAGCGAGGAGAGTGCCTCCTCGAAGTGTCGAGGACTTAGCTCCTCGGCCGGGAAGCTCTCCCACCGAGGCAGCGGGCTCGCCCGTACCCACTCGGGAAGGCGGCAGATCGGGACGCGGGCCGTGGCCTGGTTCAGGGCGAGACACAGGATCAGCTCGGTAAGAGCCCCCGGAAGAACCCTCTGGAGATGCTCGCGCACCCGGAGCTCACGGGCCGCGGCATACAGCACGGCGAGAGGACCGACCGGAAACGAGGAGTGAACGCTCTCCACCCGGGCCCGAGGCGGGCGCAGGAGCTTGCCGCCCTCATCGCAGGGGCCGAGATGGGCGAGGACCCGGGTGACGGAGCGCTTCTTCTTCGGGTCCCAGACCGACTCGACCTGCTGGAGATAGTGTCGGCCGCGCGTGGTGATGACCCGAGGGAACGCCATACGTACTATGTAGTGCGTATGTTCCTAATGAACCTGCCGGTCGAACAGTGCGGATCCTCGAGGAGAAGGAGGGGTCCGGGAAGGGAGCTAGCAACTAACGGGCGTGGAGATCAGGTCAGAGCATCCTTCCAAACACCAAGCAACGCCGACGGGGAGACGGGATGGGCCCGGGTCATCCCAATCCCACTGCCGAGCACGGTCACCGAGTTCAGGCGTTCGAGCGCCTGTTTCATTCGCGCATTCAGTCCGGACTGGGCGGCAACCTGCCCTCGAACCATCTCTGCGATACCGTGGACCAACATGGCCTCCGAACTCGGGACCCTCAGAGGTACCTCAACGATGATTGCTCTCGGGGTTGCCGCACGGACCACCGACTGAATCTTCCTGAGCGCGGAAGTCTTGCCACTACCTCGGTACCCGCACAACAGGACGGCACTTCCCCGGTGGAGTGTCTTGCCCACCTCGATCGCGTTTCCGACGAAGGTAACCAAGTCTTGCCGACCTGCAAAGGTTTCCGGAGTCGCAGGTCTTTGGGGGTCGTAGGGTTGCACAAACGCGATAGCATAGTTCCCTTACATAAGCTTAGGTAAGGAAATGAAAGATGGGCTCGGTTTCCAACTTCTGAGTTGCCAAATTGAGGCGTCGAGGGGGCTTCCTAGGTCGATTGACCGGGTTCTGGGGGTAGGTTCATCGCGCCATTCACTTACGTGGGTGCATCAGGACCTTGCACCTACTCCCCTGGACCCCTTCGGCAAGGGGAGGGTTTTCGAATGACTGGCGCGGTCGAGCGGCCGGAACCTAGAGGAAGATCATTCGCTCCAATCGCGTTAGGAATCTTGGGTCGTCATCTGCGCGAACGAAATCATCTCGGAGAGGGCTTCGCGCACCGCGAATGCACCCACCGGGCTCAAGCTCGTCTCTCGCCCCGGGGTTTAATGTAACCATTGCTGTCTTCGACGTGTGGCCTCGACCCGCCGACTTGCAGCCATCATGTTCACCGACATGGTGGGTTACACCTCCTCCGCACAGGTCGATGAGGCACGAACACTAGAGACACTGCAGGAGATTGAGGAGCTGATTCGCCCCGTCCTGGTCACCCATGAGGGTAGGGCGGTCAAGGCCACGGGAGACGGCTTCCTTGTCGAGTTCAGTAGCGCGCTGAAGGCAACCCGGTGTGCAATCGACATTCAGCGTCGGATGCGCTCCAGGAACGAGCAGGCAAGTCTAGGCCCCATCCAGATTCGCATTGGCATTCATCTAGGCGACGTCGAACAGCGCGGCTCTGACATACTGGGGGACGCCGTCAACATTGCGGCGCGAATCGAGCCGATGGCAGAACCAGGCGGGATCTGCGTGTCCGGTGCGGTTCGTGAACAGGTATGGAACAAGATTGCCGACCTCTTGGAGAGGCTCCCTCCCCGGCCGCTCAAAGGTCTGCGGACCCCGCCGGAACTCTATCGGGTGGTGTTGCCTTGGACCGTCCGCCGAGGTGAATCGCAGGGTTCTGACCCCACACGGCTTGCCGTCCTTCCTTTTCTCAACATGAGCCCCGACGTTCATGACGAGTACTTTGCAGACGGTCTGACCGAGGAAATCATCACAGAACTGTCCCGCGTCTCTGGCCTTCGAGTTGTGGCGAGAACCTCTGTGATGCGCTACAAGGGGAGTTCGAGGACGGTGGAGGAGATCGGTCGAGACCTGCACGTGGGCGCCGTGCTCGAGGGCAGCGTACGTAGGGCGGGTTCCCGAATTCGGATTACTGCTCAACTGATCGATTCGGGCAGCCAGGAGCACGTATGGGCGGAGCAGTTCGATCGTAAGTTGGTAGATATCTTCGAGATTCAAACTGAGATTGCGAAGAATGTCGCCGGTTCGCTCGGCGTCAAACTTGGGAGAATTCCCGGGAAGGATCGCCCTCCGACTCGGGACATGGAAGCCTATTCCCTATACCTTAAAGGGCGAAGCCAGTGGAACACTCGTGCATCCCCGTCCGTCGAAGCAGCGCTCGAGTCCTTCAAGGAGGCTGTGACGATCGATCCAGCATTCAGCCAAGCCTACTCAGGGATCGCGGATTGCTATTCGGTCCTCCTCGATCGGAACGAGATTCCCTGGGTGGATGGGGGACCGAAGGCCATGGCGGCGGCTTTGAGGGCGGTCGAACTGAACCCGGACCTCGCTGAAGCCCATGCGTCGCTTGGGTTTGTGTTCGATCAACAGTACGAGTGGGATTCAGGCGAGCGTGAAATTCGCCGGGCCATCGAACTAGCGCCTAGCTACGCAACGGCCCACCATTGGTATCACATGTTTCTCGCGAAGACCGGCCGCTTCGACGAAGCCGATGAGGAGATCTCACGTGCCGAGGAGGCGGATCCAGCGTCCCCGGCCATCGTGCAATTGGCCGCAATGTACTGCACCTTCCGTGGCCGCGACGAAGATGCCCTCCGGCGTTGGGATCGTGCTCTCGAGCTCGGCGGCGCTCTCTCCGATTGGATTCTGTTCAGCAAAGCGATCTTCTACCTTCGCAGAAATCGGAGAGAAGAGGCGTTGGCCACTGCTCGAATGTTTGACGAACTCACCGCAAAGGGTGGTATCGCCTCTGAAATCGACCGCATTTGGATTCCCGGTTCGCTTCACGCCGCATTGGGAAATCGGGAGGAGGGCGTCCGTGCATTGGGATTGCTAACCCGCGCTTGGGAGGAAGGAAAGGCCCTCGCAGGCGAGATCGTTCCACTGTGTGCGGCCCTAGACGAACCGGATTTGTTCTACGAGTGGTTGTTCCGAGCGCTCGAGAGTCGAACGTTCAACCTATACGGACTCCGGATTCACCCGCTATACGAAAGAATGCGAGCCGACCCACGGTTCGAGCAAGCCTTGCGTCGATACCGAATCCAGCAGTGAAGGATTGACCAGACGCGGCGAGATTGATCGGATGGGTAGGTTCGAGTTCACTGGCTGCAAGGGTAGTTGCGCCCACTCAGCGGCCCGCCTCCGCAAAGGGTGAGCTGACTAACCCGCGCGAGTCCAAACTCGCGAAGGCGCCGTTAGAATCCGACCCGCTCTCGCACCAGGGTCCATCGGGCAGAATCCACGTTCGCCGCCCCCACTCCCATCACGAATTTGAGGAACTCGGGCGAGGCTCCGTGTTTCACGCCGGCCATCGTTCCGGTGAGCTCGCCAAGATTGAGCGACGGTAGCATCCATCTGAGGTAGTTCGCTAGCCTCTCTGGCGGCATCGCTCCCATGATCGCGCCCTGCATCGCCCGCATCTGATCATCCGTGAAGTGGTCCTTCATCGCTGGCACGATCGTAACCTCCTCCTTGTTCATGTGTGCGAGGTAAAAGGCGAAGAACTCGTTTGCTTCTCGGTTGACGCGAGCACCCCATTCTAACCGTCGCTGGGGCGTTTCGGTCGCTTGGAGCTCCTCGGCCATCGTCGTCAGGGTGACCAATCGTCGGCGGATTTCCTGATGGTCCTCGAGGAGTGTGCGGATTAGGCTTGGATCGATCGATTCCATCGAAGGAAAGATACCTGCCTCCTCGGAGCCTGCATGACTGTGGAGGAGACATAGAACGCACGTGCCCGAGACGGCGTTCGCGAACTCGTGCTGCAGGTCCGCGAGGACGACCCCCGACGCGGCCTTGTCTGTAAAGTCCACGGTCTGAAGGCGGCCGCCAAGACTGTAGATCATCGACCGCAACGCCTTGTGGATCGGCGTAAACAAGTCCTCAGTCGCCGTCATGTGAAGTCCTCGGTGTCCCGTGTTCGGGGCAAGTCGAGGCTACTCGTTCGGGGATCTCCATGTTCCTCCGGTCAACGGCGAGGCTGTATCCCATCCGATAGCTCAGGTCGTCTCCCAGAAAGGGCGAGCCATGCTACATGGTGGCCCTTGCCCGCTACCACTTCTCATTCTCGAGGCGCTTGAAGAGCTGTTGTAGCTGTTCCTAGGATTCCTTCATCTTCTTGCTTAGTTCCTCAAAACTTGCCAAGAGTCGCTCGAGCTCCTCCCGAGTAGGCCTGACAATTGGCTTGTCAGTTGTCGTCATTGGTCCCCCACAGCTGGCGCAGGCCGTAGCGATTCGTCACGCTTACCTTACAGCTCAGGCTCCACCTCACGGGCTTGGAAAATTCGGAAGTGTAGTCTCGCTGGCCGAATTGCCAATGACAGGGCCTCCGTAGATTGATCAGCGGCTTAGGCAGCCCGCAACGGCTCCACAGGAATGAAGTGCCGTCTGCGACCAAAGTTTTGGCGAACCGTACTCGTTCTAGGCGAGGGCATCAGCGACTACATTGGAACTTGCGCCCACTCGGCTGCCCACTTCCGGTGAAGTGTCCGTCTTGGACGCCAGACCCGATCCGACTCAACCGGAAGCCGGCGGTTTCTGCCTCGCTTGAAGTAATTCGATCCAGATTCCGTTCGGGTCCTTCACGAAGGCCTCGTTCCAGCCTGCCTCCTCCCCAATCTCCTTCGGGCGGACCATGACCTCGACCCCTCGCCTCTCGAGTTCTCCGATAGCCTTGGCCAGGTCATCGCATTCAAACGCCAGGAGATCGAGGTCCTCCCCGTTCGAGTAAGGAGTCCCGAACCTGCTCCCTGCCCCATACCAGTTGAGCTCCAGAAGCTGCGTCGACCCCGCGCTGCGGAGAGTCACAACCTGGCCCTCGGTCGGCGGGGTCGGCTGGAGAGGCTCAACCACCTGCATTCCCAGGATCTCGGTGTAGAAACGAAGCGAGTCCTCGATGTTCTTCACGCGAATCCCGGCGTAAGCCATCCTGAACTGCATGGTCGGACGCGAACCGCCGTCCCCTCTAAAAGTGTCGACGTACCCATCGCTACCGCTACTCACCTTCCTCCGACGAAGTGTGAGTTCTGGTAGTGCCCGAGAGAACGGGCCTCTTGACATCGAGGGGGTCCGTGTAGGGCTTATCGCCATGAGTTCGTTGGAGCGGTGTGGCGAGGTCTAACTTTGGCCTTGAGGGCCGCATCCTGATCACCGGTCCCTCGGGCTCCGGAAAGAGTACCCTCAGTCGCATCTTCCGCGAACGCGGTGTGAATGCCGTCGACGGAGACGAGATCCGCGGCCTTGGAGGTCCCGTAGACCTACAGGGGCGCCCTCTCCGCCACATTACCAAGAATCAGTGGCGACGAATCGAGGATTGGCGCTTCTTTTGGAATGAGGCTGTTCTGAAGCGGTTCTTGGCTCGGAACCCAAACGTCGTGCTCTTCGGTGCCTCGGACAACATGTTCGACCTCGATCTTACCCACCTCTTCGACCGCCGGATCTTCTTGCGCGCGACCTGGTCGGTAATCCGGGCGCGACTGAACGGCCCGACCCGCGACAACGATTGGGGTAGGGATAGCCAACAGGCTCAACGGAAGTGGGTCAGGAAGGCAACCCGCGAATGGCCGGCTAAAGCCAAGGCGTGCGGGTTCGAGTTCATTGACGCGAAGTTGTCCCCCATGCGCATCTACCGGCAGGTCTGCGACACATGGGGCTAGTCCCTCGGGACGGCGCGCCGGACATGTGGGTCGAACTCATCGGAGATGCCCCCTCGACCGAACGCTTGCGGGGGGCAATGGCAACCGCCGTTTGGGGAGAAACCTACGGTCTATTTTCCAGGCGTGTAGATTGTAAGAATTCGACAGAGCCAAACCTCAAGGAGGGAGGACTCTTCGGAAGTGTAGCGCTTGCGAGTCGAGATCAACCAAGCTCCTATCAATCAGAGAGTGAAACCTGAATGAAAGCAGTTGTTTACTCAAAGTACGGTCCCCCAGACGTTCTTCAGCTCAAAGAAATCGAGAGACCTACTCCCAAAGACGATGAGGTGCTAGTAAGGGTTCGATCGGCATCCCTGAACGCGCTTGACTGGCATGTTCTTCGAGCTAAGCCGTTCTTGGTTCGCTTCATGGGGTTTGGGCTCTTGAGACCAAAGAAGACGATCCTCGGTGCTGATTTTGCGGGGGAAGTGGAAGCGGTTGGCAGGAATGTAAAGCGGTTTCATCCTGGTGATGAGGTATTCGGGAGCAGATTGGGGGGGTTTGCAGAATACCATGCTGTTCGTGAGGACGCATTGATATCGAAGCCGGCCAACTTGACGTTCGACGATGCAGCAGCGGTGCCGGTGGCAGCGATCACCGCCCTACAGGGTCTTCGCAACGAGGGACACATTCAGTCAGGGCAGAAGGTCTTGATTCTTGGTGCGTCGGGTGGGGTCGGCACGTTCGCGGTGCAGATTGCCAAATCCTTCGGAGCTGAAGTGACCGCCGTTTGCAGCACGAGGAACCTCGACCAGGCGCGCTCGCTCGGGGCGGACAAGGTTATTGACTACACCAAAGAGAACTTCACTCAAAGCGCGCAGCGGTATGACTTGATTCTGGTGGTTAACGGATATCATCCACTTTCCACGTACAAGCGGGCGTTGAGTCCCGGGGGAATCTGTGTGATGATCGGTGGAGGCTCACTTGCTCAAATGCTAGGTGGAAAGCTCGCGTGGCCGCTCCTCTCGGGAGGCGGTGGCAAGAAGTTAGGTGGCATGGTGGCGAAGGTAACACAACAGGACCTAGTCTTCTTGAATGCCCTTCTCGAATCCGGCAAGCTCGTGCCTGTCGTTGAGAGGCGCTACCCGTTGGGCCAGGTTCCTGACGCGATTCGCTATCTTGAAACGGGTCACGCACAAGGAAAACTGGTCATAACCGTGCAATCGGGGGCCACAGCCTGACAAGGCGTTCCACTCGCTTTGTACCTGGAGTTTCGCGGGGGGCGACGAGCTAGGACGATACGTGCCCTGCCACCAGAATCAAGTGCGAATGCTGGCTCGGCCACATCCGGACACAACGTCGATTGATCTCATGTGGTGGGTGCAATCGCGCTTGCATCAGCCGTCGCCGATCATATCGGGAATCGTGTGGCCTACGAGGCAAGACTTCTCGCCCTGCCTTGCGAACAAACCCCGGCGATCTCAGCGACCCAACTATGGGCGGCTCGGTGAGAGGGGAATCAATCCCCGGTATCGGCTACTACGGCATTAGTGTCTGCGAACTTCAGGCGAATCGACTTGTTTGTAGCGTACTCCTTTGAATCGTACCACGATCGGAACGCTTGCTTGCTTGGGAATTCGAGGATCACCAAGGTCCGGAACTTCATGCGTCCTTCGACCGTCTCTGGATTCTTGGACGACACGAGGAACCGACCACCGAATCTTTCCAGGATCTGAAGGAAGTCTTCGCTCTCCTTCGCATGCTGCACCTCGTCGTGCCATTGCACGTCCGCAACTACGTAAGCCGGCATGGGCTCTCGAGGGGACAGGAAATTGCCGTTATTCAAACTGTCGTTTCTCGTCAGGAGCGAGGCCCCTCAGCACCCAAATCTCTGATTACCGCGGGGGCAGGTTGGTGCAATCGCCGTTGGCCCTCCTCGATTGACCGCTTCCGGAACGGGGGGGGTTCGTTTAACCACCCCCATTTCTGCCAAAAGCATGCGACTCTTGAGGGTCGGCTTGGTGGGTACCGTCGGTTTGCTCCTTCTCGCCCTGCTGCCCGCTGCAGGGGCCACCGCCCCAATGAACGGGGTAATCACGACGTGCAGCTCGAACTGGAGTTGCGACTTCGCCTTCAATACTTCGGCCGGCAAGGGCTGGGCGAACGGGACCAGTAGCGGTTACCTTCACGCCGGATCGATGTCAGTGAAGCTCCCCGGGGAACTGAAGACATCCACTAATCTCACGTACTGGACCTTCATCGAGAGGCTCAACGGTACCTACACCTACTGGACGATCGGCAATTTTTTCGGTACGGACCTGAACACCGGGAAGGTCATCTACGGGATCACAGACTCCAACTACACCATCACCTGCCATGGTCACAGTGGCCGGGGCGGGGGATGCACCTACACTTACACGACCGACAACGGGACGATCGTCGTTGAGTTTACCAAAGCTGCACCGACCTCGACCACCTTGTCCTGCTCCCCGGCGAGCGTCAACGTCGCAGGCAAGACGACCTGCACCGCAAAAGTCACCAACCTTTGGAACAACTCGAAATACCCCGCCGGGAAGCTCCACTTCTCGAGCTCGGGAGGAGGATCGTTCTCGAACAAGGGGACGTGCACCCTCTCTTCGAAAGGCACCTGCACGTTCACCTGGCATCCCTCGGATAACACGTGCGGCTCCTCGATCATCTCCGCGATCTTCGGGGGAACTACCTACTATTACAAGAGTAGCGGATCGACGTTCAGTCGACGTCACAGGTGGTTGCTGAGGGCCGTTTGCACCCATTTGCCCTCGAACGGCAAGGCCCTCAGGGCCAAGGTGACAGACCACGCTCTCCGGAATAGGAAGGGAACTCGAGGCGAGGCGGTTCGGGCCGCAACCCGGGACCCACTTGACTTCCCACAGTCTCGATTACTTGACCTTCTCAAAATCGATGAGAATCGTGAAGACCAGAGGGTAGAGGGGGTCAATGTCCCCGATCATGTCGATATTGTACGTATCCCGCACGGCGACCCACGCCTCGTGAACCTTCGCGAGCTCCCTTCCCCCGGGATCCTTGATCATGAAGTTGTGACGTACCAAGTTTCCGCCGGTCTGCAGCATCGGCCGTCCGTCGGGGGACGTCGCGGTAGCGGTGATTCCGCCCACAAGCCCCCGCTCCAGGATGATGACTACCTGGGGCTGGCCGACGGAATCCACCAACGTGAATCGGGAGCGGTTCGCACCCCCCTCCTTATGGATCGACCCGAGAACAGCGCCCTGGGCGTTAACCAACGAGTATGTCATGTCCACACTTCGGGCCGCCATGCGTCCCAAGTAGGAGCCGGAACCGCCCATCAGACTGCTTAGGGCATTCCCGCCAAGATTCTTTCCAGCATCGCCCCTAACCGTGAACAGGGAATTCTTACCAGGGTCCATTACTCGATAGCTGTGTCCGAGCGAAAGGACCTCGTGCTGAACCAGGAAGTTCGCATGGCCCCGCAACCCGAGAAGCTCACCCAGCCCACCGGCGGACGCGGAGCCGGCCGCCGGCGAGATGGTGGAGGTTGCCGATATGGGGGGCGGGTACCCGCCACTGGGAAGGGGAGATGCTTGTGGACCCGTCACTTCAGAAGTTGACGGAGTCGCGACGACCGGTTTCCCGCACTTCGAGCAAAACTGGGCGTCAAAGGGCAATGAAGTGCCACAATTCGCGCAGAACTGGGTTGCCATCAGAGTAACGATGTTCTGAGAGGGTTATGGACCTATGGGACGGACGCTCCGCCCTCAACCGGAGGGAATCGCCAATAGGTATCGTAGACGGTGATTGGGCGCACCCACAATCGCATGAAATCGCTCCGGTTCGGGGCGTGAGTGTTCAATGGGTGCAACCGCCGTTGCAGTTACACTGCAGCCTCCGCCTGAGAATCTTCCATGCGGGTCATCCCCCGCCTTGACTAGGGCGAGAAAGAAGTGGAGTTCAATGTGCTTTCAAGGAGTTTCTTCTCGATGTTCGCCATCATCTCGGATAGCGAGGACTTGCTCTTACCCAGCTTACCAGCCAGGGCAGTAAGCGTGATCCCGCGTGGGACCGCGAAGTAGCCCGCGGCCATCGCCTGAACCAGCAACTGGTTCTGGGCTTGGGTGAACAATGGGAGGTGGCTACGCAATCGCTGACGGCGGATGGAAACGACCTGGAAACCCGAATCAGTCTTCCGGAAGTGTGTCAGAATGGCTTGTGCCTCGGAACGTCTCGCCACGACCTCCCAACGAATGAAGCCTGCTTGAATGCGAAGAGGAAAATGAATCGGTATCCCAAGCTCTCGGAACAGAGGAATGACTGGCGGGTTCCGGAAGGTAATCCGGTAGAGACATCCTTCCCCAACCTCGCTGAGGCAATCGACCTTCAGTACGTCGGGATAGGTTGCGATCTCTCGTGTCCAGATTCCCGGGGGATGACCGCTGATCCAATAGTCTGATACCGAAACGTCCTTGCTGACATCGGAGCGGTTCAAGACTTCGATTGAGGTCTCCGGGTGTCTCGACGTGAACATCCCGATTCCGACGGTTCTTGGAAGGCGGGCGCGCAGGGTGGCGATTAGAAGTCGGCCCTCGGCGAGATCTTCTTGGCCCGTGTGAAGCCCCTGAAGGCCATCGGCTTCGTCCTCTGGTGGCCGGCTGGTCGATGATTCCCGCTGCCGGGTCTCTCGCCTGTGCCTTTTCGCAACCATGTCTCCTGGCATTCGGCCGGGATGGGTCCTCGACCCTCCTTCGAATGCGAATCGTGGTTTAGGATATAACTGCCCAAGCTCCGAGGCCGCGCATCCCTCGGATCTCGACGTGCAAATTGGGGGGGGACGAGAGGGTTTCCGTCTCGGGTGTGCAACCGAGATTTCAACTACCGTCTCCACAGCCAATCAACTTCTCGCCGCGCCTCGGATCAGAGACAGGTGATTCGCAATTGCGATCATAGTCGTCCTCCGCCCCAAGCGTAAATTGGTTCCAGATCTACCTGGCGATCAGGCGGTACCTCAGCATCGCTGTCCAAGGTTGCGAACGTGATCACAGTTGAGTCAACCACCTCCGATTCATCACTGGACGACCTAAGCCACATCCTCAATCTCTACTATCGATCCCTAACCATGGCGGTCCTCGCGTTGGCCCTCTTTGCCTTGCTAAACCTCACCCTTCCATTATTCATCGTCATCTTGGTCTTCGCTGGAACCCCACCGCATGGCCTCTTCGAGGCGGGGATTGTGTCGGCCCAGTTCTCCATCATCCTGATACTGCTCCTACCAATCCTCGCGTGGATAGCGGCGTTCCACGGTTCGCGGGCGGGCTGGGCAGCCGCGAGAAGTTCAGCGCTGGTGCCGCCGCTTGGAGTTTCGCGGCGAGAAACGACGCTTCTTGCCGCGCTGAGTGTAGTCACCGGGCTGCTCGGCTATGTTTCTACGGGGTTCGTAGTCGCCGCCGGGTCCGTCGCGGGCGATACGACGGCGTACTGGGGTGCTCTCCGTGTTGCTAGTTCCGTCGTGCTTGTCACGTTGGCTTTTGTTGCTCTACTCCTCGTCACGGTAGCTAACGTTCTCGAAAGGGTCCTTCGCGCCGCACCCGTTTCAGGACCTGCGGTTGCGTACAGGTTCCGACGCTGGGTGACTGCGACTGCCGGATTCACCTTGGCACCCGGGCTCGTGTTCGTCTTCGGAACGACCGTCCGGTACCCGACGTGGCTTGAGGGGTGGCCTGTGTTCCTTGGACTGGTAGCGGCGATCGGCTCCCTCGTGGGATTTGGTGCCGCGCGAAAGGCGCTCACCACTTGGCGGGATAGTGTGCGGGCGACCCTTAAGAATGAGGGGACAGCGGTCGCCCTCAGTGCGCCGGGATTCGAGCCGCTCGGTACGCCGTTGCCTAGGGAGCCCACACAGAATCCGGCAGCCGGTCCAATGACGGTCCAATCCTCCACGACCTCGCATCCCCTGACCGGTTTGCCGGCGAATTTCGACCTGAATGCTGACCTCGCCATGGAGCGGAGGGGGACGCGGTCGTCGCAAGGTGTGTACTTCTACACCTACTGCGGGGCGGCTGGGTTTCTCGTGGCGATGGGCGTGCTATCGTTCTACGGCTTTCTCGGGGGAAATGCTTCCACCGGGGAGCTCTTGCTAGGCCTTTCTCTGGTCCTGATCGTTCCTCTGGCGCTCTGGTATCGGCAAATGCGACTCAGTTTCGTGACCTCGCTCCGGGTGGACGAGGGCGGTTTCACATTCATTCGCAAGAATGGCCCGGCCCTGCAGGTACGATGGGTGGACCCCTCGGCGAAATTCGACGTTTGCGAGTACCTCGGCGACCCAGAGAAGGTCCTACCGAAGGGTGACCCGCGACGAGTTCACCGCCAGTGGGTGGACGTGTTCGAACCCCAGGCGCGCCGGGTACGGCGAGAAACGACCGTGCCGTTCGATGCCGCCAACGCCCTGGTGGTCGAAGCCCAGCGCCAGGGGCTTTCCGTTCGTTCTTCCCGGGTCGCGTTCTGGTGGCATCCTTTGCCTAAGAGCCCGGGCTTTCTGGACCGGAGCGAAGAGGGCGCGTTGGGTCCGGACCAGCGATTGAATGGCCGGGTCGTGCGTGTGCGTGGGCACTCGTACACCGGCTCGCCCAGCGATTGATATTGCTGGTCGCAGCCTAGAGGTCGTCGAGGATGGCCTCGACGCCCGCGAGTACACCGTCCGCTCCCGGACTCAGGGCCTCCCGACTGCACATGCGGATGCGCGAGGCAAATTAGCACCGCATACCCCTGCCGCTGGAAGCAACCCTCAAGCCCCCCGTGGCGAGGCCCGCTTAACTGCGAGGCACACTCCCCCGACCACCTGGTCGACCGCCGGTGCAACACATCCTGCACCTTCCTTGGCCGAACGCGAGTTAGTCCACAGAGCGAAAGTGTGTCGGTCATGTAGTTTCTCCGTCCGAAGGGGCGCTCCGAGATTCGCTTCAGAGACCCCTCGGTCAGGGTGCGCGTTCGGGCCCGCGGCGGGAAGTGCACGGGAATAGATCGCGCCAAAACCGCACGTCTGGCCGAGTCTAAGTATTGGAATCCAGATACCGCCGCATGCGGTCGTTCGACGGGTCCGAACCTCTTCCGGTCAGAACGCGGTGTGACACAATTCGGTCCGAGGGTCCGGCATCCCCCTCGAACGGGGTGAGGCCTTGACCGCTCTACGAGTGGGTGTCTTAGGTGGGTGCGCAGCCATTGCTCTCCTCATGCTCGCCGGAGGGGCGTTGGCACCTTCCGTCATCGGGGTCGGTGGACCCATATCCGCACCCCACTCCCCTGGTTCCTTCCCTCCGGGGCTCGGAGGTCGGGTCGCAATCCCGCCACCTCCCAGCACCGGAATTACGGCCAAATGTGTGGTCAAGTCAAGTCCGGTGTTTGACGCGTATGATCCCGTGAATCACTACGTGTACGTATCCACTCTATCAGGGTATGTAGTTGTGTTGAACGACTCATTGGCCAACGGGGCCTGCCACGTAAAGACCAACATCGCGCTCCCCTCGGGCGCGGCGCCCAGGGGTTTGGCGTTCGACCCTTCCGACGGCCAAATGTATGTGGTGGACGGCGCCCTGAATCAGGTCTACATCATCAACGGCACGAAGTTGAAGGACACCATCAGCAACTCCAGTTGCGCCAGTTCTTTCCTTGGTTGCCACTTCAACGCGCCGCACGGAATCGCCTACGATCCGGATGACGGATTCATGTACGTGACGAACCAAGGGGACGGCACCGTCACTTCCATGGCTCCCTCGGACGAGTATGTGCTCGATGGGACCTTCAGCATCGGTGGTCACGTCCCAACCGAGATTGCCTATTCCCCATTCGACGACCAGATGGTGGTGACCGACTATGGGAGCAACGAGCTGAGCGCCTTTTCGGGTACTATGCGATCACTCCTTCGGTCTCGTTCGTCCCTGTAGGAAGCGACCCCTACGGCGTCGCCTACGACCCGTACATCGCCGGGTTCCTGGCCAATGCGGGCACCACCTTTGTCGCAGATTACGGCTCAGGCAACGTGACCGTCACGTGCGCAATCTGCGCGGGCGGGACGGCGTCAATTTCCGTCGGTTCCAACCCCCTCGGAATGGCCTTCGATTCGGCGAATCTCCACATGTATGTGACGAACTATGGCTCGCACAGCGTGAGCGTAATCGGTGGATTCTACGGGGCCGTCCTGAAAACGATCAAGCTCCCGGCCGGATCGTACCCCGCAGGAATCGCGGACAACGAGTACAGCGACGAGATGTTTGTGGTGGGCGTTGGGACCAACACGGTGTACGTTGTGAGCTAGAAGTCGCCGGGCCGGGCGTCTCGAGAGCCCGGCGGCCCTCTGGCGTTCGCCTACGTGCCTGATCCGGGACCCCCTGGTCAGCCCTGACCGATCGTGGTGAGCACGCTAGCGTACTTGGACAGGGACTGGTACTGAGCGGCCGGATCGGGCTTAGGTGTATCCTAGATTGCAACGATTCCCTGCGCGGGGTGAAGGTTTGCGCTCGAGATAGACCGGACTTTCTTAAGGCGGGGCGAGGGGCATGCCTTAACCCGACGGTTGCCCCGTTATACCGCCTAAACGGACTCTCTGCATGATGATCATCCCAGGGCTCATCTCTGTAGCGTTCTACCGTCGACGCCCCACAACACTTCAGATTGCCCTGGGTCTCGTCTTCACGATCGTGGTTTCCGGTCTCCTCGGTTACTGGCAGGACTACGGAACCTCACGCGTGTGGGAGAACACCCTCATAGCAATTGTCGGGGGAGTCATCCTGTACGTTGCGATTCTTGTCTATCTCCTCTACCGCTACTTACCAAAACAGGCGAGCGCCAATGTTCCCTCGAGCGTCCCGCCTTCCGCCCCGCCTCACTGAGTCTCAGGCACGTGGACGGGGCGGACCGCCCGAAGACTTGCCCACAGCTGGTTGCAGCGCGTCTCGCATCCACTCTCGAGCGGTCTGACGAGCTCCGCCGGGTGTCGGAAGGGTGGTTCTGACCCAAAGGCGTATGTATCCGCTACGATACATGTGTCTCTGTTCAGCGCCATGAAGTTCGCGTCCGCCCTCGATCCCGTGCTCGACAGCGCCACTAAGGTGCGCTTACTCAGGAAGCTCCTCTCGGCTCCTGCGAGGCAGTGGACTGGCCGAGAACTTGCGGGGGAGGCTCGGGTCTCAACAGCCCAGGCGGCTCGAGACCTCCACGATCTATCGGACGCTGGAGTTGTCGATTTTGAGGTCCACGGACGAGCCTTCGCGTGGTTCCTGAACCAAGCGAATGCCCTCTACCCGCAGCTGCTGCAGCTGTTCCAACGAGAGGCGAGCCTTCGACAAGACCTGATTCACGAACTCTCGTTGGAACTCCGCTCAGAGCCGATCCGAAGGGCCCGCCTGTTCGGGTCGGTGGCGCGCGGGGACGAACGACAGGATAGCGATATCGACGTTTTCATAGAGATCAAGAGCGCTGCCGAGCGACCTATGATTGAAGACGCGCTAACGAGGGCGCGAGACCGCGTATGGAAGAAATTCGGCAACCCGATGGCGCCATTGATTTACAGCACGTCAAAGGTGAGGCGACCGCCCAATCCCGCCCTCATGGCGGCTATTGACCAAGAGGGGATCGACATCCCCGAAGTGGGGGAGGGGTAGCAATGGCACGGACCGAATCCCTGTCGAAGTCTCGTCACATAGTCTACCTCGACCGGGCAAGGGAGTTTTCGCAGCAGATGGAGCGAGCCTCAGCCGAGAGGGCTTGGAATTCGGTCGGACTCTTAGGGGTTCATTCCGTGATCTCGGCCTGTGATGCACTCACGATCCACTTGGCCGGGAGGCGGTGGAGCGGCCACGGTCACGGCGGGGTGCTGGGCATAGTGGGCGAACTGAATCTTCCGGACGCCGACACACCGCTCAGACAGATCGCGGACGTCCTAGAATTGAAGAATCAGGTAGAATACGAGGCTCGAGTGTTCACCGAGAAGGAAGCGTTGGAACTCAAGCGAAGATCCGAGCGCATCCTCAGCTGGGTCCTACGGCAAATCACCACACGGTGAGGGGGCCGCTAGCGCCAACCGTCGGACTACCCGAGCGTGCAACGCTTGTTGCACGCACCTAAGCCAGCGCTGCCGTAGCGGGTTCAATGTGAGTACGGTGCCTACGAACCCAGGAGATCCTGCTTCGACAATGCCTTTCGGACCGTCTCGTAATGGAGGAGCAACTCGCCGTCCTCGAGAACCTTCGACGAGAGGAGCTTGAGGGTGAGCTGTTCCTTCATGGAGCCCCAGTATTGGGGACCCTGACCCCAAACCACCGGCTGAACGATGAACCAGTAGTCGTCAGCCAACCGGCGCCGCATGAACTCCAGGATGAGGCGGGGGCCCCCCTCCGCAATAATGTTCCCCCCCTTCTCCCGTTTCAGTTTCGCCACGATCTTGGAGAGGTCGCCCTTCATAATCCGGGAGTTCTCCCATCCGGGAGACTTCAGACGGTGCGACAGGCAGACCTTGTCGACCTTGTCGAGGTACCGCGAATAATCCCAGAAGAACTGGGGGTCGCTCTCCTTCCGATGCTTTTCGCTCCAGAATCCTCGGTGTCCGACGAAGGACCGTCGACCCATGATGACCGTGGTCACATCATCAAACCGGTTGAACCAAAACTCCCGCCAGAAGTCGTTGGGCTCCTTCTGCGGCCGGTCGGAGCCAAGGTACTTCGGGAACCCGCCGCGGCCGTCGATGGTCATGTAGAGACTTGCGGTGATCTTTCGCGTCATCGAACCGCCCTCACGCCTGTCCATTGACTGACGCCGACGATCCCTTACCGAGGAACGTCCATCGGATGGTCCCACGAGCGAGGTCCCTCACCGGTTCGAAGTCATCTGTCGCCACTGTGAAAGCCCCAGCGAACTTGTCAACCTCGAACGTTTTAACTACCCTACAGGGGGGGTCGACTGCTCGGTAATCTCCCCTGGAATCGCACTAACCTGATCAATCGGCCAACTTTGCCTTCCGGAGACTTATCTGCCGGTAGGCGACTGGGTTTAGCGAATGCCCCTCCAACGGCTGACATATCGGTTTACGACACAGCCGCCAGTCCCCAGGGATTACGCCTACCGCTGGGCCACGGACTACCGCTCCAACGACCTGAGTCGTGTAGGGCTCAAGGCGACGCGGAATGTCGAGCGGTTGACCGAGGACCTAATCCTGCTTACCGATTCGTTCGCCGAGGATCCTTTCAACTCCCGACCGGGCGCCCGAACCGTGAAGAAGAAGCTGGTGCACCTCTTCCCTGATCGTTGGAGCTGGACGTCCACGCACCTGAGTGGGCCGGCCCGGTTCTCGCAGTTTCTCTACCACCTATCACCTCGCGGCACTAGTGCGAGTTTGCTCCACTTTACCGGATCCCAGGTTGAGCAGGCTGCCCGCTCTCCAACTCCGTCGTCCTTGAGGCGCAGAACACGCGAGTTGAAGCAGGAGGACTCCCGGCTTTGGAGGCGATTTGCGGACGTACTCGCGAAGGACGGCTCGTGAGTGGGTGCAACGCAGCCTGCACACCAGCAATTCCGAAGGTGCATCGGCGCGAAGATAGTCGACCCCTGGTCTAAGGACTCCCGGCCTATGGAACCCGGTCTGTTGCCAATTGGAGGGTCTTTCCCCGAGGCCCTACCGTATTCAAAGCGGGCCAGTTGAAAGGTCTCGCAACCTCTGCAAGCTGAAGAACCTCCGGTGGCCAGCGCGTCCGCACGATCGCCTTCACAGGTACTTGCTTATCGGAGTAATCCATTCCTGGCTCTGGGATTTTATGGACCAGGAGAAGAGCGTCCTGCAATGGGGAGGTATCGCGGGGTTGGTGGCTGCCGTCATCTTCGTTGCGAGTATCATCTATCAGGTCGTGTTCATCGGAACGTCGACTACCGCTTCCGGAGCGACACCGGTCATTAACTTCCCTGGGCTCCGCACGCAAATCATTGTGGGGCAAACGCTCTTCCTCGTGGGCACAGTCTTGTTGATGCCTCTCTTCCTAGCCCTCTTTTTTGCCCTCCGAAAGTCGAGCCTCGCCCCGGCGATGTTCGGGACCGTCGTGAGCTTTCTCGGCATCGCAGTGCTAGGGGTCGAGAGTGAGCCGAATGTTGCCATGGCCCCGATCTCCGACCAGTATCATGCGGCCGGCGCGACCGCCGCTCAGCAGGCCGCGGCAGTACAGGTGTGGCAGGCAACGCAGGGTATGTTCAATCAGTTCGATACCTGCGCGTACATCTTCCTGTCAATCGGTTTCCTACTCCTCGCGGTGGCCATGTTCGGGGCCCCTGCGGTAGGAACGATGCTGGGCGGACTGAGCGCGGCAATCGGGGTAGTTGGGCTCGTCGGGGTGGCCCTCTTTGCGGTTACTTCTGCAACGTTCGCCATTCCCGCCTTCCTTACCTTCGTCATCTTCCCTCTTCTGCTCGGATGGAAGGTCTACAGTCTGTCGAGAGCGAGACCAGCAAAGACTGAGGCCGCTGCGGCTTGATGTCTGAGCGGTGGGCTGCCTCCACGTAGGCTTCACGAAGGACACGAGCGACCGATGACCAGACCGCGATCAGCGCCCGCGATCGGGTACCGCCACGGGTGGGACCCCTCTTAGGAGTGGGCTATTGACCGGTTCAAAGTCCCAACTGGACAGCGGTCGGGCGACCCGTCACCCTGATTAGTCGAACCCCCCCGGGGGTTCAAGTCCTACTCGTTCCCCAACGAGATGTTCTCTCGTGAAGGCACGTGAAAGAGTTCCACAGGTGGATCGGTCGCAAGCGAAAATCAGCTGCCGCAACCCGTCAATTCCGCGGAATTCTCCGTCTTGTGAATCTCTTGAAATGGTTCCCTTTGCATCGTTGGGAGGCTGGGTGCAACCCACTTTGCACTCACCTTAGGAGGGCAGAGGTACGGGCGATAGCGGACCCAGAGGATGGAGCTTCACACTAAGCCTGATGATTCTCGGGCTCGGGTTGGTCCATTCGAGTGAACGGGCCTCCAACGCCGGCGTTGATGCCCACGAAGATTGTTCGGAAGGGAAACAAGGGTGCGCCGATCGAGCACATGCGAACAATTTATCTCTGATCGCGCTCGGCCGCCTCATGCCACAGTACGCCGTAATTGGACGCCACGAAGCGAATGGATGCCCGATGACCAGTAAGGCCGCGCGCGAGATAGCGATGAAGGCCTACGGCGGAGCGGAGCAGATGCTCAAAGCGAAACACATGAAGGTAGTGCTTGATCTGCACCTCGATCCGAACCACATGGCACTCATGCTGTTCGAGGCCCCCAGTGCCGAGGTGGTTCGAGACTACCTGCTGCAATCGGGCATGGGCTCGTACCTGGATTGCAATCTCCACCTCGTGACACCCATCCCCGAGCTGCTGAAGATGGCCGGCGACATGCCCACGTACTACCCGTAGAGTGAGCTCGGAGACTCTTCAGCTCAAGCCCAACCCTTTCCCCCTCCGGCCTCACCAGCAAGCCGCTGAGCACCCCCTGGAGGGTCGCCGGAAACGCAACCTACGTCTGCTGACGGCCGCACCCAAGCCGGGACGATCCTACTTACGCCCCTTCTTGGAGATCGTCCGCTTGTAGTCCCTTTCAAGGACCCGAGCAAAACTCCGCCAGCTCTTCGCTACGGGGGGCTCCCACCGCGATCTCGGCGGATTCTTGCCGCCGACGCCGTAGGGGCGGCGGCGTGCCTTCAACGTCAATCGGGTACGGTTCCCGGGGAGTCTCGACAGGGTGTAATCCAAGGACATGGCGCGGTGACTTCCCACCGTGTCGGAGTGCCACCGGCGGGGCGGTTGCAGCCGAACCACGTGGCGAGACCAAAACCAGCCGTCCTTGTCCTCCGAGAGATCCTCATACACCACTTCGCGAGGCGACCGTCGAAGGATCTTGCGTTCGTATTCGTCCTCCTCGTATCGCGCGTCTTGTGGGGTGTAATCCGTGCACCACCGGAAGACAAACTCCAGAGGGGCACGGAATGTCGCGTGCACTACGTAGGTTGGACCGGGCCACCGTTTCGGAATACGACCATCCCCCTTCCGTTCGGCTGAGGCTATGGGGGCCGGGCGAAAAGGATTGTGACAGACCCCTGTGATCGTATCGAGGGCGTCCAGGTCGATCTCGACCCTATGCCATGACGGAGAGGGGGCGTCTCCTCCAACATCGATGGGTGCAATCGAGGTTGCAACCAGCGGGGTAAGCCGGGATGGGTGTCTTCTCTCGCGATGAGGTTATCCTACCCTAGCCATCGAGGACGCTCCATGGACGCCCTCGTCTCGCGCTCGCTGTCGAAGGTCTACCATTCTCGGCACGGCACGGCCCGGGCTCTCGACAACGTGAGCCTGACCATACGGAAGGGGCAGCTCTTCGGCTTCCTCGGCCGCAACGGGGCCGGGAAGACCACGTTCATCAAGATCGCCTCGGGACTTCTCCTCCCGACGTCGGGCACCATCGAACTGTTCGGGATCGATGTGATCACGCGTCCGCGTGAAGTGCGTGAGCGGATCGCGATCATCCCCCAGGAAGGGAAGCCGTTCTATCACCTGACTCCCCGGGAGCACATCCAAGAGTACCTCCGGGTGCGCGGTTCCTCGGCGGAATCTGCCAAGAGTACGGCGGACGAACTCCTGCACGACATGGGTCTCGAGACCTACGCGCACATCCCGGCGATGCTGCTCTCGGGGGGCTTGCAGCAGAGGACCCTCGTGGCGATGGTGCTGGCCACGGGAGCCGAGTTCCTCTTCCTGGATGAACCGACCCTCGGGATGGACCCGTTTGCCCGGCGTCAAGTCTGGGAGGTCATACGCCGTGCGGCCCGCAAGGGGTCAACGATTCTGCTGACCACCCACTATCTCGACGAGGCAGAACAGCTCTCCGAAGAGCTCGCCGTGATTGAGGGCGGGCGCATCCTCTACAAGGGCGCCGCGGAGGACCTGAAGGCCAAAGTTCGACGCGAAGTTCGCTTGCATTTCGGGAGCGGGTTCACCGCGAAGGAACTTGAACCGTACGGCGAGGTATATGCCGAGAAGGGCGGGCTGACCGTAATGACCACGCGAGCCCGAGGCGAGGAGCTTACGCACCTCGCCCTCGGGCGCGGGATTGGGGTGAGCATCGGGCCCGTCACGCTCGAAGAGGCCTTCCTCACCCTGGTCGGGCGCAGCATCGAAGAGGACGAACCGGGGGGTGCATGGGCATGACGTGGAGGACCCAGGCCAACGCGGTCCTTCGAATCTGTTGGTTCAACGGCTTCCTCGGACTGGTCCGCAGTCCGTTGGTCTTTGTTGCGCTCTTCCTGACGCCGGTGAGCTTCCTCTTCTTCCTGTACGTTCGTCGCTCCGCGGGCCGAGCTGCCCTTCGGAGTGGTCGGTGGCGTGCTCTTCTCGTGCCTCTTCACCGGAAGCGGGATGATGAACGACTGCGCCTACCTGCGGCTCGAGCGCCAGATGCAGCAGGTGTTCATCACGAGCCCGCTGCGTCCGATCTCTTGGGTGCTCGGCATGGCGCTGAGCGAGCTGACCTTCACGATTCCGGCGCTGGTGCTGTTTCTGGTCGTTCTTACCCTGGTCGTCTCGGTTAGTGTGTCCACGTTTCTCGCCCTGATCGGTGTGATTCTCCTCACCTGGCTCTTGGCCACGAGCTTGGGGTTTCTGCTCTCGACATTCTTCCGGACCCTTCGCGAGATTTGGCCCATCGGAATGGTCGTGTTCACGAGCTTGTCGGTACTGCCTCCCGTCTTCTACACTCTGGAAGCGGTCCCGGCGCCCTTCCGCTGGGTGGCTTACCTGGCGCCCTCGACGTTCGCCAGCCAGCTCGCGGTAAGTGCGGCGGGCCTTCCCGTTACACCGGTTCCCGGGGCTCCGTTCCTCTCCTCGGCCCTAGGCCAGCTCGTCGGGCTCGTACTGCTAACGGTCCTTTTCATCGGGATCGCGATGCACTTTGCCCGATGGCGAGATCCCTAGTCTGCCCTCGGTGATCCGTGCCGGGGGCAACCCGCCACGCCCCCATTCCCTTGCGCGGTACGTGTGCCGTCGCGCTCGCCCCCATGGTTAGGCGGTGTGAATCGGCCGAACTCCCAGTCGTTCTTCTGACCGGCAATGCCGAGCGTCGGCACTCGTAGGGCCTTAGAGCTCTAGGGCATGTCTACCTGATGCCCCAGCCGGGGCTCCGAGGGAGGAAGGGATGCAGGAACGCGAGCTCGGAAGGCGTGGGTTGAGAGTGTCTGCCCTCGGGCTCGGTTGCATGGGCTTGAGCTTCTCCTACGGCCCGCCCCAAGACAGGCAGGCGATGATTTCCTTGGTTCGGGCGGCCGTAGAACGCGGCATCACCCTGTTCGATACGGCGGAAGCGTACGGGCCGTTCACGAACGAAGAACTGGTGGGCGAGGCGCTGGCTCCCTACCGGGATCGCGTGGTGATAGCCACCAAATTCGGTTTCAAGTTCGGGCCCGATGGGCAACAAATCGGTCTCGACAGCCGACCGGAACACATCCGGGAGGTCGCCGAGGCGTCGCTCAAGCGACTCAAGGTCGATGCGATCGATCTGTTCTATCAGCATCGGGTCGATCCCAATGTGCCCATCGAAGACGTCGCGACGGCGGTGAAGGAGCTGATTCGGGAGGGCAAGGTCCGACATTTCGGCCTCTCCGAAGCCGGAGTGAAGACCATCCGTCGCGCGCACGCCGTCCAGCGGGTGACCGCCGTCCAGAGCGAGTACTCACTGTGGTGGAGGCGTCCGGAGCAGGAATTGCTGCCGACGCTCGAGGAACTTGGAATCGGCTTCGTTCCATTCAGCCCTCTGGGCCGGGGGTTCCTCACGGGAAAGATCGATGAGAACACGAAGTTCGAGAGCTCCGACTTCCGCAACATCGTTCCACGCTTCACTCCGGAAGCCCGGAAAGCGAATCGGGCCGTGGTGGACCTGCTCATCGGGGTAGGTCAGCGCAAGAAGGCAACGGCCGCTCAAGTGGCGTTGGCGTGGTTGATGGCAAGAAAGCCGTGGATCGTTCCGATCCCAGGTACTACCAAGTTGGACCGCCTGGACGAGAACATCAGGGCATCGGACGTCGAGCTCACTTCGGGCGAACTTCGTGAGATCGATCTTGCCGCCTCACAGATCACGGTGCAGGGTGCTCGATACCCGGACGAGCTGGAACGCAAGACAGGTCTCTGACTTCCCTTTGAAGCGAGCCTAGGGTAGAGCTAGGTTCGACGAGAACGCTAGACTAACGATCCGACCGACGCGGCTCCGAAGGGGGGAGGTCGGACCTACCTTACGGGAGCTTGGTCCAGCTTCCCCCGACGTACGTCCACGTTCCGCTCAACGGGGACGACGAGCTTCCGTAGCCTCCGAAGAGGACGACATACCCGTCCTTCGCATCGTACGCCATGCTCGCCGAATCCCGACCGGAGGGACTTGGGGAGGTCGTCAGCTTGGTCCAAGCACCGCCCGAGAAAGTCCAGGTGTCGCCGAGGACACCCGACGCCTTGAACCCGCCGAACAGCACGATGTACCCGTCCTTGGGGTCGTATGCCATGGTGGAGAAGAACCGCGCGCTCGGGTGAGTTGCGGGCGAAAGCTTGGTCCACTTCCCACCCACAAACTTCCAAGTTCCGCCCAGGTAATCGAACGCGCCGAAAATCCCCCTTCCACCGAACATCACCACGTATCCGTCCGCGGGGTCGTACTTCATGACCGCCCCGAAGGAGGCGGGCGGATGGTGGGAGGTGGTCACATTGGTCCAAACCCCTCCCACGAACGTCCAGGTGTCGTTCAGAACTCCCGAGTACCCGTAGCCTCCGAACAGAACGAGGTACCCGTCCGCCGAGTCGTACGTCATGGTGGCGTCGTACCGGGCCGGCGGAGACTGCGCCATAGTGAGCTTGGTCCACTTCCCCCCCACGAACTTCCAGGTGTCATTGGACACTCCGGATTGCACCGCTCCACCGAAAAGGACGACGTAATGATCCTTGTTGTCGTAACTCATCGCGAAGTTGAATCGGGCCGAGGGATGGGTCGCGGGACTCAGTTTGGTCCAAGTTCCCCCCACGAACGTCGAAGTGTCGCTGAGGAGAGCGGCGGACTTGTTGACCCCCCCAAAGAGGACGATGTACCCATCTTTCGCGTCATAGGTCATGATGGCGTCGGCGCGGGTCGTGGGCAAGTAGGCGGGCAGGGGGAAGGAAGAACCCGCTCCAGCCTGGAGAGATTGCTCGGCGAGGGCCAGTGCATCGGAGCCGTCGGCCCCACTCCCGCCGGAGATTGGGGTGAGCGTGCGTTCGACCGATGAAGACGCTGCCAGCCCACCAAACAACATGGAGCCAAGTAGCGTCGAAAGAAGGAACGTCCCAAGCACGACGGTCGCCGCCGCCGCTCCGGACCGCCCTGTGAACCACTTCGAATGCCGTTCCGTCTCGTGCGTCGTGCCCATGTATTCCTCTCGGGAGGTTCGACCTCGGGCGCGCGTAACGAGTCCTCCAATATGTAGCCGCCGAACGGCGCAGTACCCGCCCCGAGGACTCGCGGTTTCTATCAGACGAGGTCGTCAAACCGGGCTGGGTGCAAGTCACCCTTCGACCAGCGGCCTGCCAGAATTCACTCGAGGGGTTCTGGCCCGTTAGTTCGGACCTTAGGGATTGCGGGCGATATTGCCACTAGTGGTCAGGCTCCGCATCGGCGCAGGGGCGACCGTCGGCAATCTCATTTCTTTCAGAAGAGAAACGAACCGGGGTTCATCACGAATCGAGTTAAACACGGGCCGACGGAAATCGATCCACAAACTCCGTTCCCCCTCTCGCGCGTCCTTCTCGAGGAGGTCCAGGGCCCGTTCCTTCTCCCCTACGGTCAGGAGAAGGGCGGCGATGAAATTCCTTCGGATGTAGAACTGCTCGGGGTCTCTCTCCCAATCTTTCACGAGGCGCAGCGCCTCGCTCGAGTCACCCAGCGCCGCGAGGAATTCGGCCCGGACGACCGCCGTGCCGGCGTCGCGGACGGGTCCCGCCGCCATGTCGGCGTGTTGTCGGGCCTCCTGGGAGCGGCCCAGTGCAAGGAGCGCCATCCCCATCTGTGCGTGGAGCAAACGGTTGCCAGGGTCCCGGGCCAACGCCTCCGTCGCGACAGCGAGCGCTCGCTTCGGCTCCCCTGCGCTCTCGAAGACCCGAATCTGCCAGTACGTCAATTGTCGGAACAGTGGGTCGACCTCGGCCCCGAGTCTGAACTGCCGGAGCGCCTCGTCGTATCGGCCCAGCGTCCGAAGGAGAATCCCGTACCAGCCATGGGCCGCTGAGTTGCTTGGGTTCAACGATATCGCCTTCAGGAACTCCGCCTCTGACCGATCCCAATCGGACTCGAATTGGAGGGCAAAGTTCCCGCGCGCCGTGTGCGCATCAGCGGAATCGGGCCCCAGCGCGAGACCCTTGTCGACGAGCTCTCGCACCCGAGATTCCACCTCCGTGCGGGAGCAAACTTCCCCCATCGCCGCGATGAGGAGATTCGCCAGGCTGGAGTGCGCAGCCGACGAGCCCGGGTCCTTGGAGATCGCCGCCTCGAAATAGCGGGTGGCTTCGTCCACGCCCCGTCGGTTCCAGCCCTCGTCCGCGGTTCGCTGGAACGCGGCGATCCCCTTCAGGTACAGCTCGTACGCCTCGATGTCTCGTGTCGGGGCTCGATGGAGAGCTTCGCGTTCCGTCCCAAGGAGTTCGAGGCGCAGCGCTTCGGCTGTGCGCTCGGCCACTTCTGCCTGAATCTCGAAGACGTCCCGCAGCTCCCGGTTGTAGGTCTCCGCCCATCGGTGCTCCTCGGTCGCCCCGTCGATCAGTTGCAGCGTAATCCTCAGGTGAGTCCCGGCCCTTCGGACGCTGCCCTCCAAGACCGCTCCGACGGCCAGTTCCGAACTGATCTGACGGACCGTTTTGGGGCTGGACTTGTACTGGGTCACCGAGGTTCGGGCGATCACTCTCAGACCCCGAATGCGCGACAGGACCGAGATCAGCTCCTCGGTGAGGCCATCCGCGAAGTACTCGTCGTTCGGATCGGGACTGATGTTCGAGAGCGGTAGAACGGCAAGTCGAGTAGGGGGCATGGTCCCTGAGGTCACCGTGCCCGCCATCCACGGCAGCACGACCTGGTAGATCTCCACCGGGTCGCGGACCCCCTTGAGAGTTCTCGAGCCGAGTCTCTCAAGTTGAAACGGAATCTTGTTTCGCACCTGGGCGTACACTTGCTCGGACAGGCAGATGCCGCCGGGTTGCGCTAAAGGTTCGATTCGCGACGCGACGTTTACGGCGTCGCCGACGATATCCGCGCCCCGACGCTGGACGTCCCCCAGGTGCAGACCGATTCTCACCCGCAATGGTTGGGCCTCATGCTCCGTGTTCCGCTCGTGAACCTGGCGTTGGATCTCCACTGCGCATTCGACCGCGTCCAGGGCATTTGGTAGCTCGATGAGCAGTCCGTCCCCGATGGATTTGACGTGGCGGCCGTGATGGGCTTCGACAATCGGCCGGATCAGCGCCTCCTGTTCCTCAATCAGCCGAATCCCTAGGGGCTCGTTCGCTTGGGTGAGCTGAGTAAACCCTGCCAGGTCCGTGAACATGATGGCGGCGAGCTGACGGTCCGAGGCCACGCCCTCACATCGGGTCGGAGTAGATTAGCCGTGTGTCGGTCGGAAGCGGGAATCCATCGGAGCGTGAGGCCGGGTCTATCCCACTTTCTTCCTTAGACGTGTCCGCAGTGAGCGCAACGCACGTTACACGGATCCGGAAGATCCATCGAAACAGAACACTCCAGTGGCTTGGTCGAGGAATCTCAACCGATTGACCCGGGGGTCGGGGGAGAGTCCGCCACCCCCTCGGACCAGCGAGTGCCCGGCCAGCACTAGGCGGCCGTGGGGGACGCTGCCGGCCGTAGGTCCTTCTCGCCTTGAACGAACACGATCAGCCGGCGGAACCCCAGCTTCTCATTGATGGCCCAGATCCTCGGATTGAGCGAATCGTTCCCGGTGAGAATGTATCGGTATCCGTGGTCTCGTGCGTACTCAACAGCGCGTCGCTTGAGTTCAGATGCGATCCCGTGACCTCGAAACTCGGGAAGCGTTCCCGTGAATCCGATGTCGAGGGAGTCCGGCAGCCCGCGCAACCGTTGAAGCGTGGTCCAGCCGACGAATCTCTCCCCAGAAATGGCCAAGAAGATCGCATCCGGCAGGACGGTGGGGCGCTGGACGTCGATATCGACGAAATCCTCGAACGAGACGGGTTCATACTCTCCCATCCGGGGTGCGTCCTCGGAAGTGATCCGGCTCAATTCGTAAAGTCGTTGGCGAGTCTCGAGTCGGTCCGCTCCCTCGGCGGCTAGGGTCGTGATTCGAATCCCGAGGGACGATAGGGTGTTCGAGTGGTCGGGAAGGTTGGAGAGCTCCAACTCGCCGAGGCTCAGGCGCGACGTCCAAGTCTTCCGCAGGGAAACGAAGCCTTGACGTTGGAGAAAACGGAGGCTGAAGGGCTCGTCCTCCCGAACGCTGCCCCAGAGGCAGAAAGCCCCTCGGGCCACCGCCTCCTGCTCGAGTCGATTGTAGAGCTCCTGGCCGATCCCCCGCCCACGATGCGAGGGGTGAACGACCGCGCGAACGAAGTACTTGTGGGGGTGGAAATTGAAGAGCGTGTGCGTGATGCCCCCCCACGCGACTACGGTCCCAGACCCGACCTCCTCGACGATGAGCTTTCTCATCAGTCGGCCCGGCTCGCGAGCGATGAGTTCACTCCAATGTCGGGCGTCCTCGGCGGTTTCGGGGAACTCCGGTACTGCGATCGCGTTGATCCGTGCCACCTCCTGGTAATCCGGGTCGGCGAATGGCCGGAGCGAGTACGTTCTCTGATCCATGGCTGAAGTGCCAACCCCTACCGTAGGTCACCTCATAGCCCCGCTCGGGAATCGGGCGAGCAGCCTTTCGTCCGGGGAAGTCACGGCTCAGGAAGCTGAGATACCTGGTACTCGAAGAAGAGGGCCCCGGGAACTGGATGCGGCCAGTACGCTGGGATGGGCTTGAAACCCATCGCTTGATAGAATTCGATCGCTGCAATCATGGTTGGAAGCGTGTCCACGCGCACGCGCTCGAACCCGAGTTCGCGAGCTCGGTCGAGAAGCGCCCGGGTGAGTCGCGGCCCGAACCCCGGCCCTCGATGGTCGGCCCGGACGTAGATCCGCTTGATCTCCCCGATGCGCGGTTCGAGTTCTCGGAGAGCCCCACATGCCACGAGTGCCTCGTGCTTGAATGCGAGAACGAAATCTCCACGGGGTGGGCCGTAAACTCCGGGGAGCCCGGCGATCTCCTTGTCGATGCGAGCGAGCCCGGGAGGGGGGATCGAATCGCTTGGGAGAGCACTCTCTGCGTGGTCCGCGATCCACTGCCGGTAATCTTGGAACAGGCGGCGGACGGTTTCGAGGTCCTCCGACCAATTGACTCTCCGAATCGTGGTATCGGGATAGCTCTCCGACTCCGATTCTTCTGGAGCTGCCATCCCCCATCACCTTCTAGGATGCCGACCCGTGTTCAATCGCTAGCCACGCCATCCGAGAGCCCGTTCCGCCCTCAGGGTCTGCGGTGCGCGATGTTGATGGGATTTCCGTCAGGATCGGCCACCCAGGCCGTACGGAGATTGGAGAGGAAGTCCTGGGGTGGCCTGAGGGAAACCGCGCCACCAGCCGTCATTCGACTGTAGGCGGCATCGGTGTCGTGGGTCCAAAGCAGAATGTAAACAGGGCGCCCCCCGAGGTTCGGGTTCAAGCCGTGAGTAGAAACGGCTGCGTCGACGGATGAGATCCCAATCGTGAGTCCATCCAACTTGACCTCTACGTGGTCGGGCGGTCCCTCTTTGGAGTTCCGGTACGTCTCCCGGAACCCTAGCCCCACGTAGAATCGGACGAGTCGACTTACGTCGCGGGTGAATAGGCCCATCGACGGGGCCTCGAAGTTCGCAGACGTAGCATCCGCCGTGGCCGTGGAATTCTTGGGGGGCATAGCCTCCGCCGATGCGGGGAGCCCCTAAAAGGCCCACAACCTGCCCCCGGAAACTCGTCCCAAGATCGTAGCCGCCCCGACATTATCGGATAGTTGCGAGGTCCTCCAGTAGCATCCTTCTGTCGTCCCGGTTAGGCACAGAGGCGCCGATTCTCCGGGCGTCCCGGAGGTAGCGGTCTCGCGACCGACGCTCCCCCGCAACGGACGCCCCGCGAGCCAATGCTTCGTATCCGTAGCCGACGTAGAAGCGACCCAACCCCCTCCGCTGCGCAATCTCCAGCGCCCGACGGCCGTGGTACATGGCGGGTTCGGGCCGCCCTAGGACTGCGTACACGCGGGAGATCTGCCACTCGCCGATCGAGAGGTTGCGAGCGGTTCCTGCGCGTCCCCAGTGATAGCGAGATGCGTGGGTTGCGTGGACCATCTCGTCCCTTTCTTCTTGGGTACGATTCTTCTTTTCGAGGAGCGACCAGGTGTAGTTGAACAGGTCGCCTCCGATCTTCCGATGCTGGGCCCCCTTGAGAGGATCGGCTCTCCGCTTCACAATCTTCCGGATGGCCATCCCCGATTAGGATGTTCCCTTGGGCGGCCCGACTCGACAAGATCTGGAGGTCCGATGCGTTTGTGCCACCACCATGAACGCGCTAACGAGATTGTTCGCGCAAAGACCCGGGGACGATCGTCCAAAGATTGTTGCGCGAGAACGCGGTTGCTCCGGCGTCGCCTGAATCAGCCAGGCGGAAGTTGGAATGACTTCATGACAAAGGCGGCGGCCAATATCACGACGCCCGAGTACAACGAAATCCGAGCAACGGAACCTCAGTCCCCTGTCGGGGCCCTGACGATCCTCCATTGCGTGACCACTTGTTCTGAAGAGATGGCTCGGGTGGAAGTTCCTTGGGCGGAATTGCAACGGAGGGGAGTGCTGGGTCAATCAAACTGGACTATGCCCTAATCCATTTTTCCGGCGTACGGGGATTAGATGTGCAGCGTCGCCACCACCGCGTTCCTGCTGATTACGGTCGCCGTCGTTGGGCTCCTGCTCCTTCCCACCCCCACCCGCGCCTCTCCATCGATCCTGTCTCCCTCGACTCCACCAAGCAGCGAGTTGAACGTAAGTTGCGAGCTGACAAATGGGTTGAGCCAGTGGCCGGGCCAGAGTTACAACACGACCGGTACGAACTACACTAAGAACGTCACGATCATTTGGCACAAGCTCTGTGCGACTACTCTCTTCGAGAACCTGATTGACGAATGGGGAGATCTACGTTCAACATTGGTCAACGGGACTACGGAGTGGGCCGCCGAGAACCTCACTCCGGCGGGTGGGTCCTACCCTGAGGTCGGAGTCTGGCAGCTCGCCTGGAAAGTTTGGAACGGAACGCCCGGCAACCGCAATTGGTGTCATGAGGAGATTTGGTACGGTGACGTCCTGAACAACACCTTCACGGCATCACCAATCTTGAATAACGACATCTGCGTCACCTTGACCCCTCCGATGGTGACCTTTATGGAGAACGGCCTTCCCAGCGGCACCACTTGGTCTGTAGCCATCAACGGAACTACGCAGTCGGCAACAACTGCGGCCATTTCTCTCGTGCTTCCTAACGGGACGTACCCGTATCTCTCGGTAACGTCTCCGGATTTTCGGCTTCCCCGTCGACCGGTTTCGTGACTGTGGCCGGATCCGCAGTGGCGGTGACAATCAACTTCACGTCCACGATCTCGCCAGCGCCGCCAACGCTCTTGGGTCTACCACCCGCGGTCGCGTATGTCGTCGTGGGGACGACGCTTGGAGCGGTAGCAATTTCGCTAGGGCTGTTCTTCTGGCGGCGCGGGCGGCTGATTGGTAGGCAACCCCGACGGGACGGGCGGCCCCCCGAAGCGAAGTAGGCTCTGCTGAACGGACCTTCCCCGAGTTACCGGATGCCTCTCCGATGGTTCGCCCCTCTCCCGTGAGGCGTGGTGATTGGGTGGGGGCTGAGCAATTCGGAGCGGTCGAAAGGTTCCCTTTGCAACGCGCCGGTAGTGTGCGCAATTGACATTACACTCAGATCGAGATTGGTTACTTCACGAGCGGGAGCAGGTCGCGGTGCATGCGACCAATGGTCATTGTTCCGACATCGGCCCTGGGGAAGAACCGAAGTTCTTCCCACGGCGGAGGCGTCTGGGGTAGCCGGTCGATTCGGAGCTCGTAGACGAAGCCGAGCGTCCAATGATGCTCTCTCCGCCGAGTCTTCCCGGAACCTGACCGGCCACCCGTAGGAAAGCCACTTGAGTCGATGGCGGCCAACCGAGGTCTGGCTTTTGGCAGGCCCAACCAAATGCGCGCGATCCGCCGCGCAGCATCATCCGGCGCCTCCCCCATCAGTAGATGACTTGCTGGCAGGATCCATTCCCCGTTCTTCCGAATCTCTCGGACCCGCCAAAGGGGAAGGCAACCCCGTTCTGGCCAGGCAGAATGGACCCGGGGGCGGCCGAACAGGATTCGCCCTTGCCTATCCCGGGCCACCACGAATGCCGAGAGACAAACTCCCCCACGCGGTACGTGAAATGTACATTTGGCGGTACGGGGGCCCAAACCTCGCGTACCGCTCCGTCAGGGGTAGCATCTGCTCACTCCGAATGGATTCGCCTCAGACAGTCCGCGCTTCTAAATGAAGACTGTATCGATGCCCGCCAAACAACTTAACCGCCGCGAGCAGTCAGCGCCCGAATGACATCTTCCCACATCGAATTCTTCGCCACCTTCGAAAGATTCATCGAGGCTTGGAACGTGCCCGACTCGGTCGAACGGCGCCGGCTTCTTGAAGAAACCTGCGCCTCTGAGATCGAGATTTCCAGCCCTTACGGCGAGTATCGCGGAGTCGACAGACAGTTTGAGGAAATCTCTCAGTTTCGGAAAGAGTTCCCCAACGGCCGTTGCACGTTCCGGATCCTATCCCTTCACCACTCCTCATTGCTGCAAGCATGGACGACCGAGTTCGGAGGAACTCGTCCACCCCTCAGCGGGATAGACTGCGTTCAGATTCAATGCCGGAGGGCCGGATCGTACCGAGCAATCTCGTTCTCCCCTGTGGTTGCCCCTCCCCCAACGCCTTGACAGGTTTGGTCGAGCCATCTGCCGAGGAACGCAACGTCAGCGTGTAATGGCCCTCGCACCTACTGGCGGGGAAGAATCGCGGGTCGTGCTTCCCTGGCCCACGATGCCGTCCGGGTCGGTGGGATACCCCTCATTCAGATCGAAGGAGGCCTTCCCGAGCAGAGGCTACTTCCTCTCCAGGGGTCAGGGCTCGTCCGTCGAGCGAGATGTGCGTCCGACAGGCGAGAATCGTCTTCCGACAGTCACGGAACGATCTTCCCTCCCCGAACGACGGGATCACCATCGATCGCTACATCAGCCCCCCGAAGGATGAGCCAGCCCCACCAGTTGACGCGGTTGGATCCCCCGACGTGATCGTTCTTCCCCAATTGCAGTGTGACCGCCCCGTAGGCCTGGTCCTGGAGGAGGGGCGCGATCTCGATCCGTTCGTTCAACCCGATCGAAAGAATCCCGGGCCGCTCCCGGCCGGGCCGGCGCGGCCATAGCTCTGGGCGAACAACTGGTGGCCTCGATCGTAGTGGAATCGTTTCAGACCACCGTCCTCGAAGGTCCAACGCCCTCCGCTCACCTCTCCGATCGTATCCATGACGCCCACGGAGTTCGTGACATTCGAGCAGAACGTCCCGTCCGCGACACGTTCGTCCAGCCCGACCGTGACCACCCCTGCGGGCAGCTGGACCAAGTTCCACTTCCTCCTCGTGTCGGTTCCCCGCACCTTTCCTACCGCGGCGTCGGGGACGCGACCCCGCAGCCCGAGACGGAGATTGGTCCCGCCCGCATGGCGAACGGTCAATTCTTTCCCATCCTGAAGCCGCTGCACCAATCGGTGCGCCTGATGTTCGAGCTCCTTCGGATCGACCAAGGTCGCGTCAATCAGCTCGTTGCGCCATCGGTCGAGGTCGACCCCGTACATCCTCTCCGACGCTTCCGATACTCGACCATGGGCCAACTGAACCGACCGGGCCCCGGCCTTCGCCGCCGCATCGTAGAGCGAGTCCTGAAACTCGCAGAGCTTGAGCATGGTGGCGCGCGGAAGCGCATGAAATCGCTCACGATCGCTTGGGCCAAAGAAGCTGACGAAGACGTCGCTCCGTTCGAGGGCCGCCCGCTCGTGCTCTCCTATCCGCGCGAGAGCCGCGGGCGGATCTCGGTCGCGGCGGCCCAATAGGTTGGCTCGTCCCGATACAAGAGCAACGGCTGGGCCCCCAGACGCAACGCCTCGAGGACGAAGGCGTTCGCCGCCTCCATGGTGCCCGTCCAGCCTTCCACGACCACCCGCTCGTTCTTTCGCACGCGAAGGGACTTGACCAAGACCGAACGGGCCATCGCCCGAACGCGGCTGGCGCTTCGGTTGGGGCCGCTCATCGGAGGATCGACGGGGTTCGGGGTCTTGAACCCAGCGTGCCCTGTAATGCTCAGGTCGTACCGTAACCGGCCGATCGCGACCTGGGCCGCCGTGTCCTTGGGGGAGGCGACCCATTGGAAGGGGCCTCCCGAGTCAGAATAGCTCTCTAGAAAGAGCCGGATCGCGCGAGCCAACTCCACGCGGGTCGCAAAGGTGCGCGGACCTCTCTCCGCTCCTCCGATTTCCGAGAGTGAAGCGACTACACGACTGCGCCAGTCCTCATGAATGACCGGGAATTCGAACATCACCCGAGGATGGCGGACCCGCCACCGCTGGAGTGGATGGCTCGACGTGATTCCGGGCCCGGTCGCGATCACATGGATCTTGGTCCGATCACGCCCGAGCTCGCCGAGCTCCGCGACAAACCGATAGAAGTCCCGGCGGTGCCCTACGCGGCTCGAGTCGGGCCGAGCCGCCCAATCTTCGATCAACTCGTTGAGCGCCCGATACCACTGGGGACGGGTCCAACGGGGGACGCCGGTACGGCCCGAGTAGGTAGGGGTGGTCCGACGGAGAAGGCAACAGCAAAGTCGGGCGGACCCAAGTAGACCCCGATCACGTCCAGCGGCTGAAGCGGGCGACTGGGATCGGGGCGGGCGGGCCAGGCCTCAAACCGCACCGGACGGAGCTCGTTCTCTTCCCACACCCGACGGATTGTGGTGTGGCTGACCCCGAACGACCGCCCGAGGCTTCGCAGGCTCGGGAGGCGGCTGTCCGAGTGGTGATGCGCGACCGTGGCTCGAACGACTGACCGAATGCGCTGCTCGGGGATCCGCCCCCGGGTCAGCCGAGGTGGATTCGTGCGTTCGATACCTCGGAGACGGGCGAGGAGGAATCGATGACGCCAGCGAGCGACGGTCTGGCGCGCGACCCCCAGGGCCTGGCCGATTTCGATATCCTCCTCCCCCTCGGCCGCGCCCAAGATGATCCGGGCGCGCAGCCGGCGTGGGTCCTCGGGGTCGCGCATCCGGGACAGGCGTTCAAGATGTACGCGTTCCTCCGGGCTGAGCATCACTCGGGGGGCGACTCTCACAGCGGAGACAGGGTCGCGGTAGACTTAGAGGATTAGCCCGCCCTGCGCGAATCATATGTTGCACAGTCAGTGTTCCACCCACATGCGTCGCTTATCTGTCGGTCGGAGCTTGAAGCGATCATGGCAGCCTCTCGGAAGCCCCCGCACGCCGCGCGCCCGAGTTCCCGACCCGCCGGCCCCTCGGAAATCGCCCCAGACGTCTTCGTCGGTGGATGGAGGGACGCGACCAAATTCCGAGGAACCCGATTCTGCGTTCTGGATGAGGAGCCCGACGATATGCCGGAGGGGACGCATGTCCAGATCTACGACGAATCGACGGACCGAGCCATCGTGGCCAACCTTGACAAGCTGGCGAAGTCGGTCGGGGCCGCACGCGCCCGGAACGAGCCGGTGCTGATGTTTTGTGGTCACGGAGTGCGTCGGTCCCCTCTGGCGGGAGCCTGGTACCTCCACCGAGCGGAGAAACTCAGCTTGGACGCAGCGTACCAACCGGATCTTGGCAGCGCGCCCGAAGGTGGAACGCGCCTCGGAGTGGATCGGAGATACGAAGGGACTTCTCGAGTAGGACGGACCCTCGCAGGAACTGACCCCATGCGCGCCGAGGACGACGTCGATGTGCCGTGGGTCGCGGGGCTCACGGCCAGCGAGCTGGGAGCGGCGGACCGATTCGTCCAGGAGGCCGGTCGAGAACGACGGTTGTTCAACCATCTTTCCGCTGAACACGCAAAAGAGGGACGGGCCTCCTACATCGAGATAGATGCGCCCCTAGAACTGTACGCGATTGTCCGTTTGGTGCGCCCCCGACACGTCGTCGAGGTCGGCGTATCCTCGGGAGTATCTTCGGCGTACCTACTGCAGGCGCTCGAGCGGAATGAGCATGGAACCCTCCATTCGATCGACCGACCCAAGCGGACCCCCTCCCGCGCTGGGACGCGACCAGCATCCAAGAACCCGTCGTGGTCCCTTCCTACGGGGCGAGAATCCGGATGGGCCGTGCCGGAGTCGCTCCGACGCACGGTGGGACCTTCGAATCGGCGACAAGGCCGACATCATCCCGCTCTTTACCGAGGAATTGGACCGAGTGGACCTGTTCGTCTACGACGTCCCGCACGACGACCGACGTTCCCAGCAGGAGTTCTTCCGGCTCGATCCCCGATTGACCCGAAGCGGGATCGCGATCGTCGATCATGGACCGGGCGGAGGTCTATGCCCGGCCCTAGCTCACTGGGCCCGTTGGCGGAATGCCACGCCCTCCGGGAGGGCCGGACTGGGGCTCTACGGGTTCCGGAGCCAGGGAAGGCCGGGTCGCTGGAGGACGGCGTCCGCGAGGGCGCCTCCTCGAACCTCACGTTCCACACATTGACCGGTGGGGGGGCCGCTATCGAAGTTGCCCCGACGCCCCCGCGCAAGGTGGCAACGGCTGCACATGAGCGGCGGGGCGAGGGAGGAGCTACCCGGTTGGGCAGCCCCCCTCGCGGTCGATTGAACCGGTTGGGCGTCCTACCCCTCAGGGCGGACTGGAGAGGTGGCCCGGCAGGATGTCTCCGATGTAGAACCAGGCCGCGAGCGCCGCCAGGAACATGAAGATGGGGAACCAGACGGTCAGCGCGTACACCCAGTACGGCACGTGGTACCGGCCACTCACCGGGGTCGCTTTGTTCTCCTCGACCGGGTCCGTAATGGGCTTCCTGCTCATCGAGAGCTTCGGGAATGTAGGTCCCGGGTGCTCGAGGTAGTAATCCACGACCAAGGCGGCTGGAAGTGAGAGAACTCCTGCGGCCGCGTACGCCCCGTAGAGAAGGAAAGTCTCGAGGGGGTCCTTCGTCAATCCGAAGACACCGGGCTTTACCAGGGTCGTGTACCCCCAGTACCCATACCAAGCGGTGATTATGCCCGCGACGAACCCGAACAGGCCCGCGTACTCGAGCTTGAGTCCATAGAACGCGACGATGGCGTAGACCAGCATGACCATGCCAAAGAGGCAGGTGACATCTCCAAAAAAGATGTTATACGAGCCGAGTCCGTCGGCCGGCAAGTAGGGCCAAGTGTACTCCGTGAAGAGGCCGAGGGAGAGGGCAACTGCGCCGATGAAGCCGGAGGGGATTGCGGACCCCTTGATGGCCCCCCGCAGTTGGGCAGGGTCGTTCCGGAGCATGTGCCAGAAGCCCCGCAGGGACGCGTAGCAGAGGACCGCTGCCCCGGCAAGGATCAGTGCGACACTAAACCCCAAGTCGTCAATAAACGCCATCCTTTCTCATCCTCTGGGCTTCTGCGCCCGAAAGTTCATTGAAGTTGGGTACTTAAAGCAGGGGTCAAATCGAGCAGACTAAGACCCTCCTAGCTCGGCGGATCTGGTTGCAGCAGCCGACTCCCACGCACTTCGTACATCTTAGTGGCCAGCCCATCCTTACAGCCCTGGATGCTTCCGGCGAGCGTCTTTTGCAGAGTGCGGTGAGTGGTCGCAATCGTGCTTGCAAACAGTTCTAGCCCCCGTCGTGCCGCGCGTTCTGAGGTTCGGCCGATATACGAGGTGAAGTTGGGAAGGTATTCAGAGTTGGACCGTCTCCGCGACCGCGGTACCATGGGGTTTGCGAACGAGACTCAGCGGATCATCGCGTATCAGAGTTGGAGCCGTGCGAAGTACCTCGACCTGTACGATCGGCTACCTTGGGAAGTGCTCACGAGAAACAGAGAAGCCACGTTCGGGTCGATACGGAACGTTCACCTCCATGTGCTCGGGGCCTACACTTGGTGGTTGGTCAAGATGTTCGGTCGCCAGTCAATCAAGCCCCTGTTCAAGGTCCTGAACGAGAAGAAGTTTGACCGGGTGACGAGCGCACCGGCTCCGTGAGCTGGACCGACAGGTCGACCATGAGTTGATGGAAGTCGGCCGCACCCTGACCGAAGCCCGGCTCCGCCGGAAGCATGACGTGGGCTCGACAAGGGGAAAGTGGATTTTTACCGAGCGCGAGGGGATTTGGCATGTCCTCGAAGAGGACTACCTCCATCGGGGCGAGATCCTCTGCATGCTCTGGCAGGACGACATAGAACCCCCCTACACCGGATACATGTGGTGGAAGGACGATACCAATCCCAAGGCGCATCCGGAGCATTCGTACTACGAGGGGAAGGAGAAGCGCCTGGCGGGGGGGTACGTCAAGCCCCCGCGAAAAGCCCAACGCAAGTGACCTTCGTCTAGCGATCCGCCATGGTTGCGCCGATCATGAACGGCCGCTGGAACTCGAGATCCAGGGATAGAGCGTGCAACACATCCTGAGGCTACGCCTCGCACAGGAGCGTTCAGACCTGAGCTCGCGGCCTGTTAGTATGTAGCTACATACTGTACGGCGCTGACGGCGGCGAGAACCTTCTCCTGCTCGGTGGTGAGGCGAGTGGCCCACTCCCGGACGGATTTCCCGGTCCCAAACCGTACCCACGCCAGATTCTCGAGGGAGCGCATCGCCTCCGACAGGCTCCGCTCGGGGTATTTCTCCTGCAACCTCCGCTCCGCCCAACTCCAGAGCAAATACGCCACGTAGACCACCGTGGCGTAGGCGTCCAACCGATCCTTCCGACGATACCTCACCGGGCCCAGCGACAGTTCCCCCTTGCTCGTGCGGAACGCCTTCTCCACCGCATCCTTCGCGAAGTACCTCCCGGTACATCGCTCGCCCGTCGAGCGAGAGGACCGTACTGAACAGCAGGAAGCGGCCGTCCAGCGCCCGTTCCCGCTCCACGGCCTTCGGGTCGACTCGGAACCCTCTCCTTCCTCGGGCGGTGACGATGACCTCGCCCAGTTCCGAGCGGATCTCCTCCAACCGAGCTTTCGCCACCGGTCCCTCCAACTCCTGAAGCAGAAGGTCCCGCGCTTGGCGATCCTCCGCCTTGCGGGAGAGATTCTCCACCACCGCGATCCTCACCTTCGGTAGCCCCAGCAGCGGCGCCGTGAACGCCCGCGCATACACCGCCCCTCCATGGGAAGTCCCGACCACGAACTCCGAGCGCTCCAGTTCCTCCCCGGGCCATCGAGAGGCATGCTCCACCGACTCGGCGCTCCACCCCTTGACCGACCCGATGACGTGGTAGCCCGCCTCGCGCGCTCGGAGCACGTTCGCCTTCAACGTCATCCCCTTGTCCATCACGAGCGTCAGATGCCGCAGACCCTGGGACTGGAGCAGCTCCAGCGTGGGAGCCACGCTCAGCGAATCGTTCTGTCCACCGGGAAGGACTCGACAGAGGATCGGGTGGTGATGCTCCCGGGACACGACCATCCCGAACCCCACCGACCGGGGCCGTGCCCCGCTCGTCGTGGCCCAACTGGCCGTAGGGACAATGCTTCCCGTAGTTACGCCTGTTTCGTGATGTCGTAGTAGGCGCCGGCCGGCTCTCGAGAGCGGCCCCGCCACGCCCCGGTGAGTTCCTGCTGAAGCAGGAGGCCCCGGTCCTCCCACGTCTTCTCCGGGGTGAGGTGACAGAGCGAGGAGAGTGCCTCCTCGAAGTGTCGAGGACTTAGCTCCTCGGCCGGGAAGCTCTCCCACCGAGGCAGCGGGCTCGCCCGTACCCACTCGGGAAGGCGGCAGATCGGGACGCGGGCCGTGGCCTGGTTCAGGGCGAGACACAGGATCAGCTCGGTAGGAGCCCCCGGAAGAACCCTCTGGAGATGCTCGCGCACCCGGAGCTCACGGGCCGCGGCATACAGCACGGCGAGAGGACCGACCGGAAACGAGGAGTGAACGCTCTCCACCCGGGCCCGAGGCGGGCGCAGGAGCTTGCCGCCCTCATCGCAGGGGCCGAGATGGGCGAGGACCCGGGTGACGGAGCGCTTCTTCTTCGGGTCCCAGACCGACTCGACCTGCTGGAGATAGTGTCGGCCGCGCGTGGTGATGACCCGAGGGAACGCCATACGTACTATGTAGTGCGTATGTTCCTAATGAACCTGCCGGTCGAACAGTGCGGATCCTCGAGGAGAAGGAGGGGTCCGGGAAGGAAGCTAGCAACTAACGGGCGTGGAGATCAGGTCAGACTGCCACGAGAGTGAACCGGAGGGTCACGTCTATCGGGCCGGCGGCGGGCTCCCATCTACAATGAGTGCGCGAGAGCGAGACCCCTTCAAGCGCATCTCGAGAAGCGGCCGGTCCTCTGCGGAATCGTACCACCCTCGAAGAGCGGCCATGGTGGGAAATTCGATCATCACCAGCCGCCCGGTGGGCCACTCTCCTTCGGCGACTTGGTAGTCCGAGCTGGCCACGATGAATCGGCCCCCGTGTTTCTCGACCATTCCTGTGAGCCCTTTGACGTAGGCCTCCCGAGCGTCCGGGCTGTTCCATTCGATTTGGGCCATGAAGTATGCAGACATCTCTTGCTCACTCCAGCGAGGTACGACTCACGTGGCAGCCCGTAGTCGCAAAGTGAGATAAGCGCTAGTTCGTCGTTCGGATCAACCCCATCCCTTCTTAACATTCAGACGTGCGCGTCTCTTTCCTCGGCGGCCTCGAGTTGACGGTCAAGTAGCAGTAAGTGCGTACCTGTAGACCCCTCACTTCCCACGACTGTGGGAGTTGTGGTCACTGAATTCTGACCAACGCCGACCGATGAAGTAGACCCCCAGCAGGACCACCTCGAGGCACAGTAAGCTGATCGCGCCGTACTCCGAAAAGGGGGAAAGGAGGAGTGGCAACACACCCATGAATCCGAAAACGCTGAGGAAGAAAAGCGTAGTTCCGAGCTTGTCGACGAACCCACCCTTCTTCGATAACCCACCCCCCACTTCGAGGAAACAAAGGAGCCCGACGCTGCTCACCGCCCCCACCGTCGCAACGTAGGTTACGATCGTTTGGAAGTACTGCTCGCCAGAGAGGGGGCCGATCGCGGTGTGAAAGGCCCCCGGTGCGTTTAGAATCAGGACGAGAGAAGTCAGCGTGAGGCCCATGAAGAACCCCAACGCCGTCAGCCCCTGCTGATGGAGGACGCTCCCTTCCTTTTCCGCCATCTGGAGTCGCCGGCCCCCGACCAACCCTGCCCACTTTAGGAGTTGCCGTCCTCACGGATTCGAGGTACGGGGGCGGGCCCGCCGCGGGGTTGATGAGGTTTGCTTGACATGGCGGCGGCCTAGTATGGGGGGGACCTCGGACGAGCCCCACGGGTCGTCAGCTCTCCGACCCGTTGGGGACACCGCCGATCGCCGACGCGATGCACTCCTGATCGGCCTGACGTTCGCCGCAGGAGCCGTGGACGCCGTGAGCTACCTCGGCCTCGGCCAGATCTTTACCGCCAATATGACGGGGAACGTCGTATTCCTGGCGCTGGCCCTCGGGGAGCGCAGCGTGCTCACGGCCCTGCACTCCGTGGGCGCCCTGATCGGATTCTCCCTGGGCGCACTCGTGGCCGGTCGGATCCTCACCCGGCCGCGCCCCGCGGGGACTTGGCCGCGACGCGTGACGTGGCTCCTGTGGGGGGAACTCGCATTCATGGTTGCCTTCGCCGTGGTCTGGGCGTCGGTGGGCGGTGAGCCCGGTGCGGGCGTGCTCTACCTCCTCATCGGTCTCAGCTCGCTCGGGATGGGTTTGCAGAACGCGGCAGCACGCCACCTGGCCGTGCCCGGGCTAACCACGACCGTCATCACCACGGCGCTTACCGGCTTTATGGTGGACCTCCCCGCCCTCGGGATCTCGGGCCCTACTCAACGCAGAGGAGCATGGGCCGTTACCTCGCTCCTCACCGGGGCTGCCCTGGGTGCGACCCTCATGGTCTTCGCACGGGATCTCGCTCCTCTAGTCACAGCAATCACGGTGGCCGTGGTCGCAATTGTCGCGTACCGGTCGTTTGAGGGAACTTCTCGCACCGTGGCGTGACGCACCACCGCCACGTGACTATACGGTCGCAGGCCCGATAGCGCGTACCTCCGATAGCCCTCGGGCGCGTAGGGTCGTTTAGTTTCACTCCCAACGCTCGATCACTGCCGACGGAGCGAGAACGTGCACAGATTCGACGCCCATCCACCCTCGCTCGGTCGCCATTGACACAGGTTTGCAGGTCGTGAGAATGTGTCGACGTACGTGGCCGAGGGGTGGGTTATGAAACCGGGCAATATGGCCCAGTACGCCGAACTCGTCCAGAAACACGAGTCCTAAAGGAAGGACCACCCCGGGGCCCTCTTCGATCAACATATGGACCTCGTTCCCCTGAACGTCTGCTAGCCCACGTCGTTTGACAGAGAGTCGGGGAGGGAAGGTTTGTGCCATTGGTCTACGCTGTGTACGTCCCGAACGCGCCCTTCCTGATCTCGCCCGCGGACTTCGGTGGTGTGGGGACAGACACCGTCAGAGCGCTTCGGGACCTTCGTGTGGAAGAGCGCTTCAAACCCCGAGCCGCGGTCGTATCGTCTCCGCACTGGCTCACCCGCCCCGGGTTCCTAGTGAACGAAAGCCCACGCCCTCGCCAGATCTATGATTTTACCGGCTTTCCGGCGAGCCTATCGGCGGTGAAGTACGAACCCCCCGGCGACCCGGAGCTCGGCAACGCGCTGGTCTCGGCCGCCCAAACCGCCCGAGTGGACGCGCGCGGGACCGAGGAGTGGGGGCTGGATCACGGGGCTTGGGCTCCCCTCATGCACCTCCTCCCAAGCGGAAAAGTGCCGGTCGTTCCGGTCTCGATCACCGACCGGTCTCCCGATGCCCATGTCGCCCTCGGCCGGGCGATGCGACCGGTGCTCGATTCGTGGCCGAAGCCCATCGTCCTTGTGGCCACCGGATCGATCACGCACGACTTCGACCGGTTTGATCCTCGCCCCGAGGCGCGGTGGCCCGAAGCGGAGCGGATCGAAGGGGAGATTCTGGATCTCCTCTGCGCCCGGGACGATCGGGCTCTCCTCTCGTTCGACCGAAAGAAGTGGAACACGATCAAGCCGGAGGGGAATCTCGGCCCGCTCTTCACCCTCCTGGGCGCGGTGCCACCTTCGGTGAAACCTCGCGTCGTTCATCGGGGTTCCGTGATGGGTGGATTCGGGATGTCGATCCTGGAGTTCCGACCCGGTTAGTCGATCTCTACCCTTCCGGTTGTGTTGGCCCGGGAGTGGTCCGTGACGAAGAGTGCAACTGACCTTGCACATCCGAACCCCGGGGGTGACGGACTAAGTGGTCCCAAGAAAGCGTCGCGGTCTGTCGTGGCTGAGCACCCGTTTCACCTAGTCGAGCCGGCCGTACTGGCGTGAAGCCCCCCTCCGATGCGAGATTCTCGGCCTCAAGTCGGACACGGCCCGTTACCAAGGCCTATCTGGGGAGACAGAGTATCGCCGGTCGCGAGCTCGCAATCATGTACCGGAATGCGCGGGGGCGGTTGCGCGCGGGCCAGACTGGCGAAGGCAGTGGGGAGCTACCTGATACCGGGCTCCTGTCGGAAGTCCGGGACCTCCGCCCGCTTCCTCCGTTCTTCGGATGGGCGGTCTTCTCCACGACCGTCGCCCAGATCGGTGGACGGGATTATGCGGAAGTTGGAGCCGCGAACGCGCAAGAAGTGGGCAAGGTCCGATACATCGGCCACGTCCGGGGGTGGGCGGCAGTCGCCGCCATCATCCTCGTCATCTTCGGGGTCTTGTCGTGGACGAACCCCCTCTATGTCTCCCTCTTCCTGATTGGGTCAGCGGCCTGCGCGCTCCTCGCGTTGGGCCTGCAGCTTGCTCGCCCCGTGGTCGACCCGGAGTGATTCCATAGGCGCCCCGGCGTGCGATCGGCCCACGAGGTCATCGGTCGGGCGGAAGGCCCTCGAACCAAGCGGGTACCCTACTCCAGCGTCATCCCGTCGAGCGATAGCAGGCGGCCCACCGGATACTCGCCGATTCGGTTGGTCGACCACCACGGCGAACGATCATAGAAAAACTCGAGACGAGCGTTCGGGTCACCGGCGAAGCGCGAGTCCGTCTCCACCCGACGCTCAAACTCGGCCCTCAGGCTCGGGCTCTTGGCCAACTCCTCTCGGGCCAGCGCCTCGAGGACGTAGGCGTCGCCCGATTCCTTCTGTTCGAAGATCGGCGCGAAGAATCCCCAGCGAAGGGCCGAGTCGGGCGCCTCGGGTTCGAGCCAGTGGACGGCGACTTTCGAGAGCCGCTGGCCGAGCGAGACCACCGCCGACCCCGCGGGGAAGGTGAGCGTCTCGGTGCTCAGGGTGCAGGTTCCGAACTCCCCCATCACGCGTTCGACATTTCCTCCTCGTAAGATAGGATGTCGGCCCTCGAACGGCTTCGCCGACCACTGCATGCCGGAGCAGCGGTACCGTTCGACCGGCCCCGTCCACGAGGCCGTCGTGCGAGCGAGCGTCACGCCATGAACCTCCAGAACGTCGATCACACGGGTCCATTGCGGTGGCACGACGTACCCGGCGGGCAGCGGGACCGAGATGGCCACTTCGGATCCTGCGGTCATCGGCAACGAGACATTCCAGGGCGTCCGAGTGTAGCGAATCGCAGTGGCGCCCGAGACGTCGCTCGGCGTGCGGACGAACTCGTATCCGAGGAACGGCACGGGCGAGGTCTTCCCGCTCGGTTCGAGGCACAGCGGGAACGGCCGGTTTCGCGCCGGCTCCGACCCGAGGGCCGTAGCGGCCTGGTCCGCTTTGCGGTTCAGCGCGATCAACTTGCTCGAGTCCCGATTCAGGATCTCCAGGAGCGCCCGCATCACTTCGTAGTCCCCGGTGACGCGGGTCCGGTAGTCCTTCAGCATGTGGAGCTCGACCAGGAGTCCCGGACGGTTCTCGAGGATCATGAACCCGGTCGAGAATCGCGGAGGATTGTCGTGGAGCGTGAGACCCTGAGAGGGATCGGTCTCGTCGTTCAAGAAGATCTGGTTCGGGAACGTGAGGTGACCGGAGTCGTTCACCCGACGCACGAGGTCTGGAGTGACGGAATCGCGGAGCCACTCGGCCGTGGCGGGAAAGACGTCGAGCGTCTCGTCCAAGGTGAAGGTGATGTCATACTGGAAGTCCGCGCCGTCCGTGACATGATTGTCGACGAAGAAATCCGGCATCGAGCGGTGGAACATCCGCAGGAAGGCCCGCGTCTCGGGGGCGTCGGCTTTCATGTAATCGCGGTTCAGGTTGAGGTTGGTGGCGTTGGCGCGCCAGCCGGCGAGCGCGGGGCCGTTCTGGTTGATGCGACTGTGGGCCGACCTCCGTTCGTGACCGTCGATGTTGTAGACGGGAATGAAGACGAGGACCACGTTCTCCAGGAGCCGGGCCCGGTCCGGGATCTGCATCAGGTCCCGAAGGAGGGCCAGGCAAGCGTCCTTGCCGTCCATTTCACCGGCATGGATCGAGTTCTGGACCAACAGGACCGCGCGACCGGAGGCGCGGATCGCCTCCGGGTCGAACGTTCCGTCTTTCGAAACGATCACGATCTTGAGGTCGCGACCTTCTCCGGTCCGTCCGAAGTTCTCGATCCGGATCTGGCCGGGGTGCGCGGACGCGAGTCGCTCCAGGTACTCGAGCGTCGTCGCATAGTCGGGCGTGGTGCGGTACTCGTCGGCCTCGGCTGGGGTGCGCCAACCGTCCGTCCCCTGCTCGTTCGATCGAATCCCTTCCGGAAGCCCCATCTGCCTCGCCTCGAGCCGCAGGTCCCGGTAGAGGTCCCCAGCTTAGGCTTGCTCGCATCCCCCCGGCGGGAGGGATACCGACCTTCGAACAGCCGAGTCTCCTGAAGACGGCAATGACGGGAACCGCTTCTTGTAGGCGCGAGCCCCTCCGTTCGACCAGAGGGCGGCGGGCATGGAGCGGGTACTTGGGATCGGCGGATTGTTCTTTCGCGCACGCGACCCGGCGGTCTTGGCGGCCTGGTATCAAGAACACCTCGGAGTCGCCGGGGTGCCCTCCGAGTACGAGGGATCGCCCTGGCTACAGGAGGCCGGACCCACCGCGTTCGCTCCGTTTCCCGAGACGACGGACTACTTTGGGGACCGTCAGAAGAACTTCATGGTGAACTTTCGAGTCCGGGACCTCGCCGCCATGACGGCCCAGCTGACGGCCGCCGGGATCGAGGTCGTCGTGGACTCCGAGCAGTACCCGAACGGCCGCTTCGCTCGATTGCACGACCCGGAGGGCAATCCGATCGAGCTCTGGCAGCCCGGGGCCCGGGAAGCGAAGGAGTAGACCGCGGACCGATCGGGGGTCCCTACGGAACCGGAACCACGACGTGTGGCCCGCCGGTACCCGCTCCGGTCGCCCGCCGTCCGCGGGCCGGATTCACCCGATCGCGAAAGAATAGAGCTGGGTTCCCGCGCCGACGTACAGCACGCCGGGGGCCGCGCTCGGCGTGATGAAGTGGTCCACCGATCCGAGGGCGAACGAGTACAATGGCGCACCGGTCGTGAGGTTGAAGCCCAGCAAGTCGCCAGTCGAGATGTTGACGCACCAGACGACATCGCCGGTAACGATCGGAGACCCCGCGTCAAAATCGGAGGTCTTCCAGACCACCGAGAAATTGGACGCATCCGCGGTCACCTTCACTAAGCCGTCATCGCAGGGGATGAGCACCGACTCCCCGACGGTCGCCGTCCCTCCGTAGGCCCCTCCGCACACGCTCCCGTTGAAGAGCTGCCCGTCGACCCCTCCCAGGTGGCTGCCCGAGAGGAGGTATCCAACCCCTTCCTTGCCGATCTGAAACACGTCTCCGTTCGGTAGGATGGTGGGGGCCACGGAGCCGAGGTCGATGTCCCCGGAGTTCAGTTGGGCCCAGTTCGCCGGGGCGAAGTAGTCCTGCACGGTGAGAGTAGGGGAGAGTTCGATCACGGCGTCACCGTAATCGAAAGTTGTCGTCGTCTTCGCTGTTGCCCGTCGCAACGTATAGGTTGCCGTTCGGGCCGAGGACGACACCGGCGGTGCCCCAGATCCCACCCTCCCGGCCCGTGGGCACCGGGTAGCTGAGCAGCGATCCCGATCCATCGGTGCTCGCTCCCACCACCCAACCATGGTACGGCCCACAGTCCCCGTCGAGGCCACCGTAGGGAATGTACACGACCCCTCCGTCGAGCAGGAGAGCCCCGCGTTGCTGCTCGATGAGGGGATTCGCACCGGAGGCGTCCACGATCTGGTGCGAAAGGATCGAGCCGTTCTGGATGTTCAAGCCGAACAGGACGTGCTGGCCCGGGTTGAGGAAGGCGACCGCGTAAAGGGTCCCCGTGGCCACGTCGATGACGGGCGTGCCGGTAATCCCGCTCGGGTCGATGTCGCCGCAGGGAAGAGCCGAGCCCGGTACGGGGGCGCCCAGGTTCGTCTTCCAGAGAACGTCGCCGTTGGTCGCGTTCACGGCGTAGACCGAGTTGCTCTCGGTGGCAACGAAGACGGCATTCCCGCACGTGAGCGGTTCCGCGTACACCTGGCCATCCAGGTGGATCGGACCGGACCACTGCGGTCGGACCGATGTGACGCCGGCCGTCGGCAAGAATCCGGTCCGTGAGGTGGACCCGTGATATGTGGTCCAATTCCCCACCGTCAGGTTGCCGGAAGTCGCGGGATGGACCATGGGGGCGGTCACCGTCGCGCAGGGGGCCGGAGACCCGAACCGGAGGGGATCGAAGTCGACCCCTTGGCCAAGTAGGCGAGCGTTCCCGCCAGGACGACCACGACGGCGATCACGACGACGACCACCTTCCCCGGGCGGTTCAATTCGAGTCCCCCCGCATCAACCTCAGCAGGGCTCGGCCCATCCTTCGAGCGCTAGGTCCACCAGGCCGTGCAATCTCTTCAACTCTGTCCCGCCGCTGATCCACCGGTAGGGCACGAGGGGGAAGGAACGCCGCCGGTGGAACGATTCTCGAACGTGGATAGATTAGGGAGGACCCGCCCTGTTCCATCGGTGGCGACCCGCCTTTGCCCCGTCTGCGGCAGCGCGATCCCCGAGCAGAGCACCCGGTGCGAGAGGTGCGGAAGTCGGATCCCCGCCCCCCGCGGCGGCCGCATCCTCGGGCGGTACAGCTCCCTCCGCCTCCAGATCGACCCCACCGATCCCCCTCCCGAGCGCGATGTCCGATGGCCCATTCTCGTACTAGGATTCTGTTGTCTGGTCGTTTCGGGGCTCCTTCTGCTGGTGTATGAGATCCTCAGCGTGGTCACCTCCCACTCCGGACCCTCATGTGGGGGCGGTCCCGATCCTTCTCCGTGCCTTTCGACCGTGACGGAGTACGCGTTCCTGGCTCCGGCCCTGGTCCTCCTCGCGATCGGTGCGGTGGCCGTCGCCGCCGTACTCCTCGATCTGTGAGGGTGTAGACGGCGCTCAGGTGCCCTCCGGGGGCTCGGGGGGCGAACACCCGGCGGCGGGGCGGGAGGCCGTCGACCGGTCCAGCCGGTGGGAGATCGCGTCGGGGGTATGCCGAACTACGGTGGACTTTGGAAACGGAACGAGGTCGGAATCCGTGAGTGGGCCGTCCCTCAGAGCGTGGGATCGGCGATCTTCAGCAACTGCTTCCCCACGTTGGCCCCGGCGTACAGTCGGGCGAGACACTTGGGAGCATTCTCGAGGCCTACGACCACGTCTTCCTTGGACTGGAGCTGGCCCGTTCGAAGCCACTCCGACATCGCCGCGACCGCCTCGGGAAAGCGCGCCGCGTAGTCTCGGGCCAGGAGCCCTTCCATCCGCCCATTCACCATCACGAGGGCCAGGTAGTTGGACGGCCCCGGGAGAGGGGGCCGTCCGCCCGTAATGAGCCGTGGCCCCACAGAGCACGACCCGCCCGTGGGGCCGAAGTCGGGCGAGCGCCTCATCGAGCACCGCCCCGCCGGAATTGTCGAAGTAGATGTCGATCCCGTCGGGGCAGAGGGCCGAAAGGCGAGCTCCCACGTCCTCGGAACGATGGTCGATCGCGCCGTCGAGCCCAAGTTCGTTGACGAGCCAGAGGCATTTCTCCCTCCCTCCGGCGATCCCGATCACTCGGGCCCCCTGGATCTTCGCGATCTGGCTCGCGATGGATCCCACCCCACCGGCCGCGGCCGAGACCACGAAGGTCTCGCCGGGCCGGGGTCGGCCGATCTCCATGACTCCGAAGTACGCGGCCATCCCGGTGACGCCGAAGGTTCCGGCGGCGAGATGGGGGGCGATCCCCGGCGCCACCTTGGCCATCTCGAGAAACCCGCGTCCGTCGGTGACCGTGTAGTCCTCCCATCCAAAGAAGCCGTGCACCAGATCCCCCGTCCGAAACCCCGGGAGCCGGGACTCGACGACCTGGGCTACGGCCAGCCCATGCATGACCCCACCGATGGGGATCCCCGGAGATTCGGTGTTCGCCTCATCGTAGGCGGACATCGCGAGGAGCTGGGTCGGGTCGAAGGAGAGCCAGAGGTTCCGGACCAGGACCTGACCTTCCGACGGGACAGGAAGGGGGGACTCCGCCCATCGGAAGTTGTGATCCCCGACCGGGTCCTCGGGTAGTCCTTCCGGCCGTTTCGCCAGCAGCCATTGTCGGTTGGTCCCTGCGGACATGATTCCCTCGGTTCCCGTGGGCGACGGCCGCGGGGGCCGCCGTGCGGAATCGAACAGCGAACCTGCCATAAACCCCCGGGAGGGGGTGCGCGCATCCGCGATCCGGCCCCGAGTCGGGGAGGACCGGCGAGGGTCCTGCCCCCGGCTCACATCGAGGGACTTTCCTGCCAGACCATCATGATATTCCCTTCGGAATCCTTGAAGAACGCGGACGCCCCGAACGGCTCCCAGGCGATGGGCCCGTCCACCCTCGTTTCCGCGCTCATGCGCTCGGCCCGTTGGAACTTGACTCCCTTCCGTTGCAATCCCTTCACGAACCCCTTGATGTTCTTCACCAGGAAGGTGGAGTACGCCAAGGCCCGCTTCTCCCGCTTCTGCGGTGCGATCAGCCAGACCTCATCCTTCCCGAGCCGAAGGGAGGCCCAGGCGTTCCTCATCGCGCCTTTCCCTCGGAAGTTCAGCTTCCCACCCATCGACTTGGTGTAGAACCGAATCGCGCGGTTCATGTTCTTGATCGGGATCAGCGTCGCCAGCCGCGTTCCAGAGACCATTCGTACCACTCCTTCCATTCCCTCGTGTGATCGAGAGACTCGGTCCGGCGCTACGCCCGGTCTAGATTATCTAACTTGTCGGAAAGCAACTCCGCGACCGCTCGACCCGCGGCTCGCCCCCACTCATGGGGCTGAACGCGGTTGGAGCATCGCGGGCCCCGCTGGACCACCGGCCCGAATCCGGAGTCCGCGCCGTCAGTCTGCGTGTACCCTTTCCACGTGCAGTGGAACGAGATGCTCGACGTCAGGGCCGACGTCGTCGCGAGGACCCCAGTGTACGCGCCGTTCTTCATGGTGATCTGGAACACCTGCGGGAAGCTCCCGATTCCACCGGTGGCTCCGTTGATCGTCGCGGTGCAGGAGCTGAACGTGTCGGTCTTGAACCTCGAAAGGTGATTCAAAATGCCGCCGAGCGAGTCCCGTTCGACTATGCACTCGGCCGAGCTCCGCCTCGCCCCCGAGGCGGGCCCGACCTTCGTGAACGAGTGAGACCCGTCCGCGATCGTCATCGTGAACTTCCCGGTCGAAGTGGAGTAGGTCACCGAGGCGGTGATCTTGTCGCCCCCGTGGACCGTGATCGAAGAAATGGTCACGGAGTACGCCGGATAGAGCTCATACCAGGCGTAGTACGTCACCGTGTGGCCCGAACAGTCTCCGGAACGTGCCGGTTTGCTCGACCGTCCCGCTGGAGGAGCCGTCTGATCCCCACCCAGGTCGAGACGTCGGTGGTCTTGCCGCTGGAACAGGATACGGTCGGCTGGGTCCACGTCCCGGCAGACTTCGTCACGGCGCCGTTGGCGTGGCCCGAGGTGTTCAGTGCCGCGTAGCCCGCCCAATTGGAGCTGGACGTGGGGGTGCGCGCCCCACTCTGACCTGATCTCCACGCCCGTTAGTTGCTAGCTTCCTTCCCGGACCCCTCCTTCTCCTCGAGGATCCGCACTGTTCGACCGGGAGGTTCATTAGGAACATACGCACTACATAGTACGTATGGCGTTCCCTCGGGTCATCACCACGCGCGGCCGACACTATCTCCAGCAGGTCGAGTCGGTCTGGGACCCGAAGAAGAAGCGCTCCGTCACCCGGGTCCTCGCCCATCTCGGCCCCTGCGATGAGGGCGGCAAGCTCCTGCGCCCGCCTCGGGCCCGGGTGGAGAGCGTTCACTCCTCGTTTCCGGTCGGTCCTCTCGCCGTGCTGTATGCCGCGGCCCGTGAGCTCCGGGTGCGCGAGCATCTCCAGAGGGTTCTTCCGGGGGCTCCTACCGAGCTGATCCTGTGTCTCGCCCTGAACCAGGCCACGGCCCGCGTCCCGATCTGCCGCCTTCCCGAGTGGGTACGGGCGAGCCCGCTGCCTCGGTGGGAGAGCTTCCCGGCCGAGGAGCTAAGTCCTCGACACTTCGAGGAGGCACTCTCCTCGCTCTGTCACCTCACCCCGGAGAAGACGTGGGAGGACCGGGGCCTCCTGCTTCAGCAGGAACTCACCGGGGCGTGGCGGGGCCGCTCTCGAGAGCCGGCCGGCGCCTACTACGACATCACGAAACAGGCGTACTACGGGAAGCATTGTCCCTACGGCCAGTTGGGCCACGACGAGCGGGGCACGGCCCCGGTCGTGGGGTTCGGGATGGTCGTGTCCCGGGAGCATCACCACCCGATCCTCTGTCGAGTCCTTCCCGGTGGACAGAACGATTCGCTGAGCGTGGCTCCCACGCTGGAGCTGCTCCAGTCCCAGGGTCTGCGGCATCTGACGCTCGTGATGGACAAGGGGATGACGTCGAAGGCGAACGTGCTCCGAGCGCGCGAGGCGGGCTACCACGTCATCGGGTCGGTCAAGGGGTGGAGCGCCGAGTCGGTGGAGCATGCCTCTCGATGGCCCGGGGAGGAACTGGAGCGCTCGGAGTTCGTGGTCGGGACTTCCCATGGAGGGGCGGTGTATGCGCGGGCGTTCACGGCGCCGCTGCTGGGGCTACCGAAGGTGAGGATCGCGGTGGTGGAGAATCTCTCCCGCAAGGCGGAGGATCGCCAAGCGCGGGACCTTCTGCTTCAGGAGTTGGAGGGACCGGTGGCGAAAGCTCGGTTGGAGGAGATCCGCTCGGAACTGGGCGAGGTCATCGTCACCGCCCGAGGAAGGAGAGGGTTCCGAGTCGACCCGAAGGCCGTGGAGCGGGAACGGGCGCTGGACGGCCGCTTCCTGCTGTTCAGTACGGTCCTCTCGCTCGACGGGCGAGCGATGTACCGGGAGTACTTCGCGAAGGATGCGGTGGAGAAGGCGTTCCGCACGAGCAAGGGGGAACTGTCGCTGGGCCCGGTGAGGTATCGTCGGAAGGATCGGTTGGACGCCTACGCCACGGTGGTCTACGTGGCGTATTTGCTCTGGAGTTGGGCGGAGCGGAGGTTGCAGGAGAAATACCCCGAGCGGAGCCTGTCGGAGGCGATGCGCTCCCTCGAGAATCTGGCGTGGGTACGGTTTGGGACCGGGAAATCCGTCCGGGAGTGGGCCACTCGCCTCACCACCGAGCAGGAGAAGGTTCTCGCCGCCGTCAGCGCCGTACAGTATGTAGCTACATACTAACAGGCCGCGAGCTCAGGTCTGATTCTCCGAGAAATGGTTCAGCGGAGCGAGGGAGCCGCCCACGAGGCCGCCGCTCGGTGCGACGAAGGCGACGACCAGAGTGAGGACCGCGAGGAAACTAAACGCGCGAAACGACCGCATGCAGCGCGCACCAGCCATCGCTTCTTGAACGTTCGCCTTGTCGCGACGGATCGGGGAAACTGAGTCTGTCGATGGTCATGGTGAAGCGGCCGTCGCCCCACTCCCGCCGGCCGGGACGGTACGTTTCACGCCTGCTGACCTGCGGCTCAGCATGCGGAGAAGCGATGTGCGGCAGCGAGGCGTTTCCTCCGGGCGATCCGAGGGGAACCCATGCGTCCCGGGGAGCGGGACCCTATGGTCACGGAATTGGACGTCGTCCTGTTCCTGATCGTCGTCCTCGATCTGATCTTCTACCTCCAATTCTTCGGCCACCCCGGAGGATCCGGGGTCGCGGTCTGGGTCTATTTTGCTGGCCCATTGATGGGTCTGTTCTCCGTCGGATTCGGTGGGTACGTTGTGAGCTGGCGGCTCCGCTCGAAGGACGTGACCCGCGACGTCGAGCGCTATTCCGGCGTCTGGGGCGCGGAGCTCCCCGGGCGGCCGTCGGGGGCGGCGCTCGGCCGGGCGGAGTAGTGGGCGCCTGCAGCCCGGGGGAAGCGGAGCTCGTAGGCTTCTTGGCCCCTCGGGTACTCCTTCGTCTTGACGCTGGTACGGTCGAGGTGGATCCCGGAATCCTGGAGCCAATCCCGCTCCTCGGCGATCTGCTCCCCGAGGTAGACGTTGAGGAGCGTCTGTCCCGGCTTCGCGCCCGTGACCATCCGTGTCGCACCGACGATCGGACCTCCGACGAGGGTGAGGGCCTCACCGACCAGCACGAGCTCGCACGGACCGGAATCCGCCCCGAGGGAGAGCCCCACCCCGACCGGGAAGTTCCGGGAGGTCCGTCGGAGGTTGGCGACAAGGCTGCCGGCCGCCGGAAGCAGCGCTTGGCAGAACTCCGGAACATCCCGGAGGGCTGGCGGTTCCCCCCGGGGCGTGATCCAGTAAGCGATGAAACCGTCCCCGGTGAACTTGTCGAACCATCCTCCGTTCGCGTTCGCGAGGCTACGGACCGCTTCCGTGAAACCGACGATGAAACGGGCGAAGAGGGTGGTTTGGACCGACTCGCGGAGGACGACGGTCGAAAGCCGCAGGTCGCCGACCACGACGGAGGCCTCGACCGAAGTGGACCGGTGCGTCAGCAGGTCTTTGATGGCGTTCTCCCCGAGGGCCGCACGGGCCCCGGGGGGTCCGTGGCGGGAGAGGACCGCGTCGAGCTCGGCCGCCCGTTCTCCCTCTCCCGACGTGGAGTAGGCGTCCGGCCCGCTGCTTCGAGAATCCATCAGCCTCTCCGCGTTTGGATCGCCTGCTGGACGGTCTTGGGAATCGGTCGGCACCCGCACCGCTCGGCATGAGCCGTGTGCCACCGAACTCGCTGCGCGAGGGACGGGCGCTCCGGCATCGGGTGCGTTCGATGCCAGTCCTCGTTGAGTGGGCGGCGGGACATGGATGCCGCGCACAGTGCTCGGACGCTTATCTCCCCGCGCGCCTATCGGGAGCTTGTGCCGCGACCCGTCGGCGCCGGAGTACTGACGATCCTCGGCGGGCTCTTCATCATCGTCGGGGGATTCTTCTTCGCGGTGATCGGAGCGGTCATCGCGGCGGTTTCCGGTGTATTGAGCGGAATCTTCCTCCTAGGGTTGCTCGTGGGATTGCTGACGCTCCTCATGGGCATCTTGATGATCGCGCTGCCCTCGGGGCACACCGTCTGGGGCATCCTGACGATCCTCTTGGCCCTCGTGAGCATCCCCGTGTCGTTCGGCGGGCTCCTCATCGGGTTCATCCTCGCCCTGATCGGCGGCATTCTCGCCATCAAGTGGAAGCGTCCCAAAGAGCGGTTCATCTCTGTCGAGGGACGTGTCGTCCCGCCGACCGGGAACGCGTGAGTCGCCCGGCCGTCCCCGTCCTTCGCCCGAAGGAAAGCTTGACCTGTTGAGCTCCCTGCCCGTCCCGAGAGCGCTCTCGTGGATCCCTTCAGTCACATCCTATTGGCCTACTTGTTCGGGTTCGGCCTCTTCGGCGCCCAGGGCCTCCCCTACGTCGTTGCGTCCGCGTTCGCCGGAGCGCTCCCCGACGCCGACGTGGCGTTCTACCCGCTCTCCTCACGGTTCCCGCTCCTCCGCCACCGCGGGATCTCCCACTCGATCGTCGGCGTCACCGGGATCGCCCTCGTCGGGACGGTCGTGGTGCCCCCGGCCCTCGCGTGGGCGTTCGGTCCCGGCTTTGGTGTCGGGTCAGCCCTCTACTTCTTCGTGGCCCTGGAGGTCGGAGGACTGTCGCACGTCCTGCTCGACGCGATGGACCACTGGTCGGTTCCCATCTTCGCCCCGTTCTCGAAAGTGGAGTATCACTTCGACGCGGACCGGATCATGAACTTCGGAGCCATGTCGTTCACCGTGTTCTCCTACGGGATCCTGATCTACGAGCGGGGGCGCGTCGCGCTCTCGCTTTGGGAGACCACGACCTACCTGCTCCTCCTCGGGACGTTGGTCTACTTCGTCGTGCGCATGGTCGCCCGGTGGCGAGCGGGATTGGCCCGCCAGCGCCTCGGCTTTGACGCCGTGATCCCGCAAGCCAACCCGCTGGCCTTCGTCCTGTACGGAAAGTCCGAATCCCCGGGGGAACTGCGACTCCGATGCGCGCGCTATCACTTGCTCCACGGGACTCAGGGGAGTTCGAGGGAAGTGAACCTCCCCCTTTCCGCGTCACCCTCCGGGGCCGTGTCGACCCCAGAGGACGCGCTCGCCCGGTCGTACCAAGCCGCACTGCACGCCAGCTGGATCCTGGGGGAGACCCACCATTTCGGGGAAGTGCGACCGGTGGCCGGGGGCTACGAGGTCTTCTGGTACTCTCTCGAAATGGCGTTCTTTGGGCGGGCGGCCGGCGTCCGGGCGCGGGTCGATAGAGAAACGGGTGCGGTGAGCACCCGCACGGCTTGGAGGGATCCCCTCCGCGCCTTGGTGGAAGACGGCTGAACCGTTCGGGCGGGGCTCCCCCGTGGGGTCGGTGCGGGCTGGTTTCGCTCCGACCCCGGGACGGAGTCGTTCGGTCCGCGATCGAAACGTCTGGAGGCGGGCCCACCGAGTGCGGTTCAGGGGAGCGCGGGGCCGACGACCGTACCCGCGTACTGGCCGACCCCGGAGGCGATCAGGTAGTCGCCCTGGCCCGGTGTCCAATCGGCGCTCGATATCCCCGTATCGATCACGATGGTCATGATGCTCGTCAGCGGAGTGGACGCATTGGCGTTACCGGTGTAGTTGGTCCAGGTCACCGTCATGGCGAGTCCGGCCCCCGCGGGGACCGAGTAGTTGGCCTCCGACAGACCCAGGATGTTTTCGACGGAGAACCCGCCGGCCAGGGAGTTGTGGAACGTAGCTCCCGTCGGCGTCTTGAGCCCAAAGAGGACGTTGCCGAGGTCGATGGTCGACGATTCGACCGTGACGGTGAACAGCTGGTCGCCGGCCGTAACGCAGATCCCGTCCGCCCGAGCGAGAGCGGTGCAGTTCGAACTGACGGGGTTGCCGAGCGCCAGCGCGGTTCCGAGCGGGACACGGTTGGTGCCGTTGTAGTAGTAGATCGGAACGGTCGTGTTCCTCCCCTCGACGGTCACGCTACCGGCCGCAGGAGACGGCGTGTGGGCCACGACCGACCCCGCGCGGTAGGTGTAGGTCCCGTTGGGTTCGTTGAATGCGACCGACGAGGTGACGGAATCCTCGACCGCGCCCTGGAGTGAGACGGACCATTGGGTCCCACCGGGCAATCCCCCCTCCCGGAACACGACCGAGAAGTAGGAACTCGGGAGCGCGGCGAAGTCGATCGCTATCGGGGGCGTCGCCCCGTTCACCGTGACGTTCCCCACGGCGGGCGAGGGCGCGTACCCGGGGACAGACGCCACGCCGTACGGGTACGTTCCGTTGGCCTCGGAGAAGGAGATCGACGCAATCGATGAATCGCGCGTCCCGCCTCCCAGCGTGACCGACCAACTGGTCCCGCCGGGGAGCCCGCTCTGCTCGAACACGACGTTGTACCGCGTCGGCGGGGGAGCCGAGAAGACGACCGAAACGGACGCGGGGCCGTCGGTGACGTCGATCACTCCGGTAGTCGGTGTCGACGTGAACCCGGTAACGACTGCGATCTGGTACGGATACGAACCGTTGATCTCGGTGAAGACCAGCGTGAGGTTGAACGACCCCAAGGTGGTCCCGTTCAGGGTCACTGACCAATGCGTGCCGGTTGGAAGGCCTGACTCCTGGAACGTGACCAGGAAGTCTTCCCCGACGGGATTGCCTCCCCCATTCCCTGACTGGGCGCCCAGGTGCCATCCCGGGATCACACCCGCGAATCCGAGTACGACGACCAGCAGGACGACCACGAGGACCGCCGCGACGAGGAGGTAGGGCGCCCACAACCTGGACCTCGAAGGGGCGACGGCCCGCCGACCCAACCGGGGTCGAGCGGCTCCCGCCGGTCGAGTGGGCGAGGGGGAGGGGTCGGCCATGGCACCCGTACAGCACCGAGCTCGACAAAAACCGGCTCCCAGAGGCCGAGGCATCACCGTCCATTTCGGTTGACGGAGGGGACAACTAGGGCCCCGGGGTGCCGAGAGCGTCCCCCCTGCGCCTGCACTCCCAGGGAAGGGATCTTTCGGCACGGGAGGCCGAGTCTCAGGAACCTCGAGCGGGGGCCGAAGTCTTGGCCGACCCGGCCGCAGGTTCGGCCTAGCTCCGGGAGCCAGGTAGAAAGCACGCGGGGCGGTGAGAGTTATCATGGGCATCGGCTCGAACGCACCGATGGCTCGGGTGAAGGTCGAATTCGTCTACTCCGGCTTGCGAACTCGTAATCTCGCGCGATCGCTGCTGTTCTACCGGAAACTGGGCTTTCGGGTCCACAAGAGGGGGCGGATGGGGCACGGCGGCCAGTGGGTCCACCTCGCGTTCCCCGGCGCCGCCCAACGGATCGAGCTCAACTTCTACCCCCGCGGCAATCCGTTCTACGAGCCGGTCCAAAAGGGGACCGAGTTCGATCATTTCGGGTTCCGCGTCTCCGACGTGGAGGCGTGGGAACGGGAGCTCCGTCGTCGGAAGTTCCCCATCGTCGCCCGGATCCGTGAGAAGTACGAGAACCTGGTCTACACCCGGGACCCGGACGGCAACTGGATCGAGTTCTTCGGTCCGGTCCCGGACTGAACCCCCCGCGGGGGGAAGGCGTCGCGACGCCGGGCGGCCCCCGGAGGATCCGGGACCAGGAGCAACCGCGCTGCCACCGCTCGAGGTCGTCGAGGATTTCCGTGGCCCACGCGATGTCCGAGCTCATGCCGGCGATGAGGTGGCGGGCCTCGTCGGCCGATGCGGACTCGGCGATGTAGCGCATGGCGGCCAACGGGGCTCGGGCGATGGCCAGCGGGAGGGCCTTCCGTTCGTCCGGAGTCAGGGATACATCGAGCTGCGCGTCGTACCGGTCGACGAGCGCCCGCAGGCGCGGGAGGGACTCGTCCGCGGGCGAGCCGCTCGAGAGCGTTGAGCTCGCGTAGTAGAGGGTCAGGGCGAGGTCCGCGATCCGGGGCTCTTCTCCCATGAAGTCGAAGTCCGTCACGAGGACGACGGCCTCGCGCTGGAACAGTACGTTGGCCCCCCAGAAGTCCCCGTGGACCATTTGGACGGGGAGGTGACCCCGGACCGAGTCTTCGGCTTCGTACAAGCGGGAGGCCAAGGACTCGGCGGCCCGGACGAAGCGGACGTTCTCGGGCCCGAGCGCCCAGGACTCGATCCTCTTCCGGGCGCGTGGGGTCCACGCCTGTACCTCGGCCGTTCCGAGGTAGTTCGGTACGGGCGGTTTCTTCCCCGCGGGGCTCACGTTCAGGGTTCGGAGGATGCTATGGACCCGCCCGAGGACGGGAAGGCCCCCCTCGAGCCGGCTCCAAGAGTCGAGTTGGCCGTTGTGTTCCACGAACGGTTCCAACTCCATGAACCGACCCTCGTGACGGGACCACGGCTCGCCCGTTCGGGTCCGCAGGACCACCGAGGTCGGCACCCCCTTCGCGGCGAGGGCCCGTCGGACCGCCTGGATCGCCACGAGGCGGTCGGAGGTCATCCCACCCCGATAGACCCGGAGCACGAGCATCCCCGACCCTGTGGTGAGGAGCAGGTTGAGGTTGCGCGACCCCCCGAGGTCCATCGTGAGCTCGACGCCGCCGACGGAGTAGGTCTTCCGGATATGCTCCAGCAGATCCGCCGGCACCAGCGGGCGAGCTGCCCCCACGACCGCCGACACTGGACCGCCTCCTCGGAGCTAGCGACCGAGCGACCTACCATTAACGCTCCGGGGGGGGTTCGAAGTTCCGGTCTGGGGCCGGAGTGGGCCGTCGGGGGAAGAGGGCGGGGGGGTGCGGTGAGCTGGGTCGAATCCTTTAGGAACGGCGGGCCGATGCGCGCGCCCGAGGCCGACATGGCGAGTTCCTCGGATACTCCTCTTCCGAAGAAGCTGGGGATCCGTCCCGGGTTCCGGGTGCTTCTCGTCGAGGCGCCCATGCAGGTTCGCGGAGAATTGCAGGCGATCCTGGCCGGTTGCGAAACCGTGACCGGCGGAGAAAGGGATCTGGATTTCGTGATGATCTTTGCCGGCTCGCGTGCCGGTCTTTGGAAGGAGGCTCGACGGGTGGCCCACACGTTGGCGCCGGCGGGCATGATGTGGGTCTGTTGGCCGAAGAAGAGCTCGGGTGTACCGACCGACCTGGACGAGCACGGGGTGCGCGGCATCGGCCTTCGGTCCGGGCTCGTGGACGTCAAGGTCTGCGCCGTCACGGAGACATGGTCCGGCCTCAAGTTCGTTCGCCGCGTAGAGAACCGGACCCCTTCCCCGCCCAAGGCCCGCCCGGGCTGACCGCCGTGGCGTCGCGCCCTTCCGCTGTACCGGGGCGCCGCCGACCCGGGGCGGGGCGTGAGAGAGCCATTCCTATATCTCTCGGAGCGGTCCGATGGTCATGCAGACCTACATCGCCCTCTGTCACCTCACCGCTCAGGCCAAACGCAACCGAACCGAGTCCCTCAGGGCCCGCGAGAAGACGTGGGGCGAGTTTCAGAAGAAGGGGCTCAAGATCACCGCGTACGATACCCTCGGTCCGTACGACGTGGTGATGATCATCGAGTCCCCTTCCGAAGAGCTGGCCTTGAAGTTCCTCGGCGCGGCCGGCGCGTCTGGCAATATCGAGACCACCACGCTTCGGGCGTTCACCCACGAAGAGATGGAGCGAATTCGCGCTCTCTAGCGGGCGTCCCGCGCGGCCCGGACCCAGGGCGGGCCGCCGACTACCTCGTCCAAGGGGCCCGGTCGAATTCGCGGGAGATCTTCTCGAGATTTTCCCGATGGACCCACGTCCAGGCCGGGGCGAGCTCCCGAGCCCGCTCCCCACCGACAAACATCTCGAGGGGGAACTCCAGGGCCTTTGCGCGGGAGGCCGGGGACCCCCTCGCGGCTCGGACGGCGGCGCGGCAGCGTTCGAGGTAGTCGATATCGCGCCCGAGCTTCGTTCGTGGGACCGGCGGACCGTGGCCTTGGACCACGGTGTCGACCGGCATCTTCTGGAGCGTGCGGAGGGAGCGAAGGTAGCCCCGGCTGTCGTCAAAGACGGGGAGGTCGTTCACGGCATCTCCGACCAGTACGGTCCGAGCCCCCGGGACGAGGAGGGCGATGGAGTCCGGAGTGTGGCCGGGGATGTGCACGGCCACGGCCCGCTCCTTCCCGACGGGGATGGTCGCCCGACGAATGAAGAATTCGGTCGGGGGGGAAGGGACGAAGTCGCGGAACTCTTTGCGATAGGTCTCCTTCGCCCACTGAAGGTGGCCGGGCAGCGCGGTCTTCCAGAGCTTCCGGGCGAGCTGGTGGGCGAGGATCCTACCGGGAAAGAATCGGTTCCCGCCGATGTGGTCGATGTGCCAGTGGCTAATGACGACGGCCTTGACCCGGAGCCCCCGCTCACGCAGGCTGCGGGCCATCCGCCGGCCCTCGCTCGGGTGCAGCAGGGTGTCGAAGACGGCGGCTTCCCCGTCCGAGACAAAGGCCGTCGCGGAGACCCCGACCCCCCATGGGTGGCGGCCCTGGAAGAGAACGAAGTTCTCCCCCAGATCCCGCTCGGAGTAGCCGACGTTCTTCACGGTCGGGGCATCTCCTCGCCGAAGGCGGGGAACGGGGTCCTCGGATACATAGGTTCGCTCGCCCATCTCGTGACCCGGGCCGCGCTGTCCCGCCTCCACGAGGCGGGCGGTGGGGTGCAGCGCCCCTTTCACGGTATCCGCGAGGAAGTCAGCGATGGCTCGACCCTTAACTGCCGGGCGCCAGTGGTTCGAACCGCAATAGATTGCCCTCGGGATTGAACGAGAATCTCACCCGGAACGATTCGGACCCCGCCGTCGCCGTGCACGTGCGACCCCGACGATCGCCGCTGATCTCCAGGGATTCGATCGCAGGCCACCCCGTCGTCTGCTTGACCCGCCCCACCAGGTTGCGGAACTGGACGACGCAGAGCGAACAGCAGAAGAACATCCGCTCTCCCTCGACCTCCTCCCAGACGTTGCCCCACGTCGAGTCGCAGATCGCGCAGCCCGTGTAGTTACGCCTCAAACTGACCCGCCCTCTCCAGCCGCGCCAGGAGATAGTCATCGAAGAGGTCGATCGAACGGAGGAACGTCGACTGGATCGCCGCCCGGAGGCCGGGGTCGGTCCCGAACTCGGCCACGAGGTCGAGCGCCTCGTCGGAGTGCGGGACGTCGGCTTCGTATCCCTCCCGCAGGAAGTTCTTGGCGGCGTCGCTGATCTCGGACCCCTGCAGGATCACGGGGTCGAAGTAGCGGACCGTCGCTCCCTCGTCGACCAGGTTGCGATTGGCGATCAGCTCGAGGCCGTGCATGGCGGCGACGGTCGAGAGCCAGGGTTCGCGGGTCGCGATGTCGTTCCAGCCTTCGATCGCACGGCGGGTCGCCGGGAGGGGGTCGGTGGCGAGCACCTGGGCCCGGTCGACACCAAGGCTCTCGCCCATCCGGAGGAGGAGCTCGTAGTGGGCGACACGCGACGGACCGAAGCCGCCGTATTCCGTGTTGAGGTTGTCGAGCTGGTACACCACGACCTTGGGCTGGTCGGTGCGCGCCATGATGTAGGAGCACGAACGGACCCATTGTCGAAGGAAGTGCTGGTGCTCCACGACGTACCCCAGCAGCGTGGCCCAGCGTCGGATGCTGGAGGGCGACCACGAACGGATGGGGCGCCTTCCCGTAGAACTTGGCGATGAACCGGGCCTTGATCCAGCCCTTGATCCCCCCCGGCCCGAGTTCGTAGACCCGCTGCAATCCCGGGACGAGGTCGGCCGGCTCGGCCTTCTTGCGCGTCAGGTTCTGGTTCAGCCACCGCACGTGGTCGGGGTCACTGTCGGCGGCCCGGTCGACGAGATGGCTCGCGAGACCCGGAAGGTCGTCCTCCCCGAGCGAGAGAAGGCAGGCCGGGCACTTGGTCATCCGTGCCACCTCTCCGTTCAGAGCGGGAACGATTCCGGAGACCGGTGCCGGAGCGCCTGGTAGTCCGGGTCCTTTCCGTAGGTCGCCCGCATGCGGGTCAGGGTCGCCTTGACCTCGTCGACCTCGCGCTGCCGCGAGCCGGCGACCATCCCCACCGTGTCCTCGAAATCGGCCCCGCAGGCCTCGTAGCAGTTCCCCATCCCGGTGAGGAGTTCGCGCTCCCGGGCGTCCACGCCGACCGAATCGCCGTGCGCCCCTTAAGGATTCAGCGAAGCGAGGCTCGACCGGCTACGCCGGGCGGTGCGGGTTCGGGGCGGCGTGCTTGCGGGCGGAATCCTCTGCCGCGATCTCGGCGTTGGCTTCGACAATCCGGTCGAGCTTCTCCGCGAAGCGCGCGAGGTGGTCCCCACGAATTCCCACGACCATCTTGTCGGCGCCGAGGTCGGTATAGATCCGCGACCCGGTGCAACCGAGCGAAACGCCCACCGGGGTGCCCGCGTTCAGGATGGGCATGATCGCACACATGGGGCGCCCGTACATCGTGGCCGGTCGGGCGTCCGCTCCCGACCCCGCCGCCTCGACCGCGAGCATCGCGGCTCTTGGATTGGTGAACAGCAGGACGCCCGTCGGGGGCATCGCGAGCGATCCCAGGGGTCCGTAGGCGACGAATCGGGGGGGTGCGGTATTGTGGGGTATGAGGGCCTCCTCGCCCGGGTTGAGATAGCCGATGGATTGCATTCGGCCGATCGTTGACACGAGGCAACGTCCCCGTCGCCCGCGGGAGGGATCCCGAGGACGAACGCGCCGACCTCACATTCCTCGTGCTGCGGGAGCGCGGCATAGAACGGTCCCTTCGTCCCGAAGGCGAAAAAGGTGCAGACAGAAGGAACGCCGCCCGGGTGTTGCGCCACTCCGGGGGGCGGCTCCTCGAGATACGAGACCTGAACGGGCGGAAGGTCCAGGCCGAGCTGTCGGGTCAATCGGTCCGCGACCGTCTGCCAATCGGCGATCATGGCGGTCCCGGAGGGATCGAGCGCCGGACCCTATTACCTCCTCTCCTCGTCGAGAGGGGCAGGACGGGTCCGGGTCGAAGGCGCGGGCCTAGACGAACCCCTTGAAATCCATCGGCCCCGGGCTCTGAGGAGACTCTGCCTCCGGACGCAGGGACGAGTCTATCGAGACACAGAGTAGAGTCAGACCCGCGACCAGCGCGGCCGTCATGCCGTACACGGTCAGCCCGTAAGGGGCCGGCAGGACGCCCTCTGCGAACAGGAGGCCGGCCACGGACGCGACCCCCAGAAAGAAACCAAGGCCCTGGCCCCAGGTTCTCAGTCCCCCTCTCGCACTCCGGAGATTTCGGGTCACACCCACATACCCGACCCCGAGGAGGATCGCTCCGACGAAGCAGAGCTCGACCACCGCGAGCGCGGCGAGCGTCGAGGGGGGTGAGGAGAGGTTGTTGACAACGGAGATCGCCAATTCACCGATGAGGAGAAGGATCGTTCCCCCGATCATGGTCCCGAGTCCGATCTCGGCCGGGAGGACCCACGGCCGGGGAGCGGATGCGCGTGCTCCGGTCATCCCTTGCTCCCTCGACCGACCTCGAGCTCGTCGATCCGAACGGTCACCCCATGAACGGCCGCCGCCAATCGTCCGGGAGGACGGCGTTCTCCTTGATGTTTCGGGGAGTGACCCACCGGAGCAGGTTGAGGATCGAGCCGGCCTTGTCGTTCGTGCCCGAGTGCCGGGCTCCGCCGAACGGTTGACGGGCCACGATTGCTCCCGTGGGTTTGTCGTTGATGTAGAAGTTGCCCGCGCTCCACCGAAGGGCGGCCTCCGCCTGCGCGACGGCCGTGGTGTCACGGGCGAAGATGGCCCCCGTCAGCGCGTAGGGGGACGTGGCGTTGCAGAGGGCGAGCGTCTCGGTGAACTGGTCGTCGGGGTAGACGTAGACCGTCAGCACCGGCCCGAAGATCTCCTCCGACATGAGCTTCCCGCGGGGGTCGATCGAGCGGATCACGGTGGGGCGCACGAACCAGCCCTTGGTGCGGTCGGTCCCCCCGTCAACGACGAACTCGTACTCGTTCGAGTGCTGGTGGGCGTAGTCGAGGTACCTCTGGATGTTCGTGAACGCCGCCTCGTCGATGATGGCTCCCATCTGGTTCCGCAGGTCGCTGACGACGCCCACAGGTACCTTCGGGACCTCCTCCTTGAGGAGCCGCTCGACCTCCGGCCACCGGCTCGCGGGGATGTAGGCCCGTGAGCACGCCGAGCACTTCTGGCCCTGGTACTCGAACGCCCCGCGAATGAGGTTGATGGCGGTGCCCCGGACGTCCGCGGAGGGATGCATCACGATGAAGTCCTTCCCGCCGGTCTCGCCGACGATGCGCGGGAAGTTCCGGTACTTCTCGAGGTTTTGGCCAACCCGCTTCCAGATGTGCACCAGCGTGTCGTAGCTCCCGGTGAAGTGGATCCCCGCCAGCTCGGGGTGGTCGAGGAGGACGTTCGCGTCCTTGCTCGAGAACGGGACGAAGTTGATGACGCCGGCCGGGAGGCCCGCCTCGACGAGGATCCGGAAGATCTCGTAGTTCGATAGGATCACCGAGCGGGCGGGCTTCCACAGCGCCACGTTGCCGAGCATCGCGGGGGCGGTGGGCAAGTTGCCCGCGATCGAGTAGAAGTTGAACGGTGGGATCGCGAGGACGAACCCCTCCAGCGGGCGCCAGTCGAACCGGTTGGTCTCCCCCGGGTATTGGTAGGGTTGCATTTCGTAGATCTGGCGGGTGAAGTAGGCGTTGAAGTTCCAGAAGTCGACGAGCTCGGCGAGGTCGATCTCGGCCTCGTACGGGTTCTTCGAGTGGTTGAGCATCACGGCCGCGATGTTGCGGGTCCGCCGCGGGCCCGCGAGCAGCGTCGCCGCCTTCGCGAAGACGGCCACCCGGTGGTACCAGTCCATCCGCGCCCACGCGGCCTGGGCGGCGAGGGCGCTCTCTGCGGCCCGGCGCAGCTCGTCCGGGCCCGCCAGGTGGGCGTGGGCGAGGATCACCGCCTTGTCGTCGGGGCACGGGATGTCGACGACCGTTCCGGTACGGACCTCCCGGCCGTCGATGAGGAGCGGGATCTCGAGCGGGGTCCGCCGCATCCGGGCCAGCTCCTCCTCGAGCTTGTGTCGGTCCGGCGAATTCGGGGCGTACGATCGGATCGTGTTGACGTCGTTGACCGGGCGTTCGACGTTCCAGCTCATAGCGGCGCGAACGGTCGTGCCAACCTAACCCTATCGTCAAGTCGCGTTGATGCGGGCTTAAAGACGGCTCGCCCACCTCATCGACGTGGAGGGGTTCGATGGCGTCCGCGCGATTGGTACGGCACCCCGTACTGGACGTCCCCACCCATCCCGAGATGGTGGAGTTCACGTTCGACGGGAAGGTCCTCTCGGCCCGTCGGGACGAAATGATCTCTTCGGCCCTCTTCGCCCATGGGATCCACGTCTTCGGGCGACACCGACGCGACGGGGCGCCCCAGGGGATCTTCTGCGCGAACGGCCAGTGCGCCCAGTGTCTCGTCGTCGCGGACGACCGGGCGGTGAAGGCCTGCATCACGCCGGTACGGCCCGGCATGCAGGTCCGGTCCCTGACCGGAAATCCCGAGCTGGTCGCGGACGACGCCCCCTTCCATGTCCTGCCGCGGGTCGAGGAGGTCCGGACCGACGTCCTGATCGTGGGCGGCGGACCCGCGGGCCTCACGGCGGCGGCGGAATTGGCCGCGCACGGGATGGCGGTCACCCTGTGCGACGACAAGCAATCCCTCGGAGGCAAGCTGAGCCTGCAGACGCACAATTTCTTCGGTTCCGTCGCGGACTGCTACGCCGGCCACCGGGGCACCGAGATCGGGACGCTGTTGGAGCAGCAGGTCCGAGCCCAACCGGGCATCGACGTCTGGACCGATTCCCCCGTCGTGGGCGTCTTCCAGGACGGCGAGGTCGGGGTCGTCAAGCAGGGTCGTTTCACGGTCGTCCAGCCGAAGGCGCTCCTCGTGGCCGCGGGGGCCCGCGAAAAGGCGCTCGCGTTCGAGGGCGCAGACCTGCCGGGCGTGTACGGAGGCGGCGCGTTCCAGACGCTCGTCAACCGGGACCTGATCAAACCCTCCCAGCGCCTGCTCATCGTCGGCGGCGGGAACGTCGGCCTGATCGTCGCCTACCAAGCGCTCCAGGCCGGGATCGACGTCGTCGCGGTGGTCGAGATCCTGCCGCAGGTCGGAGGATACAAGGTCCACCGCGACAAGATCCTCCGGCTCGGCATTCCGGTCCTCACTTCGACCACGGTCCTCCGGGCGGAGGGTCGCGAGCACGTCGAGCGGGTGATCGCGGCTCGAGTGGACGAGCACTTCCGCCCGGTCGCGGGCACGGAGATAGCGTTCGACGTGGACACCGTCCTCGTCGCGGTGGGGCTCTCCCCGGTCAACGAGCTCGCGGTGGAGGGCCAGCGTCTCGGGCTACGGGTTTACACCGCCGGGGACGCCCACGAGATCGCGGAGGCGTCCGCGGCCATGTTCTCCGGCAAGATCGTCGCGCGGACCATCCTCCACGACCTGGGCATACCGGTCGAAGTCCCCGAAGAGTGGCGGACCATGGGGACCCTCCTCGCGTCCCACCCGGGCGCGGTCAAGGGCACCTACCCGCTCCCGGTCGGCGACGCCGTGTATCCCGTGATCCGGTGCGCGCAGGAGATCCCGTGCAACCCCTGCACGACCGTCTGCCCGGAGGACAGCATCACCATTCCCGAGGGGAACATCCTCGGACGACCCCAGCTCGCCGGACCCTGCGTGGGGTGCCTCAAGTGCGTGGCGATCTGCCCGGGCCTCGCGATCACCATGGTCGACCGAGCGCGTCGACCCGACCGGGGCGCGGGCGAAGGTGACGGTCCCCTGGGAGATGCCCGAGGGGGCTGCAGTCCCGGGCCAGGTCGTGCCAACGACCGGCATGGAGGGCGAGCCCGTAGGGAACGGGCGAGTGGTCCGTATCCTCTCGGGAAAGGCCCTCAACCGGCGACGGATGATCGTCCTGGACGTCCCCGCGTCGGAGGCGGATCTCGTGGCCGGCGTCCGGATCCGGCCGCCCGAGCCGTTGGTCCACCCAGCGGAAGTCCCGCCGCCGAACAACGCCGAGACGATCGTGTGTCGGTGTGAGCGGGTGTCTCGGGAGACGGTCGTGGAGTACCTCAGAACCACCGGCACACGGGACCTCAACGCCGTGAAGGCCGGTCTCCGAAGCGGAATGGGCCCGTGCGGGGGGAAAACGTGCGATGAGCTGATCCTTCGGATCTTCCGGGAACTGGGCGTGGAGGCGCGGACGGTCACGCCACCGGTCCGTCGCCCCTTCACCCAGGAGGTCCCGATCACGGCCTTCCTAACGGTGGACGATGGCGCACCGCGAGTTTGATGCCATCGTCATCGGGGCGGGGTCGGTCGGCAACCCCGCGGCCTACTTCCTCGCACGGGAGGGGCTTCGGGTCCTCGTCCTCGACGAGCTCTCCGCCTCGGGACAGGGTCAGAACAAGGCGGCGATCGGCGGCGTCCGCGCCACCCATTCCGACCCGGCCAAGATCCGGATCGCGCAGCAGAGCCTCGAAATCTTCACTCACTGGAAAGAGACGACGGGAACAGACATCGGTTGGAAGCCCGGCGGGTACTGCTTCCCTGCGTTCGACGACACGGTCGAGGGCACGCTCCGCAAGCTCCTGCCGATCCAGAAGAGCTTCCGTCTCAATATCGACTGGCTGGACGCGGAAGAGATCCGACGGGTCGTCTCCGGGATCAACCCAACGGACTCCGAGGCGGGACCTACTCACCGGAGGATGGCCAGGTCGAGCCCACTCCGGGCCTCGGAGTCGTTCACGAACGAGGCGGTGCGTCTCCACGCGGAGTACCGGTATCGGGAACCCGTCAACTCGCTCGTGATGGAGGACCACACGGTGACCGGCGTGCGCACCGGCCAAGGGGAGTACCGGGCCCCGGTCGTGATCAACGCCGCCGGAGCGCATGCGAGCCGGCTCTGCCAGCTGGCCGGGCTCGACCTCCCCATCCTGCCCGAGAGCCACGAGGCCGGGATCTCCGCCCCGGTCCAGGAGTTCCTCGGGCCGCTGGTGGTCGACCTTGGCCCCGGACCGGAAGGGAAGACGATCAACTTCTACTTCGGCCAGGACTCGGACGGGCAGATCATCTTCTGCTACACTCCCAAGCCCTCGATCCCCGGCGAGAACCGGACCTCGACCTTCGAGTTCATGCCGATAGTCGCGGCCCGCCTCGTCAACCTGATCCCGCGCCTCAAGAACCTCACGATCCGACGGGTGTGGCGCGGGCTGTACCCCATGACTCCCGACGGGATTCCGATCGTGGGATACGCGCCCCAGGTGCGCGGATTCCTTCTCGGGATCGGGATGTGCGGTCAGGGATTCATGCTCGGCCCCGGCGTGGGGCTGAACCTCGCCTCGCTCGCGATCCACGGGAAGCCGGTGCATCGACGCCGAGGTGTTCGACCTCTGGAGCCCAGCACGGGACCTCCGCGGTGGGAGGAAGGAATCTCTGAAGTGAACCCCGACCCGGGCGCCCAAACCTCGGCAGGGGTTATGTCACCCCCCCCGATGGCCAGGCCATGGCCACCCTCGCCCCTCACCCCGCGGATTCGAGGTGGGAGAGGGCGTGGCGTATCGAGGTAGACCCCGCCACGCGCATTCGACGCCTCCAGAGGTTTCGCGTGGGCACTGCCCTCGGCAGCGTGCTGGCCGGGCTGGTCGTGCTGTTCCTCTTCCTGGGGCCGATCGGCGCCCCCTTACACATACCCCTGTTCGTGATCTACATCTTCGCCGGTTACCTGTTCACTCTGGCTCCGGCCTCCTGGCTCGCGCTCGGCTGGGCCCTCCGTCGGGTCACCGACCGGATCGCATTCGACGACGAGGGGATCCTCGTGCACGTCACGGACGGCAAGGTGGTCGAGGTGCCCTGGTCGGACCCCGGATTCGAGGTGGACCTGGTCAACTGGGGCACGGGGGACTTCACCCGCGGCACCATCCTCCTCACTTCTTCCGGAGAAGCAAGGGCTTCCCGCGGCGATCACCGTGGACGGGGCGGCAGCTTTGCGGTCCGAAGCGGAGGGCCGGGGACTTCGAGTCGAAGTGAAGGTCGCCGGGAAGTTGCCGAAGCGCTGGGGAACGGTCGAGATGCGCCCCGCGGCGCCGGAAGCGGTCTCCGGAGCCTCTCCCGAGTCCCCCGCCGGCGGGAGCCCGGTCGGCGAATTGGCCCTCGATCGCTGACCGGCCGGTCGGGCTTCCCGTCGAGGGTCAGGGTCCGGTCACTTTCTCGAGCCGTCCGACCTTGCCGAGCGATATCTGCCGGCAGGCCCTTGAAGTCCTTGACCCACCCCTCGACGATCCGGACCCGTTCGCCCTCCTGGACGAGGTCGACCTCATCCCCCCAGAGGACGAGGGCGATCTCGGCGGTCCCGTCCTTGAGGACCCCGTTCCGCACCTTCTTGTTGCCGCCGCTCCGCTGCTCGAACTCCCGGACCGGTTCGAGCTTCGCGACCGTGGCCTCGATGGTCGCGACCCGGTCCGGCCGAAGGTCGGAGATGAACATCTTCGGGGGAGCGCCCTCGGGCATCGGGGGTCCAAGCCTCCGCGCCGAATAGGCTCTTCACCCCGTTCGGGTCGCGGCCGAGCTTACGGGGGCCGGCTGGGAACGGTGCCTTCCGGGACCAGCGGCAACGAGCGGAGGCGCTGTCCCGTCGCATCAAAGATCGCGCTCGCGATCGCCGGCGCCACCGCGATGAGCGGCGTCTCGCCGCCTCCCTGCGACGGAAGGTCGGGTCGGTCCAGCAGGAGCACCTCGATCGGGGGTACGTCGTGGAAGCGGGGCACCCGGTATTCCGAGAGCTTCGCGTTGAGGATCCGGCCGCTCTCGAAGTGAACGACCTCGAACAGCGCACCGCCCAACGCCATGACCGTGCCCCCCTCCACCTGGCTGCGGAGGTTCGCCGGATGGACGATCGTCCCGCACTCGTACCCGGTCACGAGGCGGGCGATCTCGAGGCGGCGGTCTTCGTGGACTACGACTTCGGCGAACGTGGCGACGCGTCCCCCCTTCTCGAGCCCCACCGCGATGCCTCGACCTCGGAGCGGGTGCGGAGCGGCGCGATGGGAGTCCCACCCGGCGCGCTCGGCGACGGCCCGGAGGACTTCGGCCAGACGGTCGTCCGCCAGGTGGCGAAGGCGGTATCGACCGGGTCAGCACCGACGCGGGCGGCGAGCTCGTCCATGTGGGATTCGCGGGCGAAGTTGTTGGCCGTGGCGGCGAGGGCGCGGTAGGACGCCTGGGCGAGCGGTGACTCGGCGGGCTGGTTGCCAATCTTCTGGTTCGGCACCTTGTACGGGGTCCGTGCGGCCGCCGAGCCGGCGTTCAGGTCGTCGAACTGCCATGCCGTCAGTGTCCCGTCCTTCTCCGCCCCGGACCGGATGTCGATCACGGCCATGGGCCGGAAGTAGGCCTGGGTGAACTCCTCCGCTCGGGTGTAGACGATCCGAACCGGATGTCCGGCCGCCCGGGCGAGTCGAGCCGCCCCCACGGCCAGGTCCGCGGCGTGCTTGCCGCCAAACCCGGAGCCCGTGGGCGGCACGACGATGCGAACCTACGACGGCGGAATCCCCAGGGCATCGGACACGGTGTCCCGCGCCCGGAACGGGGTCTGGGATCCCATCCACACGGTGAGCCGGCCCTCCTGCCACGAGGCGAGGACCGCGTGCGTCTCCATCGGGACGTGCGCGATGTACGCGGTCGTGTAGGTCTCGTGCAAGGTGATCGGAGCGGAGGCGAGGGCCGCGTCGACATCCCCGGCCTTTTCGTGGATCACGTCCCAGAAGTCCTCACCCTCTGCCCGGGTGCTCGCGGAGGTACTGGACAATCTCCTTCTCGGAGGGCTGGGGCGTGGTCGCCCACTCGGCCCGAATGGCCTTGAGGGCGGCCCGGGCGGTGAGGAGGTCCGGGGCGGCGACGCCCACCACATCCCCCTCCTGGAGGGCCGTGACCCCAGGCAGCGCCCGGGCCGCCGACAGGTCGACGCGCACCAGCTTCGCCCCGAACGAGGGGGGGAAGAGGAGCCTTCCGTGCAACATCCCGGGGAGATGGAGGTCCGAGGTGTACTGGCGAGCGCCCGTGACAGACGTCCCGACCTCCGACGCTGGGGGCGGGCCGGCCGGCCACCGTCCATTCGGCGGCGGGGATGGGACGGGTGCTGGGGCCGACCGTCTCCAGACGGCGCAGACCGCGCACGAGGTCCCCGTAGCCGACGGACGGACTGCCCCCAGATCCGCGCGCCGTAGCACGGCCTCCGGTCAGCTCGACGTCGCCCGGCGACACTCCCAGGCGTGCGGCTGCGAGCTCGAGGACGACGGCCCGGGCCGCGGCCGCCGTGCTGCGGAGATGCTCGCCAGCGTCGGCCATCGACCGGCTGCCGAAGGTGCCCATGTCCCAGGGCGCGACGTCGGTGTCCCCCATCGTGAGGTCGACCGCGGCGGGCGGTAGCGAGAGTTCCTCCGCGACCAGGAGGGAGAGTGCGGTCCGGGTGCCTTGACCTACTTCGACCTTGCCCGTGAAGGCCCTAGCCTTCCCGTCCTCCCCGAGGTGGATCCAGGCCCCGCCGTGGGGCGGGCCCCCGCGACCCCACCCATTCGGGTCGGGCCGCCTCCCCGGGAGCACCACCACGAGCCCGTTCCCGAGCCGCTCGAAGAAGGGACGCTCGGTCGGGGAGAGAAGGTCGAATGGAAGGGTCCCCGACGAGGTCGTCATGGGGCGTCCCCCCCGGGGGCGGCCGTGGGTCGGGAGGCTCGCTGCACGGCATCCAGGATGCGGAGGTAGCCACCGCAGCGGCAGAGGTTCCCGTCCATCGCCGCCCGGATCTCGCCGTCGTCCGGGTGGGGATTCCGTTCCAGGAGGGATGCCGCGGCGAGGATCATTCCCGGAATGCAGTACCCGCACTGGAAGGCGCCCGCGTCGAGGAAGGCCTGCTGTACCGGATGCAGTCGGTCACCCTGCGCCAGTCCCTCGATCGTCGTCACCGACCGGCCCACGACCTCGCCCACGGGCGTGGTACACGACCGGACAGCGACGCCGTCCACGAGGACCTTGCACGCGCCGCACTCGCCCTCCCCGCATCCGTACTTGGTGCCGGTGAGTCCCAGTTCCTCACGGAGCACATGCAGGAGGGAGCGCTCGCGTTGGAGGGAGATGGAGTGGTCGACCCCATTCACGCGGAGGACGGAGGTGGGGCGGACGGAGGTCTGAGCGAGCGACACGGAATGATCCACCTCACTCCGGCCGCAGCACCGGTTTCGAGATAAGCCTCCGTCGGGCCGGAAGGTTCCCGCCCGGACCGATAGCACGCTTGGCAGAGCGACCGGCCCGACGAGTCAAGCGAAATCGACCTCACCCACATGAGTCCGGGAGACGAACCCGGGCCGGGGGGGAGCGAGCGTGGTGGTGCGATCGTCGGTCCGGGGCACGGGCATTCCCCTGCTCGTGTTGCTGGGCCTGATCTGGGGGGCCACCTTCCCCATCGCCCGCGTCGGGGTTGACGCTGGCGCCGACCCCTTTCTGTTGGTCGTCCTGGACCTGGGGCTCGCCGCCATCGTCATGGTCCCCCTCGCCTTCGTCACCCAGACGCCTTGGCCGTCGGGTCGGAGTGCCGTCCAGTCGGCCGGACTCGGCGCTCTCCTGATCGGCGGGATCAACCTGCCCCTCTACTGGGGACTTCGATTCGCGACCGGAGGAGCCGCGTCGATCGTCTACGCGACCGCCCCGATCGTCAGTCTCGTCGTGCTGCGCGCGATGGGGTCCGGCGGTGCCATACGACGTCCGCAGGTCGTGGCCCTCGCCCTCGGGCTGGGCGGGGTCGTGCTCCTGGGGGTGGCGACGACCGGGGGTTCGCTCCTCACCAGTCTCACTGCCATCGCCGGCTTCGGGCTCGGAGCCGCCTGCCAGGGAGTTGGAGCGGTCCTGGTGGGTCGGACCCGCCCTCGGGGGGAGAACGCCTGGGGCCTCACCTTCCAGTTCGTCGGCGCCGAGGTCGCCGCCCTTGTCCTGCTGCCGCTCCTCGCCCCTTCCCTTACCCTCCCGCTGAATGGGGCCACTCTCGGTTCCATCGCCTACGTCGGCCTCGTGACGATGGTGGCCGGGTACACCCTCTTCTACCAGCTCATCCAGGGATTCGGAGCGGTCCGGGCGAACCAGGTCACTTTCCTCAATCCGGTGGTCGCGCTCGTGGCGGGCGTGGTCGCCTTCGGCGAAGGTTTCCAGCCGGTCGAGGCGGTCGCGCTGGCGCTCATCCTCCTCGCACTCCTGCTCCTGCAACCTAGCCACCGAGCTCGGCCGAACGGGGCATTGGCGCCAGGGCCGCCGATGGCGGAATCGCCCGATCCCGTCCCGTCGGGGCCGAGCTGAGTCTACAGCACGCCGACGACCCTGCCGTCCGGCATGATGTCGATGGAATCGGCCGCCGGATGCTCGGGGAGTCCCGGCATCGTGATGATCCCTCCGAGCAGGGCGACCGTGAACCCGGCGCCCGACCAGCGTTCCAGACGGCGCACCTGGACCCGGAACCCCACGGGCCGGCCCCACTTGTGCGGGTCGTCCGATAGGGAGCGCGGAGTCTTTGCGATGCACACGGTCCGGTCACTTCTCCCATCGAGCGGATCCGTTCCAGGTCGACGACCGCGGCCGGGGCAAGGTCGACCCCAGCCGCACCGTACAACTTCGTCGCGACCGTGTCGAGGACCGATTCGATCGAGGCGGACGAGGCGTAGAGGGCGTGGCTCGTCTGCCCCCGCCGCGCGGCCGCGACGACGAGCTGGGCCAGCCCCTCCGCGCCCCCCCCGCCGTCCGCGTACGCGCTGTCGCGGGCGAGGGGCACGTGACGCTCGGCGCAGAACTGTTCGACACAGCGGACCTCGTCGGGTGTGTCGGTGGGGAACTGGTTGAGCGCGACGATCGGGTCGAGGCCGAGGAGCCGCATGTTGGCGATGTGCTGGTCGAGGTTGGCGAGGCCCTTCGTGACGGCCTCCACGGACGCCGGTCCGTTCGACGGGAGTCCGCCGTGGTACCGGAGCGCCCGGATCGTCGCGACGAGGACGCCGACGTTCGCGTCGAGTCCCGTCCCCGCGGCCACGATGTCGACGAATTTCTCGGCCCCCAGCTCGGAGGAGAATCCGGCCTCGACCACGCAGAAGTCGGTGAGCGCGAGCCCCGCCTCGATGGCAAGGCGGCTGCACGTGCCGTGGGCCACGTTCGCGTAGGGGATCCCGTGCACGAACGCCGCCGTCCCCTCGGCGGTCTGCACGAGGTTCGGGGCCAGAGCCCCCGAGAGGAGGGAGGCGGGGGACCCTGCGGCGGCGAGGTCGTTGGCTCGGACGGCGCCACCGGCCGCGGTCCGCCCGACAAGGATCCGGCCGAACCGCTCCTTGAGGTCAACATAATCCCGGGCGAGCGCGTGGATCGCGGCGACCTCGCAGGCGGCGCTGACCACGAACTGCGCGGCCCGGGGAAATCCGTGGTTCGGCTGGGAGAGGCCCGCGGTGATTGTCCGGAGCGATCGGTCCTCGATCGCCGAGGCCCGGGGGAAATCGGTCGACCCGTCGACGATCTCCGGCGGTCGACCCCGATAGATGTGGTGGTCGACCAGCGAAGCGAGCAGGTTCTGGGCGTTGGTGATCGCGTCGAGGTCGCCCGTGAGCCCCAGGTCGATCGCCGGGCGCGGCTCGACGGTCGCGCGACCGCCTCCCGACGCGCCGCCCTTGACGCCAAAGACCGGTCCCAGCGATGGCTGCCGGAGACAGACCACCGAACGGTGGCCGAGCCGCTCCAAGGCCATCCCGAGGCCGATCGCGACCACGGTCTTCCCCTCCCCGTGCTCGGTCGGCGTCATCGCGCTCACGAGGACGAGCCGACCCCTCCGGGGGCGGTCGGCCAGCGCGCGGACGAGCCCGACCGGCACCTTCAGCACGCCGTGGCCGGCGGGGACGAGGTCGGACGACGGTAACCCCAGGTCACTCGCCACGTCGGCGATCGGCCGCAGGGTTCGAGAGGGGGCCGTCACGCGGGAGCCCGTTTCTTGGCGACGGACTTCTTCAGGGGGGCGGGCGGCGCGGGCTGGGGGGCCTCGAGGACCTTCAACACATCCTGTCGGGTGATGATCCCGGACAGTCGGTCACCCCGGACGACCGGGAGCCGGTTGACCGAGAACTGACGGAGCAAGTGCCAGGCCTCGCTGAGAGGGGCATCCTCGTCCACCGTGGCGGGTGGCTTGGACATCGCCTCCTTCACGACCCCGTTGAGGAGGGCGGCTACCGATCGTTCCAGCAGGTCCTGCCGCTTCGGCTCGTAGCCGGCGAGGAGGATGTCGAGGATCCCGCGGGCGTGGCCGATTCCGACCTGGTGGTCGAGGGCGCCGACGATGTCCTTCTCGCTGAGCACGCCGAGCACGCGGCCTTTGCCGTCCACGACCGGAAGGCCGGAAACATGGTGGCTGCGCATCGTTCGGGCGGCGGACAGGAGGCTCTCGTCCGGTCCGGCCGTGAACACCGGCGTCGTCATGACCTCCTCGACGAGGAAGGGTCGGAGCAGGTCACTGACCAGGGGCGCGGACACGATGGGGATTTCCCGCGGCGGCTATTATAGCAGGAGGTCAACCGCCGTTGAGCCGCCCGGGCGGGACCCTCCCGCTCTCGGCGGAACCCCCTTCCGCTCGTCAAGCGAGCTTGACTCGGTTCGTCCGTACGAACGTCGGGCGTAAGGCGCGGCCAGCCCCTCCTCCGACGGGTGCCCCCGGGATGACCGGAACCGAGGCCGGAACCCCCGAACCGGCTGCTCCTGAGCCCGCGGTCCCGCTCTTCGAGCCCCCTCCGGCGATCATTCGGTTCTTCGACCGGACGGAGGAAGCGATCCGCTCCCGCCTCGCGAAGCGGACCGTCTTCCAGCGCCTGTTCCAGCTCGACCGCGACTGGATGACGCGGATCACCATGCTCATGGTGGTCTTCTCGGTCTTCTGGGGCGTCCTCGGAGCTGTCGACATCTTCGACTGGCGGACCCAGGTCACCCTGTTCGCCGTCGGCCAGCCGCTCAACCTCTCGAACCAGGAGATCTACTCCTCCCTCACGCTCCACGGGATACGGATGCTGTTCGGGTTCGCCCAGCAGCTCGAGCTCGCGCTCTTCGGGATCATCTTCGTGACGGCGTTCGGCCTCACGCCCCGCCACAAGTGGGCGTACTACCTCTCGGTCTTCCTGATCAATCTCAGCCTCCTGCTGATGGAAGGCCCATTCTACCTCTACCCGTACTTCAACGACAACTACTTCCCGGCGCTCGGTTGGTACTTCTACTCGCCGCTCGGCATCCGCGGCCTCTCCTCGTACGTCGCGAGCCCGCTGTGGTACTTCGGCTGGATCGCGCTCAGCCGTCGGCGTGATGATCTGGGCGAGCTGGATGCTCGTCCACCTCCTCGACTGGTTGCGGACGCACCGCGGCCAGCTCCGCCGGATCCCGCCGTTCGCGCTATTCGTCATCGCGCTGGTGATCCTGATCCCGCTCTCGTACGTGACGGTCCTCGCGTCCTCCGTCTGGGACCTGTTCAACTACTTCGGCGTCGGGCCGGTGAACCCGCTGGTCAACCAGGTGCTCTTCTGGTTCTTCGGCCACGGCCTCGTCTACATCCTGTTCCTGATTCCGATCACGGCGTTCTACTTCCTGGTCCCGATCTTCGCCAAACGCCCGATCTACAGCTACCGCGCCGCGCTCGTGGCGGCGGTCATCTTCACGATCCTCACCCCGGTGCTCTCCATCCACCACCTCTACCTCACGCCGGTTCCCCCCTGGTCGGCGTGGCTGACGATGGCCCTCACGTTCCTCATCGTCATTCCGTCCGCGATCACATTCTTCACGATCTGGATGACCACGAAGGGCGTCCGGAAGGGCGACTGGCCGTGGAACACGGTCACCCTGTTCCTCGTGCTCTCCTTCGCCGGGACGATGGCCGGCGGTCTCACCGGCCCCGACAACAACACGCTTGCCTTCGACATCGACATCCACAACACGCTGTTCATCGTCAGCCACTTCCACGCCATCGCGCTCCTCTCGATCGCCGCGGGCGGGTTCGCGGTCGTCTACGCCGCGTTCCCCCTCCTCGCGGGGCGCCTCTGGTATTCGCCCCGTCTCTCCCAGGCGCATTTCATCTCGACGGCGATCGGGTGGAGTGGGCTCGTCCTCTTCATGGACCTGCTCGGGTCCGACGGGATCCTCCGGCGCTCCCTCATCTTCCCGCTGACGGCCGCCGTCGTCAGTGACCAGATCTGGCTCACCTTCTTCGTCGTCGTCTCGATCGGAGCGCAGCTGTTCTTCGCAGCGAACGTCCTGCTCACCCTGTTCAAGGGCGAACTCCTCACGGTCCAGGGCCTCTCGCTGGACGAGATCATCCGGAAGATGGCCCAGTCGACACAACCGAAGCCCACCGTTCCCATCGCCGACGCGAAGTTCGTGCGGCAGACCCCGCGCGCGCGCCGGGAGGGGGCCGAACGCGCCTGGATCACAGTCGTGGTCGTCCTCCTCGTGGCGGTCCTCGTCGCGACCTCTCCGCTCACCCTCTCCGACTCGACCGAGATCGGCACGCCGGCGCACCCGCCCGCGGGCAGCGAGTACCTGACCCTCGTCGACCACCAGGTACCACTGGGAGGTCCACGAAAGCGGGCCGATCACCGGTTCGTTCTCGGACGTCATCGTGGCCCGCGCGGGTCAGTGGGTTGCCGTCAACGCGACCGCGCAAGGGGCGACCGGCGGGTTCTACATCCCTTTCCGCGACCTTCCCGTCGTGGACATCCAGGTCATCCCTGACGCGATGTCGTACTGGCTCTTCCAGGCGCCGTCCGTGCCGGGCGTATACGCCGCCCCCGACTCCGAGTACAACGGACCCTGGTTCGGCCAGGACGTGGCGGCCCTGGTCGTCCTGCCGGCGACCGGTACCGTCGACCTCTCGGGCTACCAGTCGAACGGAGGGGGAGGCGACACGTACAACCCGCCGGTCTGGAGCGCGAACGGCTCGGTTCTGACCGGTGACAACGAGGGCCTCTTCGACAACTCCGTGCCCGGGCCCCACGCTCACCGCGGCCCCCGGCCCGGTCTCCTTCCAGTACCACATTCCCACCTCGAGCATCGGGGTCGACAACTACCTCGTCAACATCACGTCGAACGACCCGAACGACCAACGGGACTACCTGGCAGCACACAACGACACCCTTCCCTACGCGCTCGGGATCTACGCGATCAACACGACCGGGGCCGGCCTCGTCCCGGTGACCACCCAGCCCCTCAAGGTGGGACCCGTGCTGGACGAGACCGCGACGCTTCCCGCGGGCGTCTACGTCTACGGACTCGTCACTCCGGTGTCCTACGTCTACAATCCCGCCGGGGAGTCGGGCTGGCAGACCGGGTCGCAGCAGGGCCAGATCATGGGGCTGTGGGGGATCCTGTGGGTGAGCCCATGAGCCCGTCGAGGCCATCCCGGGAGCGGGGCTTCACGCCGTTCGCATGGTTCGGCATCGCCATCGTCGTCGGGGCGACGTACGCGCTGTTCATGGGGCTCTCCTACTACAACGTCCCGACCTTCACGACCGGCGCCCTCCCCACGATCGCGGGAGTCGCGGTCGCGGTGGTCGTGTTCCTCGTCATCGGCCTCTGGGCTCCCTCGAACGAGTGACCGGCCGGCCGCTTCATTCCCCCGAAGCGTTCGGGGCCGCGTCAACTACCGTTGACCTAGGGGTTGATAGCGCCCGCGCGCATCCCAACCCGATGACTGCCTTTCCTCCCAAGACCCCCAAACCGACCACCGCCGAGCCCACCGAACCGACCGACACGGCGTCGGCGCTGGCCGAGCCGGGCGTGAGCGAAGGGTTCCACAAGGAAGTAGAGGTGGCGCGCGGAGTGCTCGCGGGCCTCTTGCAGCGGCTCCGGCGCATCCGTCACGAACCCGCGGCGCGCCAGGCCCTCGGTAGCGTGTCGTCCACCGACCTGATCGCCCGTCTCCAGTTGGGCCTCCAGAAGGAACACGAGTTCGTCCTCAACCCCCTGCTCGGCCGCCTCGATGCGTTCGCCACGCGCCTCAACCGAGGGGCGGACGTGCCGGTCCCGGCGATCGAAGAGGGCCTCGCCCTGGTCGAACGGTACCTGCACGAGCTCCACGACTCCCACCTTCGCCTCCTCGAGATCGCGGGGGCGGACGTCGAAAAGGGGGAGCCGGCGCGCCTGTCGTTCCAGCTCCTGGCCTCTGACTACGAGCACGCCCGGGTGCGGTGGGCCACGGTGCGCGTCATGATGCGGGGCTACGAGGAGAAGGTCCTCGGAGCTCGCTCGATGCTGGGTCTCACGCTGGCCCAGGAGTGCCGGGCCGAGCAGGCGTGGCACACCTTCGAAGAGGAGTACGTCCGTGCGAGCGTCCCCGGCCTGTTCCCCCCGAGGGTCGCCGATACCTGGCGGGTGGAGCTCGACAAATCGCGCGACGAAGGTCGGGCGGACCGGGTGAAGATCGAGGATTGGGTCGAACGGACCTCCCAGTACGTACCGGGCCGGACCTGAACGCCCGACGGGGAGGGAACCGCGGAGATGAGCGAAGCGATCGCCGTCGGGGGCCGCTACGTGCTCGATCGGGCCGAGTTCCCCCACCTGCTCACCGCCCTCCGGAGTGCCGGGTACCGCGTGGTCGGACCGACCGCGCGGGACCAGGCCATCGTCTACGGGGAGATCCGCGACGAGACCGACCTCCCGATCGGCTGGACGGACCGACAGGACGCCGGGCGCTACCGGCTCGAGCGCCGCACGGACGGCGCGCTCTTCGGATACAACGTCGGCCCGCACAGTTGGAAGAAGTACCTCTTCCCGTCGCGTGAACGCCTCTGGACCGCCGTCCGGAACGACGGCTCGTTCGACGTCCAGCCTGAACCGGTCGACACGTCACCCCTCGCGTTCCTCGGGGTCCGGGCCTGCGAGCTGGCGGCGATGGGAGTGTCGGACCGGGTCTTCGGCAAAGCCGGTGACCCGAGCTACGCCGAGCGCCGGCGCCACATCCTCCGGATCGCGGTGCAGTGCGGTCAGGCCGGGGGGACGTGCTTCTGCACGTCGATGGGGACCGGGCCGGCCGTGCGCAGCGGTCACGACCTCGCCCTCACTGAGGTCGTCGGGCCGGACCGGCATTACTTCCTCGTGGAGGTCGGGTCGGACGCGGGGGTCCGCATCGCGAAGGCCCTGCCGCTCCGGCCCGCGCCGTCGGACGACGTGATCGCCGCCGTCACGCTGGTCGAGAAGGCCGCCGCTTCGATGGGCCGCCACATGGACCCGACCGGTCTCCGCGACCTACTCGTCAACAATCCGGAGCACCCCCGGTGGGAGATCGTCGCCCGCCGCTGCCTCGCGTGCACCAACTGCACGATGGCCTGCCCCACCTGCTTCTGCCAGACGACCGAGGAGGTGCCGGACCTCTCTGGGGAGAAGGTCGAGCGGTGGCGGCGCTGGGACTCCTGCTTCAACTCCGGATTCAGCGCGGTCCACGGGACCAGCGTCCGTCAGACCACGAACTCCCGCTATCGGCAGTGGCTCACGCACAAGCTCGCCACCTGGCACGACCAGTTCGGCGAGTCGGGATGCGTCGGCTGCGGCCGGTGCATCACGTGGTGCCCGGTCGGCATCGACCTCACCGAAGAGGCGGCCGCGATCCGCATTCCTCCTCCGCCGAAGCCGGCGGCGGCGGCCCCGAGGGCGACATGAGCGGGATCGCGCCCGCCGGCGCCCTCCGTCTCGCGGACCACCCGTTCTTCGAAGGGATGAAGGGCGACCTCGCCTCTCGCCTCGCCCCGCTCGCGACCGAGCGGACGTATGCGTTCGGCGACATGCTCGTGCGGGAGGGCGATGTCGCCGACCGGTTCGTGCTCATCTTCGAAGGGAAGGTCGCGCTCGAGATCGTGCTCCCCGACCGCCCCCGCGTCACCATCCAGACGCTCGGCGGAGGGGAGGTGCTGGGCTGGTCCTGGCTCCTCCCACCTCCGGAGTGGTGGCTGGATGCGCGGGCCGTGAAGCGGACCCGGTGTCTCGAGCTCCCGGCGGCGCAGCTGCGTTCCCTCCTCGACGCCCGGCCCGAGTACGGGTACCAGTTCCTCCTCCGCCTGCTCCCCGTCGTGGCCCAGCGGCTCGACCACACCCGCATGCAACTGATGGACCTCCATGGCCGCTAGGACCGATGTCGGCCGCAACGTACCCCGCGCCGGGCGCCAGCCCGTGGGTCCCGATCCCGTACCGGGTCGACCAGCGCGCGGCGGAGACCGCGGACACCATCACGATCACGCTGACCCCGCCGAAGGGCGTCCGCGCACCCCCGTTCCTGCCGGGCCAGTTCAACATGCTCTACGTCTTCGGCGTGGGCGAGGCCGCGATCTCGGTCGCCGGGGACCCGGCGCACCCGGAGACGCTCATCCACACGGTCCGGTCGGCGGGGAAGGTCTCGACGGCCCTGTCGCAGGCTGCCCCCGGGACGACCGTGGGGGTCCGCGGCCCCTACGGGACCGGTTGGCCGGTCGAGGCAGCGAAGGGCAAGGACGTGGTCCTCGTCGCGGGCGGGCTCGGCCTACCGCCGCTCCGCCCCGTCCTCTACGAGCTCCTCCGCCATCGGGACCGGTACCGACGCATCGAGGTGATCTACGGCGCCCGCACGCCGAAGGACCTCGTCTACTACAACCAGATCCAGGGGTGGCGCGGGCGGACCGACCTCCGCTTCCAGACGACGGTCGACGCCGCGGACCGCGAGTGGTACGGGGACGTCGGGCTCGTCACGGCGCGGGTCCCCGACATCCGCATCGACCCCGCCCACACGATCGCGTTCCTGTGCGGACCGGAGATCATGATGAAGTTCACGGCGCAAGCCCTCGAGGCCAAGGGGATGACGGACGCGTCCATCTACGTCTCGCTGGAGCGGAATATGAAGTGCGCGATCGGGATCTGTGGCCACTGCCAGCTCGGGCCCGAATTCGTCTGCCGGAACGGCCCGGTCTTCCTCTACAAGGACGTGCGACGGTTCCTGTCCGTCCGGGAGCTGTAGGATGGCGCCACCGCACCACCCCAAGCTCGGGGTCTTCAAGTTCGCCTCGTGCGACGGATGCCAGCTGGCGCTCCTCGACTGCGAGGACGACCTCCTCGCCGTCGCCGACCGCGTCGAGATCGCCGACTTCCGGGAGGCGTCGAGCTGGGTCCTCGCGGGGCCGTACGACCTCTCTCTCGTGGAGGGGTCGGTCACGACCCCGTCGGACCTCGAGCGGATCGCGGAGATCCGCGCGCATTCGAAGGTCCTCGTCACGATCGGGGCCTGCGCGACCGCGGGCGGCATCCAGGCGCTCCGGAACTTCGGCGACGTCGACGAGTTCCGCCGGGCCGTCTACGCTCACCCCGAGTTCATCCAGACCCTCGCGACCTCGACCCCGATCCGGGACCACGTCCCCGTCGACTTCGAGCTGCGGGGGTGCCCCATCGACAAGGGCCAGCTGATCGAGGTGATCTCCGCCTACCTCGGCGGACGCGCGCCGAACGTGTCGACCGAGAGCGTCTGCATCGAGTGCAAGCGCCGCGGCCAGGTGTGCGTCGTCGTCGCCCATGGGACCCCGTGCCTCGGCCCCGTGACCCAGACGGGCTGCGGGGCGATCTGCCCGGGTTCCACCGAGGATGCTACGGCTGCTTCGGCCCCCAGGACACCCCGAACACGGGCTCGCTCGTGCAGAAGCTCTCCGAGCTCGGGATGGACCCGCCCGCCGTCACGCGGATCTTCCGGACGTTCAACGCGATGGCGCCGGCGTTCCGGGCCGCGGGAGACGCGGCCGCGAAGGAGGCCGTCCCGTGACCGAGCGGACGATCGCGGTCGACTACCTCGCCCGCGTGGAGGGCGAGGGCGCGCTCCACGTCCGCATCCACGACCAGACGGTCGAAGAGGTCGAGCTCCGCATCTTCGAGCCGCCCCGCTTTTTCGAGGCGTTCCTGCGCGGGCGCGACTACACCGAGGCTCCGGACATCACGGCCCGGATCTGCGGGATCTGCCCCGTGGCCTACCAGATGAGCTCGTGCCACGCCCTCGAGCGGGCCCTCGGGATGCACGTCGACGGGGCGATCCGGGACCTGCGGCGTCTCCTCTACTGCGGGGAGTGGATCGAAAGCCACGCCCTCCACATCTACCTCCTTCACGCCCCCGACTTCCTCGGCTACCCGGACGCGATCCGCCTCGCGAAGGACCACCCGGAGGCGGTGAAGCGCGGGCTCGCGCTCAAGAAGACCGGCAACGGACTCATGCGGATCCTCGGGGGACGCGAGATCCACCCCATCAACGTCCGGGTCGGAGGGTTCTACCGATGCCCGGCCCGCGAGGAGTTCGACGCGATCCGCGCCGACCTCGAGCAGGCCCTGGTCATCGCCGAGGAGACCGCTCGCTTCGTCGCGGGGTTCGACTTCCCGGCGGTGGAGGAGGACTACGAGTTCGTCGCGCTCCGGCACCCGGACGAGTATCCGCTCAACGAGGGTCGGATCGACTCGAGCGCCGGTGTGAGCGTCGACGCGGCCCAGTACGAGGAGACCTTCGAGGAGGTCCACGTCCCCCACTCGCACGCGCTCCACTCCGTGCGCAAGGGCGCGGGCTCGTACCTCGTGGGACCGCTCGCCCGCTACGCGCTCAACCACGACCGCCTCACGCCCCGGGCCGTGCGGGTGGCCCGCGAGGTCGGCCTCGAACCGGTCGTCCGCAACCCGTTCCGCAGCGTGATCGTACGGGCCGTCGAAACGGTCTTCGCCTGCGAGGAGGCGATCCGGATCATCGACCGGTACCGCGCGCCCGAGCGGTCGTGGGTCGAGCCGCCTGCCATCGACCACCCGACCCACGGGATGGCCGCGACCGAGGCGCCTCGGGGCCTGCTCTACCACTCCTACCGCCTCGACGCGAAGGGTCACATCGAGACGGCGCGGATCGTCGCCCCGACCTCCCAGAATCAGAAACGGATCGAGGACGACGTTCGCCACCTCGTCGAGCGGTCGCTCGCGCTCGACACGCCGGCCCTCACCTTCGCGTGCGAGCGCGCGATCCGCAACCACGACCCGTGCATCTCGTGCGCGACCCACTTCCTGAACCTCGACCTCGTCCGGGAGTGAACTCCCGGCATGGACCCCCCGCGACCCCTCGTGATCGGGGTCGGGAACCGTCACCGGCATGACGACGCCGTCGGCCTCGATGCCGTCGAGCAGGTCCGCGAGCGGCTCGGCGAGCGCGCTCGGGTCGTCCCGTACGACGGGGAGAGCACCGGCCTTCTCGACCTGTGGGCCGGGGTGGGCCTCGTGATCCTCGTGGACGCCCTGCCTTCGCACGGCGCCCCCGGACGCATCCATCGCTTCGAGGGAGACCTCACACCTCTCCTGGGCGAACCGGCGACCACGTCGACGCACGGCCTGAGCGTCGGGGAGGCCTGGCGGCTCGGTCAGACCCTCGGTCAGCTCCCGGACCGGATGGTAGTGCTCGGCGTTGAGGGCGAAGATTTTTCCCCCGGTCTCGGGCTCTCTCGCGCGGTGGCCCAGTCGCTGAGTCCCCTTGGGGGGGCGATCCTCGCCGAGGTGCTGCGCGACCCGCCCGTCGCCCGCCCCGCGAGTGCGGGAGAGGCGTCCGATGCATGAAGAAGCCCTGCTCCGGGACCTTCGCCGGAAGATCCAGGAGGTGGCCCGCAAGGAGGGAGACGCGCCGATCCGGCGCGTCCGCTTGTGGGTGGGGGCGCTGGCCCACGTCACGCCGGCGACGTTGCGCGTGCGGTGGCCCGAGGTCGTCGCGGGCACCCCCGCGGAGGGCGGTCGGCTCGAGATCGACGTATCGGACGACCCGTCCGACCCCGCGGCCCAGGGGATCCGCCTGGTGGAGCTGACCGTGGACGACGGTCCCCCTACCTCGCCTCCGTCGGCCAGCGGAGGGGCGTAGGGTATTGAACCGGAAGGTCCTCTCTCGGTCCAGCAGAGGCGACGTTCGATGTGCCTAGCGGTCCCCGGCCAGATCCTCCGCATCCTGGAGGAGACCCCCGAAGCGCGGACCGCCGAGGTCGACTTTGCCGGCGTCCGGAAGACGGTCAGCTTGGTCTTCCTTCCCGAGGCGACCGTGGGGAACTACGTTGTCGTTCACGCCGGGTTCGGGACCGCGCTCATTCCCGAGGCCGAAGCCCTCGAGGCCCAGGAACACTTCCGCCAGATCCAGCAACTGACGGCGCCGGCCGACAGTTGAGCCACGGCCCACGGACGCGTCCCGCCCCGGGGGCCCCCAACGTTCTTGAATCCCCGACGGGTGGGGCGTGCCGGGTCGGCAGATGTCGCTCACGAGCTCACCGGCGGGTCGGGTCGCGGCGATCGGGTTGTTGCTGGTGCTGGCCACGGCGATCATCAGCGGGGTCTCGACCTTCGTGAACTCCTACGCGCTCGTGGGAACGAGCTCGGACGCGTTCGTGACCGTGCGCAACCTCGCGGTGGCGCTCGCGATCGCCCCCGTCGCGCTCGTGGCGACCCGTCGCGCCCCGGAGAAGCTGCGCGCGATCGACTACGGCGGCCTCGCGCTCGTCGGCCTCATCGGCGGTGCCATCCCGTTCCTCCTGTTCTTCCACGGCCTCGCGCTCGCCACGGCAGCGGGCGGCGCGGCCACCGCCTCGTTCGTCTACCGGTCGCTGTTCCTGATGGCGACCGTCTTCGGCCTCCTCTTCCTCCGCGAGCGCCTCCACACGCGCGTGTTCGTCGGGGCGGCGCTCCTCCTCGTAGGGAACGTCCTCCTGCTCTCGATCATCTCTCCGTTGTGGACGCCCGGCACGACGTACGTGTTCGCCGCCACGGCCCTCTGGGCGGCGGAGTACACGGTCTCGAAGAAGCTCCTCGGGACCCTGCGGAGCAGCACCGTCGGGTTCGGGCGGATGGGCTTCGGCGCCGTTTTCCTCCTTGGCTACCTCGCACTCACGAGCCAGTACGGCGGGGTCGCGGCCCTGACCGGATCCCAGTGGGAGTGGGTCGGGATCAGCGCCGCCCTCCTCACGGCGTTCGTCCTGACGTGGTACGCGGGTCTCCAGCGGACCGACTTGAGCGTCGCCACGTCCGTCCTGGTCCTCGGCTTCCCCGTGACATTCCTCCTCGGTGTGTTCGCGAAGGGAGCGCACTTCACGTTCGACGAGGCGATCGGGGCGGCGGCGGTGGTCGCCGGCGTGGCCGTGGTCGCCGGGTGGCGTGTGTGGCGCGACCTCGGCGCGCTCCTCCGGGCGAGCGTCGCCCGGTCGACCCGGGCTGAGAATGAACGGGGTCCAGCTGGGCGCGCGCTTCAGCCTCGCCACGAACCGACTCCAGTATTGCGGGCCCGCGGACGCCGAGCCCCTGCTCTACCGAGCCATCACTACCGACGCCGGCCACGCGGAGGCGGCGCGAGCCCTCTCGGGGTTCGAGGCGCTGATGCCGTACCTCGAGCTCATCGCCGCCAAGCACGGCCGGACGCCGTTCGACACGGAGGTGGTCGAGGCGTACTGGGTCGGCAACTCGCTGCTCGACGCCTTCGCCCGCGACGACTTCGTGCGCTTGCTCGAGGCGCTCACCCGACGCGGCCTCCCTCGGTCGATGGCGACGCGTCTCGCGGAGCGTCTTCCGCCCCACCCGCTGCCCCACCACACCTTCCACGTCGCCTTCGTGGGGGTCGGGAACGTCACCGGTCACGTCCCGACCACCCTCGGCAACATGGAGGCCTGTCGGCCGGCGTGGGCCGACGTCGTCGAGGCGCGGGACAGCGTCCTCCGCGTCCGCGGTCCGACCCTCGTCCTGGACGGCGGAGCGGTCGTGTGGGGTCCGCCGGTCGAACGGGAGGTCCGCTACGACCCGAAGGTCATTCCCGACCCCCGCCCCGGGGACTCCGTCGCGATCCATTGGAACTGGCCCGCGCTCCGGCTGACCGCTTCCCAGCGTACCGCGCTCGAGACCTACAGCCGGCGGTCGCTGGAGCAAGCGAACCAGGCGATGGCCGTCGGACCCGCGGGCCCGGCGGCCGGTTCTCCTACTTCCCGTACGTGAGCCACCCCGCATACTGCGGGGTGCGGCCGTGGATCGCGCCGTCGTACCGGGCCTGCAGCCGCTTCGTGATCGGGTAGGTGCCGGTGCCGATCGCCCGGCCGTCGACCTCCCGGATCGGCGTGATCCCGGCGGCGGTGCCGGTGTAGAACAGCTCGTCCGAAGTGAACAGCTCCTCGCGGGTGAAGTCGTTGCGCCGGAACTCGAGCCCCTCGTCGGCGATGAACCGGATGACGGTGTCGCGCGTCACGCCGCGCAGGATCCCGGAGCTCGCGGGCGGGGTGCTGACGATCCCGTGCTTCACGCGGAAGATGTTCTCGCCCGGTCCCTCCGCCACGACGCCGGCGGAGTTGAGGAGGATCGCCTCGTCGTATCCTCCCGAGACGGCCTCCATCTTGGCGAGCGCGGAGTTGGCGTAGTTCGCCGCGCACTTCGCCTGCGGCGGCAGCGAGCGCGAGTCCATGCGGACCCAACTCGAGACCGTGGCCCGAACCCCCTTCTCGACCCCGTCGGACCCGAGGTACGCGCCCCACTCCCACATGCCGATCGCCACGCGGACCTTGCTCTGCGTGGGGTCGAGGCCCATTTGGCCGTACCCCGAGTACGCGATGGGCCGGAGGTAGGCCTCCGGGATCTCGTTCGCGGCGATGAGGTCGAGCGTGGCCTGGCGGAGCGCGTCGAGGTCGAAGGGCATCTTCATCCGGTAGATCCGGGCGCTCTCGAGGAAGCGGGTCATATGCTCGTCGAGGCGGAACACCGCCGATCCCCGGTCGGTCCGGTGGCACCGGATCCCCTCGAACACGGCGTATCCGTAATGGAGCCCGTGGGTCAGCACGTGGATCCGTGCATCGTCCCAGGGTACCAGCTTCCCGTCCATCCAGATCCAACGTAGGGGTCGCAGGTCGACCATCGCCCCTAGTGGGGCATCGGCGCGATTTAAGAGGTCGTCAAAAGGTACTGACGAGAGCCGGGCGATCGGACGTCGGCCGACTCCGCCCCCGGATGTCGACGGGGCCAGGTTAAACCGGTAACATCGGGGTTTATGGGGTTCGATCGGCCATACCCCTCGGGTCCGTCATGGCGAAAGCTTCGGTGAAGGGCGAGGGAACCAAGTCCAAGCCGTGGGTGCTGAAGACCGCGAGCGGGCAATCGGAATTCACGGCGTACCGCGACCCGGCCGCGGACCCGCCCGCGCTCGTCGTCATCGTCGGGAAGACCGAGCTGCGCTACCATCTGCGGGCGATCGACGACCTTCGGGCGATGTTGTCGGCCAAGGGTGACTGGGTCCTGCTCGGGAGCACCGACGAGCAGAAGGACGCCCCACCGGACACGGTCGAGGCGTGGGGACGTTCCCCTTCGAACCCGGTCGGCGGCTGGTACGGGCTCAAGAAGGGCCTCCGCGGACGGTTCGGGATGTACGTGCCGCCGGTCCTCGAAGCGCTCGGCCAGGCCGAGGTCGAGCACAACCTGCGCAACAACCGGATGCGGGCGACCTGACCCGGGCCGGTCGCGTCCTGCCCGCCCCTTGGGGGGTCCGTCCGTGTTCCGGTTTCCGCCGCGCCGCGGGGGAATCCGGAACCCGGGGCTCGCGACGGACACTTTTCGGCGATCTTGATTCGGGTGGGTATTCGACCCTCGGGACCCTTCAGAGAATTGGGAAGACCCGGGAGAGAGGAGTTCGATGCAGATGGGACCGGAAGCGCTCATGGTGCGATACCGCACGGCCCCCCGCGCGGTCGCGGCCGATCTCGCCCGGGACTACGCCTACGAGGACATCCGTGTGGTCGCGGCGGACCGACGGAACGACCCGGAGTGGACCGACGAGACGTCCGCGGCCGGTGGGTTGGTCCTGCGGGCTCAGGCGTGGCTACGACGGAGAGGCGCCCTGGCGCTGGGAGAGCCCGAAGCGAACCCGGCCGAGGGAGTCGCCCTCGCGGCGCTCCCCGCTCGTGCCCCCGGGGCCGGTCCCCGAGGGGTGCCCGCCCGGGTCTGGGCGCTTCCCCTGTTCGTCATGGACGGAGAGGAGAACGCCCCGGGCAGCGCCCCCGTGAGGGGGAGGTGGAGCACGCGGCGGAAGAACTCTCGGTCCGCCTCCGTGGGGCGACGGTAGAGGAGGACGTGGGCTCCGGCGCTCATCACCGGCCCGAGGCCACAAACTCGTTCCGCGCGAAAGGGGTCGTCGTGCCCGTCAATCCCTCTTGACCGTGCGTACATCTGCGGGGAAGGGGTCCCGGCCGGTGATGGAAGCCGTCGAACCGCCCCGCTCCGAGCTCGGGCTCGCGCTCCCGCCGCACCGACCCGGCGCACTCCCGCGACTGCGCGGGATGGACCTTCTCGAGATGCCCCTGCTCAACAAGGGGACCGCCTTTACGCACAGCGAGCGCACCGCCCTCGGCCTCCACGGCCTCCTTCCGCCCCAGGTCGAGTCGCTCAACCAGCAGGTCGTACGGGCGTACGAAGCGTTCCGCCGGAAGACCGACGACCTCGAGCGCCACATCTACCTCCGGGCGCTCCAGGACACCAACGAGGTGCTGTTCTACCGGCTCCTCCACGACCACATGGAGGAGATGATGCCGGTCGTCTACACGCCGGTCGTCGGGCAGGGGTGTCAGGAGTTCAGCCACATCTACCGTCGTCCGCGGGGGCTGTTCATCCCCTATCCGCTCCGCGATTCGATCCCGGCGCTCCTGGAGCACCGGCCCAACCAAGAGGTGGACGTGATCGTCGTCACGGACGGCGAGCGGATCCTCGGGATCGGCGACCAGGGCGTGGGCGGTCTCGGGATCCCGATCGGCAAGCTCTCGCTCTACACCCTCATCGGCGGCATCCGCCCGGAGCGGACGCTCCCGATCGTGCTCGATGTCGGGACGAACAACGTGGACCGGCTCCGGGACCCCGAGTACCTCGGCTGGCGCCACGAGCGGATCACGGGCACGGACTACGAACTGTTCATCGAGCATTTCGTCCGAGCCGTCCGGCAGGCCCTGCCCGGGACGCTCCTCCAGTGGGAGGACTTCGGCGCGGACCATGCGCGCCCGATCCTCGAGAAGTACCGGGACCAAGCGCTCACGTTCAATGACGACATCCAGGGCACCGGGGCCGTCGCGCTCGGGGCGATCCTCTCGGCCCTCTTTGTTACGCGCACGTCGCTGAAGGACCAGCGCGTCGTGATCTTCGGGGCCGGCTCCGCGGGGCTGGGCGTCGCCGACGTGGTCCGCGCGGCGATGGTGCAGCAGGGCTCGACGGACGCGGAGGCCCGCCGACGGTTCTGGCTCGTCAACCGGGGCGGCCTGCTCCACTCGGAGCGGCCCGAGCTCAAGCCGGAGCAGCGGCTGTACGCGCATCCGTGGAACGAGGTCGCGGGCTGGGCGCACGCCGACCGACAGCGGGTCAGTCTCGCCGAGGTGGTCCGCGAAGCGCGCCCCACGATCCTCATCGGGCTCTCGACGGTCGCGGGGGCGTTCGACGAGCCCCTGGTCCGTCGGATGGCCGGGGAGGTGGAGCGCCCGGTGATCTTCCCCCTCTCGAACCCTACGGCGAAGAGCGAGGCCGTGCCGAAAGACCTGTTCCGTTGGACCGACGGGCGGGCCGTCGTGGCCACGGGCTCGCCGTTCTCCGCGGTCGAGCACGGAGGTCGGACCGTCCCGATCGCGCAGTGCAACAACGTCTACATCTTCCCCGCGCTCGGGCTCGGAGCGGTGGCGAGCGAAGCCCGTCGCATCACGGACGGGATGATCCTCACCGCGGCCCGTAGCCTCGCCGAACACTCCCCGGCGCGGGAGGACCCGACCGCCCCGTTGCTGCCGAGGATCCCCGAGCTGCGCGCGCTGGCCGTCGACATCGCCGTGGCCGTGGGCCTCGAGGCCCAGCGCACGGGACATGCCCCCGTGATGCCGCCGGAGGAGCTGCGGGCCCGCGTGCTCGCGACGCAGTGGACTCCCGCGTACCCGGTCTACGAGGACCACGAAGCGGGACATCCCTCCCACTCGCCTCCCTAGTTCGGTCCCCCGCTCCCTCCGGAGCGAGTCAACCGGCCGACCCCTGGCTCGCTACGTGAAGACGACGCGGACCCGGACGTCGTGGTTGCTCACGACGACCGTGCCGTGGTGGGGATGGGCGCCGTACCCCGTCGGGCCCGTCACGGTGAAGACGTACGACCCGACGGGTTCGTAGGCGAGGATCAGCGGCCCGGTCGAGGAGAAGGTCACGCCTCCCAGCGACGCCGTCCACCGGGCACCGTGCGGGAGGCCGCTCTCCTGGAGGACGACCGCCTGGACGATCGACCCGGACAGCGGGAGCGGCAGGCGATCTCCACCGCTGGCGAGGAGTCCCCGGTCGGTGTACGGCCGGTTGCCGTTCCAGTGGAGCCACGCGTTCCCTCCCTGGAAGGGGGCGCCGACGACGCTGCCCTGGAGCACGATGCCGTTCACGGACGGCTTGTACCACGTGGGCTCGAGCGAGATGTTCCACCGGTTGTGCCATGTGGCGGCCACGCGGGCGTAGTCCTGGTAGCCAAAGTCGTTGATGAACACGTACGCGAGGTACGGGTTCTGCGGCGGGCTGTAGGCGGTGATCGGTGTCTTGAACAGGTTGTTGTAGATCGTGTTGCCGGAGCTGAAGACCCCGAGACCGCCGGCGGCCGGCGGACCCGAGTAGGACGTGTTGAACGCGAGCACCTGGTAGAGGTACGGCCCGTACGGGCCGGTGACCACGGGGTTGGTCGCGAAGACGTTCCCGAACACCGTGTTCTCTTCCCGCGTGCGGTTCCCGTTGGGGCTGACGATCACCATCGAGCTGCCCATGGTCGAGAAGTGGTCGTATGCGATCAGGAGGTGGTTGTCGTTCGACAAGAACAAGGAGGCCATCAGGAACCCGGTGAGGGTGCCCGGGAACCAGCCGGTGATGTCCTGGGCTCCGACGATCGAGATGTTGGACGAATCGTAGATCTCCATCGGGAGGTAGTTGTGGCCGGGCACGGAGAGGCCGTAGAACCCGACCAGCACCTCCACCGCCTCCGCCGAGAGGAGGATGCGGAAGTTGGGCGGGTCCTGGATCGTGACGTGGGCGGAGACCCCGCTCAGCAGAAGTCCCGGGTAGAGGGGTTCGGTGAAGAAGTCGTAGGCCGAGAAGAGGGAACTGATCGGCTGGTGCTGCCCGTAGTGGAGGATGTAGGGGTTGGCCGCGCTCCCGGTCCCGGAGCTCGCGATGGCGGCGACCCCCGCGTTCCCGTAGGCGATCACGGGCACGTAGAGCCCTTCCGAGAGGTTTCGGGTGAGGACGAGGGAGGTGACAACGCCGGGCCGGAGGTACTGGTCCCGCGGCGTGTAATCGTTCGCGAGACCCGAGACGGTGAAGTGGAGGCCCGGGCCGGTCGGGAGCCAGAACGAGGTCACGGCGCCCGGGGCCAGGTCCCAGGCCGCCAGGCTGTCGTTGAACGCGGGATGCCCGTTCTTCCCCCGCGGGGAGACCCAGAGAAGCGTCGAGGCCGGCGAGGCGCTGACGGAGAACGCCCGCTCCACGATCCCGGGGCTGGACGCGTTCCACAGTCCGTAGACGAACTCCGGTCCGTTGGTGAGGTAGGCGAGACCGCTGTGCGCGCTGGTCGCCGTGAAGTGGGCGTCGACCCCCTCCATGCTCTCCCCCGTGTCCTCGGTGGTGGTGAACGCGGCGGGGACCGCGGCGTAGCTCCCCGAGTTCGCGTTGAGGTACTGGAGCTGCGCGGTCGCATGGAGCGAACGCGTGATCGCGGAGAACCCGTCGCTCCCACCGCAGATGGCGATTTCCGCATCGTTCGGCAGACCGAGGTTGGAGGCCTGGCTGCCACTGATGAGGAACGACGCGGGAGGCGCCCGGTAGCCCTTCGGCATGCCCGCGGTCGAATTGAAGATCATCCAATCAAAGGAGCCGTAACTGATCGAGTGGCCGAAGTTCTTCGAGCCCAGCGTGATGTTGTGCGCCGATTCGAGCGAGTAGTTGAAGAAGAGCGCGTTCCGCCCCGCGACGTTCGTGGCGTTGAGGTAGAAGCTGATCGAGAACGGCGGACGGAGCGTGAACGCGGGCGGATGGGACGGTACGGCGTGGACGTAGGTCCCGGTGAAGATGAAACCGCCCGGGGAATTCTTGTAGATGTCCACCGGGAAGAGCGCGAACGGAGGGCCGGTGAAGTTCCAGGCGTCCGTGGCGAGCTGCATCTGGTCGCCCTGGACCGAGTAGAAGATGACGTTCTGAGCCCAGATCTGGTCGACCGACTGGCCGTGAACGGTGACGTTGTTCAAGATGGCGTTCAGCTGGAGGGTGACGCTGCTCGATGCGTTGTTCTCGATCGGGAGCAGGGAGATGTTGCTGATCGCGATCGTCCCCTCGATGGACGTGGTCCGGTACGAGTAGGCCACCAGCGCGCCGTGGGAGTTCGTGCGGAGGCCGAGGTCATTGACCCCGATGGAGGTGGGTCCCGGCTGAACTCCTCCCTGAGCGATGTTGGTCGGAACGAGCGCCGACCCTTCGCGCAGGTCCGAGTAGGCGAGGTTCGGTACGAGCTGGTCCCCCGCGGGGAGGAGGCCGCTCCGGCGATCCTGTGCTACCCGGTGCTGGAGCACGGCCAGCTCGGCGGCCGGGATCGCTCGGTGGGTCGATGCGGAGGGGGCGGGGCCGATAGGCGCGACGAGCGGACCCCCGTGACCCGACGGGACCACCGCCGAGACGGGAGCGCCGATGCTCGAGAGCGCCATCGAGACGACCAGCACGACCGCCAAGCCGGCGATCACGGGCCGGCAGTCGACCCGGCTCGCTTTCGCCGCGTCCCGTGCCATGATGCTGGCCGCGAAAGCCATGTCGTATATCAACCGGGTGCCTTCCGGGCCCCGAGGGGACCCGCGACGACGGGGGAGAACAAGGAACCCAGATGGGGGTCCTCGTTGCAAAGACCCCGGCCTAGGGGGAACGCTCCCCTCCACCTGAGAGACCCCATCGGGTAGGTCTCGACCCTCCTTGGCTGACTGGCGGGGGGGAATCCGGGCGCCTCGCTCCCGCGCTGTGAGGGAGCGTCAGCCGCACCCCGGTGCGAGACCTACCGAGTCCGCGAACTCTCAGGTCCACTAATGGCTCCAGTCAACCGGATTTGACTGAATCCGAATACGCTCGTAGCTGCATGACGGCCCAAGGCGGTCCATGGAGCGCAAGGAGAAGCCCTCGGTAGTCGACGCCCTCCGGAGAGAGCAGGCCAACGCGGTGCAACTGTACCTGCAGTACAAGGGGTATCACTGGAACGTCGCGGGACCGATGTTCCACGACCTCCACACGATGTTCGACGAGAACGCCACCCACGTGCTGGAGACGATCGACGAGCTCGCCGAGCGCCAGCGGATCCTCGGAGCGCCGGCCGAATACACCCTCGAGCAACTCCGCCGCTCCTCGAGCCTGGACGTGGAGGAGAAGCTTCCGTCCAATCCGAAGGAGATGGTCGAGAGGCTCGTTGCCTCGCATCGTCTCATGATCCGGGACATGAAGAAGGGCTTCGAGCTCGCGGACGAGCACGGCGACCCGGGGAGCGCGGACCTGTTCACCCGCATCGTGCAGATCCACGAGAAGATGGAGTGGTTCCTACGGGAGCTTCTCGAGAGCCCGAGCCCGGTCCTCGAGGGCATGGGCGTAGGGCCGATTCTCACGCACGGAAGGGACCTCCCGATCCCCACGGGGCGGTAGAACCGAGGCCTTCGGAACGAAGCCGACCCGCGAGGTAAACCCCTTCCCCCGGCCGGGGCCGGCGCCACCCCGGTCGGGGTATCGAGAGCCCTGACCCTGGGGAAGGGCATCGAGCCCGGGGCCCGATCGCGCGAAGTCGGGGGAGGGGCCAAATCCTATCAGCCATTCCCCGAAGCGGTAGCCCGTGGCTTCGAGAGCGCCCTCTGGCCCGCGCCACCTCGCGGCAATCATGTTCACCGATATCGTCGGTTTCACCACGCTCGCTCAATCGAGCGAGTCGGACGCGCTGCAGCTACTCCGGCACCACAACGAGCTCCTCCGGCCCTTCTTCGTCCGCTTCCACGGACGCGAGGTCAAGACCATGGGGGACTCGTTCCTCGTGGAGTTCGAGAGCGCCCTCGACGCCACGACGTGCGCCGTCGAGATCCAGCTCTCGCTTCGGGCCCACCTCGCCTCGACCCCCGAGCGGGAGCGCTTCCGGATCCGGATCGGGGTTCATCTCGGAGACGTCGTCACCTCGGACGGAGACGTCTTCGGGGACGCGGTGAACATCGCGTCCCGCATCGAACCCCTCGCGGAACCCGGCGGGGTCTGCGTTTCCGGCCCGGTGTACGACCAGGTCCAGAACAAGGTCGACCTGAGGTTCGAGCGCGTCGACGCCCCGGGGCTCAAGAACGTCCAGATGCCGATCCCGGTCTACCGCGTCGTGCTCTCCCCCGAGCCGCCCCCCGGGGGAGCGTCCTCGAAGGAACCGGAGGCCCCCCGCCGGCTCGCGGTCCTCCCGCTGACCAACATGAGTCCCGACCCCCAGGACGACTTCTTCGCCGACGGGCTCACGGAGGAGATCATCACCGAGCTCTCGCGGATCGCTTCCCTCCGCGTGATCGCCCGCACGTCGGTGATGCGCTACAAGTCGCTCGCGAAGCCGATCCGGGAGATCGGGACCGGGCTTCGCGTCGGCTACGTGCTCGAGGGGAGCGTCCGGAAGGCCGGGAACCGCATCCGGATTACGACCCAGCTCATCGACGCCGTCACAGAGGAGCACCTGTGGGCGGACCGGTTCGACCGAGAGCTCGCGGACATCTTCGCCGTCCAGGCGGACATCGCGTCAAGCGTCGCGGCCGCCCTCGACCTTCGATTGCGCCCAACGGCGACGCCGCCGCGGGGCGCCCCGCCGAACGTGGAGGCGTACACGCTCTATCTCCGGGGACGGTTCCTCTGGAACCAGCGGACGACCGAGTCGGTACAGGAGGCGGTGCGACGGTTCCAGGAGGCCACCGCCCTCGACCCCACCTTCGCGCTCGCGCACTCCGGTCTCGCCGATTGCTACTCCATCCTCAAAGACCGCGGCGTCCTTTCGATGGGGGAGGCGGTCCCGCGAGCCCTCGCCGAGGCTCAGAAGGGACTCGAGCTCGACCCCTCCGCGGCCGAGGTGCACGCCTCCCTGGGCCTGGTCCTGACCCAGTCGGGAGACTTTTCGGGTGCCGAGAAGGAGCTGCGCGCGGCGATCGCGTTGAATCCCGGGTACGCGATGGCGCGTCACTGGTTGCACCTCGTTCTCCTCGGAACGGGGCGCACGGCGGAAGCCGGCGCGGAGATCCGGGCGGCCGAGGACCTGGATCCCCTCTCCCCGACCGTGCTGAACTCCGCGGGGGTTCTCGACGAGGTGGCCGGTCGCACGGCGGAGGCAATCCGAAAGTGGGAGCGCGCCCTCGAGCTGGCCCCCGCCTCCGACTCCGTCACATCGAACCTCATCTTCCTATTCGCCCTGAACGGACGCGCCGAGGAGGCCCGGAACCTTCTGCGTTCGTACCTCGGGGGCCCCGCGTCGGCGAAGTCGAAGCTCTGGGTCGCCACCTTCGGGTTCGCGGTCCTCGGGGACCGGGCCGAGTCTCTCCGTGGGATGGACCAGATGCGAGCCCTGCCCGAATCCGAACAGTTCCCGCCCCTCTGGTTCGGGATCGCCTTCGGTCTCCTGGGAGACCTCGATGCGGCCTACGGGATCCTTCTCGACCCGGACCGTCCCATCGTAGGCTCCTTCCGGGCCTTGCTGCGCGTGGCTCCGGCCCTCGCAAAGCTCCGAGCGGACCCCCGCTTCGAAACCCTTCTCCATCGGTGGGAGAGCGCTCCGGAAGGCCGGTCGGAGGCCCCAAAGAACCCGCCGCTGGGGTCCGGTTAGGGGCGAGGGACACAACATAATGTCCGAGATGAACCGGATTTCCCTCTGGTTCGTGAACTCCAGCAACGCTCGCCGCTCGGTCCGGATCTTGGCGACCCTCGGGAACCACTTGCACCTACCTCCGGCTCCCCGGATTCTGGAGCTCGGGGCCGGGCGAGGCGGAATGTCGGCTCTCCTACAGGAGCGGTTTCGTCCGGGACGGCTCGTGGTCACGGACTTCGACCCGACCCAGGTCGAGGCGGCCCGAACGTTCCTGTCGAAGCGGTTCGGCTCCTTGCCGAACGGCCTGGAGCTGCGTCCGGTCGACGCCAAGGTCCTCCCGTTCGAGGACCATTCTTTCGACTGTGTGTTCGCGATCGCGATGCTCCACCACGTGGAAGTGCACCACTCGGATTACCGGGAACGGCCTCGGGCCCTCCAAGAGATTCGCCGAGTCCTGGCACCCGGGGGAATCCTCGCTTTCTCCGAGTTCTCCCGAATGAAGGAGATGCGCGAGACTCTGGTCGAGCTCGGCTTTGCACCGGTGTTCGAGAAGCTCGGGTGGCGGGGTCGCGAGCTCGCGCTCTTTCGCGCTCACGGCTGACATCGCTCTGCAGGCCAACGCCGATGTGGGTCCGACGTTCGTCCGCGTCAGTGGAATCCACTCTAGGAGGAGCCGCCGGGTTCTTCGGCGACGGTGTATCGGACGATCGGGTTGTCGATGTACTCGAGGACTTTGTCCGTTCCCTTCTCACCGCCCGTGCGGAGCGCAACTCTCAGAACCACTTCCACTCCGGTGGGATCGAGTGGCGGAATCTCCTCGATGGTGGTTGAGACCGGGACCGCGTGACGGTCGAACGACGCGAGGAAGGCACGGAATTTCGGAAACGCGCATTGGAACAGTTGGAGCTGAAGTCGCACGTCCGGTGGGGTGGGGTTTGCGTGGTAGCTCTTCATCTCGTAGAAGCGGTCCCGGCCGTCCCAATAGTCCGGTTGTGCGTAGATCCCCACCCGACCGTTGATCAGGATCATCCGGCTCCGAGGGCGGGTGAGCCCCATCACCTCGCTGTTGCGGAACGCCTGAAGCACTCCGGAGATGGCGACCAAGTGACGTTCGCGATCTGGGGCAGTCAATTCGACATCCGCGTCGGCGAGCTCCCGGTCCAGGGTCTCGGCGGCGAGTCGATTCATCGCCGTTCGGGTGGGCTTGCGCGACTGCGCGAACTCGTAACTGTATCGAGACAAGGTCTCGTCGATTGCCTTGCCGACGGCCATCCCGATCTCGTCCTTCTCGGTGACCGGGCGGGGGAAGGCCGCCTGGACGACCTCGTGCGCCGCGACGGTCTTGACGGTAGTCATCGGGCCGGGACCGGACGGAGGAGGTCGCACAAGTATTGGGGGTGTTCGCCCCGCCCCATCCGACCCTTCATTTGTTCGTCCTTCCTCGGTCAGGTAGCGACACCTGCGACGGGAGAAGATGCCGATTCGACGCCTGGGGCCAGGGGGGGAGGAGGAAGTCCTCCGAGCTGCCCATCTCTTCAATGAACCTCCGAGCCCCCGCGCCGTCCGAGCCTATCTCGCAGACGACCGGAACGTCTTCCTGCTCGCCTATCAGGACGACGCGATCGTCGGATTCCTTCGGGGGACCGAGTTGGGGCAGTTGAAGACAGATCGGAAGCAGATGTTTCTGTACGAGATCGCCGTCGCAGAGCCCCATCGCCGCCAGGGAGTGGGGCGGGAGCTCATTCGAGCCCTCTTGCGTGACTGTCGAGAACGTGGACTAGAGGAAGTCTTTGTATTCACGGACGACCCGGCCAACGAGGCGGCCGAACGACTCTACCGTAGCACGGGCGCCGTCACCGAAACCCGGGGCGACCGGATGTACGTCTACAAGCTGTGGTGACATCGATCCGTCCGTTGGTGCACTTCGACGGGCGTCAGCAACAAGCGGAGTCCAGACGGCGTCCTGCTCTTCACAAAGAGTAAAGTCCCCGCCACCGCGATGGGGGATGTGACTCGCGCCTATCGCATCTTACCGGCGACGTGGCGGGACATTGAGCTGCTGGTCCGTCACCGAAGAGCCATGTGGAGCGAGCTCGGGAGGTTCAGCGACTCCGCCTTGGACGCGGCCGACGTTGTGTACCGTCGGTGGATTCGTCGGGCAAGGCGCGAACAACGAATCGTCGCCTTCATCGCGGTCGACACCGCCCGAATCCCGGTGGGGAGCCAAACCATCTGGCTGCACGAAGTGGAACCGTCGCCGGGCGAACCGGGGGTTCTCCGTCCGATTCTGTCGACGATCTACATCGAACCCCGAAGCCGAAGGAAGGGGGTCGGTCGTGCGTTGGTACGGGCGGCTACGAACTGGTGTCGCAACGAGGGGTACCCCTACGTCACGACCAACGCAGTCGAATCCTCACGTCGCCTGCTCGGTCGTTCGGGGTACCGGCGGTTATGGGAGATGGGTAAGGTCTTCGGCAAGCCGCCGGTCTGACCGCCGGTCCCCGTCTCCCTGACAGTTCTTTCGGGAAGGGGGAGCCGGGGTAGCATCCCCGAGCGGGTGCATTCCGTCTTGCGCCCACGACAGGAGGGTGCACTATCTACCCAGAGCCAGAGGGACGAGTCCGCAGCCCTAGCACCGGCCAAGTCGCGTCAGAGCTCGGCAAGATTGCGAGACGCCCGGACCGTCAATTCGTAGTGTTCCATGCTCAGCCGGTCCCGATCGTTCTCGTAAGTTTGGCCGGCCCGCTCCTCCGACAGATCCCCACGAAACCACCGAGCGACCGCGTCACCCAGTAGGATCGCGTGCGTGCCCGCGGAGTCCAGACCACGCCCGCTCCACGGGTCCTGGTGCATCTCGGAGTCCCCTACCAGGGCCCACCCCGGTCCGAATGGGGTGCGCACAAAATTGGGAGCCGGGCCGGCTCCTCTCATCCCACCGTCGCGCACTGCTTTGGCTAGGCGGCCAGCGATCCCTCGGTGGCGCGCCAAACGCGCGGCGAACCGCGGACCGGGATCCACCTGACACCAATGGAAGCTCTCCAAGTTCAACGAGAGGGCGACGCAGGCAAGTCCGCCGTCGCTCGGGAATACGTAGGCCAGTTCATCGCAGAGGGAGGAGAATTCCGGCCCATCGCGCGACCCGGAGGGTCCCTCGAACCCAGCGTAGTAGGCGTAGTACATACCGCGGTGGCCCTCTTCGGAGGTCCGGTACGGGGCTCCGACCTCCCGGGCCAACCACGAGTGCCGGCCGTCGGCGCCGACCACCAATCGCGCCTTGACCGAGCGGGCGCCCTGGGGTCCCTCCAGCCGGACCCCTGTGACTCGCCCTGCGTCCCTCTGGAGCCCTACCGCGCGGGTGCGTTCCGCCAGCTCCACCCCGGGCAGGGATGCGGCGTAGTGGGCCAGGGCTGCATCCAAGGTCAAGCGCCGAACGGAGAGGTTGAAACCCAGTTCGCCGGGTGCCTGGGGGGGGCCGAGTTCAGGAGCCTCCTCCCCGCGAGAATAGCTGTACTCCTGTACCAGGTGGGACGCGCCCAGTTGGAGAACTACCTCCAGGGCGCCGACACGTTCCAGCGCCGCCAGCAGGCCGCTGCCTCGAAAGAAGTGCGTGGACAAGGTTTCGCTCGGAAAACGAGTGGCGTCCACCAACAGCACACGGACGCCCTCTAACGCCAATCGAGCGGCCAGGACCGACCCGCCCACCCGCGCGCCGATGACGACGACGTCGACGTTCTTCGAAGGCATCTAGACCGGCGGGACGAGACAGGTTTCGATGGTGCTTAAACCCGGTATCGACATCTCAGCTCCTCCCTCCGAAATGGGCGATTTCCCAAGCACGCCCCCCGGGGCCTCCGTCCTCCTCTGCGCCCCGAGAACGAACTGACGGACGGGTCAGCGGACGAATCGGTTGAAGAAGCTTTCCGGATTCCACGTCGGCCGGCGGTCGGCGTTGGCCACCCGCAGCACCAATTTTTCGTGGATCCCATTGAAGTGTGCGGCCGCGGCCGGAACGACGGGTTGGTCGAGGTCGTCCCCGGGCCCGTGGTAGCGTTCCTTCGACCAGTCCTTGGTCAGCCGCTCTTCGGGCGACCCGCGAAGGTAGCCGAACCCGGAGAAGAGGGCCGGCACACCTTGCTTGATGAAATTGTACTGGTCGCTTCGGATGAACAGGACGCGGTCCGGTTCATACTCCGAGTGGACCTCGACTCCCTCCTCCGCGGCCACGGCCCGAATATCGTCGCCCAGCGAGGATTCAGCCAGTCCTTGAACTTCGAGGTACTTCAGCGGGTACAGCGGGAGGACCCCATCGATGTTGATGTTGGCGACCAGCGGGCCGGTCACGGTGGGGTGCGTGGCGAAGTACTCGGAACCCAGGAGGAACTTCTCCTCCCCCGTAACGGCGAGGAACAACAGCGAACGTCGGGTCGTCGCGCCGGAATCCTTGATCGCCCACGCGATCTCGAGCATCGACGCGACGCCCGAAGCGTTGTCCATCGCGCCGTTGTAGATCGGGTCGCCGTTGATCGGCTCCCCGATCCCGAGGTGATCGAGGTGCGCGCTGACCACGACGTACTCGTTCTTCAGCTTCAGGTCTGTGCCCGGGAGGACCCCGACGACGTTCTGGCATCTGGCTTCTCGCCGGGAGAATCCCACCCGCACGCGAACCTTCACCGCGAGGGGGAAACGGGGTAGGCGTCGGCTCGACCCGAGCCCCGCGACGATCTCCGGAAGAGTGTAGCCGCTGCCCTCAAACAGCGGTTCGGCCCGTTCGGGATTGAACATCACGGTCACCGGGAGCGGTCGGTAGCCCGCCGGCCCGGGGTCGCGGAGTTCCATCCTCGGCATACGGAGACCGATCACCACGCGAGGCCAGGGCAGGTCCGCCGCGGTCGGATTCGGGAGAACCACGAGTCCCGCGGCTCCCGCCTTCCGAAGCGACCTCACGCGCTCGTGCGGCGACTGGTAATGCGCTTTGATCGGACCGGGCAGATCTGAAGGTCCGCCCGAGACGTAGACGACGATCTTTCCCTTGACGTCCTGGTCCGCCAGGTCCGAGTAGTGGAGTTCGGGTATCTCGAGGCCGTAGCCCACGAACACCGCCTCGGCTTCCGCCCGCTCGGCCGTCGCCGAGGTCACAATGAACGCGGCTTCGTCCCCCAGGTGGACGGGTCGCGCTTCGCCGTTTCGGAGCAGGTCGAGCGAGGAGTGCGCCGGGTCGATCTGCGTCACCTGAAAGTCCACCGGCTGGCGATACCCGTCCTCCCCCGCGGGCTGCAGACCCGCATCGTGAAACTGCCGGATCACGTACTCGGCGGCCCGGGCGTATCCGGGGTCTCCCGTCTCTCGCCCTTCCATGTTGTCGTCGGCGAGGACCTGAACGTGAGACCACCAGCGCCGGCCCAACGCATCCCAGTCGGAGGCGCTCGAGGATTCGGAAGGGCCGACCACGGCCGTGGCGAGCCAAGGGAGGATCCAGTTCGACCGCTTCACGTTCCGGCCCCTCCGATTCTAACTCACCGGACGCCGCCGCCCCGCACCGTCTGTCCACGACGGGGGAGGGTTCACGGCCGCACTTCGAAGACCCGATTGAAGGGGGTGGTGATGGCCTTGCGAACCTTCGTGAAGCCTCCGGCCCGGAAGACCTCGGCGAGGCTCGCATCGCTCGCCTGGGCCCCGAGTCCGGCTCCGACTTCCTGGGCGAGCGACGACGGCACGCAGATCTGAAGCGAGGCGTTGTAGAAGACCCGACCGACCGGGTTCAGGTTCGCTTCGACCGTCTCGCCGGCGGCGGGCTCGACCACCATCCAGGTTCCGTCGGGCTTGAGGGCCTGCCGCACGTGCTTGGCCGCCCCGACGGGGTCCCCCATATCGTGCAGGCAGTCGAAGAACGTCACCAGGTCGAAGTTCTTGCCGGAAAAACCCTTCGCCTGAGCGACCTCGAAATCGGTGTTCTTCGAGACCACCTCGGTCACCGCGTCATTCCGGGCCCACTCGATCGATTCGGTGTGGTAGTCGTAGCCGATGAATTCGGACTTGGGGAAGGCCTTGGCCATGATGATGGTCGACGCGCCGAGGCCACACCCTACGTCGGCGACCCGGGCCCCCTTCTCGAGCTTGGCGACGACCCCGTCCAGGCTCGGGAGCCACGAGGAGACCAAGTTCGCGACGTAGCCCGGGCGGAAGAACCGCTTCGTCCCCTGGAACAGGTCGACGTGGTGCTCGTGCCACCCCAATCCCTTTCCGGTTCGGATCGCCTCGGCGATCTTGCGCTGGTCCTTGTAGACCGAGGAGACGATGTAGAAGGCCCCGGGAAGGAAGACGGGTCCGTTCTCGTTCGTGAGGGCAAACGTCTGCTCGGGGGTCATCGAATAATGCTTCGTCTTGGCATCGTACTCCACATACCCCGAGGCGGCCTGCCCAGCGAGCCACTCGCGGAGATACCGTTCCGCGGGTACCGGTCTTCTTGGCGAGGCCCTCGGAGGTGATGGGTCCGGCTTCGGAGAGCGCCCGGTACAGGCCGAGCTGTTCCCCGATGAGGATCGTGGACCCGTGCATGGCGGCACCGAGGTCGTTCGCAAACTTTCCGACAAACGCGTTCAACTTCTCTGGATCGACGGCCATGGGAGTCCCCGCCCTCCCTAGTTTCTCGGGGCAGTTAAACCCCCAACAAGCGAGAATCCGGTAGAATTCTGCCGGTCCTCCGTCCCCGCGGGGTGTCAGCGCTAGGGCGAGCTCCCCCTCGGGTACCGCCCGACCCTCCGAGCCGGGGGTGGGGCACTTGGCCCACCCTCCGGGTGAACCTGAATTGACGAGCTGAGCTTTCCGACCCCGGAGCCTAGCGGGATGATGACGCAGAGTGCTCCCGAGACGGCCCCCCGCTCCCCCGAAGGGCCGTGGGAATCCTGGGGCGGATTGCGGTGGGGAATCGTCGCTTCGATCGTCGGCCCGATCGCGTGGCTCGTGTTCACCCTGCTCTTTGTGGGATTTTGGGCCCAAGGGTACAGCCTGTTCCAGAGCATCATCGTCATCCTCGTCTCCCTGCTCATTCTCGCGGGAGTACTCGGGACCGCCTGGACCGTTTGGGGGACCCGAAGCAGGAACTGGCGACGGATGAGCCACTGGGCCCCCGAGGGCCCCGGCAAGCCGGTGTGAGTTCGACCCGTCGGTATCCGGGGGCCGATCTCCCTCCCGGCCGTCGGCCCCCAGTCTCGCCTCCCCGTCCCGCGAGTCGTTGGCTCTGCCCCGCGTGCGGTTGGGGGGAGAGACTCGGGTCGGGTAGTGTCCCCCGTGCGGGCGGTTCACCGTGGGGCTCCTGCCGCGCACCCAAACTCCCGACCCCGCGTGAGCGCCCGGCGCAGGAACTCGAAGGGTCGCCGGCGGACCGACCCGTCGTCGGGGTGGGGGTCACTCTTCGCGCCAGTTGAACACGCGGGTCGCTAGCAGCGCGAACACGAGGGCGATCCCCACGACGACCGCGAGGTCGGCGTAGGCCGTCGCAGGGTTGGCGTAGACCATCGAGGCGTTGAGTCCGTCGATCACGTAGAACAGCGGGAGGACGTGGGCGATCGGGACCAGCCAGGAGGGGAACAGGGAGACGGGGAAGAACGTCCCCGAGAGGAACATCATGGGGAACGTGATGATGTTGCCCACGAGCGCCGAGGTCTCCGGAGTGGTCGATACGGAGCCGGCGAGGAGCCCGAGAGCGACGAAGAGGACGGGGCCGGCCACGAGGAACGGAAGGGCCGCCAGGGTCAGGAACACGTGGGCGCCGAAGACGAGGTGGCCGATGGCGATCAGGAGCCCGGCGGAGAGGAACGCCATCAAGACGTACCACAGCAGGGCGGCGGTGAGCCACTCCGAGCGCGAGAGTGGGGTGAGCGAAAGCTGCCGGAACAGCTTGTCCCGCTTCCACGTCGAGCTGATGTTGACCATCGAGAACATCGGGCTCACGAGGACGGAGAACCCGATGAGCCCGGGGACCAGGTAGTCGATGTAGGTGAACGACTGGCTGCCGATGTTGAGGGACTCGAAGGTCACGACCGGCGCGCCGCCGGCCAGACGCAGGTTCTCTCCGTTGGCGACGCCCGCCACCGCACCCTGCACGATCGCGCCCTCAGAACCGGACGATGGATTCGTGAAGACGAGGAGGTGGACGGGCGTCCGGTTGGCGATGTCCGCTCCGAACCCGGCCGGGATCACGAGCCCGGCGGCGAGACCATGGTGCGCGAGGTACGTGGACATGTTGCCGGAATCCGCCGGGATCAGGTTGACCGATACGGCCCCGGTGGCGTTGAGCGCGGAGAGGAAGCTCTGGCTCGCCGGGGAGTTCTGGTCCAGGTTCTCGACTGCGAGCGCGACCTGGGCGCTGCCGGTGTTGGAGAAGACGGCCCCGAAGATCAGGATCAGGATCACGGGGAAGACGAGCGCCATGAACAGGCCGAGGGGGTTGCGGATGTACCCCTTCGCGAACGCCGGGAAGTAGGCGCTCACGCGGCGAAAGTTCACGGGGCCTCCTTCGGCGGGGCCTTGTTCGGTAGGGAGAGGGAGCCGTCCTCCAGGCGGCCGACGAGGCGAATGAACACATCCTCGAGCGTGTCGGTCCGGGTGGAGAAGCTCTGCCAGGGCAGCCCGCTCGACGCGACCGTCTCCAGGATCTGCAGCGCCTCGGACCTCGACCCCAGTTGGACCTCGATGGCGCCGTTGTCCCGGACCACCGTGCGGCCGAGGGACTCCAACCGGTCGGCGAGTCCCGAGTCCCCAACGATTCGGAGCCGCTCCGGTCGTCCGTAACGGGCGATGATGTCGTCCGGGGAGCCGGTGGCGATGATCTGTCCGTGGTGGATGATCGCGATCCGGTCCGAGAGTTGCTGCGCCTCGTCGAGATAATGGGTGGTCAGGAAGACGGTCCGCCCCTCCTTCCGGAGCCGACGGATGACGTCCCAGATCGACCGCCGCGCCCGCGGGTCGAGGCCGGTGGTCGGTTCGTCGAGGAAGCACAGCTCCGGGTCGTTGACGAGGGCGAGGGCCACGCCCACCTTCTGGTGCTGGCCGCCCGAGAGCGTGTCAAAATGGGCGTCCGCCTTGTCGGTGAGCTCCACGCGGGCCAGCAGCTCGTCCGGGTCGACGTTCAGCCCGAACAGGCGCGCGTACCAACCGGATCCCCTCGCGGGGCGTGAGCTTGGGGAAGAAGTGGAAATCTTGTGGGATCACTCCGATCCGAGTCCGCAGCGAACCGAGTTGAGTCCACGGGTCGAGTCCGAGGACGCGGACCTCACCGGCGGTGCGACGGCGCAGACCTTCCAGGATCTCGACCGTGGTGGTCTTCCCGGCTCCGTTCGGGCCGAGGAAGGATACACCTCACCGGAGCGGACCTCGAAGTCGATCCCGTCGACGACCCGGAGGGTGCCGTAGACCTTGACCAGGCCGCCGACTTGGACGGTCGCGTTCACGCCCCACCCCGCGGTCGCTCGGCGGAAGGATTCACGCCGCGGTCATGCCGGCCGGGGTGGCTCCAGTGTCGCTGCAGCAGGGCGGTGACCTCAGCGTCGGAAACCTGAGGGAACTCCCGATACCACTCGCCGACCGCGAAGAGCATCGGCGGTACGAGCGGGCAGACGAGCTCGTCGACCCGAGGTCGCAGCACATCGACCGCCTCCTGGGACGAGACGCCGACGGCGAGCACCAGGCGGCTGGGACGTTGCAGGCGCACCGCTTCGACCGCGCACCGTACGGTGCCGCCCGTGGCCATTCCGTCGTCCACGAGTACCGACGGCGCGGTCGTGGAGGACGGGCGGTGACCGTCCGCCACGCAGGCGACGGGCCAGCCGGTCGACCTCCTCGGTCTGGGCGCGGATCTCGGGGTCCAGTTGCTCGGGGCCCAGGTCCAGCTCTCGGACGCGGTCCCAATCCATGTACCGGACCCCACCCTCGGCGACCGCCCCGAGGCCGTATTCCCGGTTGCCCGGCGCGCCGACCTTCCGGACCACGAGGATGTCCAGGGGGGCATCCAACCGGTCGGCGACGACCGAGGCAATGGGGACCCCACCTCTCGGGAGCGCGAGGACCGTCAGGGAGCGCTGACGGTAACGGGCCAGCACCTCGGCCAACCGGCGGCCCGCATCCGCCCGATTGAGGTACGGCGCGCCCGGAGTGGTCATCGTCCGGTCCTTCCGTTGGCGGAGACCGGCTCAGGAGCGAAAAGTGGTAGGTCGAATCCAATTGACTTGCCCTCGAACGCCTTTCCGGAGCCCGGAGGGGATACGTGCCCGACCGGGACTGCCGTCGTCGGAATCCATGCGAAAGTGGAGAGGGAGTCGTCGGGTCGGATCGGGCGAGCCGCCGCTTCTGCGGGGGGGCGATGAGTCGCGCCCCCACCACCTACGAGGACGACGGGGAGGCCGGGGTTCGCCGCGGGGGCGAGCTCGAGAATCGACCCAACATGAGGTCCAGGCTGTCGGGGAAGACCTCCTCCAGGTCGCGGGGCCGCCCGTCGGCGAAGACCTGGCCCGCGTTGTTCTGGAAGCCGAACTGGACGAGCGAGGCGAGGATCGGCCAGACCTGAAGTCCCTTCGACGTGAGGCGATACTTCGGGCGGCGCGGCCCGGTGGACGCGGCGCTGTTCGTGATGAGGTTCGCGGCGGCGAGCTGCTTGAGGCGAAGGGAGAGGGTCCGCTACAACAGGCCCGGGTTGTTCTTCAGGATCAGCGAGAAGGACGCGTCCGGGAAGTAGGCGATGTCGCGCAGGATCGTGAGCGTCCACTTGCGACCGAGCGTGCCCAGGCTCGCAGCGATGGGGCACGAGCGGATCTCGACCGCCGGCGGCCCGGGCGCGGGAAAGGAGGAGGGCGGCGCGGAGGGTCGGGCCATCTTCCTCCCGAAATTCGAGGCGGTGATATAGGTTGGTACCGGAGTTTACGGACCTCGCCGTGCTGCGGTATACTTTCGTTCCGATGGCGATTCAAGTACCTCCTGAGCGATGCCTCTCCATGGTCCTCATCAAGGATGAAGGAAGCCACTTCGACGCACCGATCTCCACCGTCTGGGAGTACCTCCAGGGTCAGATGCACGGCGAAGCCCACGTGTCGACCCGGAACCAGCACGTGAAGCCGATCAGCGAGAACGTGATGCACATCTCGATGGAGCAGAACATGAACGGCCAGTGGGTCAAGGTGGCGAACCGGATCACAGCCCTTCCCCCGCTCGCGGTCGTCATCGAGGTGGTCGAGGGTCCGATGACCGGCACGAAGATGGTCAACGTCTACACGCCCAAGGGCAACAAGACCGGGATCGACGTCTACGGGGATTTCGTGGTCGCCGGGGTCCCGGCCGCCCAGCTCGAGCCGATGGTCCGGTCGAACCTCCAGCAGGTCTTCGACGAGGACACCGCGGGCATGAAGGCGATGGGGTCCAAGAAGTAGCCCGATCGCGAAGCACCCCGCCGCTCGATTCCCGAGAGGGTGTGGCGGGGCGAGCCCTGACGGAGGCGAAGGCCTCGGTTCGCGGGCACCGTTAAATAGCGAGGCCCCTACCCCACCCCCCGTGAGCCGAGGACCCCCCGTTCGGGGGTTCCGCTGACGCGAGGAACAATGGCGCGACCAATCTATGTGCGATTTGAGACGCCGACCGAACTGGCCGACAAGGCCCTTCAGCTCGTCCAAGTGGCGAGCGAGACCGGAAAGGTCCGCGTGGGCACCAACGAGGTCACCAAGTCCAGCGAGCGCTCCGAGGCAAAGCTCGTGGTCATGGCCGAGGACGTCGACCCGGTGGAGATCCTCGTCCACATCCCGATGCTCTGCGAGGAGAAGCGCATTCCCTACATCTACGTCGGCAAGAAGCAGCGGCTGGGCCAATCGGCCGGGCTCTCCAAGTCGGCGGCGAGCGTAGCGATCGTGGAACCCGGCGACGCGAAGGCGCTGCTGGACGAGATCGCGGCCCAGTTCCCGACGCTCAACAAGAAGTAGGCAGGACCCGACCCGGAGGCGTGGACCATGGCGGAAGACAAGGGATCCCCCGCAGAGGTCGTCGAGCTCGTGGGTCGCACCGGGATGGCCGGCGAGGCCACCCAGGTCAAGGTCCGCGTGCTCGCCGGGCGCGACCGCGGCAAGATCATCACCCGCAACGTCGCGGGCCCGATCCGCCTCGGGGACGTCCTGATCCTCCGAGAGACCGCACGCGAAGCCCGAAAGCTCTCGGTTCGGTAGGGAGTCGGCGATGGTCGTCAAGCGCCAGTGCTCGTTCTGCGCCGCCGAGATCGAGCCGGGCACCGGCATGATGTTCGTCAAGCGCGACGGGTCGATCTTTCACTTCTGCACCTCCTCCTGCCGCAAGCAGCAGCTCCACCTGGGCCGGGTCGGCCACCGATTGAAGTGGACCCGCGCCCACGCGCTCAAGAAGGCCGCCGACCGGTCCGCGGCCGCCGCGCGACCCACGGGCCCGAAGCCGGCCCGGGGCGCGAAGCGCGCACCTACGCCGGTCCCGAAGGAGGAACCCAAGGCCGCGCCCGCGGTCGAGTCCCCGGTCGCTCCCACCCCTCCCGCAACCGAAGAAGCGAAACCGGCACCGAAGCCCCGCGCCCGGGCGAAGAAGCCCGCCACGGAGAAGCCCCCCGTCAAAGCGTAGGCGCGGTCCGCCTGGTCGCGTCTCGAACGCAATCGGTAAGGTCCTCCTCGGGCGCACGTCCTCCCGATGTCCTCGGGGGTTCCCCCGTACGTCTCCGCATCCGACCTGGCCGACTACGCCTACTGTCCTCGCTCCCACTGGTATCGATACCACCCGCCGCCCGAGGGTCCTGCTCCGGACTCCGTGCGGAGCGCGGCGGCCGGTACCCGCGCCCATGTGCGTCAGCTCGGCGGGGAGCGCCGCCGCGCTGGGCATGGGGTCGCCTACTGGTTGCTGCTCGCGATCGGCCTTCTCGTCGTGCTCGGAGGCGTCGCGTGGTTGCTCGAGTCGACCTCGAGGCGGCCGGGGCGATCCTGGGAGGGGTGATCGCGGTGTGGGTCGGGGCTCGGGCTCTCACCCTGCGGCACCGGGAGGCGCGGTACGGGTCCCTGGTCTCGGTCGACGCGACCCCCGGATCGGGACCGCTCCTCCGGTCGGCTCGATACAGGATCTCCGGCCGGCCCGACGAGCTCCGACAACTTCCCGATGGGATGCTCGTCCCGGTCGAGTTCAAGAGCCGCCCGACCCCGCGGAACGGGGTCCCGCGTTCCCACCGAATCCAGGTCGCGGCGTACTGCCTCCTGGTCGAGGAAACGACGGGCCGACCCCCGCCGTACGGGATCGTCCGGTACGGGGACGGGGGCGAGGCACGGGTTCGTTGGGACGCCGCCGTACGAGAAGAACTCCTCGAGGTCCGCGACGAGCTCGATCGCCCCTACACTGGTCGGGCCACGCCCTCTTTCGCCCGGTGTGCACGCTGTCCCTGGCGCGAAGTGTGCGACGCTCGGGCCCGCTAGCCCCCTGGCGCCGGTAGGGCGGTCCGCTTGCGACAGTAGAACACCTCGGTGAGGTACGGGAGCTTGACGATCTTCCGACCCCGGGTTCGGGGGTCGGTCGCCAGGAGCGCCCGGACCTCCCCCGCCACTCGGCGACGCACGGCGGGGGGCCGGGCGGCCACGGTACTGACTGATAGTATCCGTGCGAGGAAGGTCGCCGGCGCGGCCGCCTGGGAATGAACGAAGGTCCGTTTCCGGAGCCCCGAGAACGGGCTCACCCTGCGCCGAAACTGTCGTCGCCAGGCGAGCTCCGACGTGCCGCGGGAACGAGGCCCGCCCGCTCGTTCGACGTATCCGGGTCAGGGCGCGAGACCATCGAACCCGGTCGTCTCGGGTGTTCCAGACGAGCACGAGGGCCCCGCCCGGCCGGAGCACCCGTGCGATCTCCCGGAGTGCGGTTCCCGGCCGGAACCAATGGAAGGCCTGGCCCACGAAGACGGCGTCCACGAACCCGGCCGGGAGGGGGATCGCCTCGGCCCGGCCGTTGATCACCGGCACCCTGGGCACGACCCGCCGGAAGACGCGCCGCATCCCCGCCATCGGCTCCACGGCGACGACGGTCGCGCCGGTGGTCTGGAGGGCGCGGGTGAGCTTTCCCGTGCCAGCGGCCAGGTCGAGGACGGCCGAGCCGGGCCCGAGGTCGAACGTCGTGGCCGCGAATCGGATCGCGCTCGCCGGATAGTCCGGGCGCCCGCGTTCGTAGAGAGCGGCCGAGCGGTCGAACGTGCGGGCCAGCCGCTCCTTCCGCCTGCGTCGGCCGGCCATCCCGCCCTCCGACCGGACGCCCGGGCGAGTCCGCAGGAAAGCTTTACGCGCCCTTCGGGCTCGACCCGCCGATGACGGAAGGAAGCTCGGAGCGCACGCTGGTCCTGGTCAAGCCCGACGGCGTCCGACGGGGCCTCGTCGGAGCGATCATCGCGCGATTCGAAGCGAAGGGCCTCAAGATCGTCGCCGCGAAGGCGGTCCACATCGCGCCCGAGGCGGCCCAGCGGCACTACGCGGAGCACGAAGGAAAGCCGTTCTACCCGGCGCTGATCCAGCACATCACATCCGGCCCGGTCATCGCCCTCGCGCTCGAGGGCCGGTCGGCTATCTCCGTCGTGCGGCTTCTCACCGGGGCGACCAACCCCCAAACCGCCGCTCCCGGGACGATCCGGGGGGACTGGGGCCTCGGGATCACGGCGAACCTCGTCCACGCCTCCGATTCGCCGGCGTCGGCCACCCGCGAGCTCGCCCTCTACTTCCGTCCCGACGACTACTTCGCCTACGCTCGGGTCGGCGAAGAGTACGCGTAGGTCGATGGGGCCGACGATTCGCGGACGCCGCGCGTGCCCTCGCGCGCGGGGAGCTGGTCGTCTATCCCACCGACACCCTCCTCGGGCTCGCCGCGTCGGCTACCGACCGTTCGGCCGTGGGCCGGCTCGAGCGAGCGAAGGAGCGTCCCGCCGGCCAGTCGCTGTCGGTCGCGCTGAGCTCGCCGGAAGAGATGGAGGTGTGGGGGACCCTCTCCATCGAATCCCGCGCTTGGGCGCGTCGCCACCTTCCAGGTCCTGTACACGTTGCTCGTGCCGCCCACGCAGCGAGCCCGCCGAACGCTCAGTCCGTCGGTCGTGCCCGCGCGAGGGCTCCTCGCGCTGCGGGTACCCGACCACCGGGTGGCCCGTGAATTGGCGCGATGGGCCGGCCCGATCACCGCGACTAGTGCGAACATCCACGGTCGCCCGCCCACCCGAACCTCGGCCGAGGCCCGCCGGGCCTTCGGCACCCGCGTCGCGGTCTACCTGCCCGCGTCCCCCCGGCCCTCGGGCCGGCCGTCCACGCTCGTGGACCTCTCCGGCGACGATCCGGTCCTCGTTCCCCGGACGTAACCTAGCATGGCGAAGTACCCCGACGATCTCGAGCGGTGGCGCGAAGCCTCCCGCATCGCGAGCCGGGCGCGCGAGCTCGGCCTCCGCCTCGCCGTCCCAGGCGCCCGTCGGCGGGATGTGGCCGAGGCCATCGAAGCGTCGATCCGCGCGGCCGGCGCCCAACCGGCGTTCCCTGCGAACCTCTCCCGGAACGACGAGGCCGCGCACTACACGCCCGACCCCGACGACGCCCAGACGTTCGTCGCGGGCGACCTCGTGAAGGTCGATGTCGGGGCCCACCTCGACGGGGCGATCGCCGACACAGCGGACACGGTCGAGGTCGGGGGGACCCACCGGCACGAAAACCTGGTGCGTGCGGCGCGCGAGGGGTTGCGGGCCGGGATCGCGCAGGTACGTCCCGGGGCCCGGGTGGACGACGTCAGCCGCGCGATCGCGGGCGCGATCCGGTCCCGGGGGCTGAAGCCGATGGAGAACCTCACGGGCCACTCCATCGAGCGCTACCTGCTCCACGCGGGCAAGTCGATCCCGAACGTCCCCGGCCTGAGCGACGAGACCCTCTCGGAGGGGGAGATCATCGCGATCGAGCCGTTCGCCACCAACGGCGTGGGGATGATCGAGAACGGCCCCTTCGGCAACATCGTCCGGTTCCGGTCTGACCCGGGGGCGAGGGACCCCGTTCTCGCCGGTCTCTTTTCCCGGTTCCGTACGCTCCCGTTCACGCTGCGCTGGGTCGCCTCGGACGAGGAGCGGGCCGCGCTCGGACGGGCGCGCCGGCTCCTCCAGGCCTATCCCGTGTTCGTCGAGCGAGGGCGGGGGTTGGTCGCCCAAGCGGAGCATACGGTGCTCGTCGGGCCCGCGGGTGCCGAGGTACTCTCGGCCGGGCCGTGAGCCCGGCGACCCGACGAGGTTCGCCTGGACGATCTGGTCGAAGTTCTTGGGCTTCGGCGGCCAGCCCTCGGTCATGTAGCGGACGAACCCCTCGTGCGAGCCGACGTTGAGGGCCTCGTTGGTCGCCCGCTCGAACCCGAGGGTCGACACGAACCGCTCCGGCAGCGCGTGATGGGGCCCGTAGTGGGCCGGGTAGACCTCGGTCTCGTTCGGGAGGCGGAGGATCTTCTCCTGCAGGCTCTCCCACAGGAGGTCGGGCGAGCCGCCGCCCAGGTCGGTGCGTCCGCACGACCCGAGCAGGAGGGTGTCGCCGGTGAAGATCTGGTCCCGGAGACGGAGCGTCAGGTGGTCCATCGTGTGGCCGGGCGTCTCCAAGACGAGAAGCTCCTGCGAGCCGAAGGGGATCGACTCTCCCTCCGTCAGGCGCCGGTGCGGGTACTGGGCCGGCGAGCGGTGGCTCACGAAGATCGGTGCGTCGGTCGCCGCGTGCAGCGCCGCGTGGCCGGCGAGGTGGTCGGCGTGGGTGTGCGTCTCCACGATCCCCGCGAGCTTCCAGCCGCCGTCCCGGAGAGCAGCCGTGTACGGGGTCACGTCGTGTCCGGGGTCGATCACGACGGCGATGCGGGCTACGGGGTCGCCCACGAAGTAGGTGAGGCACCCGGTGTCGAGACGCGGCATCTGCCGGACGAGGAGCTCGTCGCCCCTCCGCGCGTCCGAGTACCGGCCGACGGACGGGTCGACGACGCGCGAGTACTCCTCGATCCCGCCTTCGAGCGCGGCCACCTGGTCGAACCCCCGGTCGAGCAGGAACTCCGCGGCGACCCGAGCGCGGAAGCCGAGATGGTCGTAGAGCACGATCGCCCGATCCCGGGGGAGCGTCCCGACCGCAGCGGGCAGCTGGTCGAGCGGGACGTGCCGGTCGTCCGGGAAGTGCGCGAGGCGTCGCTCCTCGGCCGGTCGGACGTCCACGACGATCGGCGGGCTCGTCGACCGCATCAAGGTGGCGAGCGCCGTAGGTGAGACGAGTGGGACCGCACCGGCCCGCGGCGGCCGCACGTACGGGTGCGGGGTGGAGTGAGCGCCGACCACGCGGGGAACCTCACGCCTAGACCCGGCAACGGGTACTTATCTTCCGCCGACCCGGCCGGGCCGCGGCCGGAAGACCCGTACCGACCGGCAATTGACGAACTATCCGTTCGTTTCCGCGGAAGTGTTAATAACGGCCCCCTCGGTGAACGCCCTCGGCATGGCGGAGAGCGTCCCGGCCCCCGTCGACCCCGGACGAGAGCCTCGGCGGCGCGCCCGACCGAAGCGCGCGGCGTCGGCCGACGAAACGCAGACCGACGAGCTCGGACGACGCGCGGTCGAGCTCTCCCGGTTCTACGGAGGCAAGATCGAGACCGTCCCGAAGGTCCCGGTCCGCTCGCTCCAGGACTTCGCCCTGTGGTACACCCCGGGCGTGGCCGAGGTCTCGCGGGCGATCCACGCCGACCCCGACCTTTCGTTCGACCTCACCGGACGCTGGAACACGATCGCCATCGTGACCGACGGCTCCCGGGTCCTTGGGTTGGGGGACATGGGTCCGGAAGGCGCGCTCCCGGTGATGGAGGGCAAGGCGCTCCTCTTCCGCTGGCTGGGCGGGGTGGACGCGGTCCCCTTGCCGATCCGTACGAGCTCGCCGCACGAGATCATCGAGACGGTCGAACGCATCGCCCCCGCGTTCGGGGCGATCAACCTCGAGGACATCGCCTCCCCGAAGTGCTTCGGGATCCTCGAGGAGCTGCAAAAGCGCCTACCCATCCCCGTGTGGCACGACGACCAGCTCGGGACCGCCGCCGCGACCATCGCCGGCCTCCTCAATGCGCTCGAGCTGACGCACCGCTCGGTGAAGGAGGTCCGGACCGTCCTGCTCGGCGCCGGCGCGGCGAACATCGCCACCGCCCGCCTCCTCTTCGCGCTCGGCCACGACCCGTCCCGCCTGACGCTCGTCGACAGCCGCGGGATCCTGCACGCCGAGCGGTCCGATGTCGACGAGCTCAGCGTCCGGAACCCCTGGAAGTACCGACTCGCGCTGCGCACGAACGGCGGAGGCCGCACGGGCGACCTCTCGGTCGCCCTCGAGGGAGCGGACGTACTGCTCGCCGCGTCGACCCCGGACCCGAACACGATCCGGCCGGAGCAGGTCCGCTCGATGGCCCGGTCGCCGATCGTCTTCGCCCTCGCCAACCCCGTCCCCGAGATCTGGCCGCACGTCGCGCGGGAGGCGGGCGCCGCGGTCGTCGCAACGGGGCGGAGCGACTTCCCGAACCAGGTCAACAACTCCCTCGTCTTTCCGGCCGTGTTCCGCGGCGTCCTGGACGCCCGCGCGCGGTCGATCCCCGACGAGATCGTCCTGGCCGCCGCCCGCGAGCTCGCCCGGCACGCGGCCGACCGGGGTTTATCCGTGGAGCACTTGCTCCCGACCATGCAGGAGACCGAGGTCTTCCCCCACGTGGCGGCCGCCGTCGGGATGGCGGCCGTTAAGGAAGGGATCGCCCGCCGCCGGCTTAGCCACGACGAGTTCCTCCACCGCGCGGTCACCCAGATGGGGCGCTCGCGACGCCTGGTCGCGGCGCTGAACCGATCGCACCTCGTCCCGCCGATGCCGCGGGCCGCCTCCGACGGTGCCCGGAGGCGGGGACGATGACGAGCGCCACGAACTCCTCGGGCGATTCGGGCGGCAGCAGCGAGTCCCCGTCCGTCCCCATCCACCTACGACCGGCGCGCGCCGCGGACCTGCCGGTGCTCGTCCCCCTCCTGCTCCGCCTGAAGCGTCTCAACGAGGAGTTCGACCCGCTCCTCCGAGTTCGGGACGACGCCGACGTGCAGGCGCGCGAGGTCCTCCAAGCGAGCCTGAAGGACCCGAAGGCGATCGTGCTCGCCGCCGAGGGCGTCGGTTCGGACAAGGACAAGGTCGTCGGCCTCGTTCACGCGGTCCTGCGGGAGCGCCCCTTCTACACCCCGGAGGTCGAGGGAGTGATCGTCGACATCTACCTCCTGCCCCTCTACCGACGCCGCGGAGTCGGCGAGTTCCTCCTCAAGGAGATCTCGGCGCAGCTGAAGGCGAAGGGCGCCGGGGTGGTCATCGCGGAGTTCCCGGCCCAGAACGAGATCGCGAGCCGCTTCTACGCGAAGCGGGGGTTCCGGGCGATCACCGAGCGCCACGCGCGCTCGCTGTAGGCCCGGGACGCCCCTCAACGTTAAGCCTCTCCGCCCTCCTCGGCCCTCGATGAGCCCGTCCCCGTCCGCCCCGGCCACGAGTGCGCCGAAATACTTGCGTCGCGGCAAGGTCAAGGAGGTCTACGAGGTCTCTCCGACCGAGCTCGAGTTCCGATTCACGAACGACATCTCGGTCTTCGACAAGCACATACCGAGCGAGATCCCGCACAAGGGCGAGACGCTCAACGGGACGGCGGCGCACTGGTTTGCGGTCTGCTCCCGGCTCGGCGTCCCCCACCACTTCCTCGAGAAGAGCGGCCCCGCGTCCATGCGCGTGAAGCGCGTCCGCATCGTGCCGAAGCCGCGGACCCTCGGGCCGCACCCGAAGGACTACCTCGTCCCGCTCGAGGTGATCGTGCGCTACTACCTCGCCGGCTCGATGTGGGACCGCGTCAAGTCCGGTGCCGTCCGGCCCGAGGCGCTCGGCTTCCCCGCCGGCCGCACGCTCGAGTACGGGATCCCGCTCCCGGAGCCGCACTTCGAGGTCACGACCAAGCTCGAGCCCGTGGACCGCCTGCTCACCCGGGAGGAGGCGCTGGAGCTCTCCGCGCTCGACGGGCGGCAGCTCGACGGGATCCGGGAGACGATCCTCCGGATCGACGACGCGATGCAGAAGGAGGTCGGTCCCCGCGGCCTTCTCCACGTCGACGGGAAGAAGGAGTTCGGCGTCGACGCGGACGGGACGATCATGGTGGTCGACACCTTCGGTACGGCGGACGAGGACCGGTTCTGGGACAAGGACGCCTACGCGCGGGGCCGCCACGTCGACTTCTCGAAAGAGTTCGTCCGGCAGCACTACCGCCAGACCGGCTACTACGACCGTCTCCTGAAGGCCCGGGAGGCGAAGACCGAGGAGCCGGCCGATCCCGCCGCTCCCCCCGCTCCTGGTCGACGAGGTCAGCCGGCTCTACACGACGGTCTACCAGCGCCTGACGGGCGAACCGTTCGTTCCAAGGGCCACCGGGACGTAGGTCACCCTCCACCGTTCCGCGACCCCTCCCCCACCCTTATCCCTCTACGACCGGTCCCTCGTCTCGTGCCGTCCAAGACCGCCGCCCGGCCCGCGTCGAGCGAGACCCCGCCGGAGCCCAAGCACGAGATCGCCCTCGAGGACCTGCCCGGGATCGGCGCCGCCACGGCGGACAAGCTCCGCGAGGCCGGGTACACCGATCTGATGGAGCTGGCCGTCGCCTCGCCCGGGCGACGTCGCCGAGGCGGCCGAGATCGGCACGGCGAGCGCCCAGAAGATCATCGGCGAGGCGCGTCGGAAGGCGGACGTCGGCGACTTCGAGAGCGGGATGGCGCTGCTCGAGCGGCGGAAGAAGCTCGGCCGCATCACGACCAATTCCAAAGCGCTCGACGAGCTGCTCGGCGGCGGCGTCGAGACGCAGGCGATCACCGAGTTCTCCGGCGAGTTCGGCATCGGGGAAGACCCAGCTCGCCCACCAGATCGCGGTGGACATCCAGCTCCCGCCCGCCCAGGGCGGCCTCGAGGCGGAGGTCGTCTACATCGACACCGAGAGCACGTTCCGCCCCGAGCGGATCGTCGACATGTCGAAGGCGCTCGGTCTCGACCCGGAGGTGGTCCTCGGCCACATCCACGTCGCGCGCGCGTTCAACTCGAACCACCAGATGCTCCTCGTCCAGAAGGCCCAGGAGCTCGCGCGCGAGAAGCCGATCCGCCTCCTCGTCGTCGATTCGCTGACCGCCCACTTCCGCGCGGAGTACCTCGGGCGCGCCGAGCTCGCTCCGCGCCAGCAGCTCCTCAACAAGCACCTGCACGAGCTCCTGCGCTTCGCGGACACGTACAACGCCGCGATCGTCGTCACGAACCAGGTCTCGGCTCGGCCGGACATCCTCTTCGGCGACCCGACCCGCCCGATCGGCGGGAACATCGTCGCCCACGCGGCGACCTACCGGGTCTACCTGCGCAAGTCGAAGCCGCCCCGCCGGATCGCGCGCCTGATCGACTCGCCCAACCTGCCCGAGGGCGAGGCGGTCTTCTCGCTCACGACCGAGGGGATCCGCGAGTAGAGCCCGTCCGGCGTTCGCTCCCCCGCCGCACGGCGACCGCCTTGACGTACAGGTAGACCCGGGCCCCCGGGGTGAGCCGCAGGCGCTCGACCGACGCCCAAGTGAGCGCGACGCGCACCGGCGTGCCGCCCCAGTCCGCTTCGAGCTCGGCCGTCCCGCGCGGCCGGGGGACGGCCCGGACGAGCGCGGGCCCGGAGGACGTTGCGGGCGCTCAGTTCCGCGCGACGGCGGGCGACCACGAACGCCTCCGGGTCGACGTCGACGGCGACCCGTTGGCCGTCCGAGGCGCGGAACGACACCACGAGCTCCCTCCCCGGCCCGACCACGACCCGGGGCGGCGGCCCCACGTGGAAGGACCCGACCCAATGCTGGGCCGAGGTCGACGGTCCCCCGGCCCGTTCCAGCAAACGTCGGCCGAGGGCGGTCAGCCGCGTCGCACCCGGTGTGACCCCTCCCCGCCGGCCCACCGCGACCGCCCGTCCGTACAGCCGCGAGAGGCGTTGGAGGCGGTAGACGGCCCGGTCGCGCTCGATGCCGATCGCGCGGGCGGCCCGGACGAGGTTCGGGGTCCGGGCGAGCGACCCGAGCAGTCGTACGTCCGTCGGCGTCAGCCAGCGTTCCCCGCTCATGCCGCCCCTTCCCCACCCAGGTCGGAGAGGGGCTTGACCTGTCCGGCGTCGAGCGAGAGCGTGACGGCGTCGCCGACGCGGAGTCCCGGTGTGTCGGGGCCCGCCGGCAGGTGGAACGTCCACGGACCCTCCTCGACCACGAGACTCCACCCCCCGGGGCTCCACCGAAGCGCCGTCACGCGGGCCGTGCCCGTTCCGGGCTCGGACGGCCGATAGCGGAGCGCGGTCGGGGGCAGGACGACGCCGCCGGGGCCGGCCGCCGCGCGAAGGGCGGGGGCCAGCGGCGAGGCCGCGCCGGCGTCGATCTCGGCCCGGGTGAGGAGGTTCTCGAACCCGAGGAATCGCGCGAGGAACCGGTCGAGCGGGGCCCGGGAAAGCGCCTCGGGGGGTCCCTCGAACCGGACGGTGCCTCCGTCCAACACCACGATCCGGTCGGCGAGCGCGAGCGCGGTCGTCGGGTCGTGCGTCACGAGAAGGAGCGGCAGCCGGTCGGCGACGATCAGCCGCCGGACGAGGCGGAGCAGGACGTCCCGGCTCTCGACGTCCAGCGCGGCGAGCGGCTCGTCCCAGAGGAGCGCCCGCGGGGAGGAGGCGAGGGCCCGAGCCATCGCGACCCGCTGGCGCTGGCCGGAGCTGAGCTCGGAGGGGAACCGGTCCTGGAGGTCGTCGAGCTCGAACCGGTGGATCCACGCGGCGGTCTGCGCCGTCGCGTCCCGAACCCCGCGCAGTCGGAGCGGATACGCGACGTTCTCCCGGACCCTCCGGTGCGGGAACAACCCGAGGTTGGGCGGCACGAAGCCGAACTCCCTGCGCTCCGGCGGGAGTTCGTCCAGGGGCGTGCCGCCCAGCCGGACCCGGCCGCCGCGGGAGGGAAGGAAACCGGCCAGCGTGCGCAGCAGCGTGGTCTTGCCGGCCCCGGAGCGCCCGAGGAGGGCCGTCGCCGTTCCTTCCGGCACCGTGAGGTCGAGCGGCCCGAGCCGGAAGACACCGCGGGCGGCTTCCAGGCGTTCGACCTCGAGGCCACTCACGCCCACCACCCCCGGAGCGCGGCGAACAGCCCCGTCCGGTCGACCAGGCGAATGGCGAGGAAGAGGACCAGCGCGACGAGGACCAGCACGGCGGCGGCGCCGACCGCGAGCCCGGGGTCGATCCCGTAGTAGTTGTAGATCCAGACAGACGCCGGGTTCGTCACCGGCCCGTTCCACGGGGGGCTCGGGTAGACCGCGTAGGCGAGGATGATGAACCCGCCGATCTCGCTCACGCCCCGCGCCCACATCAGCAGCGCTCCGGTGAGGATGCCGCGCGCGGCCGACGGCAGCGTGACCGTGAGAAACGCCTCCGACGGAGACGCGCCGAGCGAGCGGGCCGACTCGAGCACCTCGTCGTCGACCGCTCGAAACGCGAGCTGGCTCGTGAGGACGACGTAGGAGGCGCCGACGTAGAGCATCACGAGGACCACGCCCCAGATCGCGTCGAAGACCGGGAGGCCGAGGGAGGCGACCCACGCGCCCACCGGGTTTCCCGGGGCGAAGAGCAGCAGCAGGGCGATCCCGACCACCAGGTGCGGGATGACGACCGGCACGAGGACGAGGGACTCCACGACCGAACGTCCGGGGAATCGGTAGCGGGCGAGGACGTACCCGAGCGGGACTCCGGTGAGGAGCCCGAGGCCCACCGCGATCGCCGAGGCGAGGAGGGTGAACTCCAGCGCGGTCCGGAAGCCCCTGTTCGTGGCCGCGGAGAGGATCCCGCCCCCGCCCGTATAGGCGACCAGGGCGACGAGCGGGAGGACGAAGAGGGCGACCAGCGACGCTCCGAGCGCGCCGGCGAGCACGCGGGCGGCGATGCTCCCCCGGGTGAGCCGCATCGTGGAGGGGGAAGGGCGCGAGGGCCTAGTCAAGCAGGACCTCGAGGTAGGGCGGCAACGCGGGCAACCCTTGCGGCGCGAAGCCCGCGAGGGCCGCCGGCACGTTCGCCGGTACGTCGACCCACGCCGGGGCGATCGGCACGAACCCGTCGGCCGCCCAGGTCCCCGAGGTGCTGTTCGAGAGGAGGTAGCCGGCGAACGCGATCCCGAGCGCGACGTTCGGGGCGTTCAACGGCACGGTGAGGGCGAAGAGGACCGGAGCCCCCGCCACCGTCTTGGTCGAGTTGCCCGAGAGCTCGGTCGTGTGGACGGTCCCGGTACTGGGCGATGTCGGCGCGGTCGGTAGCCCCGAGGTTGACGGAGCTGTTGAGCGTCGTGTACGTCAGGTGGTCCACGACGGCGTAAGACCGGTAGATGAGGTAGGCGCTGACCTCGCCCGACGAGAGCGCCATCGCCGCCACGTTCTCCGCCACGACCTTCGTCGATGCGGTCGGGGTCGCCAGCGCGCCTGGCGCGCCGTTGAAGAAGTGGCCGTAGAGGGCGCCGTCCTGGTGCGTCAGCGCGTCCTCGAGTTCGAGCACGAAGATCGCGTTCGCCCCGAGCGGGTCGGAGCTCGCGTTGGCCACCCCGAGGGTCACGCCCGCGGAAGCGATCTTCTCGTCCCAGTTGGACGCATTGATCCCCGAGAGGGCGTTCACGCTGGTGGAGTAGGCGAGCACGACCGGGTCCGCGGCGAAGATCGCCTCCCAAGAGGCGACCTTCACGGTCGAGGGCTCGAGGTGTTGGGGGATCACGCGGTAGTCGGCCGACACGAACAGGTCGTAGGGGGGGCTCGTCTCGGTCGTGAGCGCCGTGGCGGCCGCGGTGGACCCCTCGTACAGTTGCGCGGAGACCGGGGCCTGCACGCCCGGGGTCACGTTCGCGAACGCGGACGCGAGCGACGGGAGGATGGGCGAAAGGCTCCCCGCCGCGATGACACCCAACGTCGTGCTCGTCGGTCCCGACGACGTGGCCGCCGGCGTGTGGAAGTACCACCCGCCAAGGAACCCGCCGATGGCTGCTACGGCGACGAGGACGACCACCACCAGGGCCCGCGCTACCGGACGCATCGATGTGGGCAAATCCCACATCACTTAAGAGTGCCGGGGACCAACGGTCCGCGACGCGCGGCCCGCCCATAGCGGAACCAGGCCCGTCCGACGAGCCGACCGACGGGAACGGGGCCAAAGGCCCGGCTGTCGCGGCTCACGTGCAGAGCGTCCCCGACGACGAAGACCCAACCGGGGGAAACCGAACCTCCGGCGGGAGCGTGGTCGGCAGCGGTTCCTGCAACCCGCTTCACCAGCAGTCGCCCGGACGATTCGGGGTCGGAGAACACCACCAGATCCCCGGTCGAGGGAGGTCGGACCCGGTAGGCAGCGGTGTCAACCAAGAGTCGGTCGCCCGGTTCGAGCGTCGGGGTCATGGAATCGTCCCGCACGACGACACGACGGCTGTGCCACCGCCGGCGGAGGGTCTCCCAACCGCCGGCGACTCCTTCGGACGTCAGTGGGGCGGCCGGCAACCTTATGCCTCGGCCGACGGTGCGTCGTCCATGCCCGTGATTCCCGCGATCCGCGAGGGTGTGAGCCGAGCCTGGGACGCCGTGCGACCCCCCGAACCCGTCTACGCCCACTGCGACATTCCCTGCGGCATTTATGACCCGATCGACGCCCAGCTCTCCGCGCTGACGATCATCCGAATGGACCAGCTCATCGCCGAGCTGGCCGCGCCGGCGATGGATGCGAAGGCCGAAGACCGGGCCGCCTACGTCTCCAAGGTCTCGCGGTACACGACCGTGAAGGAGCAGCACGCGGAGAAGCTGAAGACCGAGGTGCGGGTGATCTGGGGCGACTTCTTCACCCCCGACCACGCGAAGCAATTCCCGCAGATCCACGAGCTCACGTGGAAGATCATGAAGCAGGCCTCGAAGGCACGCCAGGGAACGGGCCTCGCCGAGGCCCAGGAGCTGCTCAAGCTCGTCCAGGAGTTCTCCGAGATCTTCTGGCAGGCGAAGGGCGCCAAGCCCCGTCGCGTGCCCTCGATGCAGAAACCCGGTGGTGAGCTCGTCGTCCCCGGCATGTAGGCCCCGAGGTCATCGAGACCGTTTCCGCCGCCGGACGGGTCGCGAGGTCGGTGCGCCGTGACCGACGCGCTCCCGATGGACGGACGCTCGCTGACGCTCGATCAGTTCCTCTCGGTCGCCCGGGGCCCGCAGGCGGTGGCGCTCACCGCCGAGGCCAAGGGGAACATCGCGGCGAGCCGACGGGCGGTGGAGGCGGCGGTCGCGAACGGTCGCGCGGTGTACGGGGTGACGACGGGCTTCGGCGGCCTCTCCCACAAGACGATCTCCCCCGCCCAGGTGCGGGAGCTCCAGGTCTCGCTCGTTCGGAGCCATTCGAGCGGGACCGGCCCCGCCCTCCCCCGCGACGTCGTGCGCGGGCTCGTTCTGCTTCGCGCCAACTCGCTCGCCCGAGGTAACTCCGGTGTCCGGGTCGAAGTCGTCGAACGCCTTCTCGATCTGCTCGATCGCGGGCTCGTGCCGTGGATCCCCGAGCAGGGCTCCGTCGGCGCCTCGGGCGACCTCGCTCCTCTCGCCCACCTCGCGATGACCCTCATGGGCGAGGGGGCCTTCGTCCCCGCCGCGGGCGGTTCACCGGAGCCCGCCGGGGCCGTCCTCCATCGGGAGGGCATCCCTCCCCTCGAGCTCCTCGAGAAGGAAGGGGTGGCCCTGCTGAACGGGACCGCGCTCATGGCCTCCTATCTGGCCCTGGCGGTCGACGACCTGCGGGGTCTGCTCGATGCGGCCCTCGTCGGGGCGGCGATGTCGTTCGACGCCCTCGAGGGTAATCCGGAATCGCTGGACGACCGTCTGGGCGAGATCCGCAACTTCCCCGAGCAGCGCCGCGTGGCGGCGGCGATGCGTTCGCTCCTGGTCGATTCGAGCCTTTCCGCGCCGCGGGACACCTGGACCGGCCAGGACCCGTACACCCTCCGCTGCCTCCCGCAGGTGCTCGGGTCGGTCGAGCTGGGTCTCCGGTTCGCCGAGGAGATCGTCGGACGCGAGCTCAACGCGGTGACCGACAACCCCGTGGTCTTCGGGGGCGACGACTTCGTGAGCGGAGGCAATTTCCATGGCCAGCCGCTCGCGCTCGCCCTCGATACGCTCGCGCTCAGCACCCAGTACGTCGCGGCGTTCAGCGAGCGGCGCATCTCCCGTCTCCTCCATCCCGCCCTCAACCGGGGCCTCCCGGCGTTCCTCGCCCCCGACCCCGGGGTCAGCTCCGGGTTCATGGTGCCCCAGTACCTGGCGGCCGCCCTCGTGAATGAGAACGTCACGCTCGTGCACCCGGCGAGCGCGTCCAGCCTGCCGACCTCGGCCGACCAGGAGGATTACGTCAGCATGGGTCCGTGGGCCGGTGTCAAGCTCCGCCGGATCCTCGAGAACACGCGACGGGTCGTCGCGGTCGAGTGGATCGTCGCGGGCCAGGCGCTCGAGCTCCGCCATCCCCGCACGGGCGGGCGGGGCAGCGAGGCGGCGTGGCGAGCGTTGCGCACGCGCGTGGCGCCCTGGACGCACGACCGGAGCCCCGCCGAGGACATCTCCCGGGTCGCCGAGGCCGTGGGCTCCGGCGCGCTAGTGCGTGAGGTCCGGGCCGAAGTACTGTTCTGACCTAGCGGACTGGCATCGTGATCGCCGGCGTCGAGTCGGCGGGGCTCGGGAAGCGGACCGATTGGCCGCACGAAGGGCAGGCGTACTCGCTCACGCCCCGGTGGCGGAGCGGGGTCCGGCACTTGGGGCACGGGATCGGCTGATTGGTCACCCAGGCCGCGAAGAGCTCCTGCGACCGACGGTCCGAGAGCGACGGCGGAGGAGAGGCCGGGCGGGTGATCGGGGGCGGAGCGGGGGCCGAGGGGGCGGGCGGGAGGGTCGTGGTGGTACCCGAAGCCGAAGTGGCACCGGTGGCGATCCCCCCGCTGCGCGCGCTGGACAGGCGGCCGCACTGGGGACAGACCACGAGACCGGACGAACCCGTCGACTGGAGTGCGACGTGGCAGTGGGGACAGAGGGTCTTGAGACCAGTCGGTGTGTAGACCGGGGCCGGAGCCCGAGGGGCAGTGGGAGAGGTCGCCACCGGGGCGGCCGGCGTCACGGCTCGGGGCGGAGGCAGGTTGACGACGAGCCCCCAGCGCACCGTCCGTCGGGACGGGTCGTACAGGAGGGGGGTGTTGGGACGCGCGAGCTCGTGAGCGAGGAACTTCTCGGTCTTCCGCTCGCGCCAGGAGAGCGCAGCGGCGAGTCCGGGGACGCTCGTGGTCCCGAGGGCCCGGACGGCGGATCGAAGGTGCTCGAGGTCGGCGGTGGAAGGTCCGAAGAGAGCGGCCATGGGCGGGCCTCGCCCGTGCGCTAAAAGAACCTGTCGTTGCAGCAGAACAGGGAAGGCACCGACCGCCCGGTCTCCGGGTCTTTGGACGGTGCCACCCGGTGACCTGGCTGTCGGTGCCCGAGGCCAACCACCATAAGTCGGAGTCAGACTATATAGTTGACGGGCCCCCCGGAAGGTGACTCCTGCCCCTCCTCTCGTGGCAGTCGGTGCTTCTAACACTACAACCATATCCTAGAGCCCGGCTGGTTCACATTGGCGGGACCGGGCCCGCCACGCCATGCGCCGAAACGACGAGAGTATGCCGCGAGCCGAAGTGCCGACCGGCCGTACCGCGCCCACCTTCGACCGACCGGTGGTGTCCACGATCATCGTGGGCGGCACCGAGGAGACGCGTCTCTTGCTGCGGGGTCTGGTCCGATTGCACCAGCATCGCGTCCTCGCGGAGACCGGGTCGGCCGACACCCTCGGACCTGCTGACCCGAGCGACCTCGCTCGCGTGCTGATCCTGGTCGCCGACGGGGAGGGGGACGGCTGGCCCCACGAGCTCGCCGCGGCCCGCGAACGTCAGCCCGAGGCCCTCGCGCTCCTCATTGTGGCCGAGCGGACGCCGGAGTTGATCGCCCGGGCCCGCCGGATGGGAGTGAAGGCGGTACTCAACCGGCCGTTCGCGATCCGCGACCTGGTCTCTTCGGTGGAGGCGGTCGCCCAGGGCGAGGACATCCTCGACCGCGTCCCGGGACCTTCGCGCCCGCGAACCGGTCAAGGGTAAGGGGCGGGCGGCGTTGCCGCCCCCGTGCCGAACGGGCTCCGGAGTTCGCTCGCCCGTGCCGTCCGAGGCGCGGTCGTCACGGAGGACCCCGAACTCGGCCGCCTGGGGAAGGACGAGTCGCACGTCGGGGGTGTACCGCTCGCGGCGGTCCGCCCGGCGGACCCGGACGATGTGGTCGACCTGGTCCGGTGGGCCCGCCGGCACCGGGTCGCCCTCGTTCCTCGAGGAGCCGGAACGTCGCTGGACGGCGAGTCGGCCACGCTCGATGGGGGCGTGGTGGTCGACCTCTCGGGCTGGAACGAGGTGACCGAGGTCTCCGCGGGGGCCCGGTCGGTGCGCGTCGGCCCCGGTGTAGTGAACCTCGACCTGCAGCGCGCCCTCCGACCGTACGGGTTATTCTACCCACCCAACCCGGGCTCGTGGGCAACCAGCACGGTCGGAGGCAATGTCGGCACCAACGCCTCCGGTCCCCGTTCCTACGGATACGGGCCCACCCGCCGCTGGGTGCGAGAGATCGAGGCGGTGCTCGGCACGGGGGAACGCGTCCGCCTCGGGAGCCGTGCGGAGAAGCGGTCCGTAGGCCCGGATCTGTTGCAGTTGTTCGTGGGGAGCGAAGGGACGCTGGGGATCGCGACCGAGCTCACGCTGCGCCTCGCTCCGATCCCCGAGATACGGCAGGGATGGGCGGTCCCTCTCGCTCCGAAGGCCCGGCTCGGCCGCATCGCCGAGGCCCTCGGGAGAACCAGCGGGACCGGACTCTCCGCCGTGGAGTACCTCGATACGTCCTCGGCCGACGGACTCAAGGTGGACCGGGGGGCCGGCTCGGCGACCCGGCTCCCCACTGCTCCTTCTTGAGCTCGAGGCTTCGAGCCCTGCGGAAGCCCGCCACCGCGCGCTCCGGGTTCGGGCAACGCTCCGGGCCACAGGCGTCACCGCCGAGCCGTCGGTGTTCGACGACGCGGACCGCCTCTGGAGCCTCCGCGGCGAGGCCGAGCCGGGTCCTCGACGAGCGCTACGGTCCCCGGGTTCGCGAGGACGTCGCCGTCCCCCTCGCGCGGGTCGACGAGCTGGTGAGGATGCTCGCACGGATCGCACGGGAGGAGCGAGTGCGGCTGTTCCTCTTCGGGCACCTCGGGGAAGGAAGCCTCCATCCGAACTACGAGGTGGATCCCGCCTCCCCTGCGGGGACCCGAATCCGGTCCGCGGTCTGTTCGGCCGCACTTGACCTGGGAGGGACGGTCAGCTCCGAGCACGGGATCGGGCGGCTGAAGCGCGGGTTCTTGGAGCGGGAGCTCGGCGCCCCGGCGGTGCGCCTCTTGCGGGCCGTGCGGCAGGCGTGCGACCCGGACGGGATCCTGAACCCTGGAAAGCTGTACCCGGACCGGGTGCCAGCAACCGGGCGACCTTCTCGGTCGCCTTCGGCCGGGCCAGGCGGGCGAGCCCCTCGGGGGTCACCCAACGGCGGGGTCCGGCGGGCGGCCGGTCCGAGACCGTCCCGGCGAAGACGTGCAACGTCACGGTGAAATGGCTGTAGGCGTGGTGGACCATGCCGCGGGCGGTGAGTCGTGGGGCCCGGATCCCGGTCTCCTCTCGGAGCTCGCGTCGGGCCGCTGCGAGCGGGGTCTCGCCGGGTTCGACCTTCCCGCCCGGAAACTCCCAGAGGCCGCCCAAGAGCCCCTCCGCCGGCCGGCGCTGGACCAGCCAGCGCCCTCGATGCTCGAGCACGACGACCGCCGCCTCGACATGCGGTCGCGCTGTACGGATGCGCGCCATCGGGATCGAGCCCGGGTCCGCCAGCTCTCGGTGGGCCCGGCAGTAGGGCCTCACCGGGCACTGGGAGCAGCGGGGGGCGGCCGGGGAGGCAGACCGTCTCCCCCAACTCCATCAGCGCCTCGTTGAACGAGCCCGCTCGGCGCGGGGGCGCGAGGTTCTGGAGCGCCGTGCGGAGCCGCTCCCGCACCGCCGCCGAGCGGAGGTCTCCCTCCTCCCGAGTCCAACGGGCGGCGACTCGAAGGCCGTTCGCCTCTAACGCCACCTCGGGAGAGCGGAACGCGAGGCTGGCGATGGCTCGGGCGATGTAGGGTCCGACCCCCGGCAGGGTCTCGAGCTCGGGCACGGTCCGAGGCAGTGCGCCGCCGAAGGAGGACCGGAGGATCCGGGCCGCGGCGTGCAGGTTCCGGGCGCGCGCGTAGTACCCCGCGCCCTCCCATGCCTTCAGCACCGCGCCCCGGTCGGCCCGGGCGAGTGCGGTGACGTTCGGGAACCACGCGACGAACCGCTCGAAGTAGGGGACCGCCTGGGCGACGCGCGTTTGCTGGAGGAGTACCTCCGAGACCCAGATGCGGTACGGGTCACGGTTCAGCCGCCACGGGAGGGGCCGACGGTGCGTTCGGAACCAGGCGAGGAGGGTTCCGGTCACCGCGGGTGCGATCGTCGGTACGACCTCGGGCCGGTCGCGCGCGTTCACGGAGGAGCGCCGAAGGAAGAGAGTCCTTAAAGCGGGTCACGAAATCGAACCGGTCGGCAGGTACATGGAACCCCGCGAGGGCCCGGTCCAGGTCACGGACGCAACGTTCGAGACCGAGGTGATCCGCTCCCCGCTCCCCGTCGTGGTCGATTTTTACGCGGACTGGTGCGTCCCGTGCCAGGTGACCGAGCCGGCGTTCGTCGACCTCGCGATCCGACTGGCCGGCCGGGTGAAGTTCGCGAAGGTCAACATCGACGACGCGGCGATCGTCACGCGCTCGTACGGCATCCACTCGATCCCGACCTACGTGTTCGTCGAGTCCGGGCAGGAAAAGGGCCGGGAGATCGGGCCGGTCGAACCCGGCCGAATTCCGGACGATCCTCCGGCGCTATTTCGCCGAGACCGTCCGCCCTAGTGGCGGAACACCCGCCACCCGGTGAAGTACATCGCGATCCCGGCCTTCTCGGCCACCGCGATCACCTCCGGGTCCCGCAGGCTGCCGCCGGGCTGCAGGATGGCGACCACCCCGGCGCGGGCCGCCGCCTCCACCCCATCCGCGAACGGGAAGAAGGCGTCCGACGCGAGCACGGCGCCCCGCGCCCGGTCGCCGGCGACCTCGCACGCGAGCTCGACCGCCTTCACGCGGGTCGGTTGACCCGAGCCGATCCCCACCGTCGCGGGGCCCTTCGCGAGAACGATCGCGTTCGACTTCGCATGGCGGACGACGCGCCACGCAAAGTCGAGCCAACCGAGCTGTTCCGGCGTCGCCCGATGGGAGGTCATCGGTTTGAACTCCCCCGGAGCGAGCTGGCGACGGTCGGCCTCCTGGACGAGCACGCGACCGAACGTGGTCCGGGCTTCCCATCGCGGGAGTTCCGGCGCGGGCACGGTCGTTCGGACGAGCTTCAACTTCGGCCGCCGGTCGAGCGCGGCCCGGGCCGCGGGGTCGATACTGGGAGCGGCCAGGAGGTCGACGAACACCCCGTGCAGGGCCTCGGGGTCCCCGGAGCCCATCGGGCGGTTGAGCGCGACCGCGCAGCCGAACCGGGCGACCGGGTCGGTGGCGATCGCCCGCTCGAGCGCCTCGCGGATCGTGGACCCTTCGGCCACGCCGCACGGGGTGGCATGTTTGACGACCGCCGCCGTAGGGACCGGAGAACTCGGAGACGATCTCGAGCGCGGTGTCGACGTCGAGGAGGTTCGTGTACGAGAGACTGTCCCCTTTGAGCACCTCGAACGAACGCGCGCGGAAGCCGCCGGACGAACGGTAGACCGCGGCCTTCTGGTGGGGGTTCTCACCGTACCGGAGGCGCAGCGGTTCCCGCTGCAGGAGGATCACGCTCGGGAACGGGTCATCGCCCGCGGCCGGCGGGAAGAGACCGGTGGCGATGGCGGCGTCGTACTCGGCCACCCGTTGGAACGCCCGCCGCGCGAGCCGAGCCCGGGTCCGGGCGGAGACGGAGCCCGCGTGCTGTCGGAGCTCTTCGAGCAGGGCCGCATAGTCGGAGGGATCCGTCACGACGGCCACTCCGGCGTGGTTCTTCGCGGCGGCGCGGACGAGCGTGACCCCACCGATGTCGACGTACTCCTCACGGTCGGTCGCCTCGGGTGCTTCGCGGAGGTGCTGCTCGAAGGGGTAGAAATTGACGACGACGAGGTCGAACGGGAGGAGACCCCGGTCGGCGAGTTCGCGGCGGCCCTCGTCGGTGCGAGGCGCGAGGATACCGCCCAACAGGGCCGGGTGGAGGGTCTTCACGCGGCCGCCGAACCAGGCTCCGATGCCCGTGAGCTCCTCGGCGGGCCGCACCGTGAGGCCGGCCGCCGTCAGGCTCGCTCGCGTCCCGCTGGTGGCCCAAAGCTCGACCCCGAGCTCTTGCAGCCCGCGGGCCAGGTCCTCCAGAGCCGGTCTTGTCATGCGGGGAGAGGAGCGCCCGTGCAATCCGGACCTCCGGCCCCTCTTCCGCCGCCACCGGCCGTACCCCCAACGGGGAGGTAGGAGTAGGGATAAGTTTCGCGGAACGTCGTCGCGCGGCGAGGCCGGACGAGGGACCCCGGCCATAAGACTAAATACGGCGTCCCAGGGTAAATTGTCACCCTCGACCGAGGTTGACTTGGCCCGCGCGTTGAGGACCCGGAATTGGCGTCGGCGTGGCCGTCGCGGCCAGGTTGCGGCGGTCGCGACCCTGCTCGGCCTCCTGCTCATCGTGACGTTCATCGCGAACTTTCTCATCACGGTCGTCCCCAACCAGATGCAGGTCAACGACCTGAACCGGGACATCGCCGTCGAGAACCAGTTCGGCCGGCTCTCGGCGCTGCTCTCGTCCGCCGGCGCCCAGGGCTCCGCGGGCATGCAGATCGTGCAGCCGCTAACCCTGGGGTCGGACAGCGTAGCACCGTGGTCCGCCCAGGACGGTTCGACCGTCGGCAGCGGCCGGTTCGGCGCGACCGCCTCGCTTTCCTTCGGCCTCCTCGGCGCCAGCGTCTACTCTCCTTGGCCCGGTCCCCCGCAAGGAGGGCCGGCCCTGCCCGCCGGGTGCACGTTCACTTCCGGCGCCCACGTGGGCATCGCCTGCACGGCGGCGTTGAGCGAGGTCGCCTACAACTTCTCCGGGAACGCGAAGGCGTTCACCGTCACGTCGACCCTCGCGACCGGGCTCTACGCGCTCAACTACTCCACGAACTTCTCCACGATCTCGATCAGCGCGACGCTCGGGGCGAAGGTCGACCTCGGGGTCTACGGGAGCAACGACGCGGTCACGCTCTCCGTCCTGGGAGGAACGTCGTTCAACGTGACCCTGGAAGGGAACAACGACTACCTCAACCTCGGCGGCACGGGCACGGCGGCGTGGTGGTGCGGACCTACGGCACGTCCGACTCGCTTTACGAGAGTTCGGCCGGCGCCGGCAAGATGCTCGTGATCTCGTACGGCAGCGCGGACTCGATCACCGCCAACGCGACCGCGGCGATGGCGTACACCGCGTACATCACCGGGTTCAACGCGACCGTTCCCTCGCTCACGACCTGTCCCTACGACAACGTCTCCAAGACCGAGGTCCTGCACGGCACGGGAGCGACCGCAACCTACACTGCTTACCTCAACAACACCGCCTACACCGGCGTCGTGACGGTCGCCCCGTGGACGGTCCACGACCAGGCGGTCGCTTCCTCGCCCTGTCCCCTGTTCGCCCGCCAGCCGATCGCCCTCGCGAGCGCCGTCGGTCGCGGGTTCCGGGCCGGTCGTCCAGCTCGTGAACGCCTACGCCCCGAGCGGGGAGGTCGCGTACGACGCGGGGGCCGTGGTGTACGCCCAGTATGGCGCCTACCCCGTCTTCGTGGACCCACCCTCGATCGCCCTCACGGCCGCCGGTGGGTTGGTGACCGCCGCCGCCGTCTGGTTACCCTTCTTCTCGAACGTGGTCGGCTCCGTAGGGGGCGTCGGCACGGAGACCCTCGACGTCGGGGTCCTTCACACGCAGTCGGTCGTGGTCAACGGCTCGTCGCCGACGTTCGCGATCAATCCCGGCGTGCCGATCCGGATCGTGATCCAGACGCCCTACGCGGAGGGGTGGGACGCCTACCTCAACGCCCGGCCCGCGTTCTCTGGCCTGTGGTCGTGCGCGCCGGCCCCGATCTGCACCGGGGTCTACGTCGCCGGCGCGACGCTCGGGACGATCTCGATCACGATCCCGGCGACGAACCTTCAGCTGATCACGGTCGGCAACGCGGTCTTCTCGCTCTCGCTATCGTAGAGCGGTCTGGGTCACCGCGGGCGGCGGTCCCGGAACTCGCCGAGCCAGGCCTTCGCGCCCTCCAGGGTTCCCCAAGTTCGCACCGTGGCCATCGTCAGCTGAGCGTCCAGCGGACCGGTCCAGAGGTGCCGGGCGGCGTCCGCCTGGCGGTGCTCCACCTCAACGATCGCCCGGGGGCCGTCCGAACGGATCAGCCGGAACGGGACGGCGGCGGAAGCGCCGTCCGAACGGCGACGCAGCGCCCCCTCCCACCAGCGGGGAGAGAGCGGGGGAAGGTGTTCCCCCGCTACCTCGAGGCCGAGGTAGCGGGGTCGAGGGTCCGACGACCTAGCGGACGAGGTCGATGACTTCCTCGGACTCACCGGCGGCGTAGCCTCCCTTCTGTCCGAGGAGGCTCGTCGCGCGTACGCCCGTGATGATGAGCAGCACCCGGATGGTGTTCTCAAGGTCGGGAGAGTTCTCGACGGAGCAGCCCCAGATGATCCGAGCCCGCTTGGAGATCTTTCCGCCGACCAGCGCCGCGGCCTTCTCGGCCTCGCTGACGGTCATGGTCGGTCCGCCGATGACCCGAACGAGGGCCCCGGTCGCGTCCTTCAGGTCCACGGAGCCGAGCAACGGGGACGTGAGCGCCTCGGTGACCGCTTCGGTCACGCGGTCGGTCGCGCTCTCGCTCTCGCCGAGCCCGATCAGGGCGACCCCGCCGTCCTTCATGACGGTCAGGATGTCCGCGTAGTCCAGGTTGACGAGCCCCGGCCGCGTCACGATCTCGGTGATCCCCTTGATCGCGGTCATGAGGCAGGCGTCGGCGAGCTTGAACGCCGCGTCGAGGGGCATGCGGGGGACGAGCTCGAGGAGCTTGTCGTTCTGGATGACGATCGTGGTGTCGCAGACGCGGCGCAGGCGCTCGAGGCCGTCCTTGGCCTGCTCCATGCGCGCAGCGCCCTCGCCCGAGAACGGGAGCGTGACGACGCCCATCGTGAGCGCGCCCGCCTCCTTCGCGAGTCGGGCCACGAGATGAGCGGAGCCGGTACCGGTTCCGCCGCCCATGCCCGCCGTGACGAAGACGATGTGGGCCCCGTTGAGGAAGGCTCGCAGCTCCTCCTCGTTCTCGCGCGCGGCCTCTTCCCCGATCTCGGGGCGGGCCCCAGCGCCGAGACCCTTCGTGGCGCGGCGGCCGATGAGGATCTTGCGGGGAGCGTGGATGGTCAGGAGGTGCTTTGCGTCGGTGTTGATGGCGCACATCTCGGCGCCCTGGATCCCGTCCTCGACGCAGCGGTTGATCGTATTGGAACCACCGCCTCCGCATCCGACGATCCGGATGTTGACCTTCAGCGTTTCCGCCAACTTCGCGAGTTCCGCGTCGTCGGCGCTGCCGTAGGTCGGCGCGGTCGGCTTCTTCTCTTCCACCAGGTTCTGGTTCTCCTGGTGCTTGGCGATCGCTTCTTGGATGATGGACTTCATTGGTGCGTATCCCATCCTGTTTGTCAGACGAGCGTCATACGCTCTGGGGAAGCAGTCGGGGGGTTGTTACATAAACGTTTGCGTTGAGAGGTACTGGATCGAGAGCGGGTCGACTCACCGAGCGCGCCGTCGGCGGTAGAAGCCGCCGCGAACGTCCCCAGGCCCCGGCCTACTCCATGGTGGTGGCGGAGGAGGGGCCCGACCCGTTCGGGATTCCAGGTACCGCCGACGCGAGCTCGAGGCCCACGCGTTCCCGGAGGCAGATCCACCGGTCGAAGTCGAGGGTCATGTGGGCGAGTCGAACCCAGTCCGGGAATCGGGTCGAAGATTCAGCATCCTTCTTCAGGCCCGAGAAAAGGACGATCAGCTCCTCCTCGTTCAGGGCGGGGAGGGTCCACCGCATCCACGTCTCGAACAGGGGCAGCGGCAGGCTGTCGTAGAACTTGGCCCGCATCGCTCGGAGCTGGACGTCGGTGAACCAGTCCCACATGAGGGGCACCAGCGTGGCCTCCTCGTTGTTCAAGTGGGCCAGGTACGCGACGAAGAGGTCGTTCATCTCCTGGTTGAGGCGGTCGCCGACCTCGATGCGACGGGCCGGGGCGGTGATCGTCGCGAGCTCATCGCCGGTCTTCGTGGTCAGCCAGATGCGGCGCGCGATCTCTCCGTGCTCCTTCATCACCAGGTCGATCACGTCGGGGTCGTGCGTTCGTATCTCCGAGAAGATGTCCTTCTCTTCGTGGCTCGAATGGACGCGGAGCAGGCAGAGGAAGCAGTTCGACAGGGAATCGCCGAGCTCGTGCTTCATCCGCCGGACGAACCGGTTCCCCTCGGTGACGTCCGCGAAGTTGGTGGACTGAAGGCGGCTCCCCATCTGGTAGAGCATCAACCGAATGCCCTTGTGGATCGGTCGAAAGAGGTTCTCCCGCTCGCTCATGGTGGAAGGGACTTCAACGATTCTTGTATCTCGGCGTATAAAGACCCTTCTTGACAGGCGGGCCAGGTGAGCGCAGGCTCGATGCGTCCGTGGGCCCAGGTCGATGTACTAGGGCGACCCGGACCGCGGTCGAGCCGGTCGGCGGCTCTCGGTCGCCAGAGGCCCGCCCCGAGCAACGCCGCGAGGGTACCGCGGTGAGGAAAATCCAGAGGTCGGTGTATGCTCCCGAGAGGACGGCGGGGGCGATCGTCCGCGCCGGATTCAGAGGACTCCCCGTCCACGGCCCGATGAGGCAGGTCGAGACAGCCACGGGCGGGAGTAACAACCGCCAACGCGCGCGGCCTTCCCCTCGGTCGGAGAGGACGAGCTCCGTTCGGAGTCCCCGCAACAGCTGCGTGATGGTGGCCCGGACCTGTCGGAACCCGGGCTCGTCCAACTTCGCCGGGTCGTTCAATTGCCAGTCTCGAAGTTCCAGGGACTTCCGGTGCAGGGGGCAGCTCGCATCATCGAGACAGCCCATCGTGACCCGGACCTGGGCCTCGTCCATCAGCTCGGGGGAGAGAAGTTGAGGCGGGTGGTCGGGAAGAAGTGGGCCGTGTGCGCCGTCTCCCTTCTCGGCGCGAACGGGACCTTGCGCTTCGGGCCAATCCAGCGGTGTCTCTTCGGTGTCAGCCCCGCGACCTTCACCTCGACGCTGCAATCGCTCGAGCGGGCCCGCCTGATCCACCGTGTACCGGCCGAAGGGCCCCGGGGACCGGTGAAGGCGTACGAGCTGACCGACTCCGGACGCTCGCTGTACCGGAGCATCCAGCCCCTCGCCCAATGGCTCCAGTCCCCCTGATCCGGAGCCCTCCCACTCCCGCGAAGCCCATCGGGGGGTGGTTCAGGGAGGGAAGTACAGGTCGATGTTCGACCAGCCGTAGACGGTCTCCTCGAGCTCCTGCCCGCCGATAGATACCATATCGATGCCGAGAGGGCGAGCTCCCAACCGTTCGTAGAAGAGCCGGGCCGGATTGGCGCTGAGGACGCGGACGAGCATCCCCTGGTACCCGGCGTCGATCAGCGAGCGGGCTACGCACCGCACCAGCTCGCGCCCGATGCCGCGGTGTTGGTGTTCGGGGAGCAAGTAGATCGAGATCAGCTCTCCCTCGAAGCCGATCGGAGGTTCCCCCCGAGCCCGCCCACCGACGGCGAATCCGATGATCCCCGCGGGTTCGACCTCGGCGACGTGGACGGGGTCGTCGGGTAGGTGGGCCAGCCGGTCGCGCCAGCGAGTCCGGCGCTCCTCCAGCTGATGGGGCAGGCTGTCGAGGCACTCGTGGGGGTCGATGCCCCGGTAGGCGACCATCAGGACCCGGATGTGAACGTCGGCCAGGCGGTCGGCATCCGCGAGCACGGCCCGGCGATACGTCGCGGGCCCGTACGAATTGGAGAGACTCACTCCGATCGCCGCCCGAGGGAGAGTCCGCCCCATAAAGTCCCTCGCCGGCCCGCGGGCCGTTCCGACGAAACCGTCCGTGGCGAACTCACCTCTCCACGCGAAGCGACGCCGCCGGAATCCTCCGGTGCACCTTCCCTTTCACGCGCCCTTATCCCTCGGTGCACTGTGCGCTGCCCGTGGAGCCCTACTTTCGGGCGATCGAGTCCGAAGTGGACCGCGCCTACGTGGTCGCCGAGAGGGCGCGTCGGGAGGGTCTCGACCCCGAGACCCACCCCGAGATCCCTCGCGCCCAGGACATGGCGATGCGGGTCGAGAAGCTCCTCTCCCACCTCAAGATCGACGGGATCTCCTCGGAGATCCGGACGCTTGCCGCGACCCTCCCGCGGGAGGACGTCGCGGTCCGCATCGCCCGGAGGCTCGCCGCCGACACCTCCCGAGGCGACGCGACCGCCAGAGTCGATGTCGCGCTCCGAGTCGGGCTGGCGATCCTGACCGAAGGGATCCTCGTCGCGCCGCTCGAGGGGCTCGCCGAGGTCCACATCCGGGGGGACCGGACGGCCAGTACATCGAGCTCTACTTCGCGGGGCCGATTCGCGCGGCGGGCGGCACCGCGCAAGCGCTCAGCGTGCTCTTGGCCGACATCGTCCGCCGCGACCTGGGTCTGGCGCGGTTCCGGCCGGACCGCGAAGAGGTCGAGCGATACAAGGAGGAGATCCCGCTCTACAAGTATCATCAGCACCTCCAGTACGTTCCGACCGCCGACGAGATCGCACTGGTCGTCGAGAACGTCCCGGTCGCGATCTCTGGTGAGTCGACCGAAGGCGACGCCGAGGTCAGCGCGTTCCGCAACCTCCCCCGCGTCCCCACGAACGGGATCCGGGGGGGCGCGTGCCTCGTCATCGCCGAGGGGCTGTGCCAGAAGGCGTCGAAACTTCGGCGAATCGTCGACAAGCTCGGGCTGGACGGCTGGGAATTCCTGGATCAGTTGGGGCACCACGCGACCGACGACGAGGACTCGCACACCCCGAAGTACCTCCAGGATTCGGTCGGCGGCCGACCGGTGCTCGCCCACCCCAGTCACCCCGGCGGGTTCCGCCTCGTGTATGGGCGCGCCCGGACCACCGGCCTCGCGGCCTGCGCACTCAACCCGGCCACGATGGTGATCCTGCAGCATTTCGTCGCGGTGGGCACTCAGGTGAAGCTCGAGTACCCCGGCAAGGCGACCGCGATGGGGGTGTGCGATACGATCGAGGGACCGATCGTCGAGCTGGACGACGGCACGCTCACCGCGGTCCACGAGCCGGCCCGGGCGGTGGAGCTCCTCTCCCGAGTGCGGCGCATCGTCGACCTGGGGGAGATCCTCGTGAGCTACGGGGAGTTCCTCGAGAACAACCGGGCCCTCGCTCCCGGGGCGTACTCCCTCGACTGGCACGGGGAGGAGCTCGCCGCCGCGGGGGCGGACCGTACGGCGATCGCGCCCACCACCTACGAGGAGGCCGTTCGCACGTCCGCCACGTTCCGCGTCCCGCTCCATCCGCGCTGGCTGCTCTTCTGGCACGACCTGTCGCCGGGCGAGATCCGCTCCCTCGCGGAGTTCGTCGAGCGGTCGGGACGGTGGAGCGACGGTCGTCTCGAACTGCCCCATGACCCGGCGTGGCGCGAGGTCCTCGTGCGCCTCGGGTTCCTCATGGGTCCCTCCGCCCCCGACCGCTGGCAAGGGGAGCCCGACCCTAGCGCCGCCCTGGTCGGGGGGCTCGGGCTCGAGCCCGCCGACGGGCTCCTCCTCCGCCGGGTCGCGCTCGATCCGATCGACGAAGACCCGCTGGTCTATGTGAGCCGCCTCGCCGGGATCGCCGTGCGCGCGCGCGGCCCGTCCCGGATCGGGGGGCGCGTCGGACGCCCCGAAAAGGCCTACCAGCGAGCGATGGAACCGAACGTCCACGCCCTCTTCCCCGTGGGCCCGGCGGGGGGCCGACCCGGTCGGTCCCCGAGGCCGCCCGGAAGACGATGCGCGACGGCGTGCGCGTCGACCTGGGCGTGCGGCTCTGCCCGAGCTGCCACCGCACGACCGTTTGGAACCGGTGCCCCTGCGGCGCGCACACCGAGCCCGACGGCCGCGTCGTGAGCGAGCCCTTGCCGGTCGCCCGCATCTGGAGCGACGCGGTCGCGCGCCTCCACCTCGCGAAGACACCGGTCGTCAAGGGCGTCAAGGGTCTCACGTCGCCGGGCAAGGTCCCCGAACCGATCGAGAAGGGGATCCTCCGCGCCTCCCACAAGATCTCCGTCTACCAGGACGGGACCGCGCGGTTCGACCTCACCGACCTGCCCCTCACGCACTTCCGGCCCAACGAGATCGGAACCTCGGTGGTCCGGCTCCGGGAGCTCGGGTACGCGTACGACTGGTCGGGCGAGGAGCTGACCAACGGCGAGCAGCTCGTGGAACTGCTCCCGCAGGACCTCGTCGTCGCGCGGTCGTGCGGGGACTACCTCACGCAGCTCGCGCAGTTCGTCGACGACGAGCTCCTCCGGATGTACAACCTCGACCCGTTCTACCGCGCGAACCGAGCCTCCGACCTGGTCGGGGCGATCGTTGTGGCCCTCGCGCCCCACACTTCGGGCGGGGTCGCCGGCCGGATCATCGGCTTCACGGAGGCGGAGGCGTGCTTCGCGCACCCGGTGTTCCACGCGGCGAAGCGACGCAACTGCGACGGGGACGAGGACTCGGTCACACTGCTCTTGGATGCCCTCCTCAATTTCTCCCGTTCCTATCTGCCCGAGAGCCGCGGCGCCCTCATGGACAAGCCCCTCGTCCTGACGACCCGGCTCGAGGCGACGGAGGTCGACAAGGAGGCGCACCACGTCGACGTCGGCGAGCGGTACCCCCTCGCCTTCTACCGTGCGGCCGCGGACCGCCGACCGGCGAAGGAGGTCGAGGCCCTGATCGAGCAAGTCGCCGGCCGCCTCGGGACCGACCGAGCGCTCTCGGGGTACGGCTTCACCCACGACACCGAACGGATCGCCTCCGGTCCGGTACGCTCAGCCTACCGCGACTCCCGCTCCATGAACGACATGGTGGAGCGCTCGGTACTACTCGCGGCCCAGATCCGGGCCGTGGACGTGGCGGAGGCGGTCACCCTGGTCCTCAACGCGCACTTCCTGCCCGACCTTATGGGGAATCTGAAGAGCTACGCGACGCAGTCGTTCCGCTGCAAGGTCTGCGCGGCGTCGTACCGCCGACCCCCCCTCACCTGCCGGTGCACTGCGCTGCGGCCGGGAGGAGGCCGGTGCGACGGCGAGCTCCTCTCGACGGTCTACGAAGGTTCGGTCCGCAAGTACCTCGCGCTCTCGCAGCGCTTGGGATCGATCGAAGGGATCACTCCCTACGTGCGGCAGCGGATCCAGGTGCTCGCGGATTCCCTGGCCACGCTCTTCCCTGGGGCCGCGTCGCAGCGTACGCTCGACCAGTTCCCCTCCCCGGCCGCTTCCGCTCCCGCCGACCCGTAGCCGCCCGCTCGCCGCCGCCGCGGAACGTCCAAATAGCCCCCCTCCCGTGGAAGGGCCGCGGGCTTGTGGGGTAGTCTGGACTATCCTGTTGGCCTTCGAAGCCAACGACCTGGGTTCGAAATCGCGGCCCCGTCGGCGACGAAACTCCCAGCAAGCCCGCTCGCCCGTCGCTACCGGAAGTAGCCAGGCGCCGCGCTCGAGTCGGAGCGCTTCTCCTCCTCGGCCTTAGCGGCTTCCAGGATGTCGACGGCCAACAGGGCCGGGACCGGTACGAGCCGGATCCGCCCCTTCTCGTCGCCGCCGGACCCGTCGAGCTCGATCGCGAGCGAGTTGTCCCCTCCGATCGAGACGAGGCCACGGAAGAGACCGGTCGAGTCGATCGCCTGCTCGTCCGGCCCGGCCGATCGGACCCGTACGCGGGAGCCCGGGACCAGCGCGATCGTCGGCCGCTTCGGGGTCGGCCCGTCGCTCATCGTGCCGCCCCGCGTTCGCGTGCGGCGGCTTTCGGCGGGGGCGCCTCGGTGGCCTTCTTCTCGATCAATCCCTGCAAGTGATTCACCGTCTCCCGATATCGACGCAATGCATTCTGGGCGTTCGCTTCGGTGAAGTCCCAGGCCCGGGCGAGGTTGCCGTACCGCAGTCGGTACCCCTTCCGTCCCTTCCCGTCGGCGACGCCTCCGACCTCTTCGAGCAGGTCGAGCGCCTTTAGCTTGTTGATGTGCCGGTAGATCGTCGGTTTGGACGTCTTGAGCACGGCCGTCAGCTCTTCGATGTACCAGGGACGCGCGGGGTCGCGCAAGAGGCACTCCCGGACGAGCCGGTAGGCGAGGCTACGGGCGATCGGCCCCTCCGACCCACGTCCCTCCTCGCCGTCGGGCAGGTAGCCGACGAGGCGGAGGAATTCGCGCAGGACCTCGTCGACATCGTCGATCGGGGTGAGCGGAGTGCTGTAACGCAACGCAATTTCAAACGGCATGGCGAGCGGGTGACCCAGCCACTCGTCGGATAATAAACCCGGGGCTGCGCGCATGATCCGGCGGACCAAACGATAAGCGGGCGCACCGGGATGGGCGGTCCATGGCCGCGTTCGACCTCGTCGTACCGGAGACAGCGGAGGAAGCGATCGCTGCGCTCCGAACGCTCGAGCCCGGCGAGGCCGCGCCGATCGCCGGCGGCACCACCCTGCTCTTCGACGTGGAAGGCGGCCGAAACGCGGCCCGACGGATCGTTTCGCTGCGACGCCTTCCCTGGCGAACCCTCGACTGGAACGGCGACGCGCTCACGATCGGAAGCACGCTCCCCCTCCGCTCGCTGGAGAACGACCCGCAGGTCCGACGGAGGCACCCCGGACTTTTCGAGGCCGTCCGGAACGTCGGCAGCGTCGCGCTTCGGCATCGGGCGACCCTCGGGGGGAATCTCGTCCGCTCCTCACCTGCCTCCGACCTGACCCCGGTCCTGCTCACGCTCGACGCGGAGGTCGACCTCGTCGGCCCCCACGGAGAGCGGCGGGTGCGAGTCGACCAGTTCCTCATCGCTTCCCGCCGGATCGACCTTCGGCCGGGCGAACTCGTGCGATCGGTCCGCCTCCCCCAGGCCCGCCCGTCGGCGTTCTTCTGGCAGCGGGTCCGCCCGTCGAACGACATTTCCCAGGTCGTGGTGGCGGTGGCGTTCTCGCCCTCCGAGAGGTCCTGGCGCGTCGCCGTCGGCGGAGTCACGCCTCGGCCCGCCCTGCTTCCCGAAGCCGCGGCCGCGTTGGGTTCGGGCCGCCCGACCCCGGAGTCGGTCCAACGGGCGGCCGCCTCGGCCTCGGCCCAGGCCGCGTTCGTGACCGACCGGCGGGCCTCCGAAGAGTACCGGCGTCAGTTGGTCGGCAGCCTGCTCGGGCGGGCGGTGGCCGAGACGATGCGGGCGGAGGGTTTCCCGACATGACGACGGAGCGACTTCGGCTCACGGTCAACGGCCACCCCGAGGAGCTCGCGGGGGTACCCGGCGCGGAGCGTCTGCTCGACACGCTCCGCTGGCGGCTTCGGCTCAAGGGGACCAAGGAGGGGTGCCGGACCGGCGACTGCGGCGCCTGCCTCGTCCTCGTCGACGGCCGAACCTCCCTCTCCTGCCTGACGCTGACCCACGAGGTCGACGGCACCGCGGTCACGACGATCGAGGTCGGGCCGGACGACCCGGTGGTCGCTCGAGTCCGAACCGCCTTCGAACGGGCCGGGGCCCTCCAGTGCGGTTACTGCACGCCCGGCTTCGTGATGGCGATCGCCGGCCTCCTGCGCGAGCGCGGGACCTCGGCGTCGCGCGAGGAACTCCTCGAAGGCTTGGGCGGGAACCTGTGTCGGTGCACCGGGTACGCCGCGATCGTTCGTGCCGTCGAGTCCCTCCGCGCGGAGGTTCCATGACCGCCGCCGTACGCCCGGACGCCTCGGTGAAGCTGACGGGTTCCGCCGTGTTCGGGACCGACCTGGACGTTCCCGGGATGCTCTGGGCGGCCTTCGTGCCGGCCCCGGTCGCTCACGGGCGGGTCCGCTCCCTCGACCTCCGGGCCGCGCGCGCGCTCCCGGGCGTCACGGTCGTCGGGCCCGAGGAGCTCTCGGGTCTGGTCGGGACCGGCGAACGCGACCCGGAACGCAGGCTGTTCGCGGAGGGGGAGGTCCTCTACCGCCACCAACCGCTCGCCGTCGTCGCGGCGCCGTCGGCGATCGAGGCCCGCGCCGCCGTCGCGGCGGTACGGGTCGAGGTCGATCCCCTGCCGGTCGTCGCGGACCTCGAGGCCGTGTTTCCCGACTGGCCCGGGTCGGCGGCCGACTCTGCCCCTCAGGTCGCGGCGCACGTCCACGCGCGGTCCGGGAACATGGAGGCCGAGCTCCGACGCGCGGACCGGGTCGTTTCCGAAACGTACCGGACCGCGAGCGTCCACCAGGTCGCGCTCGAACCTCACGCGTGCGTGGCCGAGATCCGCGGAGAGACGTGGTACGTCCGCACCTCGACCCAGAGCCCGTTCGGCGTCCGGGAGGACACCGCCTCCCTGCTCGGCATCCCGGAGGCGTCGCTCGTGGTCGAGGGGACGTGGGTGGGCGGAGGATTCGGAGGGAAGGCCGCCTCGTTCCTGGAGCCGTACGCGTTGCTCTTGGCCCGCGCGACCGGTCGTCCGGTCCGATTCGCGCTGGGGTACTCGGAGGAGTTCCGTCTGGGACGGACAACCTTGCCGGCCGTGATCCGGATGGAGACGGCCGTTCGGGACGGCTGCATCCGCGCGCGGCGCGTCCGGTTGCTGCTGGATGTGGGGAACTCCCTCCCCGGACGGGATTTCGCGACCGGGTACTCGATCGGATTCCTGCTCGGCCCCTATCGGTGCGAAGCGTTCGAGGTCGAGGGATACGGGGTCCGGACCCACAAACCCCCATTCGGTCCCCACCGCGCGCCGTTCGCACCCCAATGCGCCTTCGTCGTGGAGTCGCACCTCGACCACGTCGCGCGAGAGCTGAACCTCGACCCCGAAGAGTTCCGGGCCCGCCACCTGTGGAAGGGAGGGGACCCGACCCCGCTCGGACAAAAGGTCGGACCGTTCGGCCTCCCGGCGGCGCTCGAGCGGGCGCGGGCGACCGCCCGGCGGTGGCGTGCCGAGGCGCCGGCCGGCCACGGCGTCGGGATCGGGTGCGGGTTCTGGTCGACGAGCACCGGCGCGGGCGGCGAGGTCCGACTTTCCCTCAACCCTCAGCACCTGGTCGTCCTTCAGGGGGAACGGGAGATCGGCAGCGGAAGCGTGCTCATGGGGCTCGCGGCGGTAGTGGTCCGTGCCACCGGGTTGCCCCGGGACCGGTCCAGATCGAGTACGGCAACACCTCCGTCGCCCCGTTCGATTCGGGGGTCTTCGGAAGCCGCACGGTCGGTGCGCTCGGCCGGGCAATCGAGGAGGCTGCGGTCTCGCTTCGCCGGACGCTGGCCGAGCGGCTCGGGGCCCGCGGCCAGGCCGAGCTGTCGATCGAACGGGGAGAGATCTACGCCGAGGCCGGGGAGCGCCGGGCCGCCCTCACGGTCCTGCTGACGCCGGAAGAGCGCGCCGGGGCGGGCTCGTCGCGGAAGGTCGACACACCGCCCCTCCCGGCGCGATCGACGAGCGCCGCGTGCTCGCCGGATCGTTCTACCCGTACACGGACTTCACCGGCGCCGCCCACGTGGCCGAGGTCTCGGTCGACCCGGCGACCGGCGCGGTCCACGTCGAACGGTACGCCGCCTTCCACGACGCGGGCACGGTCGTCGATCCGCGCGGCCCAAGCCCAGGTCGAGGGAGGAATCGCGATGGGACTCGGTACCGCGCTGACCGAAGAGGCGATCTGGTCGGAGGACGGACGCCTCCTCAACGACGGCCTGCTCGACTACCGGATTCCCACGCTCGGCGAGGTCCCTCCGATCGAAGTGGAGTTCCTCGAGGGGTACGCTGGCGCGGGTCCGTTCGGGGCGAAAGGGCTCGGCGAGCCACCGATCATCCCCGTGCCCGCCACCGTCGCGATCGCCGCACGGGCGGCCTGCGGGGCGCACGTGACCGAGCTCCCGCTGACCGCGGAGCGCGTGGCGCGAGCGCTTAAGCTCCTCTGATGGTGCCCCCCGCGATGGGGCTTCCCCGAGAGGAGGTCGCCGCGCTCCTGGAGCGGTATCCGACCCCCCCGGTCGTTGCGACCGTCGGCTCCCACTCCGCCCTCGATATCGCCGACGGGGCCGTCACGGAGGGATTGGTCAGCCTCGTCCTTGGGGAGAAGGGTCGCGAGGCGACCTACGCCCGCTACTTCGCCACCCTCCGCGGGCCGACCGGGGAGCGCGTCCGCGGCTGCGTGGATGAGGTCTGGGTGCTTCCGAAATTCGCCGACCTCCTCGCACCCGCGACCCAGGAGCGCCTCCGGGCCCGGGGCGCGGTCCTCGTACCGAATCGCGCGCTCAGCTCGTACGTTCCACTGGACGCGATCGAGAACGACCTGCGGGTGCCGATCGCCGGCAGCCGGGCGATGCTCCGGATCGAGGAACGCACCGAGCGGGAGAACTACTACACGCTGCTCGAGTCGGCCGAGATCCCTACCCCCCACGCGGTGGCCGGGCCCGACGTGATCGACGGGCTCTCGATCGTGAAGCTCCCCCATGCGACCCGCCGGCTCGAACGCGGGTTCTTTACCGCCGCAAGCTCGGCCGAGTACCGCACCAAGGTCGAACAGCTCGTCGCGCGGCGCGTGGTCGCCCGCGACGACCTCGCCCACGCGCGGATCGAGCGGTACGTTCTCGGTCCGGTCTTCAACTTCAACTTCTTCTTCTCCCCGCTCGTCCCCCGGGCGGAGGGGTTGGAGCTGTTGGGCGTGGACGAGCGGCGGGAGAGCAATCTCGACGGCCTCGTGCGCCTCCCCGCCGCCCAGCAGCTCGAGCTGCCGGAGGCGGACCGGATCCCCGAGTTCACGGTCGTCGGGCACGGGACGTTGACGGTCCGGGAGTCGATCCTCGAGGAGGTGTTCCGCCTCGGGGAGCGGTTCGTGGACGCCTCCCGCGCCCGCCATCCTCCGGGGATCCTCGGCCCCTTCTGTCTCCAGACCTGCATCGACCGGGACGGCCGTCCGGTCGTCTTCGACGTCGCGGCGCGCATCGGCGGAGGGACGAATGTCCATCTCGGCCTCGGCCATCCGTACGGGAATGCCCTCTGGCGAGAACCCATGAGCTCGGGGCGGCGGATCGCGCTCGAGCTCCGACGGGCGAGCGCCGCAGGGCGGCTCGCGGAGGTCTGCACGTGATTCCGGCGGCCCTCCGGCCCCTCCGGCGGTGCCGCTCCGCCGGACCCCGCTCATCGACTTCCACCTTCGCCATGGCGCGCACCTCGTCCCGTTCGCGGGATGGGAAATGCCCCTCTACTACACGAGCATCCTCGCCGAGCACCAGGCGGTGCGCGAGGGCGTCGGCCTGTTCGACGTCTCCCACATGGGCGTGATTTCCCTCTCGGGGGACCACGCCGCCGACCTCCTCGCGCGGCGGACGACCGCGAACGCCCCGCGCCTCACGCCGGGCCAGGTCCGCTACACGTTCTTCCTCGAGACGACCGGCGGGATCGTGGACGACCTCCTCATTTCCCGGCTGGACGACGGGACGTCGCTCGCCCGAGAGTACCTGGCGGTGCCGAACGCGGGGCGCGCGGACGAGGTCGAGGAGATCCTGCGCCAGCACCGTCTGCCCGACACGACCCTCGTCCGATGGAACGGAAAGACGGCGCTCCTCGCGGTCCAGGGACCGCGCTCGCGCGAACTGCTCGAGAAGACGTTCGGTTGGGACCTCTCCGGCCTCGGCTTCTACCGAGCCGCCTGGTTCCCGTCGTCGCCCGGCACGGGGGATGCGAAGGGTCGTCTCGGTCTCTCGCTCGTCCAGGGACTCGGCCGCTTCCACCTCGTCAGCCGGACCGGCTACACCGGCGAGCGCGGCTACGAGATCGTCCTGCGGGCCGAGGAAGCGGACGCGACCGCCGAACGGCTCCTCGCCGGGGGCGCCGTTCCGGTCGGTCTCGCCGCGCGGGACACGCTCCGCCTCGAGCAGGGCTACCTGCTCTCCGGCCAGGAGTTCCACCGCGACCACACGCCGCTCGAGGCGGGCCAGGACCGCTTCGTCGAGTTCGATCACGACTTCGTGGGCCGGACCGCCCTCGAGAAACAGCGGGCGGACGGCCTTCCGGTGCGCCTCGTCGGCCTCGAGGTGCGGACGCCGGACGCGATCCCCCGCCACGGCACGCCGGTGCGGATCGGCGCGACGGCCGTCGGCGAGACGACGAGCGGTGGGCTCTCCCCGACCCTCCACTACGGGATCGCGCTCGCCTACTTGCCCCGCGAACAATCGGCGCCCGGCACCGAGGTGACGCTCACGATCCGCGGCCGGGACGTGCCGGCCAAGGTCGTTCCGCTGCCGTTCCGGACGCCCCCGAAGGCGACCTAGGCCTTTCCCGCGGCGCGCGGCGGTCGCCCGAGGGCGGCCTCCAGCGGCAGTCCCCGCGACGCCATCTTGTCGGGAGGTCGGTCGGCGGTGGCGTACAGCTCGAGGTACGGGATGAGGGCGTTGATCGAGCCGGTTCTCGGCCTTCCGCAGGTGCTCCTCGAACGTGGAGCGGCTGAGGCCGAGCCCTCGAGCGAGGTCGTCGGTCGTGGTCGAACGGGGGCTCGAGCAGTACCCCGGCGCGGTACACCCGGAGGACCGCGTCGACCTGTCGGCCCGTGAGGTCCCCGAACAAGGAGCCGGCCCAGATGCTCGACGGAAGGACGTGGAGCGGGAGCTCTCGCTTCTGCAGGAGCTCGGTCGGTCCGAGGGCCCGGAGGTCCTTGAAGAGAGTGCGCGTGCGCTCCGGGTCGAAGCTCAAGAAGCGGTGGTAGGCCCACCCGTCGAGGAAGACCGCGGGCGGACTATCGAGGCACTGGTGCTCGTCGAAGACGTTCCACATGCTGTGGTGGCGACCGCACGTGCACTCCAGGAGAAAGATGCGGCCGCCCCGCGCGTCGACCCACTCGTCGACGACGTGGCCGGCGTCGCGGATCGTCTTCTCGACCTCTTTCAGGACGGCGGGGTCGCGAGTGGGGACCTGGAGGAGCTCCCGATTCCAGATGCACCACATCGAGAGGGCGGTGCCCGGCAACTTGTTCGAGAGCGCGAGGAAGGGGTAGTCGTACTGGTTCCGGAACGTCACCTCCCAGAGCGCCATGGCCCTACGAGGCCCGAGGGTCGATATATGGACCCACCCGTCGAACGACGGCCGTCATAGGATGCGTTTGAGGGGTCCCTCGAATCGTCCGCGGACGGACCGAGAGCCGGGCCCCGGTCGAATGCATCGCGGTGGTCTGGATGGGCCGCGAGAGTAAATACTGGGAAGGCCCCATTCTCCCTCTAGGTAATGACGGCCGATCCCGGGGACGGCCGTCCGTTCGTCGGCCGCCAGGAGGCTGTCGAGGCCCTCCAGCGTCGGTTCGAGGACGCACGGGCGGGGCATGGAGGCGTGACGCTGCTCGTCGGCGACACGGGCGTCGGGAAGACCGAGCTCCTCACGAACCTCATTCGAACGATCCGCGACCGCGACGTCCGGGTGCTCGAGGCCCGGGCCGCGCCGCTCGACGCGCCCCGCCCTTCGCCCTGATCCGCGCGGCGATCGAAAGCGCTCGCCGTGCGGGAGTCCCGGCCTCGGAGGAGTCCGGTCGGCCGCCCGAAGCTTTCCTCATCGGGTTCGCCCCGCGTCTGGATGACGGGGCGTTTTCCTCGCCCGTCCAGGTCGAGGACCGTCTTTTGGAGGCTCTCGACTCCGCGAACGAGCACGGGGCGGCCGGTCGCCTCTCCCTGTTGAACGGGATTGCCGCCCAGTTCCTCGAGTTCACGCGGCGGGGCCCGACCGTCGTCGTGCTCGAGGACCTGCACCGGGCGGACGAGACCTCCCTCGCCGCGATCGAGTTCCTCTCGGGTCAGTTCCAGAACCGACCTCTCTGGCTCCTCGCGACGACCCGGCCCCCCTCCTCGCTGCCGGAATCGCGGCGGATGCGGATCGAGACGTTCGAATCGACGACCCACGCCGAACGGGTGCCGCTCCGCCCGCTCAACTCCTCCGAGGTCGCGGAGTACCTGTTCCAGCGGGACCCGAGTCGGGTCTTTTCGGGAGAGGAGGTCGCGCGGCGCTTCTCCGAGAGCGGTGGGAACCCCCTGCTCCTCGAGCAGCTCGAGCGCCGGTTGGAGGGATCGACCCGATCTCGGCCGGCCGCCGACCGAGAGCCCTCGGGGGGACCGGTCGTTCCGGCGCTGGACGAGCTCGGCGAGCGCGTGGCGGCCGCCGGCGCGGTCCTCGGCCCCGAGTTCTCCTTCGCCCTCCTCCTGCGGGCCAGCGGCGAGGACGAGGAGAGCCTCGCCGAGACGGTCGACCGTCTCGTGGGGGCGGGCGTCTTCCTCGAACGCCCCGGCGAGAACCTCGCGTTCGCGGACGAACGGGTCCGGGCCCGCGTCTACGACGGTCTCAACGAGAGCCGGCGGCGACTCTTGCACCGGCGGGTCGGTGAGGCCCTCGAGGCGACGGGGAGCGCGGACCTCCCGACCATCTACGCTCTCGCGCGCCACTACCACCTCGGGAAGGTCGACGAGAAGTCCATCGCCTACAACCGCACGGCCGCGGAGGTCGCCCTCCGGGCCGACGCGCCGGAGGTCGCGGTCGAGCACCTGGGCCGAGCGCTCGAGAGCCACCGTCGGCTGAACCCCGACGATTGGGAGGCCGAGACGGACCTCGTCCTCGAGCTCGCCCAGCAGGTCGACCGGGTCGGCCGGCTGGAAGAGGCGGAATCGATCCTCCGCCAGCACCTCGGCCGCCGGAACTTCAAGGCTCGGGTCTCGCCGGCGATCTACGCGCTCACGGAGCTCTACCTCGCCAAGATCCTGACCGACCGGGGCGAGTGGCACGCCGCCGAGCGGACCCTGCGGAGGATGGCCGAACCCGCCAACGTGCAGCAGCTCGCCGGCCACCCGACCGTCCTCATCGCGATGCACCGGCTCCTCGGCGAGGCGCTCTACTACGCCGGCCGTTATCCGGAGGCCCTCGCGGAGCACACGGAGGAGCTGCGGCTGGCCGACGCGACGGGGAACGCCCGCACTCGGGCGCTCGGGGAGGTCCGCCGGGCGAACGTGCTCGGCATGATGGGCCAGCACGAGAACGCCATCACGGACGCCCGGAACGCAGCCAAGACGCTCGAGGCGCTCGGCGACTGGAGCGAGGCGGCCTTCGCGCACCTCTTCGTCGGGGTCGTGATCGCGGGCCTCCCGGCGGCACCGCCCCGGTTCACGGAGTCGATTGCCGAGTTCGCCGAGGCGATGCGGCTCGGCGAGAAGGCGCGGGACCCGCGCCGGGTCGCCTGGGCGCTCTTCAACACCGCGGACATTCTCCGCGAAATGGGCCAGGTGAACGAGGCCGCCGAGCAGAACGCGCGCTCGCGCGAGATCCTCGAACGGATCGGGGACCGGTTCGGGCTCGTCAACGCGATGATCATCCAGGGCAAGATCCTCACCGACCGCGGCGAGTACGAGCGGGCGGAGGTCGAGCTGCTCGACGCGTACCGGATCGTCCGGGAACTGAAGGCTCCGGCCGACGAGGTCGACGTGGTCCTCCGCTTGGCCCAGCTCTCGTACGCCCGGGGAGACCGGGCGAGTGCCCGCCGCCGGGTCGTCGAACTCGAGCGGAACCATATCTCGACCCTGCGGCCGGACCTCGCGGTCGACTTCGAGCGGCTCAAGAGCGCGCTCGCCGCGAAGGGGGGGTCCGATGGGGCGTCGAAGTAAGGTCCCTCGGCCGCGCGGGGCGGACTACGCAGCCCTCGCCCGGGCCACTCTCTCCGAGGACCGCGCCGGGAACGACCGGACCTCGCGGGGTGTCCTATCCGGCCCCGTGCGCGCGCGCGCCGAGGTCATCGCCCAGGCGCGGGGTGTGCTCTCCGGAGGAAAGGCTGCGCGCGCCGTGGTCGAGGCGGCGGGCGTTCGTGTGCGGAATCAGCTCCGCGACGGGGCTCCCGTGGTCCGGGGCCGGGTCGTGATGACGCTGGAAGGCGACGCACGAAAGATCCTCGCGGCCGAGCGGTCGGTCCTCAATCTCCTGATGCATGCGAGCGGTGTAGCGACCGCGACCGCTCACGCGGTCTGGGAGACCCGGGGAAGCCACCCCCGGCTCGAGGTATGGGCGACCCGGAAGACGTTGCCCGGACTCCGGGACCTCGAGAAGGCCGCGGTCGAGGACGGGGGCGGCCGGCCCCACCGTCGCGACCTGTCCGAGGCCCTGCTGATCAAATCGAACCACCTCGCCTTCGTTCCGCTCGAGGCCGCGGTCGCGCGGCTTCGCCTGCGAGCGCGACGCGGGGAGCGGGTCGAGGTCGAGGTACGGTCCCGTACGGAAGCGCTCCGGGCGGCCCGGGCCGGGGCGGGCGCCCTCCTGATCGACAACGCGTCACCGACCGAGGCCCGGGGGATCGTGCGGGCGCTCGAGCGGGCCGGCCTTCGGGCCGGACGCTGGGTCGAGCTGTCGGGGGGATCACTCCGGCGACCGTGCGTCGGTACCGACGGGTCGGGGCGGACGCGGTCAGCCTCGGCGCGCTCACGCACTCGGCCCCGTCCCTCCCATTCCATCTCCGTCTCCGGCCCGTCCGCTTAAGTCACTCCTGCCCCTCAGACCGGGCGGAGAGTGGCGATGTCGCTCGAGGCCGAGGTCCGCCAGCTGAAGGAGGACCGTCACGCGGTGCTGCTGGCGCACAATTACCAGCGGGCGGAGGTCCAAGACGTCGCGGATTTTGTCGGCGACTCCCTCTACCTCTCGCGCAAGGCGATGGAGACCGACCGGCCCGTGATCGTCTTCGCGGGGGTGCGGTTCATGGCCGAGACCGCGAAGATCCTGAACCCCCGCCGGACGGTCCTCCTGCCGGACCTGAAGGCCGGGTGCGGCCTCGCCGACGCGATCACCGGGGACCTCTTGCGGGCCTGGAAGGCCGAGCACCCGGGGGCGGTCGTCGTCGCGTACATCAACACCTCGGCGGAGGTCAAGGCCGAGGCGGACTACTGCTGCACCAGCTCGAACGCGGTGAAGGTCGTGAGCGGCCTCCCGGCCGACCGCGAGATCCTGTTCCTCCCGGACATGTTCCTCGGGGACTACGTGCGCCGCCGGACCGGCCGCGCGATGCACCTCTGGGTGGGGGACTGTCCCGTCCACACGAAGATGCGGCCGGAGATGCTCCTCCGCGCTCGGGCCGAGCATCCCGGCGCCCGGTCCTCGCCCACCCCGAGTGCGGGTGCGCGAGCCAGGTCCTGCCGCATGTCGACCACGTCCTCTCGACGGACGGGATGGTGCGGTTCGCCGAGGAGACCCGCGCACCCGAGGTGCTGGTCGCGACCGAGGTGGGTATCCTCCATCGCATGCGGGAGCTGAACCCCACCACGAAATTCACGCCGCTCGACGAGGGGACCGTCTGCCCGTTCATGAAGGAGATCGACCTCACGGACGTTCGGGACTCCCTCCAGAACCTCCAGCACGTCATCGACGTGCCGCCCGAGATCGCCGCCCGCGCTCGCCGAGCGCTCGAGCGGATGGTCGCCTCGTAGGGCGCGCTCGTTCCCTCAAAGGCGAGGGAGGAGCGGTCCGAAATGGTCGAGGTACAGCACGTAGGCCGCGCCCAAGAGGGCGAACGACCCGAGGAACACGACCAGGACGGCCGTCCACGACGGTTTCGTCGTGAGGTAGAAGTGGGCGCTGAGTGGGTTCAATCGCGTGGATAGGAACGACCCCCCTGCCCAGAGCAGGAAGAGCCCGAAGAGCGCCGGCAGGAGGATCGTGTAACGGGAGAGGTAGAGTCCCACGCCAACGACCACCAGGGCCACGGGGATGGCCGCGTTCGAGCGCCGGGGGGGCTCGCCGCCGGCCCCCGGGCTCGGGCGGACGCGGCGGGGAGACCCCGGCGACACAGCCCTCCCTGCGGGCGGCCGGTACATCAATCTCGACGTCCAAAGGTAGACAGTTCCGTGCAGGACATAGTGTAAAAAGGGGTGACCCTGTCCAAACCCCCAGTGCCCGACCTACCCCGTCCCACCCCCACGTCCCAGCCGCCCCGTCCCCCCGGGCTGCCCGGCGGTCGGCCAACCGCTCGGTTCCCCGAGCCCCCGGCCCTTCGCCCGCGCCCCGATTCGGGACGGGTCTGCGTCAACTGTTCCTCGCCCGTCGTCGCTCGCGCGTCTCCCCCTCTCTGCTGGGGGTGCGGGCGGACGCTGTGCGCCGACTGCTACTGGCGTCACGGGCTCACCCCCGCGGCCCACTGCTGCGCGAGCTGCGTCGCCCGCGGTCTGAGCGCGCCGACCTCGATCTCGGGGGGACGTGCGCCCGCGGCGTCCCTCGTCCCGGTCGACCTTCCGCCCCCCGCTGAACGGGGGCCGGCCCTCGGCATTGCGCACTTCGATGGGCAATGCGCCGGCTCGTCGTGCGAACCGGAGCGCCACCGGGCCGGTCGGGGAGTCTTCGGGTTCGGCTACTCCGGTAGGAACGGCCAGGGAAAGGCCCGCCTCGCGAGCCTGACGGGCGCCCGTCGAGTCGAGCCGGTCGGCACCGGGCCCCACCTCGACCGCGGCACTCGAGGATCGGGCCAGGGCGGTCCAGGCGGACAGGGCGGTTTCGTTCGCCGCTCCCACCGCCCCTCGATGGGCGATCAGGGCGATCGGGAAGTGGCTCGGTACCGAGGGAGGTGGGGTCGGGGCCCGAGCGGAAGGGCGGACGACGAACCAATCGGCCCTGTCGGGCAGGCGGTGGTCCCCGCCAGCGGGCAGGTCCACTTCAACGACCGAGAAGAGGCGTAGCTTCGACGTCGAGGCCGTCCGCAGCCGTTGGCGGGTCGGCTCGGAGAGCGAATAGGCGGCGCCGCCGGCGTCGATCCCTTCGACGACGACTCCGAGGTAGGAGTAGCCTCGACCCTGGGCAGCTCGGGCCAGTCGGTCGACCGACGGGGGGTCGGCTTCGGTGGGCAGATGGACGTGGAGGTCGCCCCGGAGGTCGGTCGCGGCCACGAGGGTCGGCAGCGGGCCGCGCGATGCCGCCTCCACCTCGCCTCGGGCTTCCCGGAGCTCGGGGGGGATCCACGCGAGGCCGAGAGACGCGTAGACCTCCTCTTCCGTGCGACCGGCCACGCGTTCTTCCCCTCGAAGCACGCCGTACTCGTTGACCCGGAGGCCCTGGTCCTTCGCAAGCGAACGAATCTGAACGTTGTGATCCTTCGACCCCGTGAAGTAGACGAGCGCCGCCCCGAAGGAGGCAGGCTCCACGACGCGGAGGTCGACCTGGAGACCGTTCGAGAGCACGACCGTCTCTTTCGTGCTGCCTCGGAGGAGGACCTCCTTCACCTCCGGCAGCGAGGAGAAGACGTCGAACGCCCGCTCCGGGGCGTCGGACGTCACGAGGAGGTCGAGGTCTCCTACGGTCTCGCGGCCGCGTCGGAAGCTTCCCGCGACCTCGACGCGCTCGGCCTCAGCCCGTTCCTGGAGCCCCCGCACGAGGGCCAGAGCGATCGGATATGCGACCTCGATCGGGAGCCGAGTCCCCGGGGCCGCTCGCTGGGACGCCTCGACCGCGGCCCGGATCTGGGCGAGCTTCTTCTCGCCAAACCCTTTCACTCCGACGAGTCGGCCCGCATTGAGGGCACCGAGGAGTTCGGCCGGGCCCTCGATCCCGAGTTCGACCCAGAACCGACGGGCCGTCTTCGGCCCCAACCCGGGGACTCGCAACATCTCGGCCACGCCAGCGGGGACCTCCTTCTGGAGGCGGTCGTAGTACCCGATCCGTCCGGTCGTCAGATACTCCCGCAGTTTCTCCTCGATCGCGTCCCCCACGCCGGGATCGACCGGAGCTCGCCGCGGGCCGCGACCGCCGCGAGGTCCTCCGTCAGCGACTCGATGGAACGGGCCGCGCGACGGTAGGCCTCCGGCTTGAACCGCTCGCCCATCACGTCGAGCAGGTCCGCGATCCCTCGGAAGATCTCCGCCGCCTCCGCGTTCGAAGTCATTGAACCTCCCGACGGCGCTCCCCCTCCATGGCGGCCGGGCCCTTACGGGTCGCGGCCCGCCCCCGCGTCGACCCACAGGCGACGCACGACCGGTCGGTAGCCGAGCCCGTCGTAGAGGGCCCGGGCCGCCGCGCCGTCCTCGCGCACGAAGAGACCGCACGGAGCGCCGGCCCGGGACGCTTCGGCCATGACGGCTCGGACGATCGCCCGCCCCCAACCCTGGTTGCGGTGGTCGGTCGCCACGTAGACCCCCGAGATGATCCACAGGAGAGGAAGTCGCACCGCGGGCCGGGCGAGAGCGACCAGCCGGTCCCCCTCGAAACCCCCCCAGACCGGCTCGACCGCGGGGTCGATCCCCGAATAGGCCGCGCCGATCCGTTCGGTCTGGCGCGTGGCAAACGACAGTACGCGCGGCCGGTCGTCTCCGTTCAGACGTCGGACCATCTCGTCGCGCGCCCCGCCCGGCGGCGGCGCTCCGGCCGGAGCCGTCTCCGCCAGCACGGAGCGAACGACGGAGGGGCCCCGCGCTCGGTCCGCAGCGGGTCCGCCCGCCTCGGAACAGAGGATGATGAGGGGTCGTGGAGGGAGATGGTCGAGGAGGAGCCCCGTTTCCCCGGGGTCTCCCAACCAGTGCACGACCGTCCCTCCGTCTCCCAGTGGCCAAATGAGGAGGTACCCCAGGGTCGAGGTCCCGCGAACCGCGGAGACGAACCGGACCCGCCCCGGAAACTGGTCGAGGTCCCACAGCGCGTAGGCGTGGAGGATCGGGTCCTGTCGGGCCGCCGCCTCGAGCCAGAGCCGGTCGATCGTGGGCCGGATCTCGACCCGCCCGGGCGACACGGTCCCCCTACGCAGTGAACCCTAGTTAGCCCCCCGGGCGGCCCGGGTCTCGCTCGGCGCGTGAAGCCGGGGCGAACGTAAATCCGCGCCCCCGCTCCGAGACCCCGTGCGAGTTACACCGCCCCGCGCCGGAGCTCCCTCAGCATCTGGAGGCGCTCTACCGCGGTTTCCCGTTCGAGCGTTCGCTCGCAGACGACCCGATCTCGATGATCCGGCCGTGGGTCCACGACCCGCGCTCAGCCGAGGTGCTGGGGATCCTGGCCGCGACGCTCGCCATCGGCAATACCACCGCCATCCGCGGAGCGCTCGCCCGGCTGCTCGACCTCGCCGACGGGCGCCGGAGACCTGGCTGCTCCGGACCCCACCCGCGGAACGAGGCGCCGCGCTCGCCCCGTTCCGCCACCGCTGGATCCGGGGCGACCAGGTGGAGTATCTGGCGCGCGTGCTCGCCGACCGGTACGCCCGTCGCGGTTCGCTGGAGGAGACGTTCCTCGACGGCTACGCTACCCGGGGTTTTCCGGGAGGCCTCGACTCGCTGGCCCGCGAACTTCGAGGCGAGTCCGCCCGTGCACGGGTCGGCCCGCCGCCCGCGGGATATCGGAACTTGTTCCCTAGTCCGCTCGAGATGCCCCGCAGTCCGTGCAAGCGGTTGACGCTCTTCGTTCGCTGGATGGTACGAGAGCGCTACCCGGACCTCGGGTACTGGCACCGTGTGCCGACCGGGGAGCTCCGCGTCCCGCTCGACCAGCACGTCCACTGGATCGCCTACCACCTCGGCCTCACCGCGCGGCGCACTCGCTCCTGGGCCGCGGTCGAGGAGGTCTCCGAGGCCTTGCGGCGCATCGACCCGATCGACCCGATCAAGTACGATTTCGTCCTGTGCCACACCGGCATCTCCGGCGACTGCCCCAAGGAGAGGGATATCGCCGTCTGTGGCCCGTGCTCGGTCCGCCCCGATTGTCGCATGTGGCGAGGGCGGAGGGTCGCTGCATGAGCCCGGGGGTCGAAGCCTTCGAGCTCAATCCCGGGCTCGGGATCCGGTTCCTCACCGCCGGGGAACAGATCGTCTGGAGCCCCGTGCCCCTCGACCCACCCCGTCCGGCCGACCGTCGGGGGCGACTCGCGGGCCTCCGAGAGGACACCGCGCGCATCGAGGAGTGGGGCACCGAGCACGACGGAGGGCTCACGGTCGATTCGAGTCCGCTCGGCGCCCTCGTGCTCATGGTCGCGATCATCGGTCGGGGCGCCCCCACGTCCCTCGGCGCTCTCCACGCGGGGCGGGACCCCGCCTTTCCTTCGGGCGCCCTCGTCGCCGTCTGGGGCGGCGGGACGGCCCCCGACGACGAGCGGCCCCGCGTGCGCGACGTCGTCGACCTCGCCCGCTACGCGCTCGAATGAGCCGCCCGAATGCTTATATTATCTAACTATTCGGTAGTGGAATCATTAGGAGCCCGATGAACGCAGCTCTCCGCACGTCCCCCACGTCCCTCCGGTCGGTCAGCCCCGAGAACCTGGTCGGCTCGGTCCATGAGGTGATGGGGGCGCTCCTGCGCCGGGTGGCGCCGACCCTCGAGGACGAGGGGATCACGATGGGTCAGTTCTGGGCGCTCCATCTCGTATCGAGCCTCGGTCAGACGTCGCTCACCGCCGTGGCCCGGCACCTGTCGGTCGCCCCGCCGACGGTCTGTGCGAACGTCGACCACCTCGTCCGCGCCGGGTTCGTCGCGCGCCACCGTTCCGAGCGGGACCGCCGAGCCGTCGACCTCACGCTGACGCCGGCCGGACGCCGCCTCGAAGCCCGCATCTGGCGCGCGATCGGCGAGGTGATGCGGCCGGCCGCCTCGGACCTCCGCCCCGAGGATGTGGCCACGGCCACCCGCGTGTTCCGCGACCTGCGGACGCGTCTCGACGGACCGACGGTCGGCCCGCACCGGGAGGCGGCATGAACGCGAGCGCCGCCCCGGCCCGGGTCTTCGACCCCCGGTACAGCCGGATCGTCCTCGGCATCCTGGCCTCGATGGCCCTCATGGTCACGTACGTCGAGACGATGGTCCTGCCGGCGTTCAGCAGCTTCGAACGGTTCTTCCAGGTCACGGACGCGAGCACGATCGCGTGGATCCTTTCGGCCTACCTCCTCGTCGGCGTCGTCGTCACCCCCATCTTCGGCAAGCTCGGCGACATCTACGGGAAGAAGCGCATGCTCCTGGTCGCGATGGGCGTCTACGCCGTCGCCGTCAGCATCGCCGGGTTCACGCCCAACATCGGCGCCGCGATGGGCGTCGCCCGACCGAACCAGATCTACCTCCTGATCGCCGTCCGGGCCCTCCAGGGCGTCGGGATGGCGATGTTCCCGCTCGGGTTCGCGATGCTCCCCGAGGTCTTCCCGCCGGCCCAGGTCGGTCAGGCGCAGGGGATCATCTCGGGCATGTTCGCGACCGGCGCCGCCCTCGGCCTCGTCGGCGGCGGATGGATCGCGCAGAACTACGGGTGGCAGCTCACCTACCACACGGTCATCCCCATCGCCGTCACGGTCCTCATCCTCGCCGCCCTCTTGATCCGTGAGTCGCAGGTCCGCGCGGCCCGGAAGATCGACGTGCTCGGGGTGGCGTCCCTCGGGATCGGACTCACTTTCCTCATGCTCGGGATCACCGAGGGGGCCTACTGGGGCTGGACCAACCTCACCGGCGGTTCGGTCGCCGGGGTCGCGCTGGGCGTCCCCGAGTTCTTCGCGATCGCGCTCGTCGCCTTCGTCGTCTTCCTCGTGTGGGAGCCCCGCGCGCCCAACCCCGTGGTCTCGTTCCGGGAGCTCCGCGAGCGGAACATCTGGGTCTCGAACCTGAACGGCGTCATCGTCGGGATGAGCATGTTCCTCCTGTTCACGATCCTCATCATCCTCGCCGAGTACCCGCGCCCGGGTTCGGCCTCCAGGAGCTCAACGCCGGCCTCATCCTCGTTCCCGCGTCGATCGGCATGCTGGCGTTCGGCCCGTTCCTCGGGCGGATGATCTCCCGTTTCGGCCCGAAGCCGGTCATGGTCCTCGGGTTCGTCCTGATCACGCTGGGCGCGCTCGGCCTGTTCGCGTTCAACCGGACGAACTACCAGGTCGCGATCGTCGCGATCCCGGTGATGGTCGGCAACGTCGCGGTCCTCATCGCGATGTCGAACATCATCGTCCTCTCGGTCGACCCGAAGACGGTCGGCGTCCACACCGGGATGAACCAGACGTTCCGGAACCTCGGGAGCGCGCTCGGACCGGTGCTCGTCACGTCGATCCTCGCGGCGTACATCGTTCCCCTCCACTTCCCCAACCCGAACCCCGCCCGGCGTTCCTCACGTTCGACAACTACCGGCTCGCGGGGTACGAGTTCGTCTTCGCGCTCACGGCGGCGATCGGCGTCGTCGGTGGGGTCGTCTCGCTCGCGTTGCGGAACTACCGCTTCCACGCGGACGGGACGCGCCACGGCGAGGCGAGCGGCGCGCCCTCGGCCGAACCGCGGGGCGAGCCGGCGGCGCCGTCCACGTCGGCGACCGGGCGCGCGAGCCCCTGACGAGCGTCGCGTCTACGAACAGCCGCTCGTGGCCCCGCAGACCGTGCACGCGTAGCACGTGCCCGAGCGGACCATGATCCCGCCGCAGATGTGGCAGGAGGGCGCGTCGTCGCTCACGCCGCCCGAGGGGTTGGGGGCGAACGCGTCCAGGACCTTGGTCTCGAACTTCACGGTCTGGCTCGTCGCGGGCTTGGCCGAAGCGGAGGCGGCGGGGCCGTGGCCGTTCCCTCCGTCCGACGCTGCCTCGAGGCCGATCGCCTGGCGGTCCGCCTCGGTGAGGAACTCGAACGCGAGCCACCGCGCGACGTAGTCGGGGATCGATTTCGCGAAGCGGATCTTCGGGTTGTTGGTCGCGCCCGCGGGCTCGAAGCGGAGGTGCGCGAGCTTGCGGACGAGGTCGCGGAGCGGCACCCCGTGCTGGAGCGCCATCGACATCGAGATCCCGAGCGAATCCATGAGGCCATTCACGGTCGACCCTTCTTTCGTGACGCGGAAGAAGATCTCGCCCGGGCGGCCGTCGGGGTAGAGCCCGACCGTGACGTAGCCGTCGTGCCCTCCGACCTGGAAGTGGTGCGTGAGCGCTTTGCGCTGGTCGGGGAGCCGTTCGCGGGCCGGGGTCCGGGAGTCGCCCGGGATCGTCTTGCCCTGGCCGGTCTCGAACGGCTGGGACGCCTTGCAGCCGTCCCGATAGAGCGCGACCGACTTGATGCCGTAGCGCCACGCCTCGAGGTAGATCTTCTCGATGTCCTCGACGGTCGCATCGTTCGGAAGGTTGATCGTCTTGGACGCGCCGCCCGAGAGGAACGGCTGGACCGCGCCGAGCATCTTCAAGTGCCCCATCGGGGCGATCGTGCGGTTGCCGCCGATCGGCGCGAGCGCGCAGTCGAAGACCGTGAGGTCGTCGGCGTCGAGGTCCGGTGCCCCTTCGATCGTGCCGGTCCGTTCGACGTAGGCGGCGATCTCCCGGGTCTCGTCCGGGGAGTAGCCGAGCGCCGAGAGCCCGTCCGGGACGGTCCGGTTGACCATCCGCATGACCCCGCCGCCGACCAGGTTCTTGGTCTTGACGAGGGAGAGCTCCGGCTCGAGGCCGAGCGTGTCACAGCCCATCAGAAGCCCGATCGTCCCCGTGGGGGCGATGACCGAGATCTGGGCGTTGCGGTAGCCCCAGAGCTCGCCGGCCTTCACGGTGTCGTGCCAGCGGTCGACCGCGGCGGTGAGGATCGGGGTGAGCCGAGGGTCGTTGACCGGGACCTGCTCGGCGGCGCGCGAGTGCTTGGCCATCACGCGCAGCATCGGGGCCCGGTTCTTCTCGAACCCGGCGAACGGTCCCATCCGCTTCGCGATCTCGCTCGACATGTGGTACCCCTCGGCCGAGAGGATCGCCGAGATGCCGGCGGCGAGCGTTCGGCCGGCGTCCGAGTCGTAGGCGAGGCCGTAGTGCATCAGAATGGCGCCGAGGTTCGCGTAGCCGAGCCCGAGCGGGCGGAAGTCGTGCGAGTTCTGCGCGATCGAAGGGGTGGGATAGCTGGACGCATCGACCAGGATCTCCATCGCGAGGATCATCGTCCGGACGGACTGGCGGTAGAGCTCGACGTCGAAGGCGCCCTTCGGGTCGAGGAACTTCATGAGGTTGATCGACGCGAGGTTGCACGCCGTGTCGTCGAGGAACAGGTACTCGCTGCAGGGGTTCGAAGCGTTAATCCGGCCCGAGTTCGGGCACGTGTGCCAATCGTTGGTGTGGTCGTCGTACTGGACGCCCGGGTCGCCGCAACGCCAGGCCGCGTAGGCGAGCTTCCGCCAGAGTTCGCGGGCGCGGAAGGTCCCGGCGACGGAGTGGTCGGTCCGGTTCGTGGTCTTCCACTCGCCGTCGCGCACGACCCCTTCCATGAAGGCATCGGGGATGCGGACGGAGTGGTTCGCGTTCTGGTAGGCGATCGACGCGTAGGCGGAGTCGGGGTCGGTCCCGTCGAAGTTGGACGAGTAGCCCTGGCGGATGAGGGCGAGGGCCTTCTCCTCCTCCTTGACCTTGCACTCGATGAACTCCACGATGTCCGGGTGGTCCATGTTGAGGATCACCATCTTCGCGGCGCGGCGGGTCGTGCCGCCGGACTTGATCACGCCGGCCAGCGCATCGAACGCCCGCATGAACGAGACCGGCCCCGAGGCGATCCCGCCGCCCGAGAGGCGCTCGCGGCTCCCGCGGAGCGCGGAGAGGTTCGAGCCGGTCCCGCTACCGCCCTTGAACAGCCGTCCTTCGCTCGTCGCGAGGGCCAGGATCGAGTCCATATCGTCCGCGACGGATTGGATGAAGCACGCCGAGCACTGGGGGGGCTCGCGCACCCCGACGTTGAACCAGACGGGGCTGTTGAACGCCGCCATCTGCTGGACCATGAGGTAGGAGAGGCTCTCCTCGAACGTCGCCACTTCCTCGGGCGTCTCGAGGTAGCCGAGCTCGAGGCCACGCTCCGCCATCCAGTGGCAAACGCGGCGGATCATGCCGTCCACGGACGTCTCGCGGCGGCCACCGATGATACGGAAGTACTTGGACGCGGCGATGTTGATGCTCGTCTCCGACCAGGAGGCGGGCGCGCGGATGCCCTTCTGCTCGAAGATGACCTTGCCTTCGGCGTTCTTGATCACGGCATCGTGCGTACGCCAGGAGACCGAGTCGAACGCGGTCTTCCCGCGGGGCACGAGACGGGGGACGGGAATCGGTTCGCGACCCACCCGAGTCACCGGCCGAGGGGCTGAGGTCTCGGGCGAAGGCGTTGCGCGCTTCTTTGATACGGCCATTAAGGACCACTCCGGAAGGGTCTAACGAGGCGTCCGAGCTCGAGTGACGATCCCTTCGCGCGCAGACTAACCCTGAGCCGACCTCGTGAAACGCCCCTGGTGAGGGAGCGTTCCGCGTCCGCCGGTGATGGGAAGAGGCGCGAGGGGTGCCACCCGGGACACTCGTCTAAACCCTCCGGGTGCGGCCAAGCATCCCCCACTATAAGCCGTCTAGCTCGCACCACGAACTCGTCGCGTCCGGAGCAGCGTCGCCGGAAGCGTCTCGGCCGTTCCGGAGTAAGAGGATTCGCGCACCAGCGATGCTATCCCTCATCGAGGTACGGCCCGCCAAGGCCTCGCCCGGCGGACCGGCCTCCGTGGGTCCGGGCGTGCGTCCTTCGGCCCTCTACCCGTGCGACTAAGTAGCCCCCCGAAGGGAACGACGTTGGAGTCTCCCCCGCCGAAGTCGGCGCTCCTCGCGCGGGTCGTCGCCTACTTCCGTCGACCCCCGGTCCTCTGGCTCCTCGCCTTGACGCCGGGAATCCCCAGTACCTCTCGGGCTCGACCGCGGTTTGGCCGATCTTCGTCCTCTTCCACGCCATCTGGCGGAACATCGGGTGCTCCGCGAACGAGCCGCCACTCGTCTGTCGTTTCCCTCGGCGCGATCCTCCCGCTCGCCGCGGTCGGCCGGGTGGCCCAGTGGTTCCTCCCGGTCGTTCTGGTCCTGAGACGCTCGTCGCCGGACTCTTCTTCCGGGTGCTGTGGATCCACTACCCACCGGCGTCGCCCCCGTCGATCCCCACCCCACCGGCCGGGGCGGCCGTTGGGTAGTCGAGCGTCCGTTCGTCCGGAGCGAACCTCACGCGCGTGGGGCCGTCGGCGCGACCGACGCGGGCGGTGGGAGGACCCGCATGGTACAGGGCATCACCGATCCGCAGTCCCCGCAGTAGAGCCCTTCCTCGGCGACCCAGAGGAACGAGCCGCACCGCTCGCACTTCCGCGGGTCGTCCGGGTCGTTCCGACAGCCCATGCATCCGTCCCGTTCGGACGAAACGTTTCCGGTATATGCACCGGCGGTCGGAGCACGGGTGGGTCGGCGCAGCGACGAGAAGGAAGTGACGATTGGGCTCTCCCCGCGAGGAGAGAGCCCCAGAATGGGTGGGGCGAATCTAGGCGTTCTTCATCTTGGCGCGGGAGATGAAGCCCTTCTTGTCGAGGAAATACATGTACCCGTCCTGACGGACGATCTTCTCCGTCCCGACGCGGGCCTTCTTTCCCGACTTGTTGAGCTTCGTGGGGGTCTTCCAGAGGTACCCGTCCTTCCCGAGGTAGTACAGGTATCCCTTCTCTCTCTTCGATTGCTCTTTGCCGACCTTTTCCGCCATGAGGCGACCTCGACCGGCGGAGGGAGAGCCCACCTATTTAGAATTACTGACGGAGTGTCCTCGAAGAAATCGCGTTTCCCTGACGGAAAACGATGCTCGGCCGGGCGTCGAATCGGTACCCGAGATGGTCGGCCGACGGAACGGGGAAAACGGAGAAGTCGGCGGGGCGGCCGACCTCGACGGTCCCGGCGTCCTCGAGGCCGATCGCGTGCGCGGCGTTGACGGTCGCGGCCGTCAGCGCTTCCGCCGGGGAGAGCCGGCCGCCGTGGACGGCGAGGGAGATTGCGAGCGGCATCGACTCGACCCACGAATTGGGAGAGCAGTCCGTGCCGAGCGCCACGGCCACGCCCGCGTCGACGAGCTCGCGCGCCGGAGAGCGGTGACCGGCCGAAGAGCCGAACGCGGTCGCGGGAAGGATCACCGCCGTCACGCCAGCGTGGGCGAGCGCCCGATAGTCGTCCCCGTTCGCCGCGAGCAGGTGCTCCGCGGACCGGGCGCCCCGCCGAGCGGCGAGGCGCGCGCCGCCCGAGCGCACGAACTCGTCGGCATGCACCTTCGTCTCGAGTCCGAGCGCGCGCGCGGCCCGGAGCAGGCGCTCCGAGGTGCGCACGGAGAAAAAGCCCGGCTCGCAGAACACGTCGACGAATCGCGCGAGCCGCTGACGGGCGATCACGGGGAGCGCTTCGTGGATGAGGCGGTCGACGTAGACGTCGGCGCGTCCCAGATACTCGGGCGGCACGGCGTGGGCGCCGAGAAACGTCGGCACGAGCCGCAGGCCGGTGCGCTCCGCGAGGTAGGGGACGAGACGGAGCAGGTCGACCTCCCCGCGCGGGGTGAGCGCGTAGCCGGTCTTCACCTCGACCGAGGTGGAGCCGGCCTCCGCCATCGCGAGCAGGCGATCGGAGGTCTGGCTCAGGAGCGCACCGCGCGAGGCTCGGCGGGTCGCCCGCACGGTCGAAAGGATCCCACCCCCGCGGCGGGCGATCTCGGCGTAGCTTCGGCCCTGCGCCTTCAGCTCGAGCTCGAACGCCCGGTCGCCGGCGAAGAGCACGTGGGTGTGGGCGTCGACGAACCCGGGGACGAGCGTCCCCCCTCGGGCGTCGTACCGCACGCCGCCCGGTCGGAGGCGTACAGGTTCTCCGTAGCGCGCGTTCGGTACCGACGTACACGAACCGGCCGTTCGCGACCGCCACGGCGGCGTGAGGGATTCGGGAGAGTTCGTTCGCCGCGGCCCGGCGACGGGGCACGGGCCCGCGGGCGAGCGTCGCCGCCTCGCCCACGCCGGTGACGAGGAGGTCGGCCCGGATCATGGTTGGTGGATCAGGTGGTCGAGGAGGTCCCGCGCCGCGTGCGACCCCGGGAAGATGACTCGTGCTTCATTCTCCAAGGGTTCGAGCTCCTTGTAGCGCGACGAGAAGTGGGTGAGGTAGAGGAGGTCGACCTCCGCCGAGCGGGCGAGCTCGGCCGCCTGGCGGGCCGAGGAGTGTCCCCATGCGTTCGCCTCGGCCTCGATCTCCTGGGCCGCGGTCGCCTCGTGGATCAGCAAGGTGGCCCGGTGCGCGAGCCGTCGCACGTCCTCGCAAGGGGCGGTGTCGCCGGAGTACACCACCGACCGACCTGGGCGGGGGGGCCCCATCACATCCGAGGGGTGGACCACCCGGTCGCCGACATGGACGGGTTCCCCCGCCTCGAGGCGTGCGAAGTCGTGGCCCTCGATCCCGAGCGAACGCGCGAGCTCACCGTTGAACCGACCCCGCTTCGGCCCCTCCTCGATACGGTAGGCGATCGTGGGGACGGGGTGCTCCGCCCGCGCGGTCCGGACGGTGTACCCGTTGAGCTCGACCGACTCCCCCGGCTGGAGGGGGTGCACGGTCACGGGGAAGCGGAGCGTGAAGTACCCATCCGCAGCGCCCGCCCCACCATCTCCTCGGCGTCCGGGGGTCCGTAAATGTCGAGCGGGTCGGTCCGGTTGTTGAGGCACATGCTTTGGATGAGCCCCGGCAGACCGAGGAAGTGGTCGCCGTGGAAGTGCGTGAGGAAGATCCGGCGGACCCGCATGAACGACGCGCTCGACTGGAAGAACTGGCGCTGCGTCCCCTCCCCGCAGTCGAGGAGGAGGAGCTCCTTCTCGGTATCGAGCGCGATCGCGCTCGCCGACCGTTCCTTCGTCGGCCAGGAACCGGCGGTGCCGAGGAAGGTCAGCCGCATCGATCACCGGGAAGGGGGCCCGGGTAAAAGGCCGTCGGGAAGCGGCATCTTGCCCCCGGGGGAGATTCCGGCCCAGACCGCACCCGAGGGTAAAGGGCAAAAGGGGGCGTTGGGGTCGGGCGGGCGAATGGTTGACTGGGACCGCGTCGAACAGCTACGGTCAAAGGGCTGGGATTGGGACGAGATCGCCGACGACCCGAAGGTGGGCTTCACGGCCGACCCGGGGGCCGGCGACCTGGGCCGTGCCCTCCGGGTCCTCTTTCATCGCCGGCGTTCCAAGGTAGGGTCGAAGGAACCGTCACCGAAGAAGGGCAAGAAGAACGTCGACGCGCTCGAATCGAAGTGGAGCCTGCTTCGGGTGGGCTACCTCCTCGTCCCGGTCTTCGCGGTCTGGTTCGTCGTCGCGTTCTTCGCTCCGTCGCCGGTCGGCCTGATCCTCCCGGCGATCCTGGTACGTGGCACTGGGACTCGCCGTAGTGGCGTTCGTCCTCATCTACGCGCTGTGGCGGGCCGAGAAACGGTGGTCGAAGGTCTTCCGCAACACGGTCATCGGGGGTGTCGTGCTCGGGCTCGTGTTCACGGGGGCGGTCGGCCTGACGGGCTCGCTCATCTTCGGTTGCCCGTATCTGCCGCCCTCCACGTCGCTGACGACCGAGGGAGGGCCCGGATGGACCCACGGGAACATGGCGCCATGGCAGGATGGAGGGAAGCCCGTCGTCTTCTTCTATGGGGCTACCTGGTGTCCGTACTGCTCGGCGGGAAGCTGGGCTCTTTGGAAGGCGCTGGCTCAATTTGGTACGGTGACCGGAACTCCCACCGGCTACTCGAGTCTCTCGGACGTGGCGGCGGGCACGCCGGAGGTCATCCTGGCGAACGCCCAGGTTTCCAGCGCCAACATCTCCTTCCAGGTCAGCGAGGACACCTCGGGGAGCGACGGGACCTTCCCCGGGACGAGCAACTGCTACCAGGCCGCCTACGTGGGAGCCTACTCTGGGAGCTCGATCCCCTTCCTCGTCGTCAACGGCCAGTGGATCCACGCCGGCACGCCGATCACGAACCCGTCCGGCCTGGCGAGCTACACCTACTCGCAGTCGAGCGGTACGGGCGCTGGGATCGTGTTCGACCAGGTCCAGTCGGAGAACTCTAGCGCGGGGAGCGCGTGGCCCGCCGTCGCCCCGCAGGCGTATTGGATCATGGCCTACGTTGCCCATGCGTGCGGGGCGACGAACAGCGGTGGGGTGGCCTGGCTTGCGACCCAGTACCACTGGTCCACCTCGACGAGGGCGGCCGTGACGAGCGACCTCCTCCAGATCTCCTAGGCCCATGCGGACCCGTACCTACCGCACGCTCGTCTACATGGGTGGTGGCCTCGGCATCATCGCCGCCGCGTTCTCGGGGGCCGAGTTCTACGATGCCCAGCTCGCGAAGTCGTGCACGGTGAATTCGGTCGTCTCGTGCACCAAGATCCTCAACAGCGGCCTCACCACGACCCTCGGTGTCCAGGACTGGGTCTGGGGCATCGTAGGATTCATCGTGATCCTGGCCCTCGCCGCCCTGGCCGAGCTCCGGCGGCGGGAGGCGTGGATCCCCTACCTGCTGCTGTTCGTGACCACGGGAGGACTCGCGTTCTCGGTCTACTTCGGATACGTGGAAGTCGTCCAGATTGGGGGCGTCTGCCCGGTCTGCATCGCCGCCTACGCGATGGGAGCCGTGGCCTGGGTCGGCTCCGTCGGGCTGGCCCTGAAGGCATACCGACGCGGTCACCGAACCCCCGACGACGCGGTCCCGGCGGCTTAGCCTGGGCCCATTCCGGGGCGTCGCCGTTCTCCCTCGACCGGGCGCGAAAAATCGAGGTGGCTCGGGTTATATACCCGACCCTTCTCGGCCCGCCCGGGTTACCCCTATGGTTTCCGATTACGCCACGCTCGCCGCGGGGATCGCGATCGCCGGAGGGCTCATCGGCACGGGCATGGCCCAGTCCGGGATCGGAGCCGCCGGCATGGGGATCATCGCCGAGAAACCGGAGAAGTTCGGTCAGGTGCTCTTCTTCTTCGTCATTCCCGAAACGCTCTGGATCATCGGATTCGTTCTGGGGATCATCCTGCTCCTCGGGATCATCTCGTAGACGGGCACGGCGCCATGAGCCTCGAGTCGCTCGTCGCCGAGATCCGCAGCCGCGGTCAGGCGGAACTCCAGAGCATCGAGGCGGCGCGCGCCGCCGAAGCGGGCCGCATCGCGGCGGCCCGGGACGCAGAGATCACCGCCCTACGGACCGACGCCGAGCGGGCGGCCGCGGCCGAAGCGTCGCGGGAACGCGCGCAGCGCATCGCGGCGGCCAAGCTCAAGGCGCGCAAACTGCTGTACGAGGCCCGCGAGGCGCGCCTCGAGCAGGCGATCCAGGACACGCGGGGCCTCCTCCAGAAGTACGCCGACTCGGACGACTACCCCGCGACCCTGAAGCGGATGGTCGACGTCGCGAACGACCGCCTCGGAAAGCAGGTCCGCGTGATGGGCCGCGCCGCCGACTCGGGCCGCCTCGCACGGGCCGCCGGCAAGGCCGTCGACCCGACCGCCGTCCCCATCCTGGGCGGGCTCATCGCGGAAACGGCCGACGGGACGCGGCGGCTGAACCTCTCGTTCGACGAACTGCTCCGCCTGCACGAAGACCGGGTCCGCGAGCTCCTCTCCTAAGGGGCGCCATGGCGTCGTCCCCCTACGCGTCGGCGCTCGGCCGCCTGCTGCCGGAGTTCCCGACGTTCCTCTCCCGGGACATCTGGCCCTCCCTCGTCGCGGCCCGCGACCCGACCGATGTCGCGAAGATCCTCGAGGAGACCGCCTACGCTCCGTACCTCGACGCGGCGCGGGCGACCCACCAGGGGATCTCGCTCGTGGAGATCGCGATCAACCGGACGTTCGTCCGAAGGAACCGCAAGGCGTACGAGGCCGCCCCGTTCTCCGGCCGAACTGGTCGTCGCCGCCTACCTCGCCCGCTATGACGTCCAGAACATCGAGCTGATCCTCTCCGGGAAGGCGCAGGGTCGGCCGGTCCGGGACACGGAGGACAGTCTCATCTCGAGCCGCGAGATCTCCGCGGGACTCTACGCCGGCGTCCTCACGCTCGATGACTACCGGAACCTCCTCGAGCAGCCCACCGTCGAGGCGGTCGCGACCCAGCTCGTTCGGCACAACGCCTACGGCACGACGATCCTTCCGCTCCTCGAGGCGTACGCCCGGACGCACGACATCTTCCCGATCCTCCACGCGCTCGAGGTCGAGTACTACCGCGGCGTTCTCGCCGGCGTCAAGTACTTCCAGGGCGACGAGTGGATCGTCCGCGAGCTCCTGAAGAGCGAGATCGATGGCAAGAACGCCCTCCTCCTCCTCAAGGCGAAGGGAGCCAACCTCCCGCTCGAGGAGGTGACGGCCCGCTGGATCGACGGGGGGTCCGTCCCGGTCTCCGAGTCGGCCGACCTGTTCGGCGCGCGCGGCGTCCCGGAGCTCGCCGAGCGACTCGCCCCCCACTTCCCGTCCATCCCGGAAGGGAACGCGGAGTTCCAATCCAGTGGAAGCCTCGCCGGATACGAGTCGGCCACGGAGCGCGACCGCGCCGTCCGTGAGCTGAAGCGGCTGCGCGCCTACCCGCTCTCGCTCGGAGTGATTTTCGCCTACCTGCTCCGCTCGGAGGTCGAGCGCGACGACGTCCGGCGGGTCGCCTTCGGCCGGCTCTACGGTCTCACCGCGGACCGGATCGAGCCGCTGCTCGTCTCCCCGCGCCTGTAGGCGAGCGCCTCTTCCAGGGCCGATCCTCGGCGCAAGCCTTTCAGAGGCCGGACGGGTTCCGGAGATCCGGAGGATGCCCGTGCCGGAACCGAACCGCCTCACGATCGTGCTCGCGCCCTGGTGCCCCCATTGCGTACCGCTCTCGGTGACCCAGGGAAAGAAGCTCGCTCGGCGCCTGAAGGTCCCGCTCCGCCTGCTCGACATCGACCGACCGAAGCAGGAGCGGGAAGCCGACCGGCTGGTTCGGCGGTACGGCGACCCGTCCCCGGACTATCTCATCCCGCAGGTCTTCCTGGAGTGGTCGGACGGACGCGTCCAGCACCTCCTCACCGGATTCTCCGAAGAGGTGCCCCGCACCGCCCGCGCCTGGAGCGACCTCCTCCGCAGCACCTGGCTGCGCTCCGTGATCGTGGGTGGGCGGCCGTGACGCGGCCGGGGGCGGTCCCTCCGCTGCTCCGACGGGCCCTTCGACCGGCGAGCCCGCACTGCTACCGACACTGCCACCGCCCGATCCGGGGCCGGAGCGCGACGACGCGGACGCCGGGGTGGCTCTGCGTCTATGCGTGCCCGGGCGGGGCGGTCTCGGTCGTCACCTACACCGAGTGGACGAACCGCGACCCGACCTCGACCATGGCCCGGTTCGCGCGGAGCCACACGTCGCCCCGTCGCTCGTCCGGGCGTGGGACCTGCGGGCCGCCCGCCGGCACGGGCCCGAGCTCGGCCCCGCCGCGGAGCGATTCCTCGCCCGGGCGCATCCCCACCGCGACGTCCGCACGGTCTACTGGCGGCTGTACCCGTTCCGTCGGAAGGACGGGAGCGTCCGGCGCCTGTTTGCGTGCTTCCGCCACGGGCGCGGGAGCGTTCGGTTCTTCGTAGCCCCGGGCGACGCGCAGTCCCCGCCGTGTCCCCGGTGCTCCGCCCGAACGAAGTAGACCCCGCCCCCGGAGGACGGGGTCAGTGCTGCGGCGGCCCGATCACGAGAGGACCCGGCACGCCGGCCGCCGGTGGGAGGGACGAGACGGTCCGCTGGCGGAGCCCACCGAACGGGCGGAACGGTCGTCCGCTGCCGGTGTAGAACTTCGAGAAGTATTCCACGAAGATGAGACGCGCCCCCTGGATCCCGGGCTCGAAGACGCCGAGGATGACGTTGAACGACTGGCCGAGGATGATGATGAAGATCCCGAGGCCGATCTTCCAGCCGATCCCGGAGCCGATCTGGCCCGCCCCTATGACGTTGATGACGAGGGCGAGGATGACGCTCGCGAGCAGGATGCCGATGAGACGGGTGTACGAGAGGATGTGGCTCACGACCTCGATGATCGCCATCATGCCCATCCCGCCTTCGCCGTAGAGGAGCACCGCGATGCCACCGACGGCGAGGCCGAGGAAGACGTCGAACGCCGGGTAGCCCAGCCCGGCCTGTTTGTGGATGAGTGCGAGGCCCGCGAACGCGACGCCCCACGCGAACAGGATCCCGCCGAACTTGCCGATCGCCCCGCGATAGTGGTGGTGGAAGTACTCCTTGAGGAGGCCGAAGAGGAAGCCGAGCGTGACCATCGCAAGACCGATGTAGCCCGCGACCAGCAGGAGCAGGCCGACGTTCGCCTCCGGCTGGATCGGCGGGTTGTACCCGAAGAGGACGTGGAAGAGCGGGTAGCCGAAGAAGGCGTCCCAGAACAGGCCGATCCCGATCGCAACCCCACAACCGGGGAGCAGGGCGTAGGCGAGCTGCTGCATCCCTTTGGGACCCATGATCATCTTGACGAAGTTCCGGCCGAACTTGGGCAGGAAGCGGGCGCCGGGGAATCCGGCGATCATCCAGAGCGAGATCAGCAGGATGACGAGGCCGTACCCCCAGTCGCCCAGCATCAGGCCGAAGAAGATCGGGAAGACGATCGAGAAGACGAACGTCGGGTCCCACTCGTCCGCCTGCGGGAGCGAGTAGAACCGGATGAAGAACTCGAACCGGCGGACCCCCCTCGGGTTGTCCATGAGCGTCGGGGGCTCTTCCTTCGTCGGGATGACGTACAGGTGCGCCCGGCCCCCCGCCACGTCCTCGAGGACCGAACCGAGGCGCGCGAGGTCCCGCTGCGGGACCCACGCTTCGACCGCGAAGCTCAGCCGCCCCGCACCGAACTTCTGCAGTGCCTCGACCTTCCGGTTCTCGACCGTGAGCGCCTCGTCGATGGCCGACACCATGCCGTACCAGTCGCGCGCGATCGCGCCCAGTCGCTCGGCGATCTCGACCCGGCGGTGGAGGACCTCGGTGCGACGGGTCGACAACCGGTTCGTCTCCTCGGTAGGCGTCCCGGCCAGGGCGGGGAGTGGCGTCAGTCGGATCCCGTTGTGCTGCGCCGCCTTCGCCAGCGCATCGGCCCCGCTCCGGCGCAGCGCGAGGAGGAATCGGAACGTGCGATCGGGACCCGGCCCGGTTTGGAAGGTCGGGTCGGCCGAGGCCGGCAGCTCGCGACGGAGCATCTCGAACGACTCCGCGTCGGTCTCCCCGACGAACGCTAGGACGCTCTGGGCGCGGAGGTCGTCGAGCCGACCGGTGTAGAACGAGAGCCGGTCGAGGAGCGTGAGGGTCTCGTCAATCGACCGTTCCTCCGTCAGGAGCCGGTCGTCCTCCACACGGAGCGCGCCGACCTCCGCATCGATGGGAACTCCCGCGGCCGCCTCGAGGATCTGGTCCACGGTATCGTACCGGTGCGGCGGACCGACCGACGCCTTCGGGAGGGCGGTGAGCAGTCCCCGGAACCGGAGCGTCTCGTCGCCGATCTTCCGCTGCAGGTCGCTCCCCCGCTCGGGGGCGAGCAGGGCGAGGGTTTCCGGGGGAAGCGTCTCGATCTGGGCGACGCGCAGGTCGTGGAGCGCCGTGAGGATCCGTTCCTGGTCGTCCTTGAGACCCAGGATGCCGACCCGGGACATGCGGACCGGCCGGAGGATCCCCATCGGTAGGCCCCTACTTCCCGGCGAGGTCCCCGAGGACCGCGTCCAGCACGTCGTCCCGCCGGTCGGCGGGGCGGCGACCGGCGCTCGCGCGGTCGCGCTCGGCGGCCTCCTGGCCGTCGGCGACGATCTGGGCGGCTTCCTTGTCGGCCGTGACTCGCGTCGCCTCCACGGTGAGCGCCCGCTCGCGCTCGGCGTCCGCGCGAGCTTCGGTGACGGCGGTCGCCGCGGCCTCGCGGAGCTGCGCGAGGGCCGCGTCGGCGGCCTTTCGGGCGGCCGCGATCTTGGTCTCCCATTCGGTCTCGGTCGCCTTGACGAGCTTCACCGCATCGAGCGAGCCGGATCCGGCGGCACCCTCCGTGTTCGACATCAGATTCCCCCGAGGAGCTTCACGACCACGAAGAGCAGGACGGCCAGCGCCAGCACCTTGACGGCGAGGCTGACCTGCCACACAAGCAGGAACCGGTGAACGGCCGCGTTACGCACTGACGGCACTTCCCTCCGCCTCCATCTTGCGCTTGACGGCCTTCAGCATCGAGAAGGCATCGCGCTCCATCTCGTCGAATCGGAATTTGATGTAGCGCACGGTGTTCTGGAGCCGCGGGATGAGCACGTTCTCGATCGCGCTCGCCCGTCGCTTGGTCTTCTCGATCTCGTAGAGGAGGCGCCGGAGCGCATTCTCCTTCTCGGCGATGTCGAGGACGACCTGGTAGATCCCCTGGAAATGGCGGACGGACTCGTAGACGGGAGCCGAGAGGCCCAGGAGAGCGACCGTCGGCACGGGGGTGTAGCCGCCGCGGTCGACCCGGGGGGTCTGGACGCCCATCACGTTCTTCGTCGCCACGCCGACGGGCTGGACGAAGGGCAGTAGCGTCGAGATGTTCTCGAGGCGGACCGGCCCCTCCCGCATCTCGGCGAGACGGATCGCCTCGTAGCCGCGGGCGATCCGGGCCTTCAGGTCGCTCCGGAGGCGGAGCGCCTCCTTGCTGATATTGAAGAATTCGGCGATCAGGGCCGAGCGCTTCAGCTTGAGGAGATTGAGACCTCGCTTCGCGACGACGATCCGGCGCCGCGTGCGGAGGAGCTCGAGGCGAGTCGGTCGCACGTTCTCGATCGCCACGGGTTCATCCTCCGCGGGGCCTACGCCGGCGGGGTGGCCTTCCGCGGCCGGTACTTCTCCACGAGCTCGGGGCGGATCCGCTTCAGCTCGGAGTCGGGCAGGTCGGCCAGGATGTCCCAGCCGAGCGCGAGGCTCTGGTCGATCGTCCGGTCCTCGTCCGCGCGCTGGTTCACGAACTCGGTCTCGAACCGGTCGGCCGCGCGCAGGTAGAGCCGGTCGGTCGCGCTGAGCGCCTCTTCACCGACGATCGCCGACAACGCTCGCTGGTCCTTGCCGGTCGCGTACGCGGCGTAGAGCTGGTCGCACACCCCGCGGTGGTCTTCCCGGGTGCGGCCCTTGCCGATCCCTTGGTTCATGAGCCGCGAGAGCGAGGGCAGGACGTCGATCGGCGGGTAGATCCCCTTGCGCTGTAGATCCCGGCTGACGTAGATCTGGCCTTCGGTGATGTACCCGGTGAGGTCGGGGATCGGGTGCGTAACGTCGTCCGCGGGCATCGTGAGGATCGGCAGCTGGGTGATCGACCCCTTGCGGCCGTGGATCTTCCCGGCGCGCTCGTAGAGCGTCGCGAGGTCCGTGTACATGTAGCCGGGATAGCCGCGCCGCCCGGGCACCTCTTCCCGTGCGGCGGAGACCTCACGGAGCGCCTCGCAGTAGTTCGTCATGTCCGTCAGGACGACGAGCACGTGGAGGTCCTTCTCGTACGCCAGGAACTCGGCGGTCGTGAGCGCCATTCGTGGCGTGACGACCCGTTCCATCGACGGGTCGGAGGAGAGGTTCAGGAACACGACCGCCCGCTCGAGCGCGCCGGTCGACTCGAACTCCCTCAGGAAGTAGTTCGCCTCCTCGCTCGTGATCCCCATCGCCGCGAAGACGACCGCGAACCCCTCGGTCGAATCGCGGAGCTTGGCCTGGCGCACGATCTGGGCCGCGATCTGGTTGTGCGGGAGGCCGGCCCCCGAGAAGATCGGAAGTTTCTGGCCGCGGACGAGCGTGTTGTTGACGTCAATCGTGGAGATGCCGGTCTGGATGAACTCGCTCGGTTCCTCGCGCGAGTACGGGTTCATCGCGTTCCCGACGATCTCGAGCCGGTTCTCCGAGACGATTCGCGGGCCGCCGTCGCGCGGCTCGCCGAGCCCGTTGAACACGCGGCCGAGCATCTCGTCCGAGACCGCGAGGCGCGCGACCTCGCCGAGGAACTTCACGCTCGTCTGCTCGACGTTCATCCCCATCGTCGGGCCGAACACCTGGACGATCGCGAGGCCCTTGCGCGAGTCGAGCACCTGGCCCTGGCGGCGCTCGCCGTTCGGGAGGCTAATCTCGACGATCTCCCCGTAGGCGGCGTTCTGGACGTCGCGGACGAACAGCAGAGGGCCCGTGACGCGGTCGACCGTGCGGTAGTCGACGGGCACGCTCGACGTGGGTTTCTCGGTCGATGCGGGCTTCGTGGCCATGCTAAGCACCCCCCGCCGTGAGGGCGGTCACGGCGGCGGCCATCTCGAGCTCGAGCGCATCGAACTGGTCCGCGAGCTCCGCCTCCAGGGATCCACTTCATGCGCGAAAGCTTCGTCCGTACCGGCAGCTGCCTGCAGCCGGCCCACCTGGGCGCCCCTGACGATCGCTTCCTGCTCGCGGTCCCCGAACGAGAGGATCGCGCGCAGCATCCGGTACTGCTTCTGGATCGACGTGTACGTGTCGACTTCGTCGTACGCGCTCTGCTGGAGGTAGTCCTCGCGGATCATCCGCGCGACGTCGAGCACGCCCTTCTCCCGTTCGGGGAGCGCATCCACGCCGACCAGCTGAACGATCTCCTGGAGCTCCGACTCTTTCTGGAGCACCTCGAGCGCCTTCTGGCGGAGCTGGACGAAGTCCTTCGCGAGGTTCGGCCCGGTACCACGGCTCGAGGTCGGAGATGTAGAGCGAGTAGCTCTGCAGCCAGTTGATGGACGGGAAGTGGCGGCGCTGGGCCGAGCGTGCATCGAGCGCCCAGAAGACGCGCGTCACTCGGAGCGTGTTCTGACTGACCGGCTCGGAGGTATCGCCTCCCGCCGGAGAAACCGCGCCGACAACGGTCACCGAGCCGGTCCGTCCGTCGGGCGAGAGGGTGACGACTCGTCCCGGCGCGCTCGTAGAACTCAGCCACGCGTCGGCCGAGGTAGGCGGGGTAGCCCTCCTCACCCGGCATCTCCTCGAGACGGCCTGAGATCTCCCGCATCGCCTCCGCCCATCGGCTGGTCGAGTCGGCCATGAGCGCGACGTCGTAGCCCATGTCCCGGTAGTACTCCGCGATCGTGATCCCGGTGTAGACGCTCGCCTCGCGCGCGGCGACCGGCATGTTCGAGGTGTTGGCGATGAGCACCGTCCGCTCCATCAGCGGGCGCTTGGTCTTCGGGTCGAGAAGTGTTGGGGAAGGTGGCGAGCACCTCCGTCATCTCGTTGCCGCGCTCGCCGCAACCGACGTAGACGACGACGTCCGAGTCGGCCCACTTTCGCGAGCTGTTGCTGCGTGACCGTTTTCCCACTCCCGAAGGGTCCGGGGATGCACGCCGTGCCACCCTTGGCGACCGGGAAGAACGAATCGATGACGCGCTGGCCGGTGATGAGCGGGATGGTCGGGGGCGAGCTTCTGCTGAACCGGTCGCGGGATCCGGACGACCCACTTGTGGGAAAGGAAGACGGGGAGCGTGCCCGCGCGGAGTTTGGATCGAGCCGATCGGTTCCCGGATCGTGTAGCTGCCGGCCTTCAGATCGCGTGAGCGTTCCCGCGAACCCCGGGCGGAACCATGATCTTGTGGAGGATGAGCGGCGTCTCCTGGACGGTTCCGAGGATCGTGCCCGGCGTCGACCTCGCTCCCGACCTTCGCGATCGGGGTGAACTCCCAGACCGCCTTCTCGTCGAGCGGCGGCGCGACGAACCCGCGCGTGATGAAATCCCCGACGCTCTTCTGGATCACGTCGAGCGGGCGCTGGACGCCGTCGTAGATCGACTTCAGGAGTCCGGGACCGAGCTCGACCGAGAGCGCCTGACCGGTGTTCTCGATCGGGTCGCCCGGGCCGGATGCCCGTCGTGTCCTCGTAGACCTGGACCGTGGCGGCGGCCGCCGACCAGTCGGATGACCTCGCCGACGAGCCCGAGCGAGCCGACGCGAACGACGTCGAACATCTTCGCGTCCGTCGAGTCCGTCGGCGATGACGACCGGCCCCGAGACCCGCCCGACGACTCGCCATTGGATTCCCCTCCCCTAGTTCGGGACCGCGAGCGTGACGCCGAGAACGCGCTTCGCGAGCGTCGTTGATGCTCTCGACCTCGTAACTCCCCGCCGGGGGTCGGCACGAAGACGACCAGCGGTCGGAGGGAGGCGTCCGCGTGGAGACGCGCCTGGCCTCGGAGAGGCGGGCCCGGATCGATTGGCTCGCGATCACGAGATTGAACTCCCCTGAGCTCATCGCGCTTCGGAACTCCGCGACCGAGTTTTCGGGAGTGACTTCGCGCACGTCCGTGAGGCCGATCAGAGCGGAACCCGATCGCGAGCTCGCGCTCGCCGAGCACGACCGTGCGACGGGGCTCGTCGGTCCTCTCGGCCATGACGTTCTCCGCGGGGTCCCAGCGTATTTAACGACTGCTCCGGCAGGACGTGCACGGCGGAGAATCCCCTCGAGCGAGGCGCCGTCGCGACCGTCGTTGCGCGCGGGGAACCGGACATCCTCACTCGTAGACGGAGAAGTGGACGTGGTTCTCGTCGTCCGTGATGAGGATGCACTCCCCTTCGCACGAGAAGAGGCACGCCTCGCACACGATGCACTCCGGCCCGTTCACCGCGAGCGATTTCTCGCCCCGGAACTGGAACTTCGCGCCGACCGTCGGGTCGTCGACGACCTCCGGGACCTGGTCCCGGGGCGCAGGTCGAAGACGTTCACGGGGCAGACGTCCTTGCAGTGCGAACAGCCCGTGCACTTGGCGAGGTCGATGTCGACCTGGACCATCGAGGTAGGGTCCGGCGCGCCGACCTATTACGATTGTGCCGTTCTGCGGGGGCGCCCACCATGTCGGCGCGCGCGAAGCCCCCACCGCCCCGAGGGCGGACCGAGCGGCTCGCCTACGTGTTCTTCCATCGACCCAGGAGCGACGTGGTTCGCCGGTCGGTACGAAGATGCCCTTCGGAGATTCCATGTCGGGCTGATGCGGAATCCCCCGACCGGATTCCTGGAGAGTGTGGCGCTCCAACTTCCGGCGGCTCCCTGGCGGGAGCGCTCGATCCGGCCGGTGTACGTCGATTGGTACTTGGTCGAAGGGTTCCGGACCCTCGACCCGATCCGCGAGGTCGCCTATCGTGCCCCTTGGGTCCGTTCTCATCGGGCGATCGCGCGACGGGCCGCCGACGGGTGGGGTGCCCTCTACGCGGCAGCCCGACCGGCCCTCCCCGGCCGGGCGACCGCCTGGTATGGTTCTCCTCCGAAGCTCGCACGGCGCTAGAGAGCGGCCGCGACAAGCCTCCCCCGGGGACTCTCTGGCGTCGCCAGCTCGCTCTCGGCCGAAGCCCCGAATACTGCTGGGCGTCGCCCGCCGTGATCCCCCGACCCTCGCCCGGGCGGCGAGGATCACCGGGCCCCGGTTCGTCTTCCCTTCGGACCCGGTGAGTCGTCGGTAGGGTCCCTTCCGGCGCGAAGGTCCTTCTACGCGGAGGAGGGGCGTCCCGGAGTGGTCCGGACTTTCATCAGCGCGATCACGCCGACCAGTGCGGTCAGGACATAGACGGTCAGCAAGGCGTCATACAACCACGGGATGTAGGACAGGGCGCCCGGGTACGCGGTGGTCCCGAAGAGGTACTGGGCGAATTGGCTCGCCGAGGAGAAACCCACCTGCTGGTAGGTCTCCACGATCCCGACCATGGCGACGATGGCGAGAACGCTCCACACGACCCCGAGCAGGACGATGCCCCGTCGCGAAGAAACCGTCCGTCCCCGCAGCGCCGGGAGAGCCACGGTCGCGAGCAGCCCAGCGGCTAGGATCAGGTCGATGATTCCCTCGACCAGGAGGCCGTACCAGTGGGCGTAGTACCCTGACACGGCGGGATTGCCAAAGTCCGTCTGGAGGTTCTTGTCCGTGCCCAGCATCACGAGGATGAGGAGGAAGTCGAGCAGCAGGAGCACCGCGAAGGCGCCCACCCGACCGCCGCTCAGGTTCCACTCGACCCGGATCCGCTCGTATCGCTTGCCATGGAACTACTCCGCGCGTCGGCACTCTGCGCGACACTCCCGAGGCCGCTCGCGCCGGCGCATCGTGCCGCGGGGGGAACATCGTGCGTCTATATGGTCCCGCGGCCGTCGCATAGAAGCCCCCGGGCGGCCCCAAGGCGAACCGGGGGGAACGCCACTACCCCCCGCGGCAACCGTTAAGAAGGACGCCCGGCCTCGCCGGCCTCCTCTATGCGGCCCCTCGACGTCCTGCAGCAAAGCCTCCACAAGCGCGTGCTGGTGGAGATGAAGGGCGGACGCTCGTACCGAGGCGTCCTAGACGCCTACGACCAGCATCTCAACCTCCTCCTCTCCTCGGCCGAAGAGGTCGTGAAGGACGAGGTCACCCCGCGAAGCGGCGTCACGCTCGTCCGCGGCGACTCGATCGTCTACATCTCACCGTAGGAAGGTACGAACCATGGGAAAGGGAACACCGTCCCGGCGCGGTGGCAAGATCGTCCACGTGATCTGCCGCCGCTGCGGCCGCCACGCGTTCCACCGTCAGAAGGCGGTCTGCTCGTCGTGCGGGTTCGGGGCCAGCCCCCGGCGGCGCAGCTACGACTGGGCCAAGCTCAAGTGAGCCGACCGCCGGGTCGCGGTCGCGAGACCCACGGGTCTCCGTCGAGGCTGAATCGCAACTCGCGTTCTACGCCGCGGGAGATCCCCACCCGCGGGCTCGCGCGGATCGGAACTCTTCGCGGTCGACCGACACCGGCCGTGAGGTAGACTCGGGAGCTTCGGCAGGTGTCGGTCCCGTCGTCGGCGATCGAAATCCCGAGGAACCGACAGAGCCGGCCCGGACCCGATGGATTCCCTCCGACCTCCCCCAAGGGAGCGCCGGCCCGGAGTAGGACGGCTTGGCCCGCCCCCGTGACCAGATTCGCGCAAACGACCTGGTGGATCCGGAAAACGTAGAGCGTCCCGGGGCGACCGAACATCGACCGGTTGCGGGCCGTCCTCCCGTGGAAAGCGTGGCTCGCCGGGTCGCGCGCGGTGTAGGCCTCGACCTCGACGATCGTCGCCGAGCGGACACCCTTTTCGGCGGAGACATGGATCTGGCAGCCGAGCAGGTCCCGGGCGACGGTCCTCGTCGGTCGGTCGAAGAACGCGCGGTCCAGTCGCGGGCGCGAGACACTAGACGAGTTCGCCACGGTCCACGAGCGGCGTGCCGTCCACGGCCACCGTCGCCTCCCCGATCGTGATCCAGGAGAGGAATCGGCACGCGTTCGACCCGCCGTACGCGGAATTCCCCCCGATCGCCAGCGTGATGGTCCCGGCGGAGGCGTCCTCGGCCTGCGGGACACCGACCGGCAGCGCTTCGTTGAGCCCGACGGCGAAGAGACCGAGAACCTCCCGACCCCGGGGCGCATTCGCGAACTCTCGCTCGAACGCGTCCGTGCCGCTGGTGTACCAATACTCCTTCGAGCCGGCCTCCCTCGAGATCCCACTGCCCTCCGTCGACCCGGCCGCCGGAGAGGAAGCTCGGTCGGTTCGCAATCGCCGTCCCGGCGGCCGACCGCTCGTCGATGGCCGTCACGACCGTGCCGCCCGGGACCGTGATCACCTGTCGCCGGTGGGCCCGGTCGCGTCGGTCGATGTGACCGTCATCCACCCAGGGGGACCGGCGGCGCAGCCGGAGCCGAACATCGGTGCCGTTGGGCGCGGTGATCCGAAGCTCTCGTCCTCCGGCGAGCGCGCGAGCGGCGCGGGCGCCGGTGGCCGCCATGGCGGAGGCGTTCCCCTCGACGATCGCCCGGACCATCTGGCTGCGCCAGAGCGCACCCGGGACTTTCCACCGCTCCCCCTGCGCGTCCGAGGCGTACCCGAGGAGGCAGCGGACCCCCCGGACGTTCGCCTTCTGGCAGAGCGCGAGCCAAGCCTCGGAGGCCCCGTGAAAGGGGGACTGCTGCGCGAGGGGGAGCGCGTGCAGGCGGGGCCGGTCGGCGGGGCCGGCGAAGTAGATGAGGGCGTCCGCTTCGCGGAGCCCCGTTCGGATCGCCGCCGGAATCCCGGACCACGCCCGGGTCGCGGGCGCGATCTCGACGCTCTTCCAGAACGTCGCCTCATCCTCGAGAAAGAGGGTCGCCCGAGCGCCGAGCCGTCGGGCCTCCGCGACGCACGCCGTGGCCCACGGCAATGTGTGCGTCCAGGACGCGACCACGAGCTCCTCGCCTCGGCGAAGGGCGACGGCCCGCTCCACGAGCGCCCGGCCCACAGCGGTCGGAGTCGGCGTCTCCGGCGACATGATGCGAGGGGCAGCCCCCCTTCCGATTTATCGTTCGACTGCCCGACCGCTCAGGGAGCCCGGCCGCCACGGACGCGACGGACGAGATCGGACGCGATGGTTCTGTCGCGGCCGAGCGCGCGCGCGACGCGCACGAGAAGGCCCCCCAGGTCGTCGAACGGCGCGACGAACGACGCGACCGGCCAGCGGCGCGGAAACTTCGACCAACCGTCCTTTCCGAGCGAAGCCCGTTCGACGATCTCGTGCACTCGTCTTCCCCTCGCAAAATCCGCGAGGTCGGTCCGGAGCGGTCGCTCCACGCCCATCCGGGTGGCGAGGTCGAGCAGGGAAGCGATCTTCTCCGGGCGATGCCGGCGCCGGCGAGGACCCTCACCAAGCGTCCCGTTGAAGTAGAGGAACGGACCGCCGAGTTCCATCGCTTCGAGGAGCGTCCGACTCCCGGTCACGATCCTTATCCGCGCCTTCGCGAAGCGGGCGGTCCATTCCGCTGGAGGGACGGGAGCAGACGTCACTTCGACCCAGCCGTCCGGGAGGGGGACCGTCCAAGGACGGGGCGTCAGGATCCAGAGGCGAGTCCCTGGGCTCGCCGCGGCGAGGCCGGCCGCGACCGCCGGCGCGATCCGCTCCGCGCTCGCCGGACTCGCGTACCAGACCCACTCGGGCCGGACGACCCGGGCGGAAGGTCGTTTGCGACCGTCGAAACCGACCGGGCCAGAGAGGTCCGGTCTGGACGGAGTTCGGGAACTCGCGGGCAAATCCGGGGTCCGGACGGAACGTCGCGAAGAGGTGGAGCACATTCGGCCGGTCGAAGGCCCGGAACTCTTGGAATGCCGTGCGGAACCGCTCGACCTCGCCCGCCTTCCGCGCCGCGCGGAGCCGACCCTCGATCGCCCGGGATCGCACGCCGCCCTCACGCAGCCGCTCGCGATTCTCCCGAGTGATCGAGAGCGTCCGGGCGAACTCCTCGAGGCTCGCGTGGAGGACGCGGTCCGGCCCGTACGCCGCCTCGATCGCCTTCACCTCGTCTTCCCAGGGACCGCCCCGACCGTACGCCCCGGGCGCGCGACGGGGCCGCGCTGATGCCCCAGGCGGGCGTGACCGTGAGAGCGGCGGACCCCCGGGGCGAAAGCCGGTGGGGTCCTCTCCACCGGGGGCCAGTCCCACGGTCCCTCGACCGAGCGCGGGAGTGGGCGGCCTGCGCGCCGATAGAGTCGGATGCGGAACCCCGCGCTCGCGAGGCGACGCCCCGCGGCGAGCGTCTCCTCGATGTCGCCGAGACCGCCCCCGACCACCGCGGGTAGAAGGTAGACGTCGACGGCGTTGTTCCGGCGTCCGATGCCTAGGTCGACGGGTCGGTAGAGCGTCCAGACCGAGAGCCCGGCGTGGAACCCCTCCTTCTCGAGGGCCGCCCGGCCCGTGACGTTCGAGATCGGTACGTGCCCCGCGATCCTCGGGACACGGCGGGCCGCACACCAGCCACCGGCGGCCCGGATCATCTCTCCGACTCAGCGCCGGGTCGGCGGTCGGGGCGATGATCGGGTCGGTCACGTGGGCCGCGTCCGAATCGGGGCTCCGGACGGTCCCGACACCCGCCTCGGGTCCGTGGCCCCGATCGACGACCCAAGCCGCGGATTCGGACTCGAAGAGCCGGGCTTCCAACCGGGAACCCGCGAGCCCCGTCGTCTTCCGGGGGAGGACGCGGACGACCTCGGGTGGGGTCTGGGCCTTCGCCAGGGCCAGCAGGGGGGCCTCGTCCGACCGCTTGTACCGGCGGACCCCCGGAGGGAGGACGGAGCGCTCCCCGCCGAAGTCGGCCGCGCGGTCGTGCACGAACCAGGCTGTCTCGCGGAGCGTCCGGTACCCGAGGCGGCCCTCATACAGAGTCCGGGCCGGCGTGTTGTCGGCGAGGACGTCGAGGACGAGGTACTTTCGCCCGAGCTTCCGGGCGAGCTCCTGCGTGCGGAGCAGGAGGGCGCGCGCGAACCCCCGTCGGCGGACCGACGGGTCGGTCGCGACCATGCTGATGTACACGGATGGGCCGGGGAAGGAGAGCATCGTCGTCGCGACCGCGCGTCCTCCCTCGTCGACGACGAAGAACCGGTAGATCGGTTTCCCGACGAGGCGGGCGAGGCCGACGACGAGCCGGGTGTCCCATCGGTAGACGCGACGGACCACCTTGAAGAACCGGTCCGGGTGCGACCCCATGATCGCCTCCTCGGCGGGGAACTGGGTCGTCAGGAAATCGACCAGGACCGGCGTGTCGGCCGGCCGGAAGTCCCGGATCATCCGGCGCCGTCCTCGTCGAACGGCGTTACGATCGCGGTCTCGAAGAGCGTGCGGAGCGTCGGGACCGGCCGGTCGTCCACCACTTCGGGCAACGGCAGCCGGGCGAGACCGGTCGAGCTCCTCGTCCGGAAGCCGGGCCCGGGCCGCGAGCAAGGCGCTCTGGACCACCGGGTCGTCCGCGCCGTGGGGCAAGCGACCGAGCGCCTGCACGATCGCGTCGAACAGCCGACTCTCGGCGTCCGAACGGAGGACGTCCTCCGCCGCGCCGGGCGCCGGGTCGTTCTCGAGGCACGGGCCGTGGCGCAGGAGGCGGACGAGCTCCTCCCGCGCGCCGTCGTCTCCCAGACGGCCGAGGGCCCACACCGCGGCCAAGCGGACCTCGGGCGCCGGGTCGGCCAGTTCCTCCCGGATGCGGGGCGCGGCCGCGGCGAGGCCGAGGTGGCCGAGCGCGTAGGTCGCACCGCGGCGGGGCCACGGGTGATCGTCCTCCAGCCGGTCGAGAAGGAGTCCGAGGTCCTCGGAGATCCCGACCGCACCGAGCGCGATGGCCGCCGCGCCGCGCACCGGCCACGCCGTGTCGGCCAGTCCGCGGAGGGCGGCGCCCCGGGCCTCGACTCCGCCGAGCTCCCCGAGCGCGTGCACCGCGCAGACGCGCAGCCAGTGCTGCGGGCTGTCGGTGGCCTCGACGAGCCGGGCGATCGCCCGCCGGTCCCCGATCCGCCCGAGGGCGACGAGCACCGACGGCTTCTCCCAGGTCTCCTTCTGGGCCAGGATCTCGAGGAGTCGGGGGACGGCCTCGCGGTCGTGCAGCCGACCGGCGACGACGGCGGCGGCCGCCCGCACGCGTCGCGAAGGGTCGTCCAGCATCGCCCGCACGCGCTGGAGCACCTCGGGCCGGCCGGCGCGGCCGAGGCCCAGGACCGCCTCGCGTCGGACGCGGTCGGACGCGTCCGTGAGCCATCCTTCGAGCGCGAGGTGAGCCTCCGGGGTCCCGATCCGGCCGAGCGTGCGAGCGACGGCGAGGCGCACCTCGCCGACCGGGTCCTGCCGACATCGCTCGAGCGCGGGGACCGACCCTGGGTCCGCCGCCGTCGCGAGCGCGTCCGCGGCTTTCCGCCGGACGTGGGGGTCGGGGTCCGCGAGCACGGCCTCCAGGGCCGCTCGGGTATCGGGGCGCCGGCCGGCCCGAGCGCCTCGGCGACGCTGCTTCGCACCGCCGGGTCCGGGTCCTGCAGGGCCGCGGCGAGCGAGGTCGCCGCCCGCGGGTCCGCGAGCAGCCCGAGCGCGATGGCGGCGGTCTGACGGATCCCGGCGACGGGGTCGCTGAGGGCGACGAGGAGCGGCGTCAGGTCCTCGACGCGTCCCCGGCGCACGGTCGCTCGGATCGCGGCCGCCCGTTCGGACGGAGGCAATGGGGTTGGCGTCCGCGTCGTGCGTCCGGCGGCCTTTCGGCGGGCCGGTGGACGCGACGGGGCCGGGCGACGCGGGCGCAGGGCCACGTCGGGTCCACCGTCCGGGCGGCTAAAAGGTCCGCCCGGTCGCGGTGTCTCCCTCGAGAACGGATTGCGCGACGCTCTCCGACGAGCGGTACGGGCCGCGCTCGGCCGCCCCGCCGTACCCCCACCGTGCGAGCAGGTCGTCCCGCACGACGCCGAACGGGGCGAGGAGCGTCTCCGCCTCGCGCGCGAGGAGCTCGAGGTAGGCGTCCGGGTCGTACCGTTCCCCGCCCTCGAGGAACTCCTCGGGCCGGACCCGCTCGCGGTACCGAGCGGCTCGTCCGGTCGAGGACGACGTACCGGACCATCTGGCCGGGCTGCCGCGGGGCGCCGGCCCGCTCCAGCTGGCGGAGCGCCGCGACCGAGTCGGTGAACGTGACGAACGCGTCGCTCGCCTGCCCCAGCCGGTGCGGAGATGACGAGCTCGCTGACGGGCCACGCCCCGGCGCGGACCTGCTCCGCGAACCCGTCCGCGCGGCGGAGCGCCCGCGGCAGGAGGGCCCGGAACTCGTCCGGTCCGTGCGGCGGCGCGGAACAGGTCGAGCATCTCGGCCTCGAAGCGCCGGGCGAGGCCCGTCGTGTCGTGTCGCCGCCCTCCGATCCCGCGGAGCTTGAACTCCCCGCTCTCGTACAGCCCGTAGTACCGGTTCGGCACCCCGAGCCCGTGCGTCACGGCCGGCAGGAAGACGATCCAGCGGTACCGCCCCTCGTAGCCGAGCGGCAGGTCCACCCGCTCGGCTGACGGTCCGGGCGAACGCCTCCGGGTCGGGCGGCCGGTCGGGGTCGGACGGGGCGAGCCAGAGCGAGTCGACGATCCCGTGGACGACCCGATAGCCGGCGGCCTCGGCGGCCGGGACGAGGCCGGCGAGCAGCTCGCGCGCGTAGGCGTTGATCGCCTCGTGGCACTCGATCCGCCCGAAGCGGGCGTTCCGGTAGCCCTGGTAGCCGAACGCCGTGACGAGGATCCACTTCAGCATCTTGACCCGGTCCGACGAGGCGCGCCCGCTCCTCGGCCGGAAGCGCCGGGTTCTTCACTGCGGCCTTGTAGGCGAGGCGCCGGGCGAGGAGCGGCTCGAGCGTCCGGGGGATGAGCCCGACGCGACCGGATGCACGAGCGGTAGCCGAGCCCGGGGCGCGGAGCGGGCTCTCCGGGCAGCACCGGCACTCGAGCGTCTCCGCCGAGAGGTTCTTCCGGACCATGATCGTGCGGGAAAGAGGCTCGCGAAGTCGAACTCGTCCACCGGCTCGAAGACGCCGACCGGCGGGACGAAGATCACCCCGCCCCGGTCGGCGGCGACCAGGCGGTCGGCGCGCCGGAACGACTCGGGCCGGTTCTTCTTCCACGGGACGTGGAGCCCGCGGCGGAGCGCCTCCGCCATCTCCATCGCGGTGAAGCACGTGCCCGGCGACTGGCGGGCGACCGTCGAGAGCGAGAGCCGGGAGAGCCGGGCCGCGTCGACGAGCCCCGCGAGGTCCGCGTCGTCGAAGAGGAACGAGGCCTCCCGGTCGAGGTGGAACCGCCCGGGGAGCGGGTACGTCGCCGCGCGGTACAGGACCCGCCCGTACGTCTCGAACGAGCGGGCGGCGCGGGCCGGGCGAAAGCCGACCGGTTCCCGGCCGAGCGCGAACTCCTCCGGGCCGAGGCCGACCGCCGCGGCCCGCCGGTAGAGCCACGGCAGGTCGAGCGCGTCGCCGCCGTCGGGTGAGGAGGACGTCCGGGTCCGTGCCGCGCGAGCTCGCCGACGAGCGCGCGCAGGAGGTCCTCCTCGCGGCCCCTCGAGCGTCGGCGTCGCCGAGCCGGACCGCGGCGATCCGCCCCTCCGCCGGCGGCAGGCGGCCGCGGTGCGGCCCTCTCAGCGTGACCGCGAGGCGGGCGACGGTGAGGGGCGGGGGAACGTAGTCGACGGTCTCCGCGGGCTCGGTCGCGCGAATCGCGGCGCCGTACCCTACGACCGGGGCGAACGGGTAGAGGTCGTGGGCGAGGTGGTAGAGTTGCGGCGGGGAGAGGTCGACGTCGAAGAGGGTGTAGCGGACGAACCCGCCCAGCTCGTCGACCGACGCGGGCGAGGGCGCGGCGGGCGGCGTTGCGGACCGGCGTGACCTCGAGGACCGTCCGGGGCCGGTGGTCGAAGATCGACGGGCGGAGGACGACCCGCCGGATCCGCTCGACCCCCGCGCGTCCGGCGAGGCGGGGCCCGAGCTCCGCGAGGTCGCTCCGCGTCCCCGCCACGAAGAACGGCGGCCGGAACTCGACCGCGGTGCGCCGCACCCGGGCGGTCGTCCGCTCCTTCGTCCAGAGGACGACCGAACGGCCGTCCGGGCTCTCCGTGATGTCGAGGAGCCAAGCGTCCGGCGACGGCGAACGCCGCCACGGCTAGCGGCGGGCCGGCCGGATCGCCTCGTCCGCGGGCAGGCGGCGGGCGAGGTCGAGGAGGACGGAGAGGAGGATCGACTCGAGCAGGTCCGGGCTCCCGACGTACGTCGCCTGGGCGACGTAGCGACGGGCGCCGAGCCGGAGCGTCTCGAACGCCGCCCGTTCCTCGGGCGTCGTGAGGAGGCGCGCGAACTCGTCCCAGCGCTTCAGCCGCTCCTCGAGGGCCTGGCGGTACGTCGGGACGGTGCGTCCCATGCGATCACCTCCCCGACGGCACCGCCGCCGTACTCTTCGATGCCGTGCTGGCCCGGAGCCCGCGCGACGAGCGCGAGCCGGGCGTCGTCCCGGAGGGCCCGGAGACGGAGCGCCCCGGGTCCGCGGGAGAAGGCGACGAGGTCGCACCACGGCGGCCCGGCGTCGCCGAGCCCCGGGAAGCTCGTCGCGCCGCTCGGGTCGAGCGTGAGGAGCAGCGGGACCCGGAGCGATTCGGCGAGGTCGCGCAGCGTCCCGGCGACGTGGCGGAGGAGAGCGGCCCGCTCGTCCTCGGGGATGTCGTCGATCGAGAAGGCGGCCGGGAGGTCGTGCCCGACAAGGAGCGTCGGCGGGTGCCGTCGCGCCTCGGTCGACCAGGCGTCCACGAGCGCCACCATCTGGTAGGCCGTGAACGAGCGGGCGAGACGGATCCGCTCGCAGGACCTCGGCCGCGTCGACGCCGAGCCCGCGGCCCACCTCGCCGAGCCGGTAGGGGTTGAAATGGTTCGACCCCTCGAGGAGCGAGATCCGACCGCGGCCGAGCGCGTTCCCGGCGTAGAGGAGCTCGAGGACCGGGTCGAGGGCGGCGCGGGCGCCCGTCCAGAGCGTGAGCTGGCCCGGGGCAAAGCGGCGCGCGAGCCAGGGAAAGAGCGCGGGCGACGACGGCAGCCCTACCGCGCTGCGGGCGCGATGGAGGCGGGGCGCGAGGCGGAACCGGGCGGGGAAGCGCGGCGGCCGGACCCGGGTCTCCTCCGGCGGCGAGAACGGGGCCGGGAGGGGCTCCTCTCCGAGGAGGGTGTCGGGGACCGCGAAGACATCGAGCATCGAACCACCGGGACCGTTCGACGGCCTCGGCGGCTCTAAAGCGACCGCTCGGGAGGAGTTGAAACGGGCCGGGGACGGGCGTTTCCCCGTCCGACGCGGCCCGGAACGAACGCTCGACGGCCGCTCGATCCGACCTCAATCGAGCCGGGCCCGGCCCGGCGGGAGCGGAAGGCCGAGCATCTCGGAGAGGGTGCGCGCGTTCATCGCCGCGTCCCCGCGGAAGTGGTTGTTGAAGAACCCGTAGAGCACGGGGACCCGTTCGGCGAGCGTGCGCACCTGGGGGACCCAGGTCTCGAGCTGGGCGGGCGAGTAGGTGTAGTCGTACCAGAGGGGCGAGCCGTGCCCGTGCCAGCGCACGTAGGCGAACGGCGCGGTGAGCTCCAGCTGGGCGGGCAGGTGCGGCTCGTCCGCCACGACGTAGGCGAGCCCGTACTCGCGCAGGAGCTCGAACGACTCCGGCGCGACCCACGACCGCTCGCGAAACTCGACCGCGACCGGGAGGTCCCGGGGGAGCGTCTCGTAGAACGCCCGCACGGTCGCCGGCTCGAAGGCGAGCGACGGCGGGAGCTGGAGCAGGGCGGCGGCGAACTTGCCGGCCCGGCGGATCGGCTCGAGGACGGCGAGGAAGCGGCCCAGCTCCTCGTCGGTCCCCACGAGCCGGAGGTCGTGCGTGATCGTCTGAGGGAATTTGGCCGCGAAGCGGAACCCCGCCGGGGTCCGACGCACCCACGTCGCTGCGACGGCGGGCGGAGGGAGGCGGTAGAAGGTCGAGTTCACCTCGACGATCGAGAAGAGTCCGGCGTAGTAGCGGAGCTTGTCCGAGGTTCCGTGCTTGGGGTAGACCCGGCCGACCCACTCCGGGTAATCCCAGCCGCTGGTGCCCAGGAGGATCTCGCCCACCGACGCCCGGTTCTGCCGAGGGCGGAGCCCCGGTTAAGCCCTCGTGGGAGACGTCATGGAACGCCTTGCTCGGCATCGATTGCGTCGAGGATCCGCTTCCAGGACATCTTGCGGGTCGGCCCGTGGGACCGCGGGAGCGCGCGGACGAGTCGGTCGACGACCCCGTCCGGCGAACCTGTTCCCGAAAGATATCGGAATTGCGGACCCAGTTCGCGCGCGACGACCGTTCGGTAGAACCGTTGCTCGTCCCGCGCGATCGATTGATGTCGGGCCTGAAGGAGGGACGGGTGTCCTCGCGGGTCCGACGCCGCCCTTCGCCGCCGTTCGGCGCCGGGCGTACGGAGAAATCGGATGGCGTCCGGAAGACCCCATCGTCCCGCGGCGCCCCAGGTCCGTGCCGTCCGGACGAGTCGGTGGAGCACCGAGGGCGGAGCCAGGCCCTGCCGGACGAGCCCCGCCGTGTAGGTGAGCGGGCCGAGGAATCCCGTATCCGCGAGGACGGTCGCGCCGGCGTCCGCGAGGCGCCGTCCTTCGCGAAAGCGTCGAGCGTCCTCGCGGAGGAGTCCCTGCTCCAGCCGGAGCAGTTGCGCGTTCGTCGCCCAGGAAAGAGGGGGGCGCGGTCGCAGCCGGTCGTAGGCCTCCGGAAGGGCCGTGACCCCGAGACGTCGGGCGGCCGCTCGAACGGTCCGGCTCTTCCCTGCCGCGGAGGGGCCCTCCACCGCCACGAGCCAACCCGACATCGGTCCCGGCGCGAGGCCGCTACCGACTATAGGAGGGAAGGGCGGCCGAGCCGGCGGCTTTTATCACGAGGTTCTCTCGGACGCAAGGGGCTCCCGTGGGCGATAGGGTCAGCGGAACTCCCCCCCGCGCGGCCGTCCGCGAACTCGTGGGCGCCCATCGGAAGATCCTCCTGGCCGGCCCCCCGCGCGTGATGGGGGTCGTGAACGTCACGCCCGACTCGTTCTCGGATGGCGGCCGCTACCTCGACCCGAAGGAGGCCATCGCTCACGGCGAGGCCCTCGTGGCGGAAGGGGCGCACCTCATCGACGTGGGCGGCGAGTCCACGCGGCCGCGGGCGGCCCCGGTCTCGGGCCGACGTCGAGTGGAAGCGGGTCGAACCGGTCCTCCGGGGTCTGGCCGGGCGGGTCTCCGTTCCCGTGTCGATCGATACCCGTCACGCGGAGGTCGCCGCGCTCGCCGTCGATGCGGGCGCGGACATCGTGAACGACGTCGAAGGGCTCCGGTCGGACGCGATGCGGCGCGTCATCGCCCGCACGGGAGCGGCGGCCGTGATCATGCACATGCGCGGGGTCCCGGCCACGATGCAGGACGACCTCACGTACGCGGACCTTCGGGGCGAAGTGAGCCGATGGTTGGCCGACCGGATCGACGCGGCCCGAGCCGAGGGGATCGGGGCGGACCGGATCGTGGTCGACCCGGGCCTCGGATTCGGGAAATCGCCCGAGCAGAGCCTCGAGCTGCTCGTGCACGCGGGGGAGATCCGACGGTTGGGCTTCCCCGTGCTGATCGGCGCCTCTCGAAAGTCGTTCCTCGGTTGGGCGACGGGGGAGAGTGACCCCGGCGCCCGTCTGGAGGCCGGCCTCGTCGCCGCCGTGATCGCGGCGCAGCAGGGGGTCGAGCTCATTCGCACGCACGATGTCGGCCCGACGGTACGGGCGCTCGCCCTCGTCGCGGCCGCGGCGGAGTTCCCAGGTCGCTGGACGCCAGCCCCTAGAGCGGCGTCCGTTCGGTCACTGGACCGGTTTCCCGTCCTGGTCGACCTCGATCTCGAGGACGAGCGCCCCCAGGTAGTCGCACTTGAGGCAGTGGTAGACCGCACCCGTGATCGAGGCGTTCGCCTGAACGATCTGGCTCGACTGGCACTGCGGGCAGACGAGGATCCGCTTACCCCGCGGTCGGCGGCGCATCGTCGTCCTCCTGCTCGCCTTCGTCCTCGGTCCCCCCCGCCTCGTCGTCGCCGTCGGGCTCCGGGAGAGGTTCGGCCGGAGGGGCGTCGGTCGGTCCAGAAGGGACGTCCGCGGTCGTGGCCTCGTCGGGGGGTGGCAGGACGACCGCGTCGCGGACCTCGTCACCCTCGTCGAGGCGGATGACGCGAACGCCGAGCGTGTTCCGCGCCTGGGAGCGGATCCCCTTGACGACCATGCGGATGGTGATCCCGTTCTTCGTCGTGACGAGGATCTCGGAGGAGTCGGTGGTCGGCAGGACCGCCACGACCGAACCGTTGCGACCTCCGGTCTTGATCGTGCGGACCCCCTTCGCGCCGCGCGCGGTCTTCCGGTAGTCTTCGGTCGGGCTCCGCTTGCCGAACCCGGTCGTGGTGAGGGAGAGGAGCGTCGGGAACTTCGCGCTCACCGGGGCCATCGCGACCACGCTGTCGCCCTTCTCTTCCGAGAGGCGGACGCCGATCACGCCGTACGTCGCGCGGCCCATCGGGCGGACCTCGCTGAGCGGGAACCGGACGAGCTGACCGGCGCGCGTCGCGAGGAGGGTCTCGGTCGCCTCGTCCGGGACGAGCGCGACGTCGACGAGCTCGTCACCTTCCTCGAGGAGGATCGCTTGGATCCCGTTCGTGCGGATGTTCTGGAACTGGTCGAGCGTGGTGCGCTTGACGATCCCTTTCTTGGTCGCGAAGAACAGCGAGCCCTCGGCGCCGAGGTCGTGGAGGGGCAGGAGGGTCTGGATCCGCTCGCCCGGTTTCAGCTTCGGCAGGAGGTTGATGAGCGCCTTGCCCTTCGACTGTCGGCTCCCTTCCGGGAGCTCGTAGGCGACGAGGCGGTACACCCGGCCGAGGGTCGTCAGGAAGAGGACGTCGTCGTGGGTGCGGGTCACGAAGGTGCGGATGACGAAATCCTCCTCCTTCGTCTCGATCTGGCCGAGGCCGCGGCCGCCCCGGCGCTGGCGGCGGTACCTGTTCGAGCGGGAGGCGCTTCACGTACCCGTCGCGCGTGACGAGGACGACCACGTCCGCGTCCGGGATGAGGTCCTCGAGCGTGCGGGCCGTGAACTCGGGGACGATCCGGGTCCGGCGGTCGTCGCCGTACCGCGTCTTGAGGTCCTTCAGTTCCTCTACGATGAGGCCGTCGAGCAGCTTTGGGTCCGCGAGGATCGCCTGGAGGTGGCGGGTGAGCGCCTCCTTCTCGGCCTTCTCGGTCTCGACCGACTCGCGCTCGAGCGCGGTAAGCCGGGAGAGGCGCATGTCGAGGATCGCCTTCGCCTGCTCGGTCGAGAGCAGGAACCGGCCCATGAGGCTCGTCTCGGCGACGCCGGCGTCCTTGGAGCGCCGGATGATCTTGATCACCTCATCGATGTGGTCGATCGCGGTGAGGAACCCCTCGAGCAGGTGGAGGCGCTCGGTGGCCTTGCGCAGGTCGAAGGTGGTCCGACGGGTGAGCATGATCCGCCGGTGGGCGAGGTGGAGCTCGAGGAGGTCCTTCAGCGGCAGGACGCGGGGGCGGTTGCCGACGAGACAGAGGTTGATGACGCCGAAGCTCGTCTCGAGCGGCGTGTGCTCGTAGAGCCGGTTGAGCACGATCTCGGCCGGCACGTCCCGCCGCAGCTCGAGGACGACCCGCGTCCCGTCCCGGTCGGACTCGTCGCGCAGGTCGGTGACCCCGTCGAGGCGTTTGTTCTTGACGAGGTCGGCGATCAGCTGGAGGAGGGAGGACTTGTTGACCTCGTACGGGATCTCGGTGATGACGATCTCGTCCTTGCCGTCCCGCTCGCGGATGTCGGCGGTCCCGCGGAGGTGAAGCGTGCCGCGCCCGGTGGCGTACGCTTCGCGGATCCCCTCGGACGAGAGGTAGCCGCCCCCGGGGAAGTCGGGGCCGGGGATGACCTTCATGAGGTCGTCCAGGTCCGCGGAGGGCCGCTCGAGGAGCAGGAGGAGGCCGTCGACGATCTCGTTGAGGCGGTGCGGCGGCATGTTGGTCGCCATTCCGACCGCGATCCCGGCGGAGCCGTTGACGAGCAGATTGGGGACCTTCGAGGGGAGGACCAGGGGTTCCTTCAACGTCCCGTCGAAATTGTCGGCCCATTCGACCGTCTCCTTCTCGAGGTCGGTGAGGATTTCCTCGACGAGCGCGCTCAGGCGTGCTTCGGTGTACCGCATCGCGGCGGGGGAGTCGCCGTCAATCGAGCCGAAGTTCCCCTGCCCGTCGATGAGCGGGTAGCGGAGGCTGAACGGCTGGGCCATCCGGACGAGCGCGTCGTAGACGGCGAGGTCCCCGTGCGGGTGGTATTTGCCCAGGACATCACCGACCGTTCGCGCGCTCTTGCGGTACGCCCGGTCGTGGGTCGCTCCGGACTCCCACATCGACCAGAGGATCCGCCGCTGGACCGGTTTGAGGCCGTCCCGCCCGTCGGGCAGGGCGCGCCCGACGATGACGCTCATCGCGTACTCGAGGTAGGACTTGTGCATCTCCCCCTCGAGCGCGTGGTCGTTCACGCGGTCGATGGGGGGCGGCGTCGCCTCGGCGGGGGCGCCGGTCATGTCGACCCTCCGAGGTGGAGCTGCGCGGCGATGAGGCGGTCCGCCTCTTCGAGGAAGCGGTCCCGCGTGCCCGGCGGAAGGGTCGCCCCGCTCGCGACCTTGTGGCCTCCGCCCTCGCCCCCGACCGCGCTGGCCGCCCGGCTGAGCGCATCGGAGAGGTCGAGCCCTTTCGCGACGAGCCGGAGGGTGCCGCGTCCGCTCAACTTGATCGGTCCGTTCCCGCCGCCCGAGAAGACGACCACGGGCTTGTCGGGGGGCAGAAGGTAGATCATCGCCATGCCGGCCTGGGTCCCCGCGAGGGGAGTCTCCTGGCTCTCGAACCAGCGTAGCGCCGTCCTCTCATTTACGCCCTGCTCTTCAAGGCGCACCAGGGTCCGGAGGATGCCGGAGCGCCACCGCGCCTCTTCGATCTCGGCGCGTTCGAACGCGTGGGCATCGCCGAGGGCCATCGCGACCCCGAGGCCGGGGGTTCCGGCCCGCCCGGTGGCGCTCTGCAGGTTCGAGAGCTCTTCCGCGTCCCGGCCCAGCGAGGGAACGAACCATCGCTCCTGGTCGAGGAGGGCCACGAACTCTGGAAGCACGCCGCTCGCTTCGAGGCGCGCTCGCAGGCCCGCGACCAGGCGCTGCGACGCCTCGGGGGCGAGCTTCATGGGGGGGGTCTCCGGGTCGATCGAAATCCCCTGCAGATAGGCGTCGACCGCCGGCCGTCGGCCCGATAGCCCCCGGAAGTACGGGTCGATGCTCGAGGCGAGGGCGGCCCCGACGGTGGGGCCGAGCAGGGCCACTCCCGGGCGACGGGCCAGCACCGAGCGCCGGACCGCCTCGTCGACCAGGAGACCGTTGAGTCCGTGGAACCCTCCGACGTGCTGGCGGTCGCCGATCGCGCCCGAGACGCCCCACGCCGCGTTGTCCCAGTTGAGCGGGTCGAGAAAGACGGTGAACAGCCAGGTGAGGGTCGCCGCGCACGTTTCGCTCATCCCGTTTACGCCCCAGTCGAGCGGGTTGACGAACGCCACGTGCGGGGGAAAGTCCGGGGGATGGGGCGCGCCAGCGTAGGTGTGGTGGTCGAGCACGACGACCGGGAACGGGTGGGCCGGATAGAGGTCGACCCAGGCGGCTCCCGTATCGACGATCAGGACGGGTCCCTTCGTGGCCGCTAGGAGGACCTGCATTTTCTCCCGCTCGACGCCGATGAGGGGCGTCAACTGGACCGGATAACCCAGGCGGCCGAACGCCCGGACAGCGGACGACGCGCTCGCGATCCCATCCGCGTCGTAGTGGTAGATGACCCGCCAGCGGCGCGGGTGGGCGAGGACGAGCCCGCGGGCCCGCTCGAACTCTCGGCTGTACTGGGGGTCCGAAACGAACGAATCGGGGCCCGAGGGCATCACTCCACCTGGAGGGCCGCGCCCGCGGCGGAATACCGCCAGTTCTCGGGCAGTCGGCGGCGCTGCCGGTAGTACCGGGCCAGGCGACGGATCCTCGACTCCATCAGAGCGAGGCCCCGGCGGTTGGACAGGTCCTTGGGGTGGGTCGTGAGGTGGCGCTGGAGGTGCACGACGCGCTTCAAGAGGGCTTGCAGGTCGTCGGGGATCTCGGGGCGGATCCCCTTCTCGCTCAGGACGACGGCCAGGCGCTTCCCCGTGACGGCTCGGGACGACGGGATCCCGTGTTGGTCCCGCAGGGTGAGGCCGACCAGGGCGGCGTTCTGGCCGCTCTTGGAGAGCGCCACGGCCTGCTCCACGACCTCTTCCGAGCTCGCGGTGACCCACTCGGGCTTGACGAGGGGGTAGGGGCGGTGCGAACCGGCCCGTCCCTTCCGTCCGGAGTGAATCCGCGACATGGCCTCGCGCCGACAACTCGTCGGTTACTTAACGTAACGGGGGGAACGGGCGGGGAATCCTCTCGTCAGGGGATCCGGTCGCTCGACTTCTGGACCTCGACGAGGAACGCCTTCCCCTCGGCCGTGATCTGGTAGACGGCCCGCGCCGGGGCGCCCCGGTCCGACGGATTGGCGGGGGTCACCCGGGCCTCGACGAGCCCGTTGCGCACCAGGAGCCCGAGCGCGAGCGGGACTTTCACCTGGCCCTGTTCCACGGCCCAGAATCGGGAGAGCAGGCGCTCCATCTCGCTGAGCTCGAGGGTCTGCTCGCGCGCCCGGCCCTCGTTGATCGACTCGGCCCGGTTCAGCTGCTGGAGGACCGCGACCAGGGTCGACCGCACCGGGTCCGGCGGGGGCTCGCTCGAGTCCACGCGAGTATAACGCTCGGTCCCGCTACATAAAGGGCGCCGGACGGCCGAGCCGCCCGCGCGAGGTCAGTCGATACGCCCTGCCTTTTCGAGTCGGAAGAGGAGGTACTCCTTTCCGGGAAGGGCGAGGGCGAAGCGGCGTCCCACCGTTCGGCCCCGGTCCCAGGCAAACTCGGGGTCGTCCAGCTCCGAGATCATCCGGTTGCCGAGGAGCGTCGCGAGCGCCTCGTCGAGTTCGGCGCCGTTCGCTTCGGGGTGGATCCCCCGGCAGAGGAGGGCGAGCAGCTCCCCGTGCTCGAGGCCGTCGACCGTGCTTCCTTCCGCCTCCGACTTGTTCAGGAGGCGGAGGACCTCAAGGATCACGGAGCCGAGCTCCCCCGCGCGCTCCTGGTCCTCTTCGCTCATGGCCGAATCCTCGCGTCGAGCCTCGGGAAGCGCTCGGGTCGGGGCCGGGCCAGCCACCGGCGCGCCGCGCTCTTAATAGGGAGGCCCGACAGGTACCTTCTCCTCCATGACCTGCACGTGCCGGAACCCGGCCCGCTGCCCGGTCTGCAACCAACCGGTCCGCGTGCCGCTGACGAACCTCGAGAATGCGACCGGGGGGGCGTTCCTCGTCGACCGATTCGCCCGGCGCGATTCGTCGTCGTCCCGGGAGGGATTGCGGCGGCTCATCCAGGGGTACGCGACCTGCCCCTCGTGCGGTCACACGATCTACCACGACCATTCCCGCGCGTGCGTCGCCGAGGCGCTCAGCTCCGCGGGCGTGCCCCTGCCCGAGCGGGAGCAGATCCTCTCCAAGATCACGTTCCCTGAAGGGTAGGGGCGACGTCATGGTCCCTGCCGAAGATTTCGTCGTCACCCCGTACGAGGTCAAGGGACGCATCGACTACCAGCGCCTGCGCGAGCTGTTCGGCACCCAGGACCTGACGCCCGACCTGCTCGCCCGCCTCCACCAAATCGCCGGAGGCGAGCTTCCCCCGCTTCTTTCGCGTGGGGTCTACTATTCCCACCGAGACCTCGGTGCGCTGCTTGACCTGTACCAGAAGGGCTCGCCGTTCTTCGTCTACTCCGGTCGGGGCCCGTCCGGGCCGCTCCACACCTCGCACCTCGTGTCGTTCGACATCTGTCGGTGGCTCCAGAAGACCCTCGGGGTCCGGATGTTCATCCAGATCACGGACGACGAGAAGTTCTGGGCGCGCTCCGGGCTGACCCGGGAGGAGACCGCGTATTGGGGGATGGAGAACCTGTACGACATCCTCGCGCTCGGGTTCGACCCCAAGCGGACCCACGTCTTCTTCGATTCCCGCTCGATCGCGGCGCTCTACCCGCTCGCGATCCGGGTGGCCCGGAAGATCCCATACTCGACAGTGAAGGCGGTGTTCGGGTTCGAGCCGAGCACGAACATCGGCCTCGTCTTCTACACGGCGCTCCAGACCGTCCCCTGCTTCTGGCCTTCATGGGCCGAGGGGAGGTCGGTCCCCTGCCTCATCCCGTGCGGGATCGACCAGGATCCGCACTTCCGGGTCTCGCGGGACATCGCGGAAGGGCTCGGCTACCCCAAGCCGGCGCTCCTCCACAGCCAGATGCTACCCGGTCTGCTCGGGGAGAATGCGATGAGCACCACCGGGGACCGGGAGGACAACGCCCTCTTCCTCAACGACAGCCACTCCACGGTCGAGCGGAAGGTGCGGGGCGCGTTCACCGGCGGTCGGGCGACCGTCGAAGAGCAGCGCCGCCTCGGTGCGACGCCCGAGATCTGCTCCGTCTGGGCGTTGTGGAGGACCCGTTTTTCCAAGGACGACCGCGAGTTCCAGGAGGTCACCCGGGACTGCCGGTCGGGCGCCCTCCTCTGCGGGGAGTGCAAGTCGCGCGTGCTCGAGCGGATCCACGCCTTCTACGCCGCTCACGCCGAGGCGCGGATCAAGGTCCAGAGCTGGGCCGAGTCGACGATCATCACCGAGGCCCCGAAGGTCCTCTAGGCGGGCGCTACCGGATCTCGGGTCGGGCGTCACCGGTGTGGGGGCGCGGCCGGAGCGGGCGGGGATACTCCTCCTCGCCCTCGTCGGGACCCCCTTTGACGGCGGTGAGGAGCCGAAGCATCGGTCGGAACAGGGACCTCTGGGCGCGGGTCGGGTCGAGCGTGTAGGCCCGCTCGTAGGCGGCCATGGCGGCATCCTCGTCGCCGAGGCTGAGGAGCGAAAGCGAGAGGTCGAGCCAGCTCTTGGCCTCCCGAGAGCCCTCCCGCGCCCCGGACTCCTCGACGTGGTCGTCGAACGGCGCGCGGGGGACCGGCTCGTTCTCGTCGGTCGGGATCGAACGGGAGAGCACCAGCGCGCGCTCGAACGCGGCGGAGGCGCCCGACTCTTCCCCGGACTCCGCGAGGGCGACCCCGAGGCGGTGCCAGGCGACCATGTCCTCCGGAGCGAGCGCGACAGCGCGACGGTACGCGCTCGCCGCATCGGTCCACTCCTCGCGGAGGGAGCGCGCGACCCCGAGATGGAACCAGGACTCCCCGTTCGACGGCGAGAGCTCGATCGCGCGGGCGAGGGCCGCCTCGGCCTCCGCGGCGCGGCCGATGTGGGCGAGGCTGATCCCGTAGTACGACCAGGCGGACGCGTCGGTGGGATCCTCCCGGATTACATCCAAGAACGCCCGCACAGCGCGGTCGTACTCCCCCCGAAGGAGATAGTGAACCCCAAGGTCGGCGCGCTGGTTCACACCCGGTCCAACCCTCCGAGGGCGACCGAAGCCAAAAGGATGATGCCGGTCGGGAGGCCACGCGACTCCGGGCCCTCCCGAGTTATCCAACCCCGTCTCCCGCGCCGAGCGCGTTCTTTATATGGCCTCTGATTTCATGGGGCCCCAGAGGAATCCGCGAGCCAGCCCCCATCGAGCGTCCCGCCCGTCCTACTTTTGCGACGAGTGTCCGCGAGATAGAGTCGAACTCCAAGGTTCCCACGCAACGCGAAAGGCGAAGCAAAAGAAGGCGAGACCGATGGTGGACAAACCCCTGACAAAAGTGCGAGACCTGACGCCGAACTCGAAGCAAGTGAACGTGCTGGCCAAGGTGATCAGCATTGGAGAGCCGAAGGAAGTAATGGGCAAGTTCGGCGACCCCCGGAAGGTGTGCGAGGCCGTGGTCGGCGACGACACGGCGGTCATCACCCTCTCCCTGTGGAACGAGCAGATCGGCTCGATCCAGAAGGACGAGGTCATCCTCGTGGACAACGGCTACGTGTCCCTCGTGCGCGGACACATGCGCCTCAACGTGGGACGCTACGGCAACCTCTCGAAGTCGACCGAGGTGCTCGGCGAGATCAACCAGACTCTCGACATGAGCCAGCAGGAGTTCGAGAGCGAGCGCCGGTCGTTCGGCGGCGGCGGTGGCGGTGGCTACCGTGACCGCGGCGGCGGCGGTGGCGGCGGTCGCTACGGTGGTGGCGGCGGCGGCTACGGCGGCGGTGGCAGCGGTGGCGGCGGCGGCGGCGGTGGTGGCGGAGGCGGCCGCGAGCGGTCCGACTCCTACAAGCGCTACTGATCCGACCCCTCGGAGCCAGCGCCCGTCCGAACCTTTTCCCCCGCCCGTGAGGGCGGGGGCCCCGCGCAAGAGAGTGTTAAGTAGGCCCCCCCGCTTTCGCGCGTTCGGTCATGGCCGACGATCCACGCGAGCTCGTGCTCTACGTCCAATCGAAGAAGGCCGTCACGACCTTCTACCGTCCTCCCACCCCGACCAGCGGGGCGGTCCCGGCGCCCACATCGCGCCCGACCGAGGAGGTGTCGGTCGGCGACTCCCCCGTGTTCTTCCTCTCCGACGACCAGGCCCGATGTGTCGCTCTCGTCGAGGAGACAGCGTCCCACCGCGGCTACCACATCCGGGTCGTCGATGTCGAGAAGGTCGGGCGACTCGAGCGCCTCGTGGCGGAGCGCCTCCGCGGCGTCCAGAACTTCCCGGTCCTGATATCGTCCAAGGGCCCCCGCCTCGAGGGCGTGGATCAGTTCACCGACGAGCGGCTCGCCGAGCTGATGCCGACCGAGCTGAAGAGCGTCCGCGCGTTCGCCTACCTCAAGGTGAAGGGTGGGGATCTTGACCGGATCCGCACGCTGCTCGAGACCCTCCCCGAGGTCAAGGAGCTGCACTTCCTAACCGGGGATTGGGACATCCTCGTCGTGCTCGACTTCCCGTCGTCCGACTCGAACAAGCGTCGGGTCCTCGACTTCGTCACCGACCGCATCCGGGGCATCCCGGAGGTGCTCGACACCTCGACGGTCGTCCCCGAGTACTCGGTCTCCAAGTTCCCGCTCTAGCGCGGGGCGTGCGCCGGCCGCTACGCGGCGCCGGTTCCGGCGTCGGCGGGTCGCGGGACCACGGGGATCCCACGCGGTCCCCGAGGGGGGCCCCCGTCCGCGCCCTTCTCCTCGCTGCCGTAGAGAGCGTCGACCGTGACGGGGTGCTCCTCGAGCCAGGCGAACCCCTCGATGTAGGCCCCGAACGCTTCGAGGCTCGTGAACAGCGGGATGCCGAGCTCGACGGCCCGCCGGCGGAGGACGTACTCGTCCTCGAGCATCCGCTCGAACTTCTCCTGTGTCAGCGAGAGGGGGACGTTCAGGAGCACGTCGATCCCCCCGCGGTCGATCTCCTCGAGGACGTTCGGATGTCGGTCGGGCTCGGAGACCTTGTGGAGGATGCGGACCCCGCGGATCCCTCGCGACCGGAGGAAGGCGCCCGTGTCCTCGGTCGCCGCGATGCGGAGGCCGAGACCGCGCAATCGCCGGGCGACCGGGAGGAGCTCTCTCTTTCAGGAGCGGGCCGCCGACCGAGAGGAACGCGGACCCGCGGCGGGCGATGAGGCGCACGCCGGTCGCGACGAGCGCCTTCACGAGCGCGTCCGCGAACGTGGGTCCGAAGCACGCGACCTCTCCCGTCGACTGCATCTCCACCCCCAGGAGCGGGTCCGAACCGGTCAGTTGGAGGAACGAGAACTGAGGGACCTTGACGCCGAAGCGGCCGGGCGGGAGCGGAGCGACCCCCTCCCGCGAGATCGGACGGCCGAGCATGGCCCGCGCGGCCTCGCGCAGGAGCGGCACGCCGGTCGCCTTCGTGAGGAAGGGGAGGGACCGGCTCGCGCGCAGGTTCAGCTCGATGATCTGGTAGGCGCGGTCCTTGACGAGGAACTGGACGTTGAACGGCCCCCGGATGGCGAGCGTGCGCGCGAGCTGGCCGGCCGCGTCGAGGAGCTGGGCCTGCACCTCGGGCGGCGTGTGGCGGGGCGGCAGGCAGAAGATCGCGTCCCCCGAGTGGATCCCCGCGCGTTCGACGTGCTCCAGGATCCCGCCGACCAGCACGCGCTCCCCGTCCGAGATCGCGTCGAGCTCGACCTCGTCCGCTCCCTCGATGAACTTCGTGATGACGACCGGGTGCTCGGGCGAGATCCGGGTCGCTTCCGAAAGGAAGCGTCCCAGGTCCTGTCGGCCCCAGATCACCCGCATCGCCTGTCCGCTCAGGACGTACGACGGGCGGACGAGGACGGGGTAGCCGACCTCGTCGGCGAACCGGCTCGCCTCGTCGAGCGTCGTGAACGCCCGCCAGGCGGGTTGCGGGATGCGCAGGCGCTCGAGGAGGCCGGCAAAGCGCGCCCGGTCCTCGGCCATGTCGATCGACTCCGGAGACGTCCCCAGCACCGGGATGCCGCACATCTGCAGGAGCGGCGTCAGGTTCTGGGCGAGCTGGCTGCCGACGCACGTGACCACGCCCCGGAACCGCTCGGCCTCCGTGATGTCGCGCACCCGCTCGAGCGTGATCTCCTCGAAGTAGAGCCGGTCGGAGCGGTCGTAGTCGGTCGATACGGTCTCGGGGTTCGAGTTGAGCACGGCGACCCCCGGCACGCCCTCGGCGCGGAGCCCGTCGGCGAGGTTCATCGTCGACCAGTCGAACTCGACGCTCGAACCGATGCGGTACGGCCCGGCTCCGACGACCAGGATCGAACCGTCCGGCATCGGGCCCACGTCGTCCGCGTCGGCGCGGTAGGTGAGGTAGAGGTAGTTGGTCCGGGCCGGCCACTCACCGGCCAGCGTGTCGATCATGCGCGTCCGCGGCCGGATCCCCGCTTCGAGCCGCCGGTGGCGCACCTCCTCCTCGTCGAGGCGGGCGGCGCGGCCGATGGCCCGGTCCGAGAGGCCGAGCTCCTTCGCGCGCCGAACAAGGTCAGGAGAGAAGCTCCCCGCGGGCGCCTCGGTCAGGTCCCGGTGCACCGCCTCGATCTCGCCCAGACAGTTGATGAACCAGCGGTCGACCCACGCGGTGCGGCCGATGTCCGCGGGCGGGATGCCCGCCCGCAGCCCCTCGAGGATCCGGTACAGGATATCGGGCGTGGGGCTGGCGAGGTCGGTGAGGATCGCCGCGGGCGCGCGGACCTCCGACGGCGGGACGAGGTCGGAGCGTGGGTCGCTCATGCGGACCGCCTTCGACAACGCCTCCGGGAACGACGCGCCGATCCCCATGACCTCGCCGACCGACTTCATCGCGGGTCCGAGGCGACGGTCCGCGCGCTCGAACTTGTCGAGGTCCCAGCGCGGGAGCTTGACGACGACGTAGTCCAGCGCTGGCTCGAAGCAGGCGGTGGTCACGCCGGTGATGCGGTTCTTCAGCTCGGGGAGGGTGTAGCCGAGCGCGAGCTTCGCCGCGACGTAGGCGAGCGGATAGCCGGTCGCCTTGCTCGCGAGCGCGCTCGACCGCGAAAGGCGCGCGTTGATCTCGATCGCGTAGGTACTCGTCGTTCGCCGGGTTGAGACAGAACTGGATGTTGCACTCCCCGATGATCCCGCACGCCTCCACGGCGCGGAGGGCGGCTTGGCGGAGCATCTGGTACTCGTGATCGGTGAGGGTCTGGCTCGGGGCGATCACGATGTTGTCGCCGGTGTGCACGCGCATGCTGAGCACGTTCTCCATGTTGCAGACGGTGAGGGCGTTCCCGCGGGCGTCCCGGACGACCTCGTACTCGAGCTGCTTCCACGCCCCGACGTACCGTTCGAGGAGGACCTGGCCCACCGGGCTCGCGCGGAGCCCCCGCGCCACGACCTCCCCGAGCTCATCCCAGGTGTGGGCGACCCCGCCGCCCTTTCCCCCGAGCGTGTAGGCGACCCGCACCATCACCGGGAACCCCAGCTCCTTGGCCGCGTCGCGCGCCGCCTCGACCGAGTAGACCGCCCGGCTGGGGAGGGTCGGCACCCGCGCCTTGGCCATGATGCGGACGAACTTCTGTCGGTCCTCGGTGGCCTTGATCGCCCAGAGCGGGGTTCCGAGGACCCGGGTGCCCGACGCGCGGAGCGCGCCTTTCTCGGCCAGCTGGACACCGCAATTGAGCGCGGTCTGGCCGCCGAACGAGACGAGGATCCCCTCCGGCCGCTCCTCGGAAAGGATCGGCGCGACGAACTCGGGTGTGAGCGGCTGGAAATAGACCCGACCGAGGCGCGGCGGGTCGGTCTGCAGGGTCGCGATGTTCGGGTTGACGACGATCGTGTAGATGCCCTCCTCCTCGAGGGCGTGGAGGCACTGGCTGCCGGAGTAGTCGAATTCTCCCGCCTCTCCGATCTTGAGCGCGCCGCTCCCGAGCAGGAGCACCTTGCGGGGCAGGTGGACCGTCATGCGGACCGCTTCACCTTCGCCACGAATCGGTCGAAGACGAACCCAGCCTCCTGCGGTCCCGGATGGCCCTCGGGATGTCCCTGGAGCGCGAGGATCCGGCCGCTTCGGTCGCGGAGACCTTCGAGGGTGCCGTCGTCGGGGTTGGTCGCCCACGGCCGGAGAGGTGAGCCCGCGAGCGACTTCGGGTCGACGGCGTAGCCGTGATTCTCACTGACGATGAGCGCCCGCCCGTCGGGGAACAGGATGGTCTTGTTCTGGCCTCGGTGACCGTACTTGAGCTTGAACGTCGTGCCGCCGTGCGCGAGGGCGAGGAGCTGGTGGCCGAGGCAGATCCCGAGCGTGGGCAGGCGACGATTCGCCGGTCGCGCGAGCTCCTCGACCGTGACCCCGAGCTGGGTCGGGTCGCCCGGTCCGTTCCCGACCAGGAGGCCGTGCACCCGGCGCCCCTCCCATTTCGTGGGCACTTCGTGGTCATACGGCAGGCGCAGGACCGAAACGCCGCGGTCGAGAAGCGCCCGGAGGATGCTCGATTTGATCCCGCAGTCGAGAACGGCGACGATCGGCCCCCCCGGCCCCGAGAGGAGGGCGGCGTGCTTCGGGGCGACCTCGGCCATGAACCGCTCCTCGGCGTACACGGGAGCGTGTCGGATCACCGCCTGTAATTCGTCGTCCGTGGGCCGGTCGCCCCGGGGTCCGACGTCGAGCACGCCGCGCACGACCCCCTCGGCGCGTAGATGCTCGGTGAGCCGACGGGTGTCCACTCCCTCGATCCCCGGCACCCCCTCCTCTTCGAGCCAGGCACTGAGCGAGCGACCGCTGGTCCAGTGGTGCGCCTTCGTCGTGCCTCGCACCACGAGACCCCTCGCCTGGATCCCGGCGCTCTCGAGTTGAGGCAGGCCGTAGTGGTCGGCCGCGCCCGCCGGGGGAACGCCGTAGTTCCCGATCAGCGGGTAGGTGAAGGTCAGGATCTGGCCGCGGAACGAAGGGTCGGTCAGCGATTCGGGGTAGCCGACCATCCCCGTCGTGAAGACGACCTCGCCGACGCGCTCGTCCCGGCGCGCCGAGGCCTGCGCCGTCGAATCGGGTCCCGTCCTCGAGAAATAGGGTGCCCCGACGCTCGACCTCGGCGGCACGCGCCGGCACGGGCGTTTGGAACCCGAAGCGAAGGAGGAGGGGTTTCGATTTTAAGATTTGCCGGTCCCGACGAGCGAAATCGAGCGCCGGTCCGGGCCGGGGGCGCCGCGTCGGCGCGCCTCCCACGCCCGGACCGAGAATCCGGGCTTCGACTCCCGCGGGGCGCAGGCGCCAAGTCTAAACACGGTAGGCCGCTCCAGAGGGCACGATGCTGGTCGACTCGTACGGGCGAGGGGTCACCGACATTCGGATCAGCGTGACCAAGCGCTGCAACTTCTCCTGCGTCTACTGCCACGACGAGGGATTGGGGCCGACGGCCCGGCCGGCGGCCGCGCACGGCGAGGAGATGACCCCGCTCGAGGTCGAACGACTGGTCCGGACCGCCCGCGAGTTCGACATCCGCTCGGTGAAGTTCACGGGCGGGGAGCCACTCGTTCGGGCCGACCTGGAGGAGGTCATCGCCCGAACGGTCCGGCACATCGAGGACGTCTCACTGACGACCAACGGGTCCATGCTGGCGGGGCGGGCGGAGAGCCTTCGGAACGCCGGGCTGAAACGCGTGAACGTCTCCGTGGACTCGCTCGAACCGGTCGCGTTCCGCGAGATCCGAGGCGGCTCGCTCGCACCGGTCCTCGCGGGGGTGGAGGCCGCGCTCCGGGTCGGGCTCACGCCCGTCAAGCTCAACCTGGTCGTCTTCCGCCCCACGCTCCCCCACATTCCCGAGCTCATCGAGTTCGCGAGCCGGTCGGAGGGCCTGCGGCTCCAGCTGATCGAGTTCATGCCCGAGCTGGTCGGTCATCGTGACTGGTCGGTCGACATCAACGGCGTGAAGCGGTGGTTGGAGGCCCGCGCCGACAAGGTCCTCGTCCGCGAGATGCACCACCGCCGGATCTACCTCTTCAAGGGGGCGGAGGTCGAGGTCGTCGACCCCGTGCGGAATCCGGAGTTCTGCCTGCACTGCCACCGGATCCGCGTGACCCACAAGGGCGAGCTCAAGGGATGCCTCAACCGCAATGACGACCTCATCCCGACGCGGGGGCTCGACGACGCGGACCTCCGAGAAGCGTTCCGGGCGGTGGTGTCCGCCCGCGTGCCGTACTACGGGGGATACATCCAGGACTACACGCCCCGAGAGACCGGGACCTCGCTGATCTCCCTGCTCCCGAGCGAGCCCGAACTCTAGGTTCCGACGTCCGGTCCGCCCGGCCCGGGGGATGCTCCCGGCGGGATTCGAACCCGCGTTACGGCGTCGAAGGCGCCGAATCCTTGACCGGACTAGACTACGGGAGCGTGCCGGGCCTGTCCGCTCCGGCAGGCCCGGACCCGTCTAATGAGCTTTCGCGTGCGGCCACCGGAGTTCCGGCGGGCCGACCATTTCCCGAGCCCCGCAGGAATCGAGGTCGTCCGGATCCCGTCGTGGTCGGTCCGAGCGCCTACTTCGGTCCGTGGGTCTCGAGGACGTACGGCGTGTACGGGTGGCGAGGGAGGTACTCCGAGCGACGCTGCCCGGTGACGGCGTAGATCGTCTTCTCCCCGATCTTGCACGCGTTGTCGGCGATCCGCTCGAAGTGACGGGCAACCAGCAGTTCGTTGGAGAGGTGGACGGCCGACAACGGGTCGCGGATGAGTTCCCGGACCACCGGCCGGTTAGCCTCGCGGTGCATCCGGTCGACCTCGTCGTCCCGCACGAACAGCCCCATCGCGAGCGCCGCCTGGTCCCCGACCAGCGCGTCGAGCGCCTGCTGGACCATCGACTCGACGACCTCATCCATCGAACGGAGGACCGCCGCGATCTCGGGAACCTCGGACGGCAGCTCGGGCGTGGTGATCCGGGCCATGTTGAACCCGAGGCGACCGATCCGGTCCAAGTGGGTCGAGATCTTGAGGAGGGCGGCGGCGGTGCGCAGGTCGACCGCCTCGGGCTGCCGGAGGACGAGGAAGCTGATGATCTCGTGCTCCAAGTCCTCGTCGAACTTGTCGAGCGCGGAGTCGCCGTCCAGCACCCGTTGGGCCTCCGGAAGGTTGCCGGTCCGGAACGCCTCCCAGCCGTCGTGCACCATCGAGAGCGCCCACTGGCCCATCTCCTTCGCCCGGTTCTTCAGGCGGCGGACTTCGGTATCGGCTCCGCGTGGCGCTTCGGGCTCCGTAGAGGGGTCTTCGCTCATCCGAACCTTCCCGTGATGTACTGTTCCGTCAGCCGCTCTTTCGGCCGCTCGAAGAGGTCCTCGGTCGGTCCGACCTCCACGAGCTTGCCGAGATAGAGGAATGCGGTGTACTCGGCCACCCGGGCCGCCTGCTGCATGTTGTGGGTGACGATGATGACGGTGTAGTGGTTCTTGAGCTCGGCGACCAGGTTTTCGATCTTGGAGGTCGCGACGGGATCCAGCGCCGAGCAGGGTTCGTCCATGAGGAGGACCTCGGGCTCGGCCGCGAGCGCCCGCGCGATGCACAGTCGTTGTTGCTGACCGCCCGAAAGGGACATTGCCGGGGCGTCCACCCGGTCCTTCACTTCGTCCCACAAGGCGGCCTGCTGGAGACTCCGGACCACGGCCGCGTCCGTCTCCTCCCGGGAGTGTCTTCCGTTGAACCGGAGCGACACGCTGACGTTGTCGTAGATCGACATGGTGACGAACGGATTGGGCCGCTGGAACACCATCCCGACCCGACGGCGCACGTAGATCGGGTCGATCTCGAGGATGTCTTCGCCGTCCAGCAGGATGCGACCCTCGGTCCGGGCGCGGGGCAGCGTCTCGTGCAGCCGGTTGAGGCAACGGACGAGCGTGGACTTGCCGCAGCCGGACGGACCGATGATCGCGCTCACCGTCTTCTCGGGAAACCCGAGGGAGATGTCCTCGATCGCCCGGTTCTTGCCGTAGTAGGCCGAGACGTGCTCGGCCACCATCTTACCATCCGCCATCGACCCTCACTCCCCCCTCATCCGGCGAACCATCCGCGCGATCGTCAACCGGGAGAGTACGCTCGTGATGAGGATGAGGATGATGAGTATAAGGGCGGCCGCCCAGGCCAGGTGGATCCAGTTCTGGTAGGGGCTTTCCGCGAAGTTGTAGATCAGGAGCGGGAGTGCGTCGATGGGGTTGTTGAAGCCCTCAAAACCGAGCCGACTGCCGAAGGCGGTGAACAGGAGGGGCGCGGCTTCCCCCGCCGCCCGCATGACCGAGAGTAGGATACCGGTGAGGATCGCCGGGAAGGCCGCGACGACGACGATCTGAAGGGTCGTTCGCCACTTCGGGATTCCCAGCGCCAGAGCCGCCTCGCGCACGGAGTGGGGCACGGTGCGGAGCGCCTCCTCGCACGTCCGGGTGACGATGGGGATCATGATGACCGACAGCGCGAGAGTGCCGGTGATGACGCTGTACACGATGAGCGGGTAGTAGATCACGAAGTAGGCGTAGATGAACACCCCTGCGATCACCGAGGGGACGCCCGTCAGGACATCCGCGGTGAAGCTGATCGCGACCCCGAGGAATCGGCCCCGATACTCCACCGCGTAGATCGCCGCGGCCAGGCCGATCGGGACGGACACGAGCGCCGCGAGCGCCACCAGGATCCCGGTGCCCTCGAGCGCGGGGTAGATCCCTCCGACGGGGCACGCCCCGCCATTGACCGGCACCGTGCAGGGTTGGGGGAGGTTCGAGGTCAGGACGGAGAACGAGAGGACCGGTCCCCCGAGCAGGGCGGCTTGATAGATGATGTCCCCGAGGGGGATGAGGATCGCGATCACGCAGGCGGCGGTGAGGGCCGACATCGCGAGGCTCCACAGTCTTCGCCGCCCGGCGCGATCGAACTTCATTCGACCGAACCTCCCGAGACGCGGAGCACTCTCCACAGGAGCAGGCGGGCGACGACGTTGACCGTGAGCGAGATGACCAGGAGAATCAGACCGGCGTAGATGATGGCGGAGTATTGGAGGGGCCCGGCGCTGTTGGTGAGCTCGTTCGCGATGAGGCTCGCGATCGTCTGACCCTGCGAGAAGAAGGACGTCGGCAGCGCGTCGTGGTTTCCGATCGTCATGGTGACGGCCATGGTCTCCCCGAGGGCCCGGCCGAGCCCGAGGATGGTGGCCCCAAAGATTCCTGAGCGCGCATAGGGGATCATCGCCGTCCGGGTGACCTCCCAGTCGGTAGCGCCCAGGCTGATGGCGGCCTCCTTCTGGGCCGCGGGGACCGCCGCCAGCGTCTCCCGGCTGATCGCAGAGACGGTCGGGATGACCATGATGGCGAGGATGACCCCCGCGGTCAGAATGTCGGTCCCGGTCGCATTGCCCGAAAACGCTCCGGTGAACCCGAGATAATGGTGCAAGATCGGCTCCACCGTGGTGCGCATGTACGGGCCGAGGAAGTACAGTCCCCAGAACCCGTAGACGACGGACGGGATGGCGGCCAGGAGTTCGATCACGGTGCCGAGCGGTCCCCGCAGCCATCGGGGAGCCTGGGTGGTGATGAACAGCGCCGAGCCCAGGGCCAGCGGGAACCCGATGGCCAGGGCGATCCCACTCGTGATCAGGGTGTCGGCGACGAAGTGGTACCGCACCGTACACTTGGTGAGTGACGTCCCATTGCGTGCCGGCGAGGTACCCGAAGCCGTAGGAACTGAACGCGAGGCGCGTCTGGTCGATCAGGATCGCGGCGATCGCGAAGACGAGGAAGATGACGAAGAGGCCCGCGGCCGCCACGAGCCCGAAGAAAACCAGGTCCCCCCACCGGCGGGACTTCGGCCGCGCCGAGGGGGGGTAGGAAAGGGTTGTCGGGTCCATTCGACTGTCCTACGACCCGACGAGTGTTTCTAGGCCGACGACCCGCACGTGCCGGGTACCGCGGACCCATCGAACGTGATGGACCCGATGCTCGCCTCGTCCGCCGTCACGATGCTGGCCGGCAGAGGGACGTAGTAGAGCTGGGCGGCGTAGCTCTGACCGGTCGTCACGACCCAATACAGGAAGTCGACCAGTGTCTGGGCTTCCGCCAGCGTGTACCGAGCCTCCGTACGTCCCGCTTAGGTCCTGATAGACGAGGACGTAGGTGAGCGACGTGATGGGGTAGTCGCCCGCGCCCTGCGCGTTCAGGACCGAGACGTTGTACCAGTCTCCCGTGCCCGTGGGGAGCGTGGGGTTCGCGTCCTTCAGGGCAGAGGCCGTGTTGTTCACGGTGGCCGCGATGTACTTTCCGGCCGGGTTGGCGACCTTCCCGAAGGCAATGCCGCCGTTGAGCGCATAGTTCAGGTCGACGTACCCGATCGTGTCCGGGGTCTTCTGGACGTATCCCGCGACGCCCGCGTTCTTTGGCTGGCCCGACCCGACGGGGAAGGTCACCGAGGTGCCCTTACCGTACGACGAGGCCCAGGTCATGCTCTCCGCGGAGAGGTAGCTCGTCCAGATGAACGTCGTGCCGCTTCCGTCCGAACGGTAGACCACTTGGATCGTTGCATTGGGCAACGTCACGCCCGGGTTGATCGCCTGGAGCGCGGTGTTGTTCCAGTTGGTGATCGCGCCGAGGTAGATGTTCGCGAGGATCGTCCCGTTGAAGTTCAGGGTCGGGACGCCGGCGAGGTTGTAGATGGGGACGACTCCGCCCGCCGATTCGGGGATGGTCAGGGCGGTTCCCGCGAGACCGACCACCTGGGCGTGGTTGAGCGGCGCGTCGCTGGCGCCGAAGTCCACCGTCTTCTGGCTGATGTCCGTGATCCCGGCTCCACTGCCTACCGATTCGTAGTTTACCGCCGTTCCGCCACCGTATACGGATTCCCATTGGAACATGAGTGGGTACACGAGGGTCGATCCCGCTCCTTTGATCGTCGCAGGCGGGTTGCAGGTCCCAGAGGGCCCGGTAGTGCTCGATCCCTTGAACCACCCGGCGTAGTAGCCGGCGGCGAGAACGATGACGACGATGACCACGATCGCGACGACGGCGTAGAGGCCGGTGCGCGAGGTCTGCCGCTGCATCGTCGGCGGGCTGGTTCCGGTCGATGGGGTGCTCGGACTGGTCGATCCCTGTGCGCTCATTCGATTGCTTTCCCTCCCCTCGTTTTCAGACTCGAGGAGCTCGTGATTTCGGGGAGGGTCCAAGGTGCCGCGAAACGACCGTCATCTGACGGAAAAAGTCGCGTTCGACGGGCCGACGAGGCGAGGTCGCCTCGGGGCGATTTCGGACGAAGGACTCCCACGGAGTCAGCGACCGAGTGGGGGGATAAATGAAACGTGGATTTAGAGTATAGACAAACCCATAGTCCGCCGTATGCGACCGGAAGCCTCCGGAGTATCGGTAGGCCGGAGGGGAGTCTTCTTAACGGCCTTTCCGAGGGGAAATCCGTGGCCCGCTGGTTGATCCGGTTCGGATACGAGGGCTCCTCGTACGGGGGCTGGGCGCGTCAGCCCGGTCGACTGACCATCGAGGGAGCCCTACGGAAGGGGCTCGCGCGGTCCGCGTCGGACTCGGCCATCCGCCCCGCCACCTTGGAGGTCGCGAGCCGGACCGACCGCGGGGTGAGCGCTCGAGGCAACGCCCTCACGGTCGAAAGCCGCCTCGAGGGTCCGGCGATCCTGAGGGTGATGAACGGGGCCTCCCCGGATATGTGGTTCACCGACGCCGCCCCGGTCCCCGAGGAGTTTCGTGTCCGTCGAGCGCAGAGGCGGGTCTACCGATATTTCGAGTCCGACGCGGGTCGGAGCCTGGAACGGACCCGAGCGGCCGCGCGGTTGTTCTGTGGGGAGGTGGACGTCCGATCGTTCGGCCGTCAGCTCGCGAGCGGCCCGCCCGTTCGTCGACCCATCGAGGCCGTGGAGGTCCTGCCCGGAGCCGGAAGGTTGGGTGATCGAAGTGCGCGCGCCCTCGTTCGTTTGGGGGATGGTGCGAAAGATCGTGGCGGCGTTGCGCGAGGTGGATGCGGGCCGCCTTGGCCTCGAGACCCTGTCCGCCGCCCTCGGCGGGGAGGGTCGAGTGGCCCTCCCCCTGGCGGAGCCCGAACCGCTCGTCCTCTGGGACGTGGAGTACCCGATCGCCTGGACCGTGCACTGGACGGGTCCGAATCGCAAGCAGTCGTCGGCGGCAACGAGCGGACACTCCTCGTCCCGAGCGCGCCTCCACCTCCTCCGCGAGATCGGGCGGGGCGGTGACAGGGACCCGTGACCTGGCCGTCCCTATCCAACCCGTTCCCAACGCTCTAACTTCTGCACGGTGGCCAGGGTCGAGCCCCGCTGGATCTCCTCGCGGACCCGGTTCTCGTGCTCGAGGACGTCCAGGGCCCGGTTCGCGATCTCGGCCGCCCGCTCCCTCGGAACGACGACCACTCCGCTCAGGTCGCCCACGATCCAGTCGCCGGGCCGGACGCGCTGCCCTCCGACGACGACCTCGACGCCGATCTCTCCGTGGCCCTTAGGCTCCCCTGCGTCCGGGCTGACGGTCCGGCTGAACAGCGGGAACCCGAGCTCGAGGATCGCGTCCACGTCCCGGGCCGCTCCATCGATCACGACCGCCGCGATGCCGCGTCCGTGGGCGCTCCAGCTCGCGAGCTCGCCCCAGATCGCGGTCGACCCACCGCCCGCGTCCACGACGATGACGTCGCCGGGTCCGGCGCGGTCGATCGCCTCGACCGGCTTCGCCCAGTCCCCGTCGCGGGTCACCACCGTCACCGCCGGACCGGCGACGCGGACCGTCGGGCTCTTCAGACGGGCCACGATGCCATGCATCGCGCCCTTGCGTTGCATGGCGTCCGTCACGTTCGGGCTCGACACCTTGAGGAACGCGGCCCGCACGTCCGTGCCGGAGTAGCGCCGGAAGTGCTCGGTAGCCACCTCGGTCCGGGTATCGATGGCCTCGCGGATCCGTCGGGTGGCTTCGGTCACCTGCGCGCTCTTGGTGATCGCGCCGCCGACGATGAGGATCTGGGCGCCGGCTCGCACAGCGGCGGCGACGGTCTCGGAGTTGAGGCCCCCTGCGACCGCGACCGGAATCGGCGAGGCCTTCGCGAGCTCGCCGAGGACATCGAAGGGCGTGCGGCCCTGCATCTGCATGTCGATCCCGATGTGCCAGCAGACCGCCGCCGCGCCGAGCTCGGCGACCCGCTTGGCCCGGGCGATCGGGTCGGGGACGCCGAGGAGGTCGACCACGATCTCCGCGCCGTAGAGCTCTCCGCCGCGCACCCCATCGGCGATCGTATCGTCGTCGGCCGCGCCGAGGATCGTGACGATATCCGCCCCGGCCTTCGCCGCGATCTCGACCTCGAAGGCGCCGGTGTCCATCACTTTCAGGTCGGCGACGATCCGATGGTCGGGGAACGCCTTCTTCAACTCGCGAACGGCGTCGAGGCCCTCGCTCTTGACGAGGGGGGTCCCGGCTTCGATCCAGTCGGCCCCGCCGGCGACCGCCTCGCGGGCCGCCAGCAGCGCCCGGGAGAGGTTCTCGAAGTCGAGCGCCACCTGCAGGATGGGTCGGTCGAGGCGCATCCCACGAATGAGGGGGGGTCCGCTATTAACGGTCTCCCCGGTCCCTCGGCCCGTGCGTTCCCCGCCGACCGGAACCGTCCAGCTGATCCACGGCGACGCGCGCCATCTGACCGAGCTCGCGAACGAGAGCGTCCAGCTGGTCGTCACGTCCCCGCCGTACCCGATGATCCCCCAGTGGGACGCCCTGTTCGCCGCGCTGGGAGCGCGGGAGTACCCCGCGATGCTGCAGGTGCTCGAGTCGGCCTGGGCGGAATGCCACCGGGTCCTGATCGAAGGGGGACTCCTCGCGGTCGTCATCGGCGACGCGCTGCGCTCGGGGGAGGAGGGGTTTCGCCTCTGGCCGAACCACGCAGAAACGCTGGTGGCCGCGTCCCGGGTGGGGTTTCGGCCGCTCCCGTACATCCTCTGGAAGAAGCCGACCAACAAGCCCAACGCGTTCCTGGGGAGCGGGTTCCTTCCACCGAACGCCTACGTCACGCTCGACTGCGAGTTCATCCTGCTTTTCCGGAAGGGGGGGCTGCGTCGGTTCCCGGTGCGGGACCCCCTCCGGGAGTCGAGTCGGCTCACTCGAGCCGAGCGCGACCACTGGTTCAGCCAGGTCTGGGACGACATCCGGGGAACCCCCCAGCGCCGGACCGGCGGCCGGACCGGCGCGTTCCCCCCGAGATCCCCGAGAGGCTCATCCGGATGTTCTCGGTCCAAGGGGACACGGTGCTCGACCCGTTCGCCGGGACCGGCACGTCGGTGTGGACGGCCGCCCGGCTGGCGCGGAACGCGGTCGGCGTGGAGTGACGATGCCACCGTCTACCGGAGCCTGGTCCGCGAGGCCGAACGCCGCCGGCGGGAATCCTGAGCGCCCGACCGGGTCAGGGGTCCGGGTTCGCGTCGGCCGCGGGAGGCGGCGCCGCCGGTGGGAGCGGGGGGGCACGGTGGTCCAGCTCCTCGTCGAGCGCGTTGCGCAGGTAGCGGAGGGCGGTGTCGCTCAGCCGGTCCATGTGCAGGAGCAGGTAGTGGAGGTAGATCCTCTCGGGCCGGTGCAGCGGCCCCGGCGACGGCCCGCGCGCGGGGGCCGCGTGGCGCGCGAGCGTCTCGTTGTGGTGCTCGTATCCGGCGCCGTGAAAATCGCGGCCCGTAGCCCCCACGAGAGGGGGAGAGAAGTGCGCGACGGGGTCGTACGGCTCCGCGATCTCCTCGGGGGTCCGCGGGCGAGCGGTCCGGGGCGGGGGAGGAGGCCGGGCCTGGAGGTAGGGGTGGATCGGTCGGTCCGGGTCTTGCAGGTCCTCGATCGGGCGGCCGGCGACGTCCTCGACGATCGTACGCAGGCTCCAGCTGGTGCGACGGCGAGAGGGACCTTCGGCCGTCGCTTCGTCGGCCACGAACGGACCCCGGCGGACCGGCCCTCATAAACCATCCTCTCGACCGGCAGATGGGCGCCCCGAGTGGAGCGACCGGAGGAGGAATTCGTACTCGGGGGTCGAGGCCACGATCGCGAGCGGGAGGTGGAGCTCCCCGACCCGCCAGAGGGATTCGGAGTATCCCGCCGAGCGGGGCAAGCGCGCCTTCGGGAGCCACTCCGCCTCCTCCCCGGTGAGGGCGAAGAACGCGCGCGCCTCGCGGGACACCTCGGGGAGGTGGAGGAGGGCCGTGGCGTAGAGGTTCCGGAGGGTCGACCGGCCGCTCGGCGAGGTGAGGAAGTCGTCCGGATTCTGGCTGAGGAGGAGGAGACCGGCCCCAAAGTGGCGCACATGCCGCACCACACGGTCGAGGAAGTCGGCGGTCGGTCCATGGTGTACGAGCAGGTGCGCCTCGTCTACCAGGACGAGCTTGGGTCCGGCGCGTTCGCGCAGTCGCCCGTAGGTCCAGTCGAGCCAGTACGTCAGGTGGAAGGCCCGGTGCTCTTCCGCCACACCGGACAGGTCGATCGAGAGGGGCGAAATGTCCGTCCGGAAGGTAGTGGGTCCGTTCACGCTCTTCAACGAGCCGGTCCGAAAGACCTCGAGGAGCGTGCGGAGGCGACCGTCCGCGGACGGGTCGCTTTCGACCTCGCGGATCAGGTCGTTGTAGGTGGGCACGTCGGGCCCGCGACCGTAGAGCCGGCTTACGGCAGCGTCGAGGTGCGCCGCCTCCTCGTCGCGCAAGCTGGGGAAGAGGGCCCGGAGTGTCGCAGTCACCCGGGCGGCCTTCTCGCTCCGGTCCCCGCCCGTGGTGATCGGGTCGAGCGGGTTCAGCCGTCCCGCCGCAGGATCGGCCAGTCGCACCACCTCCCCTCCGAGCGAGCGGACGAATTCGCCGAACTCTCCTAGGGGGTCGAGGACCGATGAGGTCTAGGTCGGGTCGGAGCCACCGGCTGCGGAGGAGGTAGAGGGCCGCCGCGAACGACTTACCGGATCCGGTCGTCCCGAAGATCCCCCACGAGTGACTGGCGTGGCTCCAGCGGTCGAGGAACACCGGACTCGCGTCGGCGAGAGCGAGCCCTACCAGGATGCCTCCGGGCTCGAGGACCGTCTCGTCGCCGAAGGGGAAGAGCGAGGCCACTCCGTCCGACGGAAGGGTATGCCAGTAGCCCCTCGGCCGGGCGCTGGGGAGTCCCGGCTCCCCGCCCGAAGCGTCTCCGACACTTCGTACCGAGGGATGCGCGGGCGAAACCCGAGCGCGGCGAGCCGATCCGAGAGCCGCGCTCGGACCGCGTCGACTCGGACCCGTCCGGAGCCGGTCGCCACGAACGAGAGGCCGACCCTCCAGAGCTCCTGGGAGCGACGCGCGATCGCCAGGCCTAACTCACGGGAGGAGGTCCGCTCCACTTCCAGCCGAGAGCTCTCCGCGCCCCGCCCCGGTTCGGTCAGCTCGACCTCGGCGGCCGTGCGGGCCCGTTCGACCATCGCGAGGGCCTGTTCGGGCGGGATTCGAACCAGCTCGAGATGCAGTTCGAGCGGCTCCGTCGTCGGCAGGACCCGCTCGAGAAACCCGAAGGCCACCTCCGGGGGCAGCTCCCGCACTAAAAGCGGCGCGCGGTAGCGGCGACCGACCCGGTCGGTCGTCGAATCCTCCGAGTACCTCGATGGGGCCGGCCCGCTCACAGGTTCGCCCCGGGCAATCGACGGCACTCGGCCCAGAGCGGGACCAGGGAGACCGCAAGTACCAAGCCCCGGACCGGAGCGAGGGGTGTCCCTCCTATCAGAAAGAGTCCCGCTCCCGTCCCGACCGAGGCGAGCGCCCACGCCGTACTGCCCGTGACCATCCGCCGGACCGTGCCCAGAGCCTGCCGGGCGAGAGTGAGCCACCCGGCGATCGCGAGTACGGCGAGCGAACCGGTCAGCGCAGCTAAGGCCGGCGCGACCAGTGAGAGACCGCCGCTGACGAGGCCCGCGCCGACGCTCACCCCCACGACATCGAACCCTCCTCCGAGCGATGGCGCTCGCACCTCCGTCACGACCCACCTCGGGCGATCACCCATCCGAACGAGTGGGCGGCCTCGATGAGGCGTCGGTCGTCCAGGAGCGAGGAACGTACGCCGAGGGAGGTGAGCTGCTCGGCCAGGGAGCGCGCCCGTTCCTCCAGCCGCCGCTCCCCCTCCGGGCCCGGGGAGCTCGCGCTGAGCGCAATCTCGACGCGACGGGACCGGCGCCGCCGACAGAGGACGGCGACTAGCTCGCGGTACCCCTCCCGGGCCGCCTCTTCGGGGCCTGGGCACGGGACCGTCGCCGGGAGCACCGGAGCTTCCCGCAGCGCGACGGTGGTCGACCGGACGATCAGCGGGCCGTTCGAGGCGCGCAGGAGCTCGCGGAAACGATCGAAGAGGACGGCCAGCTCCGCCGGAGGGCGGTAGGCGAGCGGGGTCCCTCCCGTGCGGACGATCGCCACCTGCTGCCCGCTGGTCAGAAGGACCACCCGGCCGCGAGCGGCCGCCGCCCGGACCGGGGCGGTCATCGACGCTCCCCTCCATCGATCGACCACGAACCGCACCCAACGGCCGGCGCGCTCATCCAAGGCTTCGTCGTCCGGCCGCCATACCGAGACGACGAAGCCGATCGCGAGAAAGGGGACCCACGCGAACGCCGTGGCGAAGGGTGACACCACGGCTCCGACGGCGGCGTAGCAGACGAACTTGAGCGCATCGCGCGCGCTGGGAAATGGTCCCAAGCGGACGCGACGGTCGACCCGCTCGGGGAGCGTGATGAGGGGGACGCCCGCTGCCCGGGCTCTCCATGTCACTCGCCGCCTCCGTCCCGCATCGGCGGCCAGGAACCCATCCCCTTTCCCTCGGCAGCCGGAAGGTGGCGGAGCAGGTGGAGCGCCGTGTGACCCAGGACCGTCCCCACCGCGAGCGGAGCCGCCGCCGGGAAGGAGGCGGACCCGGCCGCTCCGACGGCACCGGAGACCGCGCGGCCCGCGCCGCCGGTACGGGCGACCGCGTTCGCCGCGGGAGCCGCGATCGAAGAGCCGCCGGAGGAGGCCGTGGCTAGGCCCCGCTGGACCGCGCCCGAGAGCGTGCCGCCGCTCGCCGGAAATCCGAACGCCACCAGATGCGTCCCGGCGACCGAGAGCAGATAGGGGGAGGCCAGGGCGACCCCGAGGTATCCCACCAGGAGGACCGGACTGTTCGTCCCGACCGCGAGCTGAAGCGGAACGACGAGCACGCACGGCAAGAAGGCGAGCTCGAGGAACAAGAGCCACGCCCGACGAGGGATGGCGGAGAGCGGCCGGAGCGGCCAGAGAAGCGTGACTACCGGGAGCAGCACCAGGAGCACCGACAGGAGCGCATCCCGAACCCCGATCGCCAGCACGAGCGCGAAGACGGCGAGGAACTGGACCACCGAGAGCACGAGGGCGAGCGCCCCGTTGTCCCACGAGAACGATAGTTCGCCGTAGCCGCCGAGATTGACCCAGTGCTGCCACGCGCCCCCATTCCACCCCGACATCACCGGGTACAAGCTGCCCGGCCAAGTCCAGCACTCCCGCCGCGATGGGCAGGGTGAAGTTGGCCACGATGACCGCCACGACCAGGCGGGGGAGCAGGTCGGAGAGGGCGGCGGCCCATCGCGTGATGACCGATCGCACAAACAGGAGGAGGGCCACACCCGCGCCGACGAGCGAGATCGCGGGATCGACGACGTTGACGACGGTGTACGAGGAGAACTGGACCGCGAGGGCCAGGTAGTCGCCCGGGCCTCCGCCGGTGGAGCGGAGGGCCGGATACAACGCGCTCGGTTGCAGCATCGGGACGAGCAGGTTGTCGTACGTCGGGCCGGTAACGTCGGCGACGACCGAGGTCAACACGGCGAAGAGGGCGAACAGGAGCTCCCGGATGATGTTGGGCCAATCGATGGAGAGAGCGAGCAGGGCGGACCTCCTCAGGAGCCCGTCAGGACCCAGTGGGCCAGTCCCCAGAAGAGTCCGGTGATGGCGGCGACGAACAGCAGAGTTCCGACGAGAGCGTCGCGCGCCCGATCCTTCGCCTGCACCTTCTTCGTGATGTCGTTCGAGAACCAGCTCAACGCCACCCGAGCCCAGACCAGAGAGAGGAGTCCGCTGCCGGCAATTCCGAGGAGCTCGACCAGCCGGTCGATCGACGAGGAGAAGTTCCCCACGGCCGAACTCGTCGGTGTGCCGAAGAGCCGGCCCGAAGCGGACGGGCCGTGATTCGTATGGGCGGTCGTCGTTCCGAGGCCACCCAGAAGCACGCCGACGCCAACGGCCCAGGCGAAGACCCGAACGGCCGAAGTGGCCCAAGGACGCCGTACGGGTCTACCTACGCGGTCTCCCAAGCGAGCACCTCCCCGCCGTCCGGGTCCGATTCGGATCTCACGCGACCTTCCCGGATCAAGCGGTCCAGGGTCGCGCGAACGGTCTCCAGGGGCACTCCTTCCTCCTCGGCCATCAGCTCGATGGTGAGGCGGTCGGCGCCATCGGCCGGCCGGAGCAGTCCCTCGAGCAAGGCTCCGGGGTCCGGCGGAGGTGACTCCGGAGGTGGAGGGCGCCGGCGCCACCGGGCGAGAGCGATCCCGCCCAGGGCTCCCGTGAACACGACTCCGACCACCCAGGCCGTGAGAATCGGCCCGGGACCTCCTGCGGCGATGGAACCGAGCTCGGGCACCGTGAGGTTGGCGTACGCGCTGGCTCGAACGCCCCTTGCGTCCACCAAGACAATTGAGAGGGTGGCCGGGCCTGGGCTCTCGGCCGAAAGGGGGACGGAGTAGGGTCCGGAGATCGGTTCGCTTCCGTTCCACAACGTCGACCCGCTCGAGTTCACCCAGAGAGAGAAGGGCACGATGCCGCCGTCGACCGTGACGACGAGTTCGGGTCCGGAGCTTCCCGAGGAGAAGGAGGGCACGGTCCAAACTGCGAGGGCAGGTCGAGCGGGCAGGGCAACCGACGTGGCGCCGGTATGCACGGAACCGGCCGCATCCACCGTCTCCCACGTGAGGGTCGCGACTCCCTCTTCGAGGAAACTCCCCGACCAGGCGAAGGAGCCGTTGACCGATCCGCCCGCGGCCGGGGTCTCGGTCGCCGGTAGTATGCCCGATTCCAGACTCCACTGGAGGTCGGGCGACCCACCCAGGAGGGTCGCTTGAAATGCGACCACGGTCGCGTTGTGACCGACGGTGGCGTTGACTTGCACGGTGAGATTGGGAGGTGGGGCCACCTCGAACTTCACCCAAGGTGCGGTCGCGGACGCACCGAACGAGTCGGTGACCGAGCCGTTCAATCCAGCCGCGCCGGCGGACGGCGGGGTCCAGGAGACGAGGAAGGAACCGTCCGCGGGGGCCCCCAGAAACCGCGACAGGGTTCCGTTCCGCTGCCCGCAGGTGATCTGGAACGGTGGTATGCCTCCGACGACCGTGACCAGGACGTAGGTCCGTGTTCCCGCGTCGAGTGACGGCGCGATTGGACGGAGGTGAAGGGCGAGCGCGCCCGCGACGGGCTGTTCCAGCGTTACGTGCGAGACGATCGTGATCGCGGCGGTGCCGACCGCGAACGTGACTCCGAGGGTCCCGGGGTCGGTCGGTGTGCACGTGACGTTCGTGACGACCTGGGAGGGTCGGAGGATCGGGTCGGCGCCGCAGGCGATGCCCGCATCGTAACGCGCCACGGGGCGCTGCACGCTCCCCTGAAAGGAGACGGGGAACCCCACCTCCGCGACCGGCAGAGAAGCCTGGATCGCGAGCACGGTTCCGTTGCCCACCTCGACCGGCTCCGGGACGACGGCGTGCACGTCCACCCGATCGGAATCGTAGACGCCGACCCGGGGCTGGAAAGTCCCTTCTCCGTAGGTGTGGAGGACGGCAAAATTTCCGGACGCGTTGAGCCTCTGGTCGGTGGAGGTGCGGTCACCCCAGTCGACCCCGAGCACGTACGGTGCCTGGCCGCCCTCGAACCATCCGGAGAGCTGAACCCGAGCCGGGACCGTCGTCGCGCGGGGGTCGACCGAGAGGTTGGTCAGGCGGAGGGTCGGAACGGTAGTCACGTTCGAGAAGGCCACGGCCTCCACGGCTCGGCTCTGTTCCCCACAGGAAAGGTCGGCGGCGGACCGAACACCGACCTCGGAGACCTCCGAGGTCCACCCCACGGGAACGAACAGCGTCTGCGCGGAATCGGGGCTCACGAAGTATCCCGCCGCGGCCGTGGACACTGGCAGGAACCAGGCGGTCCAGTCGGAATGGAGGCCGCACCCCGACGGAACCGCCCCCCAGACCGCATCGAGCGTCGCGTTGTTCGTCCCTACGCGAGGGAGAGTGGGGAGCTGAATCGTCAGCTGGGGGTCGGACGAGTTGATGTCGGCCGAGGCGGCCTCGGCTCGGACACCGTCCGCCGCCGTCGTCCGAGGGGGTCGCGCGACGGCGTACGAGTTGGACAATAGGAGAGCCGCGAGGAGCGCGACCCCGAGAATCAGCCCTGAGGTGCTCGGCCCACGCTCCGAAGGCTCGATCACTCCGCACCCGGGGCGACCGACGCGAGCCGCCTATTTCGGGCCGCATCCGGCACCGGGTGGTGGGAGTTGCGGGCGTTCTGGGCGCGCGATCTCTATCGGGCGCGGGTCAGGAGCGCGACGTGATCGCGGGCGAACGGGGAGAGGCCAACCTCGGCCCGTACCTCGAGGCCGGCCCTCTCGAGCTCGGCCCGAGCCTCCCGTACGATAGAGACGGACGGGCGGGTCTGGGTGACCGAGCGGACCTTGAGCATGAAGATCCCCCGGCCGCGCGGGGCGAGAACCGCGCGGGCGTTCTCGACGAAGATGGCGGCCTGGTTTCGCTGCGCGACGTCCTGGTACAGCAGGTCCACGAGGCCGACATCGGCCCGATACCGCTCCGGCAACTGGGCATCGGCGAGGATCGGATAGAGGTTCGACCGGCGGCGAGCGAGAGCGAGGAGTGGCGCGAACGCGATCGGGCTCTTCTCAATGACGTAAATGGGTGCGAGGGGGAGGATGTCGGCGAGGTGGCTCACGGTCGTTCCGTGGGCGCCCCCGAGGTAGAGGACGGACCGGACGCCGTTCCACAGATCGGTCGGGGGCCCGCCCCGGGAGAGGAGGGCCGCGAGCTTGGAGCGGAACGGGTCCCACTGACGGTACTCGGCGGTTTCTACGGTGCGCAGCTTCTCCCCGTAGACCCGGTCCCCCGGCGGGCCGTGGTTCGCGGTGTAGAGGTCGCGTCCCTCGCGGAACACTCCGTCCCAGTCGGTCGGCTCCACGGTGCCTACTCGACCGCGACGATCATCTCGACTTCGACCGGCGCCCCGAGCGGCAGCGAGCTTACGCCGACGGCGGATCGGGACGGGCGGCCCGCTTCCCCGAACACGTCGACCAGAACGTCCGTGGCTCCGTTGGCCACCTCGTGCTGCCGCACGAACCCCGCGGAGGACGCCACGAAGACCCCGACTCGGACGACCCGCTGTACTCGGTCGAGCGAGCCGAGCGTGCGCACGAGAGCGCTCAGGGCCTGGAGGGTGGCGCGGCGGGCGAGGTCCTTCGCGATCTCCACGCGCACGTCCTGGTCGACGAGGCCGGGAGAGACCACGCGTCCTTCCTCGGTGACGATCTGGCCCGACACGTAGGCGAACCCTCCGGAGACGAGCACCGGAGCGTACGTCCCCTTCGACGTCGGAGGCGGTGGGAGGACGATGCCAAGCCCGCCCAACCGGGCGCTGTTTCCGCTCGTCACGTCCCCCCTGACCGATTGGGAGAAAATAACGTGGGCCCGCTGCGGGCGCAGGACTAAAAACGGCGGCCCGCCATCCCGAGACGATGTCGTTCCTGCGGAGGCTCCGACGGGAGAAGGAGGAGCCGTCCTCCTCCGAGGAGCCGAAAGCTGAGACGAAGGAGGAGCCTCCCGAGGACGACGTCCGGGTCTACGCCGACGACGAACTCCGGCCGGCCCAACGGCCGAAGAAGCCGATCCCCCGTACTTCCGAGAAGGCCGAGGGACCTCCTCCGACGGTCGATTCTCCCCCTCCGTCTCCCGCTCCCCGGGCTCCTCCAATCGCCCCCGCCGCACCGAGTACGGCGCTCATCGCGTCGCCGACCCCGATGTCCGCCCCGGCCCCGACGGCTTCGCCTTCTCCGTCCGGCCCGCCCCCTCCGCTCCCCGAGCGGGGACCCGTGCGTGCTTCACGATCCGACCCGTCTTCCTCGACGGGCTCGCTCTGTTTCGTGTGCCGGACACCCTTGGAAGGCAAGTTCTGCCCCGTCTGCCAGATGACCTGGGTCGAGTGAAGCGCGGGCCATCGAATCGACTAGTCTTTTGAACCCTCCCCGTTAGGCTAGGGCGCTATGGCCTCTCCCCAGTCCGCTCCGCCCGAGATGGACGCGCTCGAGCGGGAGATCGTCGACCACGTCTTCGTCCTCCAACCCGGCTACGGCGTAGCCCTCGGGCTGCACCAGTACGACGGGATCGTTCCCGACCTCTCCAGCGCCGCGACCGGTCGGTGGGCCGCAGAGGCCGAGCGATTGCTCGGCCGGCTCGCAAGGGTCGCCGAGGGTCCCCTCTCGGACGACCGGAAGATCGACGCGTTCCTGCTTCGCCTCCTGCTCGAGAGCCCGCTCTTCGACGTCCGCGAATCTCGCGAGCTCGACCGGAACCCGATGTCGTACGTGGGGTCGATCTCGCTCACATCCTACCTCGTGCGCGACTACGCTCCCCTCGCCGACCGGGTCCGCGCGATCGTGAAGACGCTCGAGAGCGTACCGCGGCTCCTGGACGACGGGCGCCGCCGCCTCGCGAGCCCTCTGCCCCGGCCGTTCGTCGAGCTCGCGCTCGCGATCGGGGGGGGCCTGCCCGCTCACTTCGGCGAGGCGGAAACGTTCGCCGAACGCGCCGGTCTTTCCCGCGACGTCCGTGCGGCGCGCGGACCCGCGGAGGAGGCCGTCGCCCAGTTCCTGGCCTGGTTGAAGGACGAGGAGCTCCCCAAATCCGTGCCGGAGTTCGCCCTCGGCCCGGAGCGGTACCGCCGGCTGTTGTTCGTCCGCGAAGGGATCGAGTCCCCCGTGGAAGAGGTTCGGGCGGCCGGAGCCGCGGACCTGGCGCGGAACCAAGCACGGCTGGAGGAGATCGCCCGGAGCGAGCGGGTCGCGGTCGCCGAACTGTTCCACCGGATGTCGCTCGACCACCCTGCGGCCCCCGACGTCGTCCCGGCGGCGAGCGCGTACGTCGACGAGACCCGGGAGTTCGTGCGCGACAAGGATCTCGTCACGATCCCGGAACCGGTCCAGGTCCGTGTGGAGGAGACCCCGGTCTGGGGCCGCGCGCTCTCGACCGCAAGCATGAACTCGCCCGGACCGTTCGACACGGGTCCCGAGGGCGTCTACTACGTCACCCCGGTCGACCCGAAGTGGACGCCGGTGCAGCAGGAGGAGTGGTTGCGCTCCCTCAACCGCACCATGCTGCGGAACATCACGGTCCACGAGGTCTACCCCGGTCACTACCTGCAGTTCCTGCACTTCCGGGCGGGCCGGGGCGCGCTAGCCCGGAAGGTGTACCTCTCTCCGTCGTTCGTCGAAGGATGGGCTCACTACGCCGAGCAGCTCGCGATCGAATCGGGATTGGGGGCGCCGCGCCCCGATGCCGAGGTCGCTCAGATCCACGACGCGCTCCTGCGGGACTGCCGCCTGCTCGCCTCGATCGGACTCCACACGGGAGGCTGGTCCCTCGAGAAGGCGACCGAGCTCTTCCAGCGGGAAGCGCACTTCGAGCGGCTCCCCGCCGAGCGCGAGGCGATCCGCGGCACCTTCAACCCCGAGTACTTCTGTTACACGCTCGGGAAGCTCGCAATCCTCGACGCCCGTCGCCGCCTGCTCGCCTCCCACTTCGGAGGGAGCCTCCGGAAGTTCCACGACACGCTGTTGAGCTTCGGCTCGCCTCCCCTCGGCCTGCTTCCCACCCTCCTGGCCGGCGGGCCGGCGCCCTGACCTCAGGGCGCGCGACCGGGGGAGTTAAGCGGGCCCCGGCCCCTCGCCCCGCGGAGCGGCCCGAGACCATGGATTCGCCTACCTCGGTGCGATTGGTCGCGGACCTTCCGGTCGACCCCGAGGCGGCGTTCGCGCAGGTCGTGGAGGAACTGGTCGAGGCCCTCGCCCGCATCGGGATCCGGTTCGACCCGGGCCCCGATGGTACGGTCCTCGAGGCGGGTCGGTTGGTGGGGCGGGTCCGGACGTGGCGCCCGGGACACGCGCTCGCGATCGACTGGAGTCCCGCTCCCTGGGACCCCGCGCAGCGGGTCGAGGTCGAGATCCGGTTCGATGCCCGCGCCACCGGCTGTCGGGTCGAGGTCGAACAGCGGGGGACCGAGCGGCTCTTCGGGAAGGATCTGGCGGAGTGGACGGGCTGGGTCGCGAGCGCGGTCGTCGCGCCGTTCCTCCGAACGATCGCTCCGTCCGCCCTCGGGGACTGGATCACGGACCGACGGGCCCGTCGCCCGTCCGGGCCGGAAGCCCGCTCGATCTACGTCGACCCGATCTACCACCGCCCGAACTTCGCCCTCCTCCTCGACACGCTCCGGCCGGGTCCGACGGACCGCCTCCTGGAGGTCGGATGCGGGGGCGGGGCCTTCCTCAAGGAGGTGCTCGCGCGGGGCGCGCGGGGCGTCGGGGTCGATCACAGTCCGGAGATGGTGCGGCTCGCCACCTCTTCGAACCGGGCCGCGGTGGACGACGGCCGGCTTCAGGTGCTGGAGGCCGAGGCGAGCCGCCTCCCCGTCCCCGACCGCGCGTTCACGATCGCCTCCTCGACCGGGGTGTTCGGGTTCCTGCCCCGGCCTCTCGACACACTGCGCGAGATGCACCGGGCCCTGCGCCCCGGAGGGCGCCTCGCCATCTTTGCGGGGACGAAGGAGCTGGTCGGTACCCCGGCGTGCCCCGAACCGTTGGCCGCGCGCATCCACTTCTACGAGGATGACGAGCTCGCCGAGCTCGCCCGGGCCGCGGGGTTCGCGTCCGTCGTGGTGACCCATCCTTCGCTCCAGCGGTACGCCGAGGAAGCCGGCCTGCCGGCCGAGGCCCTCGTGATGTTCCAGGGGAACGTCGGCTCGCAGCTCCTGGTCGGCCGCCGGTCGGACGACTAGCGCGGTCCCTCGGGGGGCGCCGGGTCGGCGCGGGCCTACGTCGAGCAGAGCGATGGGTGGCCCGAGAGCCAGCCCTGCCGTTCGAGTTCCTGGATGATGAACTCGGCCGACTGGGCGGGGGTCAGGTGCAGGGTATCGACCACGATCTCCGGGTGCTCCGGGGGCTCGTAGGGGTCGTCCACGCCGGTCATCTCCTTGATCTGGCCGGCCCGGGCCTTCTTGTACAGACCCTTGACGTCCCGTCCTTCACAGACGTCGAGCGGCGTGTTGACGTAGACCTCGACGAAGCGCCCGATCGTCGTGCGAGCCTGCGCCCGCGAGGTCCGGTAGGGGGAGATGAGGGTGACGACGGGGATCGCGCCGTTGCGCGCGAGCAGCTTCGAGAGGAACGCGACGCGCGAAGCGTGCGTCTCGCGGGACTTCCGGTCGAACCCCATATCCGCGCTGATGCCGAGGCGGATCTCGTCCCCGTCGAGGAGGTCGGCGTACCAACCCCGCGCGACGAGGCGCGGGATGAGCTCCTTTCCGATCGTCGTCTTGCCCGCGCTCGGCAGTCCGGTCAGCCAGATACAGAATCCCGGTGGTCCTCGCTGCATGTTCTTCCTCAGTTCGTTACTTCGCCGCCGGGGCGCCCCAGGATCGCCGCGACCTCGGGCCGAAGGATATCGGCCGGCAGAGGGGTCCCGGAGGCGAGCGCCTCCCGGATGCGGGTCTGGCTGGTGGCACCGTGGTCCGAGGCGGGGTGCGAGCAGGTCTTCCGGCTCGCCATCCAGCCGCAGCGGTGGCAGAAGAAGGACTCGTCGTAGCGGAGCGGGAGAACGCCGATGTCGAACTCGTCGAAGATCCGGTGGCACGCGTACGGGTCGTAGTACTTCCCGACGCCCGCCTGGTCCCGGCCGACGATGTACGCCCCGCACCCGTAGTTCCGGCGGACGATCGCGAGGAAGAGAGCGGCCTTGGGGCCCCCGTAGCGCATCGTGATGGTGAGCGGGCTCATCGCAACCCGGTCGAGGGGGTAGTAGTTCTTCACGAGGGCGTCGTACGCCTCGAGGATGACCTCGGGCCGGTAGTCGCCCTTCTTGAGGCGTCCGACCACGGGGTGGATGAACAGCCCGTCAATGTCCTCGCGCTCGAGCGTCAGGCGCTGGATGTATTCGTGGGCGGTGTGCGGCGGGTTGCGGCACTGGTAGGCCGCGACCTGCTTCCATCCCCGGCGCGCGAATTCGGCCCGGCTCTCGGCGGGAGTGAGCTCGGCGCGGTCCCACGGCGGGAGGAGGCGCCGAAGCAGGTCGACCTTGCCGGCCCACGCGGTCTCGCCCGCGTTCAGGAGGTCGGCGACGTTCGGGTGCTTCGGGTCGTCCGTCCCGTAGGCCCCGCGGGCGAACGCGGCTCGGTCGAGCCGGAACGTCTCCTCGATGTGCAGGAGTCCGACGAGGCGACCTTGCGAGTCCATGAGTCCCACGGCGTCGCCCGGGGCCGAGGTCCTTCAGCGCGGGGTCCTCGGGCACGGGGAAGTGGATCGGGATGGACCAGGGGAGGCCGCTGGGGAGGCGCCCGTTCGAGAGGACGGAGGCGACCGTCGCCGAGTCCATGAACCCCTCGAGGGGGCTGTACGCTCCGATCCCGATCTTCTCCGCATCGTAGAGCTGGTCGATGGGCGGAGTGACCTTCGGAAGGTGCTGGAGCTCGCCGTCGCGGCGGTCCCGTTCGGGGTCGGAGACCTGGCGGTCGACCAACCGTCCACCGTAGGGATCGACCATCTGGAAGCAACCTCGGGCGGGCGAGCGGAGAAATGCGAGCTCTTAAGCCCGCTCCGGAACGGCTGTCTCAACTTCGGGCGCGGCGCTGCGACGGACCCCGGACACGTGGATGCCGCATTCGATCTTTCCCGAGCCCTTCCACCGTCCGGCGCGCTCCCCTTCGGCGAGCGACGCGGGCGCGGTGCACGGCGCGCATCCCACGCTGGGGTAGCCCTTCGCCCAGAGCGGGTGTCGCGGGAGTGCATGCTCCTCGAGGTAGGCGTCGACCTCCGGAAGCGACCAGGAGACGAGCGGATTGATCTTGAACACACCCTTGCCGTTCTCCCCGACCTCCTGCCACTCGACGACGGGCGTGCTGGCACGCTGGGGGTGCTGGCTGCGACGAACGCCGGTCATCCACGCGCGGCGCCCCACGAGCGCCCGGCGAAGCGGAGCGACCTTGCGCATCTCGCAGCACTGGTCGGGGGCCCGGGCGAAGAGGTCCTTCCCGAACTCGGCGTCCTGGGCCGGGACGGAGAGGTCGGGGCGTACGTCGACGATGTTCAGCTTCGACTCCGAGCGAAGCTGGTCCCGGAATTCGAGCGTCTCGGGGAAGTGGTATCCGGTCTCGAGGAACAAGACAGGGATGTCCGGACGGAGCCGCCGGGCGAGGTCCATGATGACGAGCGAGTCCTTACCGAAGCTCGACCCGATCACGAGGCCCTCGCCGAACCGGTCGACCGCCCAGCGGATGATCTCGGCGGCCGGTCGGCCCTCGAGCTCCCGCGACCATTCTTCGGCCAGCGCCGCGCCGTATCCTGACTGCAAGGTGATTCCTGTTAGCTCCAGGGGGTGTATTAGAGATGAACATCCGGCGCGAATCTCCGGAACCGGCGCAAAACCGGCGCGCAATCCACGTCCCTGGCCGTGTCGTCCGGAGCCTGCGTCAAGCCGGGACCCGACCCACCACCGAAACCATGGGAACGGGGTGGAGCGTGTTTCGCTCCGACCACCGGTCGAGGGCCCGGAAGAGGTCGCCGAGCTCGTCGGTCTTCGCCGTCGGCTGGTACTCCACGCGGGGCGGAATCTCATTGTAGGCCCGCCGTGCGAGAAAGCCCGCTTCGACGAGGGTCCTCAGGCGCGCGGAGAGGGTCTTCGGGGAGACCTTGAGACGGTTCTGTAGCTCGTTGAACCGAATCGGAGCGCCGTGGGATTCTTCGAACGCATGCAGGAGCTGGAGCATGTGGGGCCGGCCCAGGACCGCGAACAGCTCGGCGATCTGGCAGCCCCCCGCCTCCGGACCTCGACTCGACGCAAGCCCGGTGGCTCGATGGGATCCCTTCGTGCGAAGGTCCGAAGTCATGCCAGGCTAGCTATACATCAGGTAGCATTAGTAGTTGTCCATCGTTGGTGAAGTTGGCTTCCCTTCCCGTTTCTCACCTAACTTCCCCGAAAGGAAGTCACTGTCCATACGGAAAGAAGGTAGTCTAAATACTATACAATGTATAGCTATGGGTGATGTCCGCAGCGTCCGCATCCCCAATTCGCCCGGCACCGTCGCCGACCACGCCCTCCTCCACCGACCGGTTCGGTCATCTGGCGTCCGAGGAGCAGATCCGGACCACCGTGGCCGCCCTCGAGCAGAACGGGATCCACGCGACCGCAGTCCACGACCGTGCCGAGGTGGTTCAGGCCGTGCTGGACCTGATCCCGCCCGGTTCCGAGGTGTTCGACTCGAGCTCGCAGACGCTCGTAGCCCTGGGCTTGAACACCGCCCTCGCCGATCCGAGCCGGTTCCACAACATCCGCTCGGAGCTCCTGCGGCTGCGCCAAGAAAACCAGCCGGACGCCATGAGGAGGCTGGGAGCCGCCCCCGACGTGATCGTCGGCAGTGTCCACGCGGTCACCGAGGCCGGCCAGGTCGTCATCGCGTCGGCCTCGGGAAGCCAACTCGGTCCGTACGCCTCCGGGGCCGGGAAGGTCATCTGGGTCGTCGGTACGCAGAAGATCGTACCCGATCTCGACGCGGCGTTCCAGCGTGTCCAGGAGTACACGCTCCCCCGGGAGAGCGAGCGAGCTCAGAAGGTCTACGGTTCTCCGTCCTTCGTCGCGAAGCTCCTGGTCATCAATCGCGAGTTCCAACCGGGCCGGATCCATCTGATCCTCGTCCGCGAGAACCTGGGATTCTAAGACCCAGGGAGTCGCAGAATCCGGGACGAAGCGCCCGGGGTCGGTCGTACGGGAGCGGGGCCTCACGGGGTCCTCGTCGGGAGCGCTCGCGAAGAGTGCATCTCTAGTGAGCACCCCTTAAGGGGTGAGTTCCCTCGTCGTCCCCGATGGCGAGCGAGCGTGTGGGCACGGGCGCGAGGACCCCCGGAGATCCCGTCGTCTTCGCCGAGAACCTCCGCCATTCCTACGACGGTCGCAAGTTCGCGCTGGATGGGGTGAGCTTCGAAGTGCGCCGCGGCGAGGTGTTCGGCCTCCTTGGGCGGAACGGAGCCGGCAAGTCCACGCTCATCAAGGCCATGACGACCCTGATCCAACCGACCTCGGGGACCCTCCGGGTGCTCGGGCTCGATCCCGTGCACGACGGTCAGGCGATCCGTCGTCGGATCGGCGTCGTCCAGCAGGCGGAGTCGTTCGACTTTACGACCGTCCAGGGGAACCTCGACGTCTACGGCATGCTGTGGGGGATCCCGAAGGCGGAGCGGACACGCCGTCGCGAACAGCTGCTCGCGCGGTTCGACCTCGGGGAGGTGCGCAAGAAGCGGGCGTTCGACCTCTCCGGTGGGCAGAAGCGCCGAGTCCAGGTCGCGCGGGAGTTCATGCACGACTGCGACATCCTCTTCCTGGACGAACCGACCGTCGGTCTCGACGTCATCATGCGGCGGACGCTGCTGGACTCGATCCGCGACGCGGTGCGGCACGGTCTGACCGTCGTATTCACGACCCACAACCTCGAGGAAGCCGACTACCTCTGCGACCGAGTCGCCGTCATCGAGGAAGGGCGGATCCTCGTCCTGGACGAGCTCGAAAATCTGAAGCGGCTGTACGGAGGGAAGAAGACGATCGACCTTACCGTCGGGTCCCCCGACCCGGCGGGGTTCTTCGCCGCCCTCGGAGCAGCCCTCGGCGGGCAGGCGAGCCTGACCGTTAACGGCGCCTCCGCAGTGATCCTAACGGACGACCCCAAAGAGACGCTCGCCCAGGTCCTCGCGCTCTCGCAGAGTATGGGCGCACCACTGGAGTGGCTCAACGTGAGGAAGAACACGCTCGAGGATGTGTTCCTCCGTTCCGTCCACCGGGAGGGCGAGTCGATTGCAAGTGCCTAACATTGTGCGTCTCATCTACCGGAACGTCCTCGTCAATACCGACCCCGGCAGCTTGATCATCCTCGTCGGTCTCCCCGGCCTGTACCTCGTCTTCTTCGGGTTCGGGTTCCAATCGATCAGCTCGTCGGGCGGGTCCGGGAATAGTTACCTCACCTTCCTGACGCCGGGGATCATGGCGTTCCAGGTCGTGATGGCCGGCACGGTGGGGGGAAGCATGCTGTGGGCCGATCGCCGGTGGGGGATGCTCTCGCAGCTCCTCGTCGGTCCGTTCACGCGCCTGCAATACCTGCTCGGCATCCTCCTCACCTCTCTGCTCTTCGGGCTCGTGGGAGCGCTCGTCATGCTCGGGGTCGCCTCCCTGCTCCTCGGGACCGTCCCGACCCAGGCCCTCGGACTCGCGGTGATCTTCGGGTCGATCACGGTCGGGACGATCTTCTTTGGGGCGCTGATGCTGCTCATCTCGGCGCTCGTGAAATCGAACACCGCCTACAACAGCGTTCAGATCCTCATCCTGTTCGTCGTGAACTTCGCGAGCACGGTGTTCTACCCGCTCAGCAACGGTCTCCCGGTCGTTCTGCGGGTCCTGTTCGAAGTGAACCCGCTCACCTACGTCGCCGACGCGGTGCGGGGGGGCTACTCCGGAACTCTCACGGCGACCGAGGGGTACCAGATGCTCTTCCTCGGGGCGGAGACGGTCGTCCTCCTGTTCCTGGCGACCCGAGCCTACATGCGTTCGGACGTTTCGTACGAGTGAGGGAAGCATGGACCCGTTGGACCTCGCGATCTACCGTGCGCTCTCCCCGGGCGGGGAGGCGCGATTCTGGGCCGGACGTCGCATCATCGACCCGGAGATCTCGGCTCGGGCGATCGCCGAACAAGTGGGGGTCAGCGAGAACGGGGTCCGGGCGCGGCTGCAGGGCCTCACCCGGCAGGGATTCCTCCGGGGGAGGGCGGTCGTTCCCAACCCCTCGCTTTTCGGGATGAAAGTCTTCGTCGGAGGGTTCCCGATCCGCGAGGCGGGAGACGTCGACCGAATCTACCGAGACTTGGCGCTCGTCGAGGGCGTGACCTTCGCCCGGGACCTCATGGACGAGGGGACCCGACAGGTGCGGGTGTACTTCGTCTCGGAGAACGAGACGACCGCCGCACGTCGGGCCGCGCTCCTTCGCCGCCTGTCGCCCGCCGGTCAGTTCGAGGCACCCCAGCCGGTACTGGATCCCCCCGTGCGAGCGGGAGCTGACTCCGCTCGACTGGAGGGTCCTGGACGCCGCGATTCGTGCGCCGGAGGTGACGCCGTCCCAGGTCGCGCGGACGGTCCGGGTCAGCGGCAAGACCTCCGCTCGGCGATGGCACCAGCTCCTCGTTGCGAAAGCGTGCTGGTGGACCCACGGCTCGGAGGCGGAGGAATTGCCCCTGGCGCTCATCCGAGTTGAGGTCCGGGACCCGTCGGACCGAAACTCCGTGTCCGCCCGGATTCTTGAGCAGGCTCCCGCGTGGTTCCCCGTCGCCGGGGACGGGCTCGGGCTGACGCCCGGGAGCACCGCGACGTCGATCGCCGGTCTCGTGCCGGCCGATGCGCCGACCGTCCTCGAGCGGATGGTGGGGAACTTCGTGGCGATCCCCGCGCGTCGCGAAGGTCGGTCGGTACGATCGCGCTCGGGTAACGGACGTACCCCGGCTGGTCCGTCGAGCAGATCGCACGGCACCTGCCGGTTCGTTACTGACGCATCGCCCGTCCAAGGGGTCGACCCGGCGTCGAAGTTTCGGGTCGGGTGGAATGCATCGGGGCGGCGCGGCTTCTCGGGCTCAGACTCGGGTCGTGAGGTCACGGGACCTCCGGCGAACGGGGGTCGGGGCGGAAGCGATTCGATGGCGGTGGAGCCTTTCCACCCCCGTACCGGTCTCTCCCCGGCTCGAGGGCTCTCCTGTGCAGCCCCGACCCGTCTGTAAATACTCGGACCCCCCATCCCGACGTACAGAGCAGATGCCGGTCGAAGCCGGGTCGGGTCGTCCCTTCGTCGGGCGGGGGGAGACCCTCGAAGCGCTTCGATTTCGCCTCGAGGAGGTTCGGAAGGGCGACGGGGGGGTCACGCTCCTCGAAGGCGAGACCGGGGTTGGGAAATCGACCCTGATCGCCGAGTTCGTTCCGGAGATCCGATCGCGCGGCGTCCGGGTGCTCATCGGCCGAGGGCTCGCACAGGACGATCCGCCTCCCTTCTCGCTCCTCCAATCGGCCATCGAGAGCGCCCGAGACGACCCAATGCTTCAGTCTGATGAGGACCCCCTCGGAAACCTTGGGCCGGTCCTGATCGGATTCGCCCCCGGACTTGGGGATGCCGAGGTCCCCGACCCCGTCGGGATCGAGGCGAGACTGCTCGATGTGCTGGGTGGGACGAAGCCGGGAGGGCGACTCTCGCCGGACGAAGTCCTCTCGGGAATCGGGGACCGTTTCCTTGAGTTCACCCGCCACGGCCCGACCGTGCTCATCCTAGAGGACGTGCACCGCGCCGACCGGTCGTCGCTGGCCGCCGTGGAGTTCTTCGCGAACGAGCTGCAGAACCGGCCCCTCTGGATCCTCGCGACGACCCGCCCCGCCGCCTCGCTCTCCGCGCCGGGGCGGACTCGCCTCGAGTCCTTCGAGACGGCCACCCGCGCCGGACGGCTCGCTCTCCGACCGATGACTTCCGCCGAAGCTGGGGAGTACCTGCGTTCGACCGACCCGTCCCGCGAGATCTCGGCCGACGAGGTCGCCCGCCGTTTCTCCGAAACGGGCGGGAACCCTCTCCTCCTCCAGCAACTCGACGCCCGGGCCTCCGTTACGAACGAATCGCACGATCGGTCCGGTTCTGCGCTCTACCGACTCGATGCGGAAGCGAGAACAACCCTTGAGGTGGCGGCCGTCCTCGGTCCCGAGTTCCCCTTCGAACTCTTGCTCCGCGCGGGCGATGCGAACGAAGAGACGCTGACCGAGGTGATCGACCGCCTGGTCAGCGGGGGGTTCCTCTTTGAGCGCCCGGGGGAGATCCTCGGGTTTCCCGAGGACCGGCTGCGGGAGGAGGCGTACGGCTACCTCCCCGACCGACGGCGTCGACTCCTTCACGCCCGCGCGGCGGAGGCCCTGGAGGCGATGGGCAACGCCGACCTCAACCGGGTCTACGCGCTCGCGCGCCATTTCTACCTCGGCCGGGTCAGCGAGAAGTCCGTCTTCTACAACCGGCGCGCCGCCGCGTTCGCCGAGCGGGCGCTGGCGCCGGACGTCGCCTGGGACCACTACGCGCACGCCCTCGAAAGCCAACGCGAGTGGAACCCAGACGACCGGGACGGAGAGGCGGAACTGGTCCTGGAACTGGCGCGGATCACGGAGGAGCTCGGGGTCCTCAAGGACGCGGAAGAGATCCTCCGCGAGTTCTTCGACCGGGTCGGAGAGGACCCACGTTTCTCTCCCGCACGCCGGGCGGCCCTCGAGATCTTCCTCTCGAGGGTCCTGACCGACCGGGGCGATCAGACGGCCGCCGTGGAACTCGCGAACCGGGTGCTCCGCACGCCGGGGTTGGACGACCAGCTGCTCGTGCGGCTCGGCGCGCATCACCAGCTCGGCCTGGCCCTCTACTACCAGGGTCGGTACGCGGACGCCCTCGCACACCACACCGAGGAGCTCGAACTCGCTCGGAGGGTGGGAAAAGTGGAGGTCGTCGCGCGGGCCCAGGTGTGGCGCGTGGCGGCCCTCGCCATGATGGGTCAGACAGAGCAGGCCATCGCCGAAGCCCGCGAAGTCACCGCCCTCCGGGACGGGTGGGGATCCGTCCGGGAGTCCGCTATGGCCCACCTCTTCTTCGGAGACATTCTCGCGGACGCGCGCTCTCCTCCGGCCCAACGGCAGGAAGCGATCAGCGAGTACGCGGTGGCGATCCGGTTCGCGGAGAACGCCAAGGACCCTCGCAGGATCGGTTGGGCGCTCTACAAGACTTCCGAGCTCTTGCGCGAGGGCGGGCGGCTCGAAGAGGCGGCCGAGGACGCACGCCGGGCCGGGAGCATCTTCGAGCAGATCGGCGACCAGGTCGGTCTGAGCATGTCGTACAAGGTGCGCGGCCAGATCGCGACGGACCAGAAGGACTTCGACACGGCAGGGACCGAACTCCTCGAGGCGCAGCGGCTGCTCGAGGGCCTGAACCACGCCCTCGAGGAGATCGACGTCGTCCTCCGCCGGGCCCAACTTTCCCTTGCGCAAGGCGACCGGGCGGGGACCTTGGACCACGTCGCCGACCTCGAGCGCCGGAACCTGCCCGGAGCCCGGCCGGACCTGTTGGAAGAGTTCGATCGGCTTCGGCAGTCCCTCTCCGGTGGCGGGGACGAGTCCCGCGCCCCGTAGTTCTCCCCCATCGTTGTCGACGGTCAGGTCGATGATTCCGGCGCGTCTCGAACGGAGGACGTAGCTCGATCGAGCCCCCTACCCCGGCCCGCCGTCCGGGGGCCGCACGCTGTTGCCCCGACTGGGGTTTAATCTAACGAAGGTAGTCCTCGGCTCGTGGCCGACACCCGGCGGCTCGCCGCCATCATGTTCACCGACACGGTCGGCTCCACCGCCTCCGCGCAGACCGACGAGACCGCGGCCCTGAAGATGCGGAGAGAACAGGAGGGGGTGGTCCGCCCTCTCTTCTCCGTCCATCAGGGGCGCGAGGTCAAGTCGATGGGCGACGGTTTCCTGGTCGAGTTCGAGAGCGCCCTCGACGCGGTCCGATGCGCGGTCGAGATCCAGCAGGCCCTCCACGAGCACAATCTCCTGCTCCCCGACCCGTCGAGGATCCGGATCCGGATCGGGATCCACCTCGGGGACGTCATCCACACGGGAGACGACGTGTTCGGAGACTCGGTGAACATCGCCGCCCGGATCGAGCCCCTCGCCGAGCCCGAAGGCATCTGCGTTTCCGAGCCCGTGTTCGGCCAGGTGCGCAACAAGATCCCACAACCGCTCGAGCGCCTCCCCCCCCGCCGCCCTCAAAGGCGTGCGATTCCCGTTGGACCTCTACCGGGTCGTTCTGCCCTGGACGGTCGGAGAGCGCTTTTCCGAGAGTCCGTCCACCACCCGCCTCGCGGTCCTCCCCTTCGTCAACATGAGCCCTGACCCGAACGACGAGTACTTCGCCGACGGCATGACCGAAGAGCTGATCGGGACCCTGTCCGAGATCCGCGGCCTGAAGGTGATCGCGCGGACGTCGGCGATGAGCTACAAGCGGACGGAGAAGCGGCTGGTGGAGATCGGGCGCGAACTAGGCGTCGGCTCGATCATCGAGGGCAGCGTGCGCCGGTCCGGCCACCGGATCCGGGTCACCGTCCAGTTGGTGGACGCTCGGACCGAAGAGCACCTCTGGGCGGGCAAGTACGACGAGGAGGTGGACGACATCTTCGTGATCCAGTCCGACGTCGCGTCGAAGGTCGCCGGGTCGTTGGAGCGGACGGTGTTCGCCCGACCCGCCCGCAAGGAGACTACGGACGGGGAGGCCTACACGTCGTACCTGCGGGCCATGCAGCTGCTGCACGAGGATACCGAGTCCAGCCTGCAGGAAGCAGTCCGGCTTCTCGAGCGGGCGATCGGGCGAGACCCGACCTTCGCGCGAGCGTACGCCGGGCTCGTGCGCGCCTACGATGCGCTGGTCATGGACGGGTGCGAGGACTGGGGCCTCGTCGGTCAGAAGTCCGAGCCCGCGGCCCGGCGGGCGCTGGAGCTGGATCCCGATTCTGCCGAAGCGCACGCGGCGCTCGCCGAGGTTCATGGGTTACTGGATCGATTCGAAGAAGAGATCGCCGAGGCCGAGCGAGCGATCGCCATCAACCCGAACCTCTCCGAAGCCTACGAGATCCTCGGCCGCGCGCACTCCGGGCTGGGGGAACTCGAAAAGGGCTTGGCCGCACTTCGGCGGGCTCTCGAGCTCGACCCGCTCGCCGTCCGAACTGCGATCTTACTGGCCTGGGTCGCCCAACTGGCCGGCCACGAGGACGAGGCGTGGGAGGTGCTCGAGCGGATGGACCGATTGAGCCCGAACGACCCACGGGTCTCGGATGGGCTCGCTGTATTCTACCGATTGAAGGGGGACTTTTCGAAGGCCCGGGAAGTCCTGGATGCGGGGCTGGAAGTCCATCCGGACGACGGGACCCTGCGAAGTGACCTGGGGGCCCTCTACGCGGTCATGGGGGCGAGGCCGGAGGCCGAGCGGATCCTCCGGGAAACGGAAGGGTTCCCGAACGAATCCAGCCGACTCAACGCCCAGCTCTACATCCGAGCCGCCCTGGGGGACCTCGATGAAGCATTCGACGCGCTCGCCACGCTCGCGGCCACGCACACCTGGCCGATCTTGATCGGCGCCCATCCGACCTTCGAACGGATGCGAGCGGACCCGCGGTTCTCGGCCTTCCGTGCCCAGGTGGGTTTGCCCGAGCCGGGGAGGCGACCCTGACGCCGCACGAAACCGTCGTGATCGAGCCTCGATTCCAGGGCATCCCTCAGGTCGCCCTCGGCGGGTACATCGGGGGGCGCCTCGCCGGAGACCGAACCGAGGCCGAGGCGGTCTTTCGCCGCCCGGTGCCCGTCGGGCGACCGTTGCGGGTCGAAGCGCGCGGGAGCGAGGAGACCGCCCTCTGGGACGGTCCAGAACTCTTGGCCAAGGTCGGACCCGCGCGAGTGGACATTCGGCCGCCCGAGCTGGTGACTCGGGAGGAGGGTGAAGCGGCGCAACGAGCGTACCTGGGGTTCGCTCGACACCTGTTCCCCCACTGCTTCACCTGCGGCCCGGCCCGAGCGGAGGAGGACGGACTCCGCATCTTTCCCGGACCGGTCGCCGGTCGCGACGCTCGTGGCTTGCCCCTGGACCCCGGGCCGGAACCTGGTGACGGAGACCGGGGAGGTCGCCCGAGAGTTCATCTGGTCGGCACTCGACTGCCCCAGCATCTGGGCGCTGGTGGTGCCCGAGCCTTCCGACTCGACCGAGCGCGTCGTGTCCGGTCGAATGGCTGTCCACCAGAGGGAGCCCGTAGTGCCGGGCGAGTCCCATCTCGTGATGGCGTGGCCGATGGGTCGAGAGGGACGCGCGCGGGTCGGTGGGGCTGCGATCCTCTCCCCGACCGGGGAGATATGCGCCGTAGCTCGGCACACTTTGGTCGCCGCCGATTGGGGAGTCCCTCTCAGCGTCGCCCGCTGGAAGTGAGAGGCGGACCTCCCGACGGGAGTGTTCACCCTCCCCTAGTGCCGCGTCTAGTGGGAGAG
>CAWJFK010000004.1:0-25902 GCA_963842165.1 uncultured Thermoplasmata archaeon | reverse complement strand
CGCGAACCCGACGTACCAGCAGGTTTGCGGGGGCCGCACCGGGGGCATGCCGAGGTCGTCCAGGTGAGCTTCCGTCCCGCCGAGCTCAGCTATCATGACCTGCTCACGATATTCATGACCACCCACGACCCGACTATGCTCAACCGGGAGGGGAACGACCACGGCCCGCAATACCGTTCGATCATCCTCTACCACTCTCCGGAGCAGCGTGCGACCGCCGAGGCCGTGATCCGGGAGCTCGAGGGTCAAGAGCTGTGGAAGGGCCGCATCGTCACCGAGGTCGCCCCTCTTTCGATGTTCTACCCGGGAGAGGAATACCATCAGCGGTACTTCGAGCGGAATCCGTATGCCGGTACTGCATGATGATCATCGCACCCAAGGTCGCCAAGTTCCGAAAGCACTACACCGACCCGCTCCGCTCGACCCCGCTGGCCGCCCCCGGCGCTAGAGGGATACTCCGGTGGCACTGAGCGCGAAGAAGGCGGCAAACCCAGCGAGCAGTGCCGCCGAGACGAGCGATACGGCCGGGTGGACCCGCGGGTCCCGCCGCGCTCCTTCGGTGAGCGCGTAGGGAAAGACCACGACCCAGATCGCGATCGCCGCGAACACGCCGAGGAAGAGGAGGGCACCGCCCACGTACGCGAAGGCGAGGCCTGTGGTGACCCACCACAGTATCTGGAAAGGGTTGGTGACTCCGACTCGACCAGCGCTTCCGAGTAGCACGCGGCGGTGGACGTCTGCGGCGTATCGGCCGCGGGAGATTCCCGGAGCATGCGGACCACCATCGCGGCGACCACGACCGCTCCCACCGCCTCGACCGAGCGTACCCACGCTCCGAGGTCGATCTCAACATGCGCCGCGTAGACCACCGCTCCGAGCAGGGCGTCCGCCGTCATCGCTCCGAGACCGGTCGTGATGCCGTGCGCGCAGCGAACGCATCGCGCGGCTCGCGATGAGGGCGTTCATCGGCCCCGGGGGGACCGTCAGGCTGAACCCGAGCGCGAGGCCCGCGAGGACGAGGTACAGCTCGTTCACTCACGCACCCCGTTGGCACCGACGAGGCGAGGCTTCGACCTCGGCCCGCCCCGCGGCCCGGCCGGACGCCCCGTCTGCCGTCTACGGCCGACGACGAACTGGACGTTGGTGCGGGTGGTCACCACTTGTCCTTCCAGGGGTTCCCGCGGTAGACCTCGCGGTAGGAGATTACCCGCTGGATCTTCTTGTCCTTCTTGCGCCAGCGGAGCCAGTCGGTGAGCCCGTGGTAGACGACCGCCGGCGACACCACTTCAGGGTCGAAGACCACGGAGGCGACCCGCGTGGCGGGGAGCGTACGCAGGTGGACCGTTCCCTCGGCCCGGGCCCGCGCGTTGACGACTACACCGGTCTCCCATTTTCCCTCTCCGGGTTCTCGGAAGATCCAGAGACCGGGGCCATATCCTCGGTCCTTGGCCCACTTCGCGACCTTCTCAAAGTTCCGTCGGATCGTGGCGTCCTTCCACGACCCTTTCCAGGCGAGGTAGGCCACTCGGTACGTCGGGGTCCGCTTGAACGCAAAATCGACCGCCATGGGGTGCTCCTCGGCGCCCGAAACCCCTCCGGTGGTTAAAGCCGGCCCCGAGGGCCCTCTTCAGCCCCCGGGTCCATCGCGGGACGGTCCAGCGCGCGGTCGAATCCCGGCGCTGGGCCGGAAGAAGAGGTTGGACTCTCGATCCCGCCGACTCCTCCGTCAGAGCGGGGGAATCCGCCGCCGCCCGGCCAGCGGGAGCCCGGCTCGGGGACCCACCGGTGTCGGACCTGGCACCGAGCGCGGGACGGGGAACGTCTTCATCCAGACTACCCCGAGAGGAGCTTCTCGAGTTCCTCGAACAGCTCCTCGGCCGTCTTCTCTTGCTGGCGGCCGCCTTCCCAGCGGGCGTTGACGATCTGGGCGAGGACCTCCGCCACGTTGTCCATCCACGGACCTTCCTGCGCTTCGAACTTCTTCTTCAGCTTGTCCCGGTAGAAGCTCGTTGTAGGCGCGGTACGCCGTCCAGAGCCATGGCCCGTTCACGTATCCTGTCTCGCAATCTCCCTCGTGGTCGCTCATCCTTGCTTTCATCCTGGAACCCCTACAGGCTCCACCTTACTCACCGCCGAGCGGGGGATATTGACCGGGTCACACGAGGTCCGGCTCACAACCGGGGCCGAGGTTCCCGTGCGGGGAGGGCCACTAGATTACGGCCGGGTGACCGACGCTCAAATCCTGCGACTCCCGTGGGACACACGTGCCCGGCCCTGACCCCGACGGGGGTGCCGTCCCCTCGGGACGGCTCGACGATCGCGTCCTCGTGACGCTGCAGGCCATGCGCGGCCGGATGGCCTTCAGCGGTCTACGACGAAGCCTCGGCGCGCACCCGGAGTCCCTGGCTCGCGCGCTGCGGCGCCTCGAACGGGAGGGCCTCATCGACCGTTCTTCGGACGGATATCGGGCGCTGAGCGCGCCGCGACCTATCGCCCACGCGACGCTGGAGGGGAACTCTACCGGTCCGTCGCCCGGATCGCGGTGCCGTTCGGTCTCCAGCCCGAGGCGATCCTGGCCCGCCTGACCGGTCGATGGTTCGGGGGCCTTCGATGGGTTGGGGTCGTCGAGCGGCCGTCCCAACGTCTCCTCTCGTGGGCGCACCGCGACGGGAGCGGGACGGTGCTCCTCGGAGCCCAGGGAGGAGCGCTGCGCATCTACACCACCTCCGGAGGGGCCTCGTCCGACGCGACGGACTCGGAGGACGCGGCCTACGAGCTGTTGGTGGCCGTCGCGGACGCGCTGCGTCCGAACGGACCGGCGCGACCGGTAGCCTTCCTGAGCGCGCGCGACCCGGACCTCGGGGCTCCTCTCGACAACTAGTGGCCCTCGCTCGCGAGGCGGGAGTAAAGAACCCCCGCCCGCTTCTCTACCGAGGGGCGAGCGTGTCGACGGACTCCACCTCCACATGGTCGCCCGTCCCGGCGGCCTTCGGTCGGCCTGCCCGATGCTCGAGGTCGAGCACGTGACGAAGTCGTTCGGTCCCGTGCGGGCGGTCTCGGACGTGAGCTTCACTGTACCGTCCGGTCGGATCGTGGGCCTCCTGGGACCCAACGGAGCCGGGAAATCCACTACGCATGAAAGCGATCTTGGGCCTAGTGCGGCCGGACGCCGGGCACGATCCGAGTCCTCGGACGGGACGTTGCGACCTTCCCCGTCGCCGTGAAGGCGGAGATCGGCTACGTCCCCGAGTCCACCTCCCTCTACGAGTTCCTGACCGGCGCGGAGTATCTCGACTTCGTCGCGGACCTCTACGGGCTCGACGGGCCGACGCGGAAGGCCCGGATCTCCCAGTTCCTCACCGGGTCTCGAGCTCGCCGGCCACGAGAACTCGCTCATCAGCGGCTACTCTCAGGGGATGAAGCAGAAGGTCGCGCTGATCGCGGGCCTCGTCCACCATCCGCGGCTGCTCGTCCTCGACGAACCGTTGAACGGGCTCGATCCCCGCTCGGCCCGGGTGGTCAAGGAGGTCCTCCGCACGCCTCGCGCGGAACGAGGGGGTGGGCGTCCTATTCAGCACCCACGTGCTCGAGATCGCCGCAGGCGATCTCCGACGAGATCGTCATCCTGAGCCAAGGCACCGTCGTCGCGTCGGGCACGGTGGACGCCCTGCGCAGCCGCGCGCGGGCTCGCGGGTTCGGACCTCGAGGACGTCTTCCTGACCTGACCGGGCACCGGCGACCTCGTCCGACGTGGTGAGCGCGCTTTCCCGATAGGACGCGGGTGGACCTCCACACCGTACGTCGGGTCGCCGGCGTGCTGTCGCGAGCCAGATCCGCTCGGGCCGAAGCACGAGCCGACCCCACGAGCCTCTTCGGTCCGTCCCTTCATCTTCGCCGCCGTCGACGTGGCGTCTGTTCGTCGTCCTGTTCGCGCTGACCGCGTACGCGGTCCGACCTCGTCGCGAGCTCGCCGATCCTCACTCCCGCTGCTGAAGACCGACGATCCCGTTCATCCCGCTGTTCGCGGTCGCCACCGGTCCTGGTCGCCGGCGTCATGTTCGAGCTGACGGCGACCGCCAAGTTCTCCGGTAGCGATGCGGTGAACTGGCTCCCCGTGACCCCGGGCGAGTACGTCCTCGCCTCGTCCGCGCGATCGCCTACACGCTACTCGCCCGCCCTCGCCTTCGTGCCTCGGACCGGTCGCTGCGCTCTCCCTCGACGTGGGACTCGGGGGGCTCGGTCGTGCTCGTCGCCTTCCTCGGGGTCGTCGGTCTGCTCGAGGGGGCGTTCCTCGTCGAGATGGTCCGTTCGGTCACCCAGCGGCTCGGGTCGGCCGGGGGTCGGCGCGGACGCCTCTCGCGGTCGTGCGCGCGGCCGCGCCCTCCTCCTCGTCCTCGCCCTCCAGCTCGCGTTCAACCCCGTCTTCCTCCTCGATTCGCTCAGTGGACTGAACGCCCTCGGCGACCTCTCCGCCTTCCTGCCCGTCTTCTGGTCGACCCATGCCCTCACGCTCTGGCTCGCGGGGGACGCTGGGCGGCTCGCGCTCGTGTTCGTGGCCGCGCAGCTCGTCTTCGCGGCCCTGCCCTCCTCTGGCTCGCGGCCGAACTTCGTATCCGCTACTGGGTCGTGACCACGCCGGAATTCAGCTTCGACGCCCTCGATATACGTCGGCCCCCCACCCGTTCTTCTCCGCCGTCGGACTCTCGAGGGCCGAGTCGTCGATCGTCACCAAGGATTTTCACGGCCTGACCCGTCGGCGGGAAATGCTGCCGATGCTGATCGTCCCGCTCGTGATCTTCATCGTCATTCTGCTCGAGAACGCGAGCACGACCGGGAAGTCCTCCCCCACCGCTGGGGGGTCGTCTTCGTCGGCTGGGCCGGCGCATTTCCTCGCTCTCCTGCTGGCGACCACGTCCGGTCGGGCAGGAGCGGCGCGCGCTCCAGACCCTCTACGCGGCGCCGGTCACTGGCCGGTCCGTCTTCCGCGCGAAGTCGGCCTCGGTCCTCCTTCCGGCGCTGTTCGTCACCGTCGATCCTCTCGCTCGTCGCCGTCCGTGATCTTCGGGCTTCCCTGGCTCTCGGCGGGCGCGATGGTCCTCGTGGGCTGCGGGGCCGTCGTGGCGGCGGGTACTGGGGCCTCGTGTTCGCGGCGCGCTACTCGGATTTCCAGGAGCGTCCTCGGCCCCAGTACCTGCGCCCGTCGGCGATGCTCGCCGCCACGTTCTCGGGAATGGTCATCCTCTTCGCGATCCTGATCGCCGGCGCGGTGGCGATCGCCTCCCCCGGCGCGAGCGCCGTCGGGGGAGCGGTGGCGTGCGTCGGCCTGGCGGCCGGATTCGGCGCGTTCGGCTGGTACCTCTCCCGGGCCGGATTCGACCGGCTCCTTCGGGAGCTTCCCTTCTGACCAGCCCTTAGAGAGGAGCCCCGCACGAGGGGCACCGACTGTCCACCTCGTTAGCGAGGACGCCGCAGAACCGGCAGCGTACCTTCACGACCTGACGCTCGATCGTGTGGGTCGAGGGGGCGGGCGGGGCGTGGGCGGACGGCAGGGCCCGGCGGGCCTGCGGCGATCGCCCGGTGCCAGGCGTCCGGGTCCAGCACGTCGAACGTCACGCGGGCCCGGGGGACCTCCAGTGCAAGCGGACCCGTCCGAGGCGGGGGCGGATCACGGTGACGTTGTGGAGCTGGGCGAGGGGGGCGTCCAGGATCGTGACGGTCTCCCGGCCACGGACCAGGTTGCGGACGACCCCGCGCGAGGGGTTCGTCTCGTACACGCACCGGTAGTTGGTGAGGTAGAGCACGCCGGCGGACCGGGGGAGAGCGCCCGGGCCCTGGCCCTCGAGTAGGATCGCGTACTCGCTCCGCAGGATGTTCTCGTCGGGCCCCGAGCAGCATCGACGGTCGATAGACCGCGGGCCCGGCTCTTAGCTCTTGGCGCGACAGCCCGGGGCACCGGGTCGGGGCGAGCGGTCACCAACCTTTGGGGCCGCGCGGACCTGGTCCTCGAGCCACCGTTGGAGCGGCGCGAAGTAGTCGAGCAGGCCCTGCGCGTCCATCCGACGCTCTCCGGTCACGGCCTCGAGGGCGTCTGGCCACTCGTGTCCGGGACCCCATCTCGAGCATCGTCGCGGAGGCGATCGCCCGGCCTCCTTCGAACCGTAGATCGAGGCGCGGTGCAGGGGGCCCGGTGCCCGATCGCGTCGGGCGAGCGCGCGGTGGAACTGGAACTGGAGGATGTGGGCGAGGAAGTACCGCATGTACGGAACGTTCGCGGGGACGTGGAACTTCGCTCCGGGGTCGAACTCCTCTTCCCCCCGAGGAGACGGGGGGCGGATCGCCCTGATACCGCTCGGTCATCTCCCACCACGTCCGGTTGTACTCGGACGGCGTGATCCGCCCGTCGAAGACCTCCCACCGCCACCGGTCGACGACGAGCCCGAACGGAAGGAACGCGACCTTTTCCAGGGCGCGCTGGAGAAGGAGCCCGATGTCGCGGCTCGCGTCCGGGCGCCGTGCCGAGGAGGCCGATCCGGACGAGGTACTCGGGCGTCACGGACAGGCCGACCGTGTCGCCGACCGCTTCGTGGAAGCCGTCATGCGCGCTCTCCCGGAAGAGGAACGGTTGGCGGGAGTACGCCCGCTGGTAGTAGTTGTGTCCGAGCTCGTGGTGGATCGTCTGGAAGTCCTCGCCGGTGATCTCGATGCACATCTTGATCCGGAGGTCGTCGACGAAATCGAGGTCCCAGGCGCTCGCGTGACAGACGACCTCCCGGTCCCGCGGTCGGACGAGCATCGAGCGTTCCCAGAACGAGGCCGGCAGCGGGTCGAGTCCGAGCGAGACGAAGAACCGTTCCGCGTACCGGACCATCTCGGTCGCCGAGGTGTGTCGATCGACCAGGATCTGCGTGAGGTCGAACCCCGGGCTCGAGTCCGCCGGGCCGACGAGGGGGTAGATCCCATCCCACGACTGGGCCCACATGTTCCCGAGCAGGTGTGCCGGGATCGGTCCCCGCTCCGGGACCCGGTCCGGCCCGTAGGTGGCGCGCAGGCGCATCCGGGTGTACGCGTGCAGCGTCTCGTAGAGCGGTCGGACCTGCTGCCACAGGCGTTCGACCTCCGCGACGAACTCGTCCGGGGGCATGTCGTACTTCGAGCGCCACATCGCCCCCATGTCGGGGAACCCCAGCTCCCGCGCCCCACGGTTCGCGAGCTCGACGTACCGCACGAACGGGGCGCGGATCGCACGTCCGACACGGTGCCATCCGGTCCACGCGTCCTCGAGCTGAACGGGGTCCCGGCTTTCCGAGAGGATGCGGGAGAGACCCTGGAGGTCCACCGCCTCGGTGGTCCCGACGGGAACGTGCCGTCCCTTGGCGTAGATCCCCTGCATCTCGGAGACGAGCCGGGTCAGCTCCTCTCCTTCGGCCGGAGTGTCCGGGGTCACGAGCGAGAGGCTGAGGCGCAGGAGCTTCACCTTGCGCCGCTCCTCCGGACCGAGGGACTCGGTCGGGAGCTCCATCGACCGTTTCGCCCACCGCACGGTCGACGCGATCAGCCGCGCGTTCGCCTTCGCGGCCAGCGCCTGGGTGTCGTCCGTGATGAAGGTGGCATGGACCCAGTCGGCGCGAGAGGTCTCGACGGCCAGCTCGAGCAGGTCGTCCTCGGCCGACCGGAGGAACGAGACGGCGGAGGTCGGTTCGGATTTCACGCGGGTCCCACCTGACGGAGGCGGACAGGGCGGACCCCTTTATGAACCAGCCGCGCGGGCGGGGAGCTGCTACCTCACTCCACGACGGGCGGAGGGACGGGGAGCGCCGTCGGCGCCCCCGAGGCGGTCCCGTCGGCCACCGGGGCGGGGGCGTCCGCGAAGTGGTAGTTCCGCAGGAAGATGGCCAGCCCACCGCACGGTGGCCGTCAGCAGGGCCCCGACGGCGAACAGCCAGTGGAACGCCGTCAGCGTGGGGAGCTCGACCGGCACCTGGACCGGGCCCGCGGGCGTCGGCGACCGAGGCGTAGAACGTCCCGGTGAAGCTCGCGAGCACCGTGGCGACCACGACCGGCCCGATGCTCGCCCCGAGGTCCTGGAACATCTCGGCCATCCCGGTCTGGATTCCCGTCTCCCCTCGCCGCGAGGAGAGGACGACGATGTTCGTGATCGCGATGATCATCATCACGAGCCCGACGAACGTCGGGATCGGCGCGAGGAGCAGTTCGGTGTAGGTGCGGTCGAACGTCAACATCAGGAGGAAGCCGACGGTGGCGAGCCCCGACCCGAGGAGGGTGACCGGTTTCGGGCCGAACCGGGTGATCGCGCGGCCCACGAACGGGGCCGCGACCAGCATCGACATCGTGGTCGGGAGACTCAGTACCCCGAACTCGAACACGGTCCGGCCGAGGCCGACGATCGGCGTCTCGACGAGGATCGTGATCCCGACGAACCCGATGAACAGGCTCGCCCCGACGAGGAGCGCGCCGACGTAGCTGATCGCGAGGTTCCGCTCACGGAACCGTTCCAGGTGGACCATCGGGTCCTGCGCGGTCCGCTCCCGGAGGTAGAAGAGGACGGCGGCGGCCGCCGACAGGAGGAAGAACTCCGGAACCCCGAGCGGGATCCCACCGAACCGCACGGCGGCCCACTGCCCCCATCCCCACGACGGACCTTGGGAGAGTCCGAGGAGGAAGGTCGCGAGCGCGGTCCCGAGGAGAGCCGCCCCCGGAACGTCCAGACGCACCGCCAAGCGGTGACGGGACTCGGGGAGCGCCCAGACCGCGAGGCCCAGGATCGCGAGCGCGAACGGGATGACGGTGTGGTAGGCGGCCTGCCAACCGAAGTTCTGGATGATCCACGCTCCGCCGAACAGCCCCAAGGCAGCCCCGATCGCGAACATGGCCGCGATCAGCCCCTGGGCCTGTCCGACCCGGGCGGGAGGGAGTTCCTCTCCGACCATCGCGAACGCGAGCGGGAACATCGCGAGACCGACCCCTTGGAGGCCGCGCAGGCCCACGAGGAGATAGACTGCATCGAACCGCGAGAGACCGAGGAAGGCGGCGAGCTGGGGCGTGAAGCCGGTCACGGCCACGGCCGCGGTGTAGACGGACAGGACCACGATCAGCATCCGCTTCTTGCCGTAGATGTCCCCGAGCTTGGCGATGATCGGCGTCGTGGACACGCCGACGAGGAGGTACGCCGAGACGACCCACGCGATGGTCGTGTAGGGCACTCCGTCGAAGAAAACGACGAGCGTCGGGAGGGCCGGGACGAGCATCGTCTCGACGTAGTTCACCATCAGTGCGGCCGCGGCGAGCAGGACCAGGATGATCGCCCCGCGTCGCACGGCCTGGTCGGCGGTCGGTTCGTGCGCCACGACGAGCTTCGGGGGGTGCGGCGGGTCGGCCATGGTCGGGGAACCGCCCCCGGGGGGTCAATGTCGCGCCCGAACCTCCGGCAATTCCCCGACTTGGGTATCGCGGCCTGTCCGATTCTTGCGGCCGGACCCACCGAATCGGAACTCTCAAGGGGGCCACCGCATCTCTCGTCCGACCGTGACGTTGCTCGCCGTCGGGCCCGAGGGTCTGGACATCGACATCCTGCGCGAGATGTACCGTGACGGGCTCGTCAACCTCGCCGGAGTCGACCCGCGCCTGAACGCCACGCGGATCGCTCGCCGGTTGCACGTGGGCCGCGCCCGCGTCTCTGCCCGCCTCAAGGTATGGAAGGAGGCCGGCTTCATCCGTCGATACGACGTCTGGCTCAACCCGGCTCTGCTGGGGTGGGTGGGGGGTTGGATCAACGTCCAGGTCGAACACCATCGCGTGAAGCCCGAGTTGTTCCGTCGCCTCGGCCTCGTCGACGGGGTGGTCTCTGCCCTCGAGTTCATCGGGGACTGGATCTCCGTGGGGCTGATCGCGCCGGACGAGCCGTCCCTCCGGCGTCGGGTCGCACTGGTTCGAGGGCTCGCCGGAGTCCGGGAGGTCGAGGGACCCGCGCTCTGGAAGGTCCCCGAACCTCGGCGGCCGCTCACCCCGCTCGACCTGCGGATCCTGCACGCGCTGCGGGCGAATCCGACCGCCACCCTCAGCGAGACGGCGCGGCGGGTGGGGATATCTACCCGGACCATGACCCGTCGGTACTCGGACCTCGTCGACGATTGGGCCGTGTGGTTCGTCCCGGTCTTCGACTTCACGGCCCTCGTCTCTCCGGTCGTCTCCCTCAACCTCACGGTCCGGCCGGGAATCTCCCAGGAGACGGTGGTCCGCGCGCTTCCGGGAGCACTTCCCCTTCGTCCTCGAGTCCCGCCGGGGCGCGATGGCCTCCGACCGCTCCCCGGACGCGGTCATCCTGTTCGTGACGCTCCCCTCGGCTGCGAGCTTCGAGGAGCTCCACCGAGTCAGCGAACGGATCGAGGGCGTGCTCGACGTCGAGCAGCTGACGATGGTCCGGATGCATTCGTTCCCCGAGTGGTTCGACCGCCAACTGGAGGCCCTGATGCCGCCGAGGGCGAGGTCGGCCGCTCCGCGCCGCTCGGCAGATCCCGCATAGACCGACCCCCCTCCGGTCCCTCCTTTGCGCCTCGACCACCGGGGTTTATGTACGACATGCGTCCGACATGGGCCGAGGGAACGTGTCGGAGATTCTCGACCGCACGTCGCTCCTCGCTGCCGCCCGATCCGGGCGCGATGGGACGAGCTCACCGTGATCCCCCTCACGGCGGCGCCGTGCCTCGCGCCACTCTCCCGCTACGCGGACTGGCCGTTACTCGAGGGGCTGTGAGCGGCCCACGACCTCGGCCGTTCGAGCCCCCGGTCCCCGGCGGCCCGGCGCCGAAGGTCATGCTCGGCATCGGGACCCCCCGGGGATACGGGGAACGCCCCAAGCTCTCCCCCGAAGCGGCCGCCGCGTTCGCTACCTACGTCGACACGGCCCGCGCCCGCGCCGCCATCGAGGGACGAACCCTCGTGTACACGGTGCGCTGGGGCTACGCCGGGCGGCACGTCCTCTTCGGGGACCGGCACGACCCTTCCCCGAGCGAGTCGCTGTGCCTCGGCGGAGTGCTCGACGAGCGCTTGCTTGGAGAGGGCGTCCGCGCGCGTGTTCTGCTCCCGCGGGACCCAGGTCCAGCGAACCTCAGCGAAGGCGGCGGCCAGCTGCGCCGAGCCGGACGTGATACTCTTTCAGGTGCGGAGCACGGACGGCGTACTCGCCCCGCATCTGCTGGATGACCAACTGGCTATCCCCCCGCACCTCCAGCAACCCCGCCCATCCGAGACCGTGGAGGCGCTCGAGGGCCTGGATCGCTGCGACGTACTCGGCGACATTGTTCGTCGCGTGCTCGGAGTACGGCCGGACGGCGAGACCCGAGTCCTCGAGGTCCCAGCCGCCGCCGCCGATCGTGTAGCCGAAGGTGGCGACGCCTCCGCCGCGGGCGGGCTCGCAGGCCCCATCGAAATGGACGATGACGGGGTCGTCCGGCGCGGCCGCGATCCCCCTCGGAATGTCCTGGTCCTCCATGGACGCCCCTACGCGACGCGCCGTCCCCGGGTGCTCGGCAGCGGCACGGCGGCCTTCCTGGGGAGCGGAGGGCAGTTACACAACACTTCCGTCCGAGCGCACGCGGGACAGGTAGGTCGCTCGAGGACGGTCCCGAGCGGCCGTTCGCAACTGCGGCAGGGGCGCGCCCGGCCGCACCGGGGACACTGGGTGAGGTCGGCAGTGATGATACTGCGGCAGAACCGGCAGTGGACGTCCTCCGTCGGGTCGTAGGCGAGGCGGGTCCGCGGAGGGAGAGCCGTCGACTTCGGGGGAGACGGGTCGAACTCGGCGTTGCCGAACGCCCCGCCGATCGTCGTCGACCGCGGGTCGAGGGCCGTCAACCCGACCAGGAGGATCATGAGGCCGAAGGGCAGGAACAGGATCCCCGCCTCCTGCTCGCCGTCGAACTGCTCCGCCCCGAGCGCCCAGAGCGGGAAGGACATGAGCACGAACGCGAGGAGGATCATTACGGCGGCGATTCCGACGATGGAACGATTCACGGAACTCCCCGAGCGAGGTTCGGCTCGAAGGACGAGCGACGGCCGGCCCCCCCATAATACGAGGGGTGGAAAGGTCGGACCATCGCGCGCATTATAGGCACCCCAGGTGTCCGGTCGTCATGGCAAACCCGACCGTTACCTTTCGGACGACCCTCGGCGATGTGCGCATTGAGCTGTTCCGGGACCGGGCGCCCAAGACCGTCGAGAATTTCATCACGCTCACCAAGAAGGGCTTCTACACGGGCCTCACGTTCCATCGGGTGATCCCGGGGTTCATGATCCAGGGCGGCTGTCCTACCGGCGACGGGACGGGCGGTCCCGGGTACACTATCAAAGACGAGTTCGAGCCGACGCTCCGCCACGACGGACCGGGTATCCTGTCGATGGCGAACGCCGGTCCCAACACGGGCGGCAGCCAGTTCTTCATCACGCTCGCCGCGACCAAGTGGCTCGACGGGAAGCATGCCGTCTTCGGGCGCGTGCGTGGCGGGATGGATGTGGTCGAGAAGATCGCGGCGGTCCCGCGTGACGGGAGCGACCGCCCCAAGTCCCCGGTGCCGGATCGTCGAGGTGACGGTCGCCGGTGAGGGCGGGTAGTCGTAGGGGAGGCGCTCCCGCGCTTCGCGGGCGTCCTCCACGGTCGTAACGAGCCCGGCCGCGAGGGAGAGCGCGGGCACGACGAGAAGCAGCTCGATGAGCATCGTGTAGCTCAGGTGCAGGTTGATGTCACTGCCCCGGCACCGTGAACGCGTAGGTCGACTGGCTCAGGATGTAGAACACGTAGATGAGCACGAAAGCGCTCGCCGCGACCGAGAGCGGCCCGTAGAGGCGGGTCGGCTTCGCGATGTAGCGGGCGGTCGAGAGCGCGGTGATGACCGCGCCCGCGATCGTGACGACCGACGATGGACAGCGGCAACGGGAGAGAGTGCGACTGGAGGAAGCTCAGCGCCGCCGCCGGGAGCCCGACGAACAGCAACATCATCGGAATGAGCCGTAGCGAGGCGACGAGGATCCGCCAACCGAGGGGCGGAACGCGATACTGGAGGGTCGGCGGGGTGGAGGGCGGAGGGCTCACGGGATCGCCTCCGGGGGAAGGGGTACCGTGTACCCGGGAGTCGTGTACTCGGCCACGAGCGTCCCGTCCGCCGGCGAGCACCCCGGGATCGAGCGGCACCGGCTGAGTCTGCGAGAACTGCTGGCCCGGTGCCCTACATTCAACGACCCAAGAGGCCGAGCCGCACGTGATCCCGCTCGCCGCGACGACCGCCACGCGCAGGGTTCCCGCCTCGATGAGCGAGGCCTCGTTCTGGAACGAGACCGTCACCGGTACGGTCCCGTTGAGGGAGGCGTTGCCCACTTGGATCGAGAGGCCCGAGAAGGGGGCTCCCCACGACCGGTTGTCCTGGATCGTGACCCCCGCGGGGAACAGGTAGCCGAAGGTCGCGTTGCCCCAGAGGGAGATCCGGAGGCACTGGCTGTGCACCAGGAGCGAGGCACCGGCGCCGGCCGCCGAGACCGGCAGATAGAGGTCGACCGGGAACTCCTCCGTCGATTGGCCCGCCAGGTTGGACGGGCCGAACCCGAACGAACCGAGGTAGGTTTCCGACTCGTTCGCCACCCGGGCGGCGAGCGAGAGTCCTTGGATCGTGTAGAACCCGGGGTTGCTGATCGTGAGGCTTCCCGCCAGGATCATCGTCCCGTTGGAGCCGAAACCCGCCGAGAACGACCCGACCTGGGGGGGCGACTGGGCGAGCTGGCTCGTAGAGTAGACGACCGAGACGAGTGAACAGGATCAGGAGGACGAGGACGAGGACTGACGCCGCGCGCAAGCCTCGGGCGAGACGGTAGAGCGGCGGGAGCCGCCGTGGGTAGCTGTAGACCGCTTGGGACATGACGCTCCCACGTCAATTACCGCGGGCTACCCCTTGAAAAACCTTCCGACCGACGGAGTCGAGAGGCGAGAGAGGTGGCCTGGGACAGCGGGGCGGCTCCGTCCGTCTTGGAAGTCCACCGACACGTTGAAGGCCGAGACACAACGAGAGGAGGCCGGGAAACTCAGCCCGCCCAAGGGTGTACAAGTGACCGGGAAAATCCAGATCCGAGCCGTGGCGGCCGCCGTGGTACTCCTCGTGGTCCTCTCCGGCCTGGGAGTTGCCGCCGGTCATGCGGTCCGTCCGTTCTCACCCGCCGCCCTCCCCGCATCCCATTCGGGAGCTTGCGCGATGGCCTCCCCCGATGCCACACCCTTCTCTGCGAGCCTCAGCATCAACCCCAGCCAGGTGCAGAAGGGCACAGTCTATCAGCGTGCAGACGAACGTCAACGGCGGTACCCTCCCGTACTCGTACAGCTACACCGGGCTTCCTCCCGGTCGTGGAAGCCAGGATTCCCCCCAGCTCTCGTGCGATCCGTCCTCGAGCGGCAACTACAACGTGCAGGTTACCGTAACCGACGTCAACCACAACCAGACGGTCAGCAACAGCGCCAGCCTCGACGTTACCTCCTCGAACAACGGGAATGGAAACGGGAACGGCAACGGGAACAACTCGAGCAATCCGTTCTCGAGCCGCTCTCCGGCCTCGGTGGATTCCTCTCGATCGTCCTGGTGTTCGGGATCATCGGTTTCGTCACGTGGATCCTGCTCGTCGTGGGCATCTGGGTCATCGCTGTCGTCCTCCTCCGCCGACTTCCGAAGAGAACCCCCGGGGCCGCGTCGGGGTCGACGATGGCCTGCGCCGCGTGCGGCGCGACCCTTCCGGCGGGGGCTCCAAGTTCTGCTCGGAGTGCGGAAAGAGCACGGCCCCAAAGACGCCCTAACTGCGCCTCTCGGACGCGCCTCCGCTCACGCCGTTTGGAGCAACCCGTCCGCGCACGCCCCGATTCCTTCCTCCGGACTGGTCGGACGAGGGTCCGAGGTCGGAGCGGTCTTCACCTCGACCGAGCCGGACGCCATTCGGACCTGGCGCCGCAAAGGCTGAAAGCGAATCTCGAATCTGACCGACCCGTGTCCTCGCCTTCGTTCCCTCCGCTTCCGACGCCGCACACCAGGGTCGGGGTCGGCGGCGTCCTGCTCCGGGAACGGACGAGTCCTCGTCAATCGAGCGGTCTATCGGGACCTGGTTCCACGATCCCGAGCGGGTTCGTGGACCCGGGCGAAACGCTCGAAACAGCAGTGATCCGTGAATTTGAGGAGGAGTCCGGTGTCACTCCCCGCGTCGGAAGCCTCCTCCCGTCCGGCACAAGGTCATCGGGCCGGAGCAGAGCGATGCTGCTTCGCCTTCCTCCTCGAGCACGTGGCCGGAGAGCCCGTCGCTGCGCCCGCCGGAGATCGCCGAGTCGCGCGAGGTCCCCGTCGCGGAAGCGCTCGAGGCCCGCTGGATCTGAGCCTATCCCGCCTCGCCATTCAACGGGCCGTGCGCAAGGCCCCCGGCTTGGCCGCGATCAACGTGGACGGGGCGAAGTCCCGGTCTGTTGACGGAAGCCTTCCACGGGGACGTGCCCTGAAGGCAGTAGAACGAGCGCACCCTCATTCTTGCGACTGTCCCGGCGGGTCGATCGACCGCCGATCAGTTCGCGGCTGCTTCGGGGGAGGCCCCGGTGTCGGATGGTCTCGACGGTCCTGGCCGAGCTGGGTCAGGAGGGTGAGTCCGACTATGATGAGGGCGAATCCAGCCAGCTCCCACCACTCGAAGGGCTCCCCGAACAGGAGCGTTCCGATGCTGAGCGCCGCGACCGGATTCATGTACGCGACCAGGTTCGACTGGCCCGGCCCGACCCGGTGGTGGAGGTAGAAGTAGAGGGTGTATCCGACCGCCGACGGGATCACGATCAGGTACGCCAGCGACAGGAGGACTCCGGAGGAGTCCGGAAGGGCCGACTGGGGCTCGATCACTGGGATCAGCACGGCGAGGAAGACCGTCGCGACCGCGAATTGAACCGAAACACCCCAGAGCGTCTCTCCTTCCGGCCGCCGCGCCCTCAACACTACCGATCCGACGGCGAAGCTTGCCGCAGCCCCGACGACTGCCAACGGCCCCCACAGCGTGCTCGCGAGAACGACTCCTGGTGGGGGCGCCACCAGGACGACCACCCCGACGAACCCGACGACGAGTCCCATGCTACCCCGCCCGCCGCAGCGACTCTCCGGGCAGGAGGGGCAGAGCCATCAGCGTCGTCAGGAACGGCACAGTGCCGATCAGGATCGAGGAGAGGCCGCCGGACGTCGTCTGCTCTCCGACATAGAGCAGAAGTCCGTACAATCCCACGATCGGCACTCCGAGGACGGCCGAAAGACCGATCGACCGAACGGGGGGTCGCGGGATCCGCGCTGCCGCCGCAATCCCCGCGATCGCGAGCGCGGAGACCGCGTACCGGGCCGTGGCGAACGCGAGGGGGTCGCTCCGTCGACGATGCCGTATCGGATGACCGGGTAGGCCGAACCCCAGACGAGTCCCAGCACGACGAGCAACAGAAGATTCCGCCGCGCCTCCCCGCTTCCGGACCCGGACTCGGCCACGTACGGCCATCCGTGCTCGACCGAATAACGCAATCACCTTCGATGCCGCGCGCCTCGATGGGGGAGTCGCTTCGTACGAGAATCCGGCGGTTGTCTCCTCTTGGGCGTGAGTGACGCAAGGCCGGCGCGACACGACAGGCCCGTAAAGGAGAATGGCGGGGCGCGCTAGCGCCGGACGGCTCCCTTCCCGTCGATCGGATAGCCCGCTCTCCGGCACGCCTCTTCGACGATGCGCCGTCTCTCGCCCTGGAGCAGGGCGAGGTTGGCTTGGGCGGTGAGCGAGTAGAGGCGCAACGCGGCTTCGCAGGCCTCTCGCCACGTCTCCCCGGCGATCCCCAGCGCCGCGCGCTGCGCGGTCCGGAACTCCTGCCCGGCGCGCTCCCCCACGCGTTCCCAGAGACCGTTCTCCGTCCCCCAGAGGTACTCGAGCTCGAGCGCCCTCAGGAACGCCATCCGATTGGCGAGGAGGCCGCGCTGGACCGAGGCCGTTTCGCGCTCGCCGGTCTCCATCGCCCGCAAGAGCTTCGCCACGTGCTGCGCCCATCCCACGAGCTGTTCGGCAACGTACGTATCGCAGACGCGGCGGACCGAGCTCCAGCGAAACTTGCGCGCCTCGGAACGAAGCTGAGCGGCCGCCCCGTTCGGGTCGCGCAGGACCATCGCGTTGCGCCGAGCCGGGAACGACTCCGCCCAAGCGGGTCGGCGTACGCATCTCGCGCGACGGTCGCCCGCCACCGTACCGGTACCGTACCGAGACCTGTCGGCCTCCTCGTTCGAGGATGACATCCCCCTTCCGCCGCCCGATGACCCAGAGATCGATGTCGGACGCTTCGCGCGCTTCCCCACGGGCCCAGCTCCCCGCGAGCACGACCGCGCTCCGGCCCTTCGGGTCAAACTCGTTAGCGAGCCCGCGGGCGAATCGGAGGACCTCCCGGCCTTCGGCCGGCTTCGCCGGCGGGTTGCGGGCTCCATGCGGAAGTCCGGACAAGGGGCGGGTGGGAGCGCGCACCATGGCCCCATGCCCTATGACTCCCGAGCGAAAAAATCCTCCGATTTCCAATCGCACCTACCGAAGGTCTCGTTCCAGGGCGGGAGCGAGCCGAGTCCGCCACTCTTCGGAGTCCGACCGTTGGCGCTGCCGGGCCCGAAGTGCCGTCTCCGATTGGGAGAGGGGGCGAGAAGTCGTTTCCAGCCGGAGGCCCCGGAACTCTAGGTGGGACCTCTGGGGGCCGTCCGATCGGATGTGATACCAGGTACCGGGAATGCCGGAAGGGACCGTCGAGGTGAGTGTTGGTCCACGCCAGCTCGGAAGGAACGAGGCGCACCAGTCGTCGAATCTTTCGAGTGCGACCCTGAAGATAGGTGGTGTCGGTCATCACCAGTGCGTCGTCGCTGAGGTAGTGGACGGCCCGCTGCGTCCTCTCCGAGAACAGGGGGCCGTCCGAAGGACCGAAATCAGTGCACCAGGCGTACGCCGATTGTGCCGGAACCCGAAACGATTGCCGGAATTGGTAGGCCAAAGTTACGATCGCCATCTTGGAATGCCCCGCCGTCGCTGGCATGCGAACCGCACCCAAAAGCCATGCGCGTGATCCACTCGCCTCGGAGACCTACGCCGGCCTCGGAGCCCTTAACACGGGGGACGGGGTCTCGGGCGACGTGAGGGCCAATACGCGGCGGCTGGCCGCGATCATGTTCACAGACCTGGTAGGGTTCACGAAGCTGGCCCAACGGGATGAGGAAGAGGCCCTTCGGTTACGAACCGAGCACCAAGCGCTGGTCCGCCCGCTCTTTGCCCTTCATGGCGGGCGGGAGGTGAAGACCCTGGGCGACGGGTTCCTCGTGGAATTCCCCAGCGCGGTCGGCTCGGTTCAGTGCGCGGTCGCGATCCAGGAGGCCGTGGCTCGACGAAATGCACTTCCCACCTCGAACGAGCGCATCGTTCTCCGCGTCGGAATCCACGTCGGGGACGTGGTCGGGGAGGGAGGCGACATCGTCGGAGACGCCGTGAACGTCGCCTCCCGGATCGAACCCCAGGCCGAGCCCGGGGGGATCTGCATCTCTGGATCCGTCTTCGAGCAGGTCCGGAACAAGCTCCACCTCCCGCTCGAAAAGGTCGGCACTCGCGAGCTCAAGAACGTCGAGCTCCCGGTCGACATCTACCGGGTCGTGCTCTCGGGGGACGCGGCTCGGGCCCGCCCACGCGAGGCCGAGGCGAGCGCGATCCTTCGACTGGCGGTGCTCCCGTTGGCGAGCATGAGCCCGGACGCGAACGACGAGTACTTTGCGGACGGCCTCACGGACGAGCTCATCACGCAGACCTCCCGCATACCGAACCTCCGGGTCGTGGCCCGGACGTCCGTCCTTCGGTACAAGGGATCCTCCAAGTCGCTCCATGAGATCGCGCAGGACCTCGGCGTCCGGTTGGCCCTGGAAGGAAGCGTCCGCAAGGCTGGCAACCAGGTGCGGATCACGGTGAAGCTCGTCGACACGAGTTCGGAGGTGCCCCTCTGGTCGTCCCGGTACGACCGCCCGCTCGACGACATCTTCGCTATCCAAGACGACATCGCGGGGCAGGTCGCGCGTTCCCTTTCCGAGCACATGGCGCGGCGTCATGAGGGGGCGACCCCCGCGTTCGCCCCCGGCTCGCCCGACACACAGGATATGGAGGCCTACGTGAGCTTCCTTCACGGACGGAAGCTGCTGGGGGAGAAGGGATCGGAAGCCACGATCCGCCAGGCCCTGGCCTTCTTCGAGGCCTCGTCCCGCCGCGACCCCCACTTTGCGCGCGCGCGGGTAGGGATCGCCGAGTGCCTGCTCTGGCTCAGCGGCGAAGGCGCTCTACCGTTTGCCGATTCGGTCCGTCGCTCCCGCGAACTGCTGACGGGCGCGCTCGATCAGAACGAGGCGCTGGCCGAAGCGCATTCCGTCCTCGCCGGGCTCCACCTCGGCGACGATGAGTTCACGGCCGCCGAACGGGAGGCGCGGCGGGCCATGGAACTCAATCCCAGTCTCTCCGATCCGTACCGATGGCTGGCCCAGCTCGCAGCGGGCGACGGGAAGATGGACGAAACCGTCCGGTTGCTCGAAGCCGCGCTGCGGCTCGACCCGCTGGACGTCAACGTCCTTGCGTTTCTCGGACGGGCGTACCTGTATGCCGGCCGGGAGTCCGACGCCTTAGCCCATTGGGAACGGACGAAATCCCTGGTGGCGTTCCGCACGAGCTCGCACCTGACCGAGTACTACCTCGGCCTGCCGGACCTCGTCAAGGCCGAGGAATCCCTTCGGGAGATGGAGCGCTTGCGACCGGACAGCGTTTGGACCGAGGCGTTTCGCGGCATGCTGAACGCGCGTCAGGGGAACGTCGAGGCCGCGCGCCGCGCGATCGAGCGTCTCGACCGACGCGGGCGGACGGGAGAACTCACGGTGTTCTACTCCGGCTTCGTCCATTTCGCCTTAGGCGACGAGGACGCGTTCGTGCGATGTATGGAGCGAGCTTTCGAGCTGCACGCCCTCCCGCTCATGGAGCTGATGTATTCCCGCCTTTTCGCGGCCGCTCGGAGCGATCCTCGGATCCTGGATCTGTTCCGCCGACAGGCAGAGTTCCGGTACACATCGAGCTGAGCTCGCTCCCTGGAAAGTCGGACCACTTCGCTCACGGCCTTCCGCCCGATCGGTGGAGAGCGATGCCGGGTCTCGGGTCGTCCGCCGGTCGGCGAGATTGAAGAGGGCCGGCCGCATCCGCCCGCCGCGCCATGAGTTACTTTATCGTCATTCGGGGACCGCTCGGCATTGGGAAGACTACCATTTCGAATGCGTTGGCCCGGGCGCTCCCGGGGCACCTGATCTCAATCGATGCGATCCTCGACCAGCAGAACCTGGAGGAGTGGGAGGCTGGCTACATTTCGGAGCGGAGCTTCCTACGGGCCAACGATTTCGCCATCGCCGAGGCCCGGCCGCTCCTGGGGCGCGGGACTCCCGTGATCTTCGACGGTAACTTCTACCATCGTTCGTCGGTCGACGACCTGACTCGGCGATTGGAATTCCCCCACGCCGTCTTTACCCTCAAGGCTCCGGTGGCCGTCTGCCTCGAGCGGGATCGCCATCGGCCCGTGTCCTTCGGAGAGGAAAGCGTTCGCGACGTCCATGCGAAGGTCTCCGAGTTCGACTACGGAATCGACGTGGACGCCCGCGGTCCGGTCTCAGAAGTGGTGCCGGGGATCGTCCGACGTCTGGCCGAGGTTGCGAGGAGGGCAGACTAAGCTCGGTCCACCGCCGTCCCGCGCTCCCTTCCCGCATGGGGGAAGACCTTCGGCGGGGAAGCGCCGGGACGTGCCCGGACCCACTCTACTTCGGGGCCACTCCGAGGTGTCGCAGAAGCCGCAGATACTCGACTCTCCGAACCCACGTCACGTGCAGGTAATCCCGCAGGTAGCTGTCGGGGACCCCCAGCCTTCGGGCCTCGGCGACCGAGTAGGCGTAGGCCTCGACCTCCGTGGGCCGGTCCACGTACGGAACCTTCCGGCCCAACCAGAGCTCCCGCCCCTGCTTCCGCTGGAGGATGTGCAGGAACTCGTGGATGATGTCGAGGTAGACATCCATCGTGGGGCTGTTCACGAGATGCGAGCGGGCCACGACGATCTCGTCCTCCCGGCTCTCCACCATTCGAAAACCTGCGGCTCGGACTTCGGGAGGAGTCCGCCGGGGGGCCACGTACATCCAGCCCGGCCCCTCGGTCACGTGGGCCCACGTGTTCCGGGCGATCTCGAGGGTAGCACCATCGTCGCCGGGGTATTTCCGGAACGGTGCGGTTCGCTGCAGCCCGGCAAAGACTGTGAGGAGCGGGTACCGTCCCGGGGGAGTATCCTTCGCCGGACGGAACTCGCGCGGAACGGGATACTTTTCTCCGGAGGTGTCCGGGCGAACCTCCGGCAGGACGACGGGTCGGTGCTTCCGGGCGGCCATGCTCAGGTCCCTCCCGAACGCGAGGAGAGTGCTCCGATCCTCCGATCGGCGGACGGTGGGGGAGGCCTCTCTCGGGGCAATGGTCGGAGGTGCATTCCCGTTGGAAGGTTCGTCCTGCGCATCGCCGCGTTCCGGTCCGAGGGAGGGGGAACTCTGCCGCACGAAAGCCTTTCGGCGACGGGTTCTCGGGAGCATTCGAGCCGACGCCGGCTCCCCGGCCCTCTTCAGGGCTCTCAGACTGTGGGACAGGTAGGAGTGGACAGGTGCCAAGTAGACTTCCGGGACCGGGCCCTCCGTCGCCAACGGGGGGCCGAGAGGAGCACTCCCCTCGGCTCCGAAGTGATCGGGTGCAGAAGGCACCGGAAGGGTAATCGGGTGCAGGGCACGTTGGGGGGGCCGTGCCGCGGCAGAAGGTCCTCGAGTGGTTGCTCGAGGACGACCAACCATCGATTCGGTATCTCACGCTGACCCAGTTACTCGGGCGAAGCTCCGCAGACTCTGACGTCCGCGCCGCGAAGGCCGAGATCCCCTCGGCGGGGTGGGCCGCCGAGATCCTCTCTCGCCGCGACCCGGGTGGCTGGTGGGTCCGCGAGAGGAACCTGTACCAGCCGAAGTACATCTCGACCAACTGGAACCTGCTAGCGCTCTCGGACCTCGGCGCGACGCGGGGAGTCGCAGCGGTGCGCGCGTCGTGCGAGATTTGGATGGACCGCTCCCCACTGAAGGGTGGCGGCGTGGGCGGGCTCTCCGGTGGGAAGGGCCACCACTGCTTCACCGGCAACATGGCGCGGGCGCTGATCCGTTTCGGGTTCGGGAACGACCCGCGGGTTCGCAAGGCGCTCGACTGGTTGGTCGGGACCTCCCATCCGAAGGGCGGCTGGACCTGCTGGTCGTTCGGAGACGGACCGGGGCAGGGACGGACCCTCGACTCGTGGGAAGGACTGAGCGCGTTCGCGGCCTACCCCCGGTCGAAGTGGTCCCCCGCGATGAAGGAATGCGTCGAGCGAGCGGCCGAGTTCTATCTCGGCAGGGAGCTGCACCGCCAGGGAAAGCGACACGCGCCGTGGTACCGCTTCCATTGGCCGGTCCACTACTACTACGACCTGCTGGTGGGCCTCGACGTCCTCACCGCTCTCGGCTACGGGGACGACCCGCGGCTAGGCTACGCCCTCTCTCATCTACGGAAGAAGCAGCGGTCCGACGGGCGCTGGAATCTTGACGCGGTTCACCCTGATGGAGGTCCTCGGGCGGCCCGCTGGTACGCCCAGCACCCAGGAGACCGACCCACGCCGCTCGCCTTCGAGCGGGTGGGCCGCCCGAGCAAGATGATCACCTTACGGGCGCTCACGGTCCTCTCCCGGGTGAGTTGACGATTCCCTACGGTGGATCCCGCCGCGCGCCGGGTCCCGAACGATCACGGCGTGGGTGGGAGCGGGACTGGGCCGAAACAGGTAGACCCCGAACCCGAGCGTTTTCTTACCCCACCGCAAGTACCCCCGCCGCCACCGGTGGATGCGGCGAAGCATTTCCGGCGACATTCGGGTCCTCCGGATGCTCCCGAGCGTAGCTCTCGATCCCCTCGAGGTACGCGTCCTCGAAGTCGTCCCATTCCTGCTCCGAAGCGGACCAGTGTTCGGCCAGCTGCAGGCCCAAGCCCTCGGCCACCCGAACGTTTCCCCGGTCGGTCCGTAGTTCGCTCGGGGTCGCACCCAGAACGTCCAAGTATTCGCGTTTCGGGACCCTTTTCCAGAAACCTTCGCCCACGACGATCCAACCATCCGTCTGCGTCCAGCGCCGAAGCGTCCGAAGCGTGCGCCCGAGGTCCCCGAAGGCGTGCGTCGCACCGAGACAGGAGGTGAGGAAGTATCTCTCGCGGGAGGACCGCACGGCCCTCGCATCCACACGCCGGAACGTCAGGGCACCGCGCAACACGCGCCCCTCAGCGCGAGCTCTTGCGAATCGGATGGCCCCTTCCGAGAGATCGATCCCCTCCCCGCGGATGGTACGGCTCTGGGCGAGGCGAAGGAGGAACTCGCCCTTTCCGCAACCGACGTCAAGCACTCGGGAGCGGGCCGGCGGGTTGCAGAGGGCGATGATTCGGTCGAGGGAAGCTGGGCTCAACGGGTTGTCGATGTCCCGGCGTCGCAGGGCGGTACTCCCGAATTCCGCCGGATTCATGTTCCGTGCGAAGCGGCCCCTCGGTTAGAGTTTCCCGCGGCGACGATCCACCGGCCAGGCTCGACACCCTCCCTCGGCCGGAGGGGGCGTGATCGGCCGGGCGCGCTCGTGGGAGGGCCCACTGGGAGGACCGCCCCAAGGGTTCAAAGCCTCGGGGACGAGTTCGTACTGGGCGCGGCCATGGCTGCGCGTAAAGACGAACTTCCGCGCAGCAGCCCGGCCCGATTCGCCCGCTACCGGCCCACGGAGCGGTCGATCGTTGGACGGCGTTTCTGGAGCGTTCCAGAAGGGGGCGTCTGCCTCTCGGCGTTCATCGTGCTCCCAACCGTCGAGACTCCGACAACAGTACTTCTGGTCCGGCCGGACGCGCACGCGCCGTGGGAACAGATGGCGACCCTGGAGGACGCGCACGTCCGGTCGATCGGGAACCGGTGGATTCTGCCCGCCTCCCACCTGCTCGAGTTCGAGTCCCCGACGGACGCGGCGGGAAGGATCCTCCGACAACAGCTGGGGAACCCGACCCTCTGGCTGCGGGGGCCGGAGGTCTTCTCCGAGGCGTATCCCTCCGTCATCGATCCGGAGTCCGGTCGGCATTGGGACCTGCACTTTGTGTTCAGCAGTGATTGCCCCTCCGACCGCTTGCCCAAGTCCGCAGCCTGGCGAGAAGTGGCCTTCCTCGACCCACGTGCCCTGACCCGAGCGGACATCGCACGGGGGCACGCGGATATTCTGGCCTTGGCCGGGCTGCCCGTCGGGGATCCCGAGTCGCCCTGACCTTGACCTCGACGGCCGACCAGCGCTGGCCCCAGCGACGGCAGCGCCCTGACCTCACGGTTCAATGTGACAACGTGGGGACCGGGTCGCTCCCTCACTTCGGAGCCGTCGCCACTGAGCGGGAGCGTACGTAGGCGATGTTCCCCGCAAACTGGTCCGGCTCGGCCCACGACCGGAAGCGTGATGGAATCTCCGGATCCCCTTTCGTCCCAGCGAGTTCAAGGATGGTGGTGAGGTAGTCCCGCATCGCTGCCACCGTCTCGACCGACCCCATCGGGCCGTGACCCGTAACGATCCGTTCCGGTCGCAGCTCGTCAATCCGGTCCAGCACGGTGAGCCAATGCTCAGGGTTCCCCGAGGTGAGGTTGGGATGGTTCTGGGCGACGATCAAGTCCCCGGCGAAGAGAATTCGATCCCGCGCGAGGAACAACACGGTGTCGCTTTCGGTATGCCCACTCCCGAAGCTCAGCAACGAGGCACCCCGGTCCCCCGGCAGGCGGAGCTCCCCCTCGAAGCCGGTCGAGGGGGGCGTGAAACGTAGCTCCACCGCCTCCGTGAGAAGCATGCGGTTGATTCTGAGCACCGCATCATAGGTGGCCCGTCCGGCCTCCGTCGATTGCGAGCTTTGTTGCCGCTCGAACTCCTGAATGTCGACCTCGAGCTTCACCCGGCTCAGCTCCGCCTCCGTCTCGGCACGCTTCTCGAGCAATATCTCGATGGTTCGTCGGGAGGCGTAGATCGGTTGGTCAGCGAACACCTGGTTGCCGGCCACGTGATCGAGATGCCAATGACTGTTCACGCACAGCGACGGGGAACGATGGGTCAGGGCCAGCGACGCGGTTCGAATGTCCCGGGCCGAGTGCAACGTCAAGCTGGTATCGAACACAAGCGTGGACGGCCCGAGGTCGATGAGGCCCGTGTTGGAAAGGGCGGTGCCTTCCCGCCGGGCGCGGCCGAATGTGATCCTGTCCCCGATAGCCTCGAACTCGTAGTGATCAGAGGGCAGGCCCGGAACGTCCGTCATCGCGTGAGCATAGGTAGGTGGCTTTAGTGCTCTGGGGTTGCCCGAGGGTCCCTGCCCTCCCCGGTGGCTGCGGCCCCGACCGTCGTCGAAAGCGATACGTCCGAGTGTTGGGTCGCGGGGGCCGGCCCTTGAGCGAGGGAAGATTCAGCCACTGGAGGGATTCGTCGTCTTGTTTGAATCCCCAAGGGCTCGGCTTCAGTCATGGGAGTGATGCTGGGTCATCCCGAGCTGGGATTCGCCCAGCCAGGCTGGCCGAACATCCCATGGAGTGGCGACGGTGTCCTGTCGAAGGCGACAGGAGCAGGGGTTGGCGAGAATGTGGTCGGCGACGGCTCGGCTTCTGAACCAGGCGGCTTCTCAGTTCCCCGGCAGGTCGCGTGGTTTGGTGGACGCCCTTTTCGGTACGCTGGGCCCCTA
>CAWJFK010000003.1:0-11982 GCA_963842165.1 uncultured Thermoplasmata archaeon | reverse complement strand
TTGCCCGAGACGCGGCCTGCCCGCGTCGATCGCGCTCCGCCCGAAGAAGGCGCTTCAGTACGGGACGGGGATCGACCGCTTGCTCCGAGGTAAACCTCGATGAGCGCGCCGGAGTAGTCGGAGCGGGACGCCCGTCGGAGGGTGGGCGAGCGCCTCACGGACGGCGGATCTCACGGCCATCAGTTCGTCGCCCTCAGGTCGAGGCGCGGAGGACGGACCCGGGTTGACCCTCGTCCGACCTCGGACTGGACGAGCTTGATCTCTTGGACGAACTTGATGGTCGTGTCCACCCTCAGCAGCGGCAGGAACCACCTGTAGAGCTCGTCCGCCGATTCCCTGGCACCCGGTCGGCCCGCTCGAAGAGTTCGACCGACGCCTCCGGGAAGGCGTTAGCCAGTCCCGCGACCCAGCCGACGGCGCCGGCGCGGATCCCTTCCAGGATGGCATCGTCGAGACCCACGGCGAGGTCGAGCCGGTCCCCGAGGAGGGCCCGGAGGGCGGTGATCCGGCGGACATCCCCGCTCGACTCCTTGACTCCGGTCAGGCTCGGGTGCTCCGCCGCCAGCCGGGAGGATCTGGACCGGGAGCACATCCGGTACCGTACGCGGAAGGGTTGTTGTACAGCATGCACGGAAGAGCGGTGGCACCCAGGACCTCATGGAAGTGAGAGAGGGTCTCGCGGGCGTCGGGGCGATACACGTACGGTGGCAGGACCAACAGCCCGCTGGCCCCGGCCTCGGCGGCTCCCCGCGCCAGTGCCACCGCATCGGCGGTCCGACTCGCCGCGATGGCCGCGATGACCGGCGCGCGCCCATGCAGCTCCGCGACGGCTCCCGGACCAGGAGAATTCGTTCATCGAACGATAGGGTGGACCCCTCGCCCAGGGAGCCGCCCGCGACGACCCCGTGGATCCGGTGGTCGATGAGCCACGAGGCGTGGGCTCGCAGGGCGGCACGGTCGACCTGCAGTTCGCGGTCGAACGGAGTCGTGAGGGCGACATGGACCCCGCGCCACAGTCCGGACGGCGATTCGGTCATTCGACGGCCCCTCGGGCGGAATCCCTCATGGCGAAATCCCTTCCACAAAAGGGTCCCGAGGGTCGAAGAGGAGATCGCCTTCCCCCGTGATGAACGCCGAGCCTCGTATGCGAGGGCGAAGTTGGCCGCCAACCACTTCGGCCTTGACTTCGAACACCGTTCCGAGGATTCCCTCCTGACGCCAGACCTGCCCTTCTCGAAGCTTGCCGTCGGCGACGAGGCACGCGACTTTCGCGCTGGTCCCCGTGCCGCAGGGAGACCGGTCGGACTCTCCCCCGGGGCAGAGGACGAAGTTCCGACTATGATTCTCGGCCCGACCCGCGGGTCCGGAGATCTCGATGTGGTCGATCGGCACGCTGTCGGTGCCGGTGATCCGTCCCCACTCGAGCTCGGCGCGGATCGCTTTCGTGTACGCCGTCAGGACCTCGACGTTGGCGAGCGTGAGGTCGCACGGGGCACCCTCGCTCAAGAAGAACCAGTTCCCCCCCCAGGCCACATCGCCGACGATCCTTCCGTGGTCCGGGACCTCCACTTCAACCCCCGCGCGGCTCCGCGAGCACGCGACGTTCCGAACGCTCACCTCTCCCGACGGGTGGAGTATGGCATCGACCGTGCCGACGGGAGTTTCGATCACGTGACGTCCCGGCCGCAATTGACCGAGATGCGCCAAGGTGGCGACGACCCCGATCGTCCCGTGGCCGCACATTCCGAGGTATCCGGAATTGTTGAAAAAGATCACACCCGCAGAAGACGCGGGATCCTCCGGGGGCACCAGGAGCGCGCCCACGACGACCCCGGAGCCCCGAGGCTCGTGAATGATGGAGCGGCGGAACTGGTCGTGCAACTCACGCAGCCGCAGGAGACGCTCCGCAAGAGGTCCCTCGCCGAGGTCGGGGCCTCCCGAGAGGACGACGCGGGTGGGCTCCCCTGCCGTGTGGGAGTCCACGACGTGAACGCGCTGCACTCCAGGCCCCCCCTGATGGCCGCCGAGCGCGGCCGGCGACCGGCCGGAGAGGGCGCCCTGCCATAGGCTTTCCCACAGGTTCGGCCGAGAGATGGAACTCGGGGGAGACCGGGCGGGAGCGATATATACGCGGTCCCGGGTCCCTCCTCGTGGCGGACGACGACGCCGCATTGTTCTGCCCACTCGAGTTCCGCTACGGCCGTGCCCAAGTCCGGGCCCTCTTCTCCCGGAACGCTCGGCTCGCGCGAGCGCTGCGCGTCGAAGCGGCCCTCGCCGCGGCGGAGGCCGAGATCGGGATGCTTCCGGCCGAAGCGGCACTCGCCATCGGGGCGGTGGCGACCACCGAACACGTGACCGTCGCGCGCGTGGATGCCATCGAACGGGAACTCAAGCACGATGTGATGGCGATCGCCCGGGCGCTCGCCGAGGTCGCGGGACCGTCGGGTCGATGGGTCCACTTCGGAGCGACCAGCGCCGACATCACCGATTCCGCGCTCGCGCTCGAGCTTCAGGAGTGCGGGAGGATCCTTCGCGGCGACCTGACGGGACTCGCCCGAGCGCTCGCCGACCTCGCGCGCGCGCATCGCGCGACGGCTGAGGTCGGGCGCACGCACGGGCAACACGGTGTCCCGATCTCCTTCGGTTACAAGATGGCGGTCGCGGCCGCGGAGGTCATGCGGCACCGCCGCCGGCTGGACGAACTCCTCCCTCGGTTGACCGTCGGCAAGATGTCCGGCGCCGTCGGCACGGGCGCGGGATTCGGCCCCCACGCCGTGGTGGTCGAGGAGGGCGTGATGCGGCGGCTCGGGATTTCGGCGGACGAGGCGCCCACCCAGATCACCGGGCGCGACCGCATCGCCGAGTTCACGAACTGGCTCGCACTCGTCGCCGGGACCGCGGAGCGCCTCGCGACCGAGGTGCGGAACCTTCAGCGAACCGAGATCGCGGAGGTGGCCGAACCATTCGACGAGGGGCGGCAGGTCGGCAGCTCGACCATGGCCCAGAAGCGGAACCCCATGCAATCCGAGAACGTGACCAGCCTCGCGCGACTCGTGCGTGCCTTCGCCCTTCCCCCCCTCGAGAACATGGTCCAATGGCACGAGCGCGACCTCGCGAACTCGGCCAACGAACGGGTCGTCCTGCCCCACTCGATCCTGCTCGTCGACGACATGCTGACCAAGTTAACCGAAATCTTCACGGGTCTGCGGGTCGATGCGGCCCGCATGCGGGCGGAGGTCGACCGGTCCGCGGGCGGCTCGATGACCGAGAACCTCATGCTGGCGCTCACCGGGCGGGGGCTCGCCCGCGCGGACGCGCACGAGCTCCTGCGCCACCTCACCAAGGACCCGGGAGTCGGTCCGGCGCTCCCGGAGCGGGCCAAAGCGGACCCTACGGTCCGAGAATGGTTGCAACCGGCCGAGATCGACCACCTGCTCGACCCCGCCGCCTACGTGCGCGCGGCGGCGGAGAAGACCGATCGGATCCTCGCCCGACTAGAGCGCGAGCTGTCGGCATGACCGGGGAAGATCCCGGGTGGACTGCCGTGATCTCGGTCCGTCTCCCCCGGGAACCACTGGCGCTGTGGCTCGAGAGGGCGTTGACCCCCGAAGCGTCGCACGAAGTGCCTCGCGCCCGCGCCGAGGTTCGACGTCCGTCGGCCGACACCGTGGAGATCGCCCTTACGGCCCGGGACACGGGCTCGGTGCGCGCGGCAATGAACACCTATCTCGGCTGGGTGCACCTCGCCCTGGAGACCGTCGCGCGGGCGACCGATGCCCGAGAACCGGCCCCTCCGCCCTCGCCGTAGGGGACTCCGCCCCGAAGCCGTTATGACCGCTCCGCGGTCCCGCCGAACGTGGCGATCCCGGCGAAGCTCCAGAACGACATCAAGCAGTTCCAACGGCTCCAGCAGGAGCTCGGCGCGATCCAACAGCAACGGCTCCAGATCGACCTTCGGGTCCGCGAGCTCGGCCACACCGTGGAGGAGCTGAAGACCCTGCCGGAGGAGTCGGTCGTGTACCGGCCCATCGGCGGCCTGCTCGTGCGCGCGAAGACCAAGAAGGAGGTCGAGGAGCTCCTCACGGAGGACAAGGAGACGCTCGAGGTTCGCCTCAAGGCGATCGAGCGCCAGGAGAACCACCTCAAGGAACGGTACACGACGATGCAGCAGGAGCTGACCCAAGCCCTCCAGGCGCAGGGACTTTCGGCCGGACCCGCGCCCGATTCCGGCTCCGAATAGAGCGCCGTGCGATCTAGGCGCGCCGATGGACGAGCCGTTCGCCGATCTCGCGTAGCAGGGGTTTCCCTCGAGCGGGGATTTGGCGACTCGCGTCGAGCCGAGCGAACGCCCGGGCCGTCAGCTGGGCGATCCGTTCCTCCGAATACGCGAGGCTGCCGGTCGCGCGGATGACGTCCCGCGCACGGTCGACATCCTCCGGCGCGGCCTGGGGGTGCCCGAGGACGCGCTCCAGTCGGGAGCGGTCGGGCGCCCCCCCTTTCTGCCACGCCCGGACGACCAGCAAGGTCCGCTTGCCTTCCGGGAGGTCGTTGGCGCTCTTGCCGGATTCGTCGGCGTCGAACCCGGCTCCGAGGACGTCGTCCCGCAGCTGGAAGGCGATTCCCAGGTCGGTGCCTACGGATTCTATATCGTCAAGCGAGCTCGGGCGGCTTCCTCCCAGCAGCGCGCCGATCCGCAGCGGGGACACGACGGTGTAGATCGCGGACTTCAAGCGATGGACGTCCAGGACGTCCCGCTCGCTCACCTCCCCCGGAGGCAGCGTGCCGTTCCGGATGTCCAAGAGCTGCCCGTAAGCGGTGAGGCGCGTCATCCGGACGTACTCCGCGAGAGCGGCGAGGCGCGCGGCCGGGGGCGCGGACGTGCCCAAGATCGCCTCGACGGTGTACGGCTCTTCCAGATCGCCGAGAGTGATCCCGACCCCCACCCCGTAATCCTCGCTCGATCCCTCGCGCCGGAGCTTTCGGTGGTCCGCGGCGAGCAATCGGTGGACCGCCGGGCCCCCCCGCCGCTCCTCCGCATGGTCGATGATGTCGTCGTGGATGAGCATCCAGCTCTGGAAATGTTCCAGCCCCGCGGCGGCCGGAAGGGCGGGTCGTGGCGGCCGGCCCGAGGCGAGGTGGTATCCGGCCAGGACGAGGATCGCGCGAAACCGCTTCCCTCCCCGGAGCGTGAACTCGCGATTGACCTCTAGGTAGGGCCGCAGAGTCGGGGGGGCCGCTCGGCGGGCCCCGGCGTAGTCCGCTCGCAGCTCCGTCTCCAAGGAAGGAAGGTAGCGGTAGAGCGCGGCGAGGTTCACGGCGACTTGCCGCTTGACGGCCATCATATTTAACACACCCGGCGTTCAGAATCACCGATGGCGACCGCCCCCTTCGTCGAACTCGCGAGCGGCCTCCTCGAGGCGATGGGGCAGAAGCTCGACGCGGTGCGCCTCGTCCCGGAAGGTCTCACGATCCGCACGGGAGACGGTTTCCTCTATGCCTTCCTCGAGGACCCCGACCAGGTCTCCCTCGAGACCATCCGTCATCTGTTCGGGGAGGGCGACACGATCCCGGTCCACACGGTCGTCCTCACCCCCGGCCGCTTGCCCCTCGCGATCTCCGCGGAAGTCCTCCGCCGCGGTGGAACAGTGGTCGAGGGGAGTCGATTTCACGAGCTGGCTCGTCAGCTGGGCCTCGAGGCGTACCTGGGCGAGGAACCCCGGGCGGTGCCGGCTCGGACCCGACGCCTCCTCCCCAGCGCCCAGCAGTTGGACCAGGTGATGGGTCGGGCAAGGACCTGGCTCGACTGGGGGGTCCCGGCCCTGGCGCTCCGGTTCTACCGTCAGGCCGCCACGATGAAACCGGAGTACATTCCGGCGAAGATTGGCATCGGACGCTCGCTGCTCGGGCTCGGTCTGGTCGACGATGCGGTGCGGGTCTTTCAAGAGGTCCTCGCGGGCCGGCCCGACGACGTCGAGGCGCGCCTCGGGCTCGCTGCCACGTACGGAGCCTTGGCGCGGCCGAAGGACGAGATCGAGGTGTACCGCGCGCTCCTCGCCGAGGACCAGGCGCGTCTCGAGGTCCGAGCTCACCTCGTCGCCGCCCTGGTGGACCTGAACGACTGGGCCGGGGCACGGGTCGAGATCGAGGCCTTGCTCGACCGGACCCCCGAGGATGCGCAGCTCCGTTTCCTGCTGGGAGCCGCGCAGTCTAAGCTCGGGTTCGAGCGAGAGGGGGCAAAGGAGCGGGAGGAAGCCCGCGCTCTCGGTCTTCCGTTCGATCGCGAGGTCGTTCTCTGCCAGCACCTCGGTCTCCCGCCGCCGACCCCTCGCGGGGAGTCTGCTGCTCCCGTTCCCCAGCCTGCGCCTCGCCGCGCCCTGACGAAGCGCGGCCGCACGCCCGCCCGCGTCGTGGCCCGGAAGCAGGCTCCCTCACGTCCCGTTCCGCGCCGGCCACCTTCCCCGCGGCGGCCCGCGGCCCGCAAACGTAAGTAGCCCTCCGCTGCGTCGCGAGCCGAACGGGTGGCAGATGCGGGTCGTCTCGGTCCTCCCCAGCGCGACCGAGATCGTCTGCGCCCTCGGTCACAGCCGAGACCTGGTCGGTCGCAGCGCGGAGTGCGACTATCCAGGTTCGGTCGGTCCGCTCCCCGTCATGATGTCACCTCGTGCATGGGACTCTGATTCCGCGTCGGGCGCGATCGACGCCCGCGTGTCGGCGGCGCGCGGGCGAGGAGAGAGCCTGCACGCGCTCAATGTCGAACTCCTCCGCGAGCTTCGACCGGACCTGCTTCTGACCCAGGACCTGTGCGGAGTCTGTTCGGTGACAGGTCCCGAGGTGGACGCCGCGTGCGCAAGGGCGGGAGTTCGGCCCCGGATCGTATCGCTCACGCCACGATCTCTGGCCGACGTGTGGGACTCGATCGAGACTGTAGCTACTGCGCTTGGAGACCCGGGCGCCGGTGCACGGCTTGCGAACGAGCTTCGCGGGCGGGGGCGTTTCCGGTCAGCAACCGGCGGACCGCGGATCGCCGTGCTCGAGTGGCTTGACCCCCCGATCGTGGCGGGGCTCTGGACCCCCGAAATGATTACGGCGGCGGGCGGACACCCCGTCGGGTCCCGGGCCGGTGCCCGGGGGTCCGCAACGGATGGACCGAGGTCGCCCGGGAACGACCGGACCTCGTCGTAGTGAGTCCTTGCAGTTTCTCCGTCGAGCGAACCCAACGGGAGCTGGCCGACCCCGCGCTCCGAGCGGCGTTGGACGGCCTCGCCCCGACGCTCGGCACGTTCGTCGCGGACGAGGCCTACTTCAGCCGTCCCGGGCCTCGGCTCGCGGACGGGATTGACCTACTGCGACACCTGATAATGCAGGAGGACTGGCGGCCTCCGATGCCCGTGCGTCCGTTGCAGGAGTTGGAGGTCCCGACATGACCTCGGGATCGAACTTTCGCTACACCTACACCCCCACCACCGCCCGGTCCGTGCACGCCCAGCCGGCCGTCGGCCAGATCACCACCTCCCCGAGAGAGCTCCGGGACCTTTCAATCGCGTTCGTCGTTCTGACGCTCGACCTGACGATCGTCCTCTCGGGCGGTGGCCTCGGCCTGCTCGTTGGCGGGTCGGTCGGTGTCATCGCCGAAGTGGTTCTCGTCGCCGCCGCGGCCGCGCTGACCGGCTTCGTGGCCCATGAGATGGCGCACAAGGTCTCGGCCCAGCGGCGCGGCTACTGGGCCGAGTTTCGGATGGCGCCGGCCTGGCTCGTCTTCTCGATACTGACCGCGTTCTTCGGGTTCCTTTTCGCCGCCCCCGGCGCGACGGTCATCGGCGGCATGGGGAGCCGCGAGGACTGGGGCCGGACCGCTCTCGCCGGGCCCGTCTCCAACATGGCCTTCTCGGTCGCATTCTACGCGGGAGCGATCGTGGCTGTCGACTTGGGTTCCGTGGCCGGGTTCTGGCTGATCTTCCTCGCGTTCATCAACGGCTGGTTCGCCACGTTCAATCTCATCCCGTTCGGGCCCCTGGACGGGAGGAAGGTTCTCTCCTGGAATGCCGGGGTCTGGGCGCTGGGGATCGTCGGAGGGGGCGCTCTCGCCGCGCTGAGCGGGCTCGCGCTCTACACCGGCTACTTCCCCCTCGCCCGCTGAAGGAGGATCGTGCCCGGACCCGACGTACGCGAGCTGGGGGAGGGACGCCTCCTCCTCGACCTCGACTTCCGCGACACGGAGGGTCTGGTCGCGGCGTACCTCCTCCCGATGGAGGAGGGGTGGACCCTCATCGAAACCGGGCCCACCACGTGCCATCACGCCCTGTTGGACGGGCTGCGAAAAGCGGGGGTAACGCCAGAGGAAGTGCGGCAAGTGTTCGTCACCCACATCCACCTCGACCATGCGGGGGGCGTCGGCGCGCTCGCGAACGCGTTGCCCCGCGCCCGCTTCTACGCCCACGAGCTGGGCGTTCCCCACCTGGTCGACCCGTCGCGCCTCATCGTCAGCGTCCGACGCGCATGGGGGGCGGCGGCCGACCCTCTGTGGGGCCCGATCGTACCGATCCCCAGCGCCCGCATCGAGCCGTTGCGGGGCGGGGAGCGCTTCCCCCTCGCGGGTGGCGAGCTCGAGGTCATCGCCACACCGGGGCACGCCCGGCACCACCTCGCCTTCTTCGACACCCGGCTCCGAGGGATCTTCACGGGGGATGGGGCGGGCGTTCGCCTCGAACGAAGCCCGCACCTTCGCCCGGCGGTTCCACCCCCCGACCTCGACCTCGACCTGCTCTTCTCGAGCGTCGAGACGATGCGCGGAAAGGACCCCCGGTTCGTCCTGTTCAGCCACTTCGGACCGAGTTCCGACGGACCCGCCGACCTCGGTCGGTACCGCTCGATCGTTCTGGAGTGGCGGGACGTGGCGCTCGCCGCGGCTCGGGAGAACCCGGACCCCGAGTTCGTTGCCCAACGGCTCGCGGAGCATGACGCCGCCACACTTCGGGCCGAGGGGGTCTCGCCGTCCGAGGCCGAGCGCGAGTCGCTCGTCTCGGGGTACGACCTGGCGGCGAAGGGGTTCCTCCGGTACTTCGAGACCCACGGGGAGCTTCCACCGAGGGGACCCTGACGCAGCGTCGCGCCCGCGGCCCGACGCTCGGCGGCCGCCTCGCTGCTCCTCGCCCGCATCGTCTACGCGTTCAATTGGTACAATGTCGGCGCGGTCCTGCCGCTCGTCGGGACCGCTCTCGGCGCGACCACGCCCCAGCTCGGGCTCGTACTCGGCGCGTTCCTCGCCGGGGCCGCCGTCTTCCAGCTTCCCGCCGGGTTCGCGGCGCTCCGGTGGGGGAACCGCGCCGTATCGATCGCCGCGCTGGTCATCATGGGGGCATTCTCTCTCGCGTCCGCGTTCTCCCCGGATTGGGTCGTGCTCGCCGTCCTTCGGTTCGGAGCGGGCGCCGGAGCCGCCTTCTTCTTCGCCCCCGCCCTCGGGCTAGTCGCTTCCTACTATCCCGTCGGCTCGAAGGGCCCGGTGGTGGGACTCTACAATGCCGGATTCAGCATTGGCTCCGGTGTCGGACTGTTCGCGGGAGCCTTCGTCGGCGAGGCGTTCGGCTGGGGCTGGGCGCTCGCGATCGGAGGTCTCGCTCTCCTCGGGATGGCGGTGGTGGCCCCTTTCGTTCTGCCCGCGAACGAGACCATACCCTCGCATCGGTCCCTCCGAGCCCTCTGGACCGCCAGCCGCCCGATCCTCCGCTCGAGGGACATTTGGGCCCTCTCGCTCTCCTGCATGGGGCTCTGGGCGGCGTTCTACGTCGCCGCGCAGGACTTCGTCCAGTACGCCCACATGGTACATCCGGGGTGGAGCCTCGGCCTCGCGGCCGGGCTTCCGACCCTCATGATCGCGGTCGAGATCCCGGGAGGCCCCCTGGGAGGGTGGCTGGGTGAACGGCAGGTGGACATGCGCGCCCTCCTCGCCGTGTGCGGGATCTCTGCCGGCGTCCTCGTACTCCTCATTCCGTTCGTGAGCCTGGACGAGCTGTGGGTCGTCTTTGCCGGGCTCGGATTCCTGGACGGCGCGATCTTCGCCGTGATGTACCCTTACCCACCTACCTCCCGGAAACGAAGGGAGAGGGGCTCGCCCTCGGGCTCGGCCTACTGAACGCCATCCAGATCTGCGCGGGCAGCGCGCTCGCCATCGCCTTTGCGTTCATCGCCGCCTACGTCGGCTACACGGTGGCTTGGGTCGTCGCGGGCGGGATCGGTCTCGCCACGCTCCCTCTCCTCGGTACTGGTCCGAGGGCACGTCGCCCCGCCCGAGGGGGCTACGGTCGAACCGACCGCATCGGCTCTTCCGACGGATCGACCAGCGTGACCAGGTTGGTGGGCCGACCGTCGAGCGGGAACCCCATCGTCAGCACGATCGGTCCCCCGTCGGCGAGCCCGGTCGACCGGGTCAGCTCGACCGCCTGATGGCGCAGGTCCATGATCTTTCCGTGGACGGGGGAAGGTCGCGCCTCGACTGCCCGTACGAGGGCGAGACGACGCCGGACGAGCGGCCGTCGGCACAACGCCACCACCGGGCAGCTGGGACGCAGGCCGGCGATGAGGCGCGCGGTCCGTCCGCTGTGGGTCGGGGTCACGATCGCGCCGGCGCCGACGCCCTCGGCGAGAGCGACCGCCGCCTCGGCGACCGACTGCTCGGGGGGGGAGGCTCGGAGGGAGGCGTAGGCGCGCACGAGCTCCCGGGTCCGGCGCGTCGAACGCCCCCTCGGTCGCTCGCGCGATGCGGTCGAGCCACTGCACCGCTTCGGCCGGGTAGTGCCCGACCGTGCTTTCCTCGCTGAGCATCAGCGCATCGGTCCCATCGAGCACCGCGTTCGCGACGTCCGTCGCCTCGGCACGGGTCGGACGAGGGCTGTCGACCATGCTGAGGAGGACCGGGTCGCGACGATCGCGAATTTCCCGGCGGCGTTGGCTCGGCCGATGAGCTGTTTCTGCTCGAGGGCCAGTCGTTCGAGAGGCACCTCGATGCCGAGGTCGCCCCGCGCGACCATGATCCCGTCCGATTTCTCGAGGATCCCATCGATAGCCTTCAGTGCCCCCGCCCGTTCGATCTCTGGCGATGAGCCCGACCTCCCGACCTTCGGCGCCGGTCGAAGCCAGCGCCGGGCCGCGACCATATCGGCCGAATCCCGCACGAACGAGAGCGCGAGGAAATCGATCCCCTCCGCTTGGGCGACCGCGGCCCGCTCTCGGTCGGCGGCTTGAAGGCGGCCGTCTCGAGCCGGGGAGGTGGGAGGTACGCTCCGGCCCGGAGCCGGCCGATCCCTCCGTTCACGACCTGGGCCTGGATCACGCCCTCGCCCGCCGAGGTGACCCGTAGTTCCCACTCCCGTCCCCCAGCAGGATTCGATCACCCGCCTTCGCGGCCCCCCGGAACGAGGGGAGCTCGATGCGGACGCGGCGTCGAATTCCAGGGGGCCGAGTCCGAGTCAAGGGTCCACCTCTCGCCCACGATCAGGCGGACCTGTCCGTCGACGAGCCCCCCGATGCGGACCTTCGGTCCGGGACGTCGGCGACGATGGCCACCTCCCGCCCGGAACTGACGCGCCGCCGCGTGCATCGTCCCGGAGGTAGGACCGGTGGTCCTCCGATTCCCGTGGGCCAGGTTGAGGCGAAACGCGTCCGCCCCGGCGGAGATGAGGGCGACCATGCGTCCCCGCTCTTGGGTCGCCGGCCCCACGGTCGCGAGGATCTTCGTCCGTCGCATCGAACCGTCATCCGGACGGGGCAGATATCGGGGTCGACCCGCTTCCAACGGGCGTTCGGCCCGCTCTCGACGCATCAGGGGCAGGTGCCATCTATCGCGGGGCGGTCCCGCGCGAAAGCTGATGCGGCGGTCATCGGCTGCGCCGGGACGCTGACTCTTTAGCGAGGTCCGCCGCTGGCCTCTTCTAGCCCCGTGGTGTAGTGGCCAAGCATGCTGGCCTTTGGATCCGGCGACAGCGGTTC
>CAWJFK010000002.1:0-31105 GCA_963842165.1 uncultured Thermoplasmata archaeon | reverse complement strand
GACCCGGGCGCCGTCTATATCCTCGTCGCGTGGAACCCGTCGCTCGGCCCGGGCCGGTCCCTCAGGGGGCGGAGCCCGCGCCGCGGGGGCGGGGGGCGGTCAGGATCTTGGCTCCCTCGCCCTTCGCGACGTAGACGTGGAGCGCGTCGGCACATTTTCCGGAAGTGCGGCGCGCCCTCCGTCCCGAACCGGGCGCGGAGTCGCTCCTCAATCTCGGGGTCGGTGAGGGCGGGGTCGACCTCGGGAGTGAACTGGCACTCGAAGACGAGGAAGCGGTGGCCCTCGATATCGAAGCGCGCGGTCTCCGGGAGGCCGCAGAACGGGCACGCGAGCACGTCGCGAACAGCCGTGCGCGGGCCTTAGCGTTGCCGCGCGTCCGTTCAGTCGATGTAGCCGAGGGACCGGAGTCGGTCCTTGAGAAGGCGCTCGTCCTCCTCAGAGAACGCGGAGTCGCCCGGGGCGTGGTCCACGAGGCGGCCCAGGATGAACGCGATGAGGACGTCGACCGACTCGAACGACGAGCCCTTCATGCGCTGCTCCAGCGCTCGGACGACCTCCTCCGGGAGGTGGACGGTCCTCAGTCCGCTCGGAGGGGCCGGACCGGATCCTCGGCGCGCGCCGCCGACCCCACCTTCCGGGTCGTCCTTCGGCGCCATGGTCACTCCCACTCGATCGTCGCGGGGGGCTTGTCGGTGATATCGTAGAGGACTCGAACGACCTCCCCGTGGAGGGACCGCGTGATCCGCTCGGCGATCCGCTGGGCGACCGGTCGGGGAAGTTCGGCCGACGTGGCGGTCATCGCGTCGACCGAGTCGACGACCCGCACGCTGACCGCTTCTCCGTGGACCCGATTGTCGCCGAGCACGCCGACCGTGAGGCCGGGGAGGAGGACCGCGAAGTACTGCCAGGGGGCCCGCATCGTCTGGTCGGCCACGGCCCGTTCGACCTCCTCCTCCACGACCGCGTTCGCCACCCGGACCCGACGGATCCGTTCCCGCGTGATCGGGCCCGCGACCCGCACCGCGAGTCCGGGGCCGGGGAACGGCTGACGCTCGGGTGAGGGAACTCCCAGCTCTCGCGCCACCGCGCGGACCTCGTCCTTGTAGAGGTCGCGCAGGGGCTCGACGAGCCGAAGCCGGCTGTCGGCCGGGACACCGCCGACGTTGTGGTGGGTCTTGATCGTGTCCCGGAGCGAGCCTCCGCTCTCGATCCAGTCCGGGGCGATCGTCCCCTGGACCAGCTGGTCGGTCCCGAACCGCCGGGCTTCGATCTCGAAGAGCCGGATGAAGGTCGTACCGATGCGCCGCCGTTTCTCCTCGGGGTCGCTCACGTCCGCGAGCGCCTCGAAGAACCGGTCGGCGGCGGAGAGGACCTCGAAGCGCACGCCGGCGTGGTGGAACAGCTCGCCGACCCGCTCGACCTCCTTCTCGCGCAGGAGGCCGGTGTCGACGAAGATCGCCCGCGCGCGTTCGCCGAGCGCCCGCTCGGCGAGGACGGCCGCCACCGTGCTGTCGATCCCGCCCGACGCGGCGATGATCGCGGTCCCCGGGACGTCGGCGCGAAGCTTCGCGACCGCGTCGGAGACGAACTGCGCCGGGTCGTTCACGCGGGCCGCGCTCCCTTCGGGTCCGGCTCGTCCCGCCACTTGGCGCGATAGGCGGTGAGGCGGGCCTCGAGCTCGGGATGCTTCAGGGCCAGGATCGCGGTGGCGAGCAGGGCGGCGTTCTCGCTCGCGTCCAGGCCCACCGCCGCGACGGGGATGCCCGGCGGCATCTGGACGACCGAGAGAAGGCTGTCGAGGCCGAGCCCGCGGTTGAGCGGAACGCCGATCACGGGCCGCAGCGTCCGGGCCGCCACCACGCCGGGGAGAGCCGCGGATAGGCCGGCCAGGGCGATGAACACTTCCGTGGCGGGGTCCGCGACGAGCCGGTCCACCTTCTCCGGGGTCCGGTGGGCCGACGCGACGTGCACCTCGCAGGGGATCTCAAATTCGGCAAGCCGGGCGCGGACCTTCTCGGCCGCCTCGAGGTCGGACTTGCTCCCGACCAGGACCGTGACCTTCACGGGCGAACCGAGCCGCGGGGAGGAAAAACGTTGCCGGCCCGGGACGGCACGCCCCCGTCCGCGGAGGCGAACCCGACGTCGCCGGGACGTCCCGCACCCCGCTAGCTCATAGGAGACCGAGTCCGTCGCGGGCAATGACCCTCCGACTGCACCGGAGGGGTCGGTTCCGGGCCTGGCTCGGGCGCCGCCTCGGCGGCGACTTGGAACTCGGCGACCGGGTCTGGCGCCGGGTGCTGCACGGCCTCTGCGCCGGCGTGCTGTTCTACTACCTCCTGCCCCCGGGATTCTTCGTCGTCGTCTCGAAGGAGGTGGCCCTGGTCCTCGCGCTCCTCTTCGTCCTGGTCCTCGAGGTGTTCCGGCAGTTCGCGGGCCTCGAACTTCCCACCATCCGTCCGTACGAGCGCGACCGCGTCGCGAGCTTCGCCTTCTTTGCCATCGCGATCGTGGGCGCGATCCTGATCTTCCCCGAGCCGATCGCGGCGGCGGTCGTCCTCGGGACGGCCCTCGTCGACCCCCTCGTCGGCGAGCTGCGAGGCGCTCGGGCCGGGCCGGTCACGCTCTGGGTCGCGCCGATCGTGGCCTACGCCGTGCTCGCCTTCGTGGGCCTCGCGTTCATCGGAAGGGCACCGCTGGTGGAGTCACTCGGCCTCGCCGCGATCGCGGCGCCGATCGCGGTCGCCGTGGAACGGCCGAAATCCCGCTGGATGGACGACGACCTCGTGATGACCTTCGTGCCGGCGCTCGCGATGGTCGCGGTGCTGGTCGTGGCCCGCCTTGGGGTCTAGGCCCCGCGGGGCCGCCTAGACGATCGGGGTGAGCACCGTGTGCGGGAGGCCCTTCTCCGGGTCGGGGCTAATCGCGTACAGGGTCGTCCGTGGCCGGATGCCGTAGATGCACGGCTGGTTGTCGATGTTGATGACCCGGAAGTAGGTATCCATCATGTTGAGGATCTCGCTCGACACGAGGAGACCCGGTTCGAGGAGACCGATCCCGAGGTTCCCGGCGTGCTTCGCGCGCGACACGCCCTGGAAGTAGAGTCGGATCGCCACCTGGTCGCCCATCAGGCTCTCGAAGGTGTCGAACGCGGTGTACTCGATGAACGGTTTCCGGTCGGGTCCCCCCGCCGCCTTGTCGGCAGCCACCATCGCGCGCAGCGCCTCGTCGCGGCCGAAGCGGGCCATGGGCAGGATGTACGGCTCCTCGGTCTCGTTCGCCGCGTAGTCCGGGATCCGGACCCGCGTGTCGAAGGTGTTGGCGGGGACGTGGCGCACGAGGGTCTCCCGCAGCTTGTCCGGCGACTCGCCGGCGGCGAGGACCGCGATGATCCCCCGGCCCTGGGAGAGGAAGTTGAGGAACGTCGGCGTGAACAACATGTAGTAGTCGTCGATCCCGACGTTGACGTCGACCTCGAACGCGTTGAAGCTCCCCCGGCGGAACCCGCCGCCGAGCAGCTTGTCGAAGTCGGGGATCCCGGTCGAGTAGAACCGCTCGGGGTCGGCCACGGGCTTCCACGGACCGGTCGGTGGGGGCGCGTGCCCGTCCCGCATCGTCCCGAGGGCCTCGAAACGGCCCCCGTCCAGGGTGACCGCGTAGCGGGCCTGGCCGATGTGGGTCGCGCGGAGCTTCTCGAGCCGGAGGTGGCGGACCCGCCGCTCGTCGAGTTCCTCGCGCTGGATGGAGATGAGACCGTCCACGAGGTACTCTATCCCACCCGCCTCGGGCTTCTCGAGGATCATGACGACGTCGGTGCTCGAGCCCTCCACGAGGTCCTTCTGGAGAGCCATGACGAACTCTTCCATCTCGAGGCCGTACTTGTGGGTCACCCCCTCGAGGGAGTCGATGACGAGAAGGGACTTCTCCGGCAAGGCCCGTTCGATCCGGGTGTAGACGTTCTCCACCTCGGGCATCGGGCTGCGCTGAAGGAGCGCCTGCAGGTGCGTGCGGTCGACCCGCGTGGGCGGACCCCGCTCCTGGCCGAACGTTCCGAGGACCTCCTTGCCCGCCCGGATCTTCCGCTGCTCGGACTCGGGGAGCGGCTTGTCGGCGGCCTTGCCGCCGGCGTTGATCGTGTCGAGGAACAGCTTGGCGGCGTCCAGAACGCGGGTCCGCATCTCGGACGTCTTCAGCCAGGGGAACTGCCGGTAGAGGGCCTCGTCGCCGACCCGGGTCGAGAGGTAGGTACGAACGGCTCGGCTGGCCCACCCGCTCGAGCAGCTCGAGTCCGAATGTGGTCTTTCCCGTTCCGGCGCCGCCCTTCACGATCAGGGACCGTCCGCCCTTCCCGCTAAGGAAGGCGATCACCTCGGGGGGTACTCCCCCGACCGTGCTACCGTCGTTTCGACTCATGGTAATGTGTGGTTCACGGCTGTACCGAGGGAACCGACGCCCACGATATCATCCCGTATCCCATCAAGGATGGGCACACCCCTAAGGTAAAGGTTTGCGTCGCAAGAGACACGCTTTGGCTCAGCCTCCGGCCGCCCTGCGCGCCTCGGCGCGAGCGGTGTCGAGGGCTTCGGCGAGGGGCCGACCCGGTTCGCCCACCGCGGTCGCGGCCGACGGGTTGCCCCCACCGCGTCCTCCAAAGACCCCCTTCGCCGTCTCCACGAGGGCCGCCGCGGAGACGAGCGGGGAGCTCGACCCGATGAAGAGGATCCCATGGCCTTCCCGTTCGGAGGCCAGGAGCGCCACGCGCGGCGCGGCGCGGGTGAGGAGGCGGGAAAGTTCCTGGAGGGCCGCGCGGTCGAGGGCGAGCACGGCCCGGATCACCGTCACGTCCCCGAACGTGTCGACGGCGGCCGGGTCGCCGAGGAGGCGATCCGCCGTCTGACCGAGGTCCTCCTTGGTGCGGGCCTTGGCCAGCTTCCGAGACTCCTCGACCTCGCCCAGGAGCCGGTCGATGCCCTGGGGGAGTCCGGCGATCGGACACCCAGTCGGCGGGCGGCCTCCTTCAGGACCTGCTCGTGCTCCTCCCGCACGTCGAGCGCCCGCTCGCCGCTGACGTACGTCAGCCGGACGATGCCGTCCTGGATGCGCTCGACGTCGAGGATGCCGATCGCCCCCACCTCGCTCGTGTGGGTGCAGTGGGTGCCCCCGCAGGCTTCGACGTCCATCCCGGCCACCTCGACGATGCGGAGCTCTTTGCCGGGCACCGCCCCGCCCTGGTAGAGGGTGAAGCCGAACCGGCGTTCCGCCTCGCTGCGGGATTCGAAGTAGCTCTTCACGGGCAGGTCCTGCCGGACGATCTCGTTGACGCGCCGCTCGACGTGGTGGAGTTCCTCCCGGGAGAGCGCCTTGTAGTGCGTGATATCGATCCGGGCCGACTCGGGACCCTTGTAGGCGCCCGCCTGCCACACGTGCGGGCCGAGCACCTCCCGGAGCGCGCCGTTGAGGAGGTGGGTCGCGGTGTGATGTTGCATCAGCTGCATACGGCGGGCCCGGTCGATCTGGCCCGGTCCCGTCCCCGACCGACCAGGGCGCGGTCCGGTCGATCCGGTGCAGCACCCACGGGCCTTTCCGGGCGACGTCGATGACTTCGAAGTCGCCGAGGTGGCCCCGGTCCGATACCTGACCTCCCCCGGTCGGATAGAAGTAGGTCCGGTCGAGCGCGACGAACGGACCTTGGGCGTAGACCACGTGGGCCTCGAAGCTGTCGGTGTACGGGTCGAGGTAGTAGAGCACCTCCGTCGGGGCCGTCCCGGGCGGGGGGCTCGGGCAGTCCTTCGGTCGTCTCGGTATAGTCGGTCGACGGGACCTCGGACTCGTGACGGGCGGCGACCCGCGCGTAGAAGTCCTCGGGAATGGCGGGAGGGTCCTTCAGCTCCTCGACGGCGACCTCGGGCGGGACGCCCAGCGAGTCGTACCATTCGAGCAGGTCGTCGGCGGAGATCCGGCCCCCGGCCGATCGGGCGCGTTCCTCCTGCCGTCGGATCGCGCCGCGGGCCCGTGCGATCGCTTCGCCGTACCGCTCGACCTCGTTCTCGACCACCCGGTGCAGGTCGTCCCGATGTTGTCCGATCTCGGGATGGTAATGGGCGAGGTCGCGGGCGACTCGGTCGAGGACCGACGTGATCTCGGGGGCCTCGGGAGCCTTGCTCAGGAGGCGCAGCGACCGGCGGATAAGCAACCGGACGAAGTAGCCCTCCTTGCTGTTGGAAGGAACCACCCCGTCCGTGATGAGGAAATTGAGGGCCCGGGCGTGGTCGAGCAGGATCGCGGCCTCGCGTGGGGGGAAATGTACGCCGGACCTCATCGTAGGCCGGCCCGAAGACCGCTTCGTAGGCATTCTTCGTCCCGTGGCTCGCCCACGTGAACCGTTCGAGCCCATAGCCGGTGTCGACGACCGTCAGCGGCATCGGCCGGATCTCCCCGCCGTCGCGGATGTATTCCATGAAGACGAGCGTCCCGAGCTCCAGGCCGGAGACGCCGACGCTCAAGGAAGGTCCGAGGTTCCCTCCCCCCTCCCAGACCTCCTCCTTGTAGGTGATGCCGGTCGGGTCGGTGCCCAGTTCGTTGGTGAGCAGCTCGTGGCAGAGCTCCACGCAGCGTTCCTTGAAGTAGACCTCGTGGTCGGGACGGTTGAACGCGTGGTGCGCCATCATCTCGAACTCGGTGAAGTGGCGGCCGCTGCGGCCGACCTCCTCGAGGTCGATGAAGCGCAGGCACGGCTGGCTGATCGTGAGAGGGTTCGCGGGCGGGGGGATCGCGCCGCTCGTCACCCACGGCTGGAAGTCGTAGATCGACGCCTGCGTGAAGAAGACGTCGTTCCGCCACCGGGCCACGGTCGGGTAGCGGCGGACCCGGGTGTGGCCACGCCGCTCGAAGAACGAGAGGTACGCCTCGCGCATCTCGGTGTACCAGTACGCCCGGCGGAACAGCGGATGACCGATGAACCCGTACTCCACGCACGGGGCTTCCTGGCACCGGTCGTGGTCGCCGAGCGTCCAGAACGCGGCCCCGCATCCGGTGCACGTCCGACGTTGAAAACCTCCCTGACGGAAGAACGAGAGGTCGTACTCGGAAGCATCCATGAACGGCTCGCCGACGCCCCTCGGTGCTTTAACAATTCGGCCGCATCCTCGCCTCCACCGGCGATGCGGAAGCTCGGAGGTCGCGCGTGACGACGGGACCTTCGCCCGCCCGCCTCCCGCTGTCTTCCCGCGCTGCGACCCGGGCGACGATCCTCCTGATCGCGCTCCGGATCGGCTACGCCTACAACTGGTTCGAACGTCGGGCCGGGCCTCCCCGCGATCGGGGCCGAGTTCGGGGTCGGGGTCGCCGACTGGGGGCTCCTGATCGCCTCGTTCCTGGTCGGGGCCGGGTTGTTCCAGGTCCCCGCGGGCCTCCTGGCCCGGCGGTACGGCCCGCGGGTCGTGTCCCTCGCCGGGACGGGGCTCCTCGCGATCGGCGGCGTGGGCGGCGCGTTCGCCCCCGACTTCGCCGTGCTCCTCGCCCTCCGGCTGGTATCTGGCATCGGAGCGGGCCTGTTCTTCTCTCCGGCCATCGGTCTCGTGGCCAGCCTGTACCCCGAGGGCCGACGGGGGGTCCCGGTCGGGACGTTCAGTTCGGCGTTCAGCGCGGGCGCGGCGCTCGGCATCCTGGGAAGCTCGGCCCTCGTACCCATCCTGGGCTGGCGCGGGGCGTTGGCGATCGGAGGGGTCGCGTTGGGGATAATCTCGCTGGTGGGGTTCCTCACGATTCCCCGGACCGCGGGGCCCCCCGCGACCACCGTCCCCCCCGCCGGGATACCGGCCGCGCTCCGGTTCCGGGGAACGTGGGCCGTGGGGGTCGCGTTCATCGGGCTCGAGGGTGCGTCGTTCGCCACGGGCCAGTTCATCGTTCCGTACGGCGAGACGGTACTCGGGTGGGCCGCGCTCCTCGCGGGAGCGGTCGGGATGATGTTCGTCCTCCCGAGCGTCGTCGGTGGGCCGCTCGGGGGGTCGGTCGCCGAACGGTACTCGAACCATCGGACCCAGTTCGTGGTCGCGACGGTGGTCGGCGCCGCGGTGCTGCTCGCCCTGCCCTTCGCGGGATGGGCCGTCGCGATCGCGATCGGCTCGGTCTTCTCGTTCGGGTACGGCGTGATCTACGCCGTGATGTACGTCCTCCCCCACTACTGGACGACCGTGCCTCCGGCCGAGATCCCGCTCGCGATCGGTCTGTTCAACTCGATCCAGCTCGCCGGCGGGGCGGTCGTTTCGGCCGCGTTCGGCTGGGTCGTCGCGATGCGGGGGTACTCGGTCGGCTGGTGGTTCCTCTCGGGCGCGATGGTCGTCTTCCTGGTCGCGCTCGTGGCCCTGCCGCCGCTCGCCGTCGGCGGGGGTCGTCCGACGGCCGGGGCGGGCGCCGCCCCCCTTGGATCGCCCGGCCGGTAGCGCACAGGTCGGCGATCGGGCACTCTCCGCACCGCGGCCCGATCGGCCGGCACAGGTTCTGTCCGTGCTGGACGAGGAGCGGGTTCACCGGTATCCAGTACTTCCGGTCGACCGTGCGCACGAGGGCCCGCTCGGTCTCCTCCGGAGTCTTCGTCCTCACGACCCCGAGTCGGTTCGCGATGCGGTGGACGTGGGTGTCCACCGGAATCGCCGGGATGCCGTACCCGAACACGAGGACGCAGTTCGCGGTCTTGGGGCCGACGCCGCGCAGGGAGGTCAGCTCCGCGAACGTCCGGGGCACCTCCCCACCGAAGCGGTCGAGGACCGCGCGGGCGACCTCCCGTATCACTCGGGCCTTGGTGTGGTAGAATCCCGTCCGCCGAATGAGGGGTTCGATCGTCGCCGCGGAGGCCCGGGAGAGCGAGGCGGCATCGGGGTATCGGGCGAAGAGTAGGGCGCTCGCGACGGCCGTCGCCTCGTCGCGGGTACGCTGGGAGAGGATGGTGCCGACCAGAACCTGGAACGGGTCCTCGGCGTTGTCCCGAAGGTAGGGGGTGCGCCAGTCCCCGGTCCCGTAGAATGTCGAGAGGCGGTCGAGCAGGGCGTCCCAGTCGAACGCGCGCTCGGTCACGACGACGCCCGCCGCCGGTTGGACGTAGGGGAGGCCGGTTCTTCGGCGGAGCGGACCCCTACCGGGGAGTTGACCCCGGGGTCCGAAAGGTCGGGTTCTTCCCCGGCGCCGGACGGCCGCAGGAGCTCGCCGATGAGATAGTCGCTCCCGACCACGAGGGTGAACCCGTCCGATCCGGTCGAAAGGCGGGCGAGGCGGACCCCGTCCGCCGGGGTCGGGGCGATGACCACGCGGCGGAACCGACCGGCCGCCGCGGCGCGCAGGTCCGCGACGGGGACCGCCCGGTCGGGACCGGACGGGGACGACCACGAGCGTCTGGGCGACCGGGGAGAGCGTGTCGAGGATGCGTTCCACCTGTTTTCCCTGCAGACAACCGAAGACGATCACGTTGTCCGCCGGGTCGGTCAGGGGCGCGATCTCGGCGAGGCTGATCGCGAGCGACTTCGCGCTCTCGGGCGTGTGGGCGACGTCGTAGAAGAGGTCGGGCCGCCGGGCCACCCGGTCGAGCCGGCCCGGCCATGCGAAGGAGGCGAGTCCCGTGCGGACCGCCTCGGCCGAGAGGGTTCGCCCGGTGGCGGAAAGGAACCGGGCGGCGGCGGCGACGGCGAGCCCGGCGTTGTCCGCCTGGAACCGGCCGAACATCGGCAGCCAGACCCGGTCGACCCGGGCTCCGGGCAGGCGCACGTCGAACCCCTGTCCGTCCTCCGAAAGGGTCCGGTTCTCCACGGCCACTTCGCGTCCCAGATGCCAGAGCGGGACCCCGGCGCGACCGGCGTCGCCTTCGACCACCGCGCGCGCGGTCGGAGGCAACTCCCCGAGGACCGCGGTCATCCCCGGTTTCAGGATGCCCGCCTTCTCGTGCGCGATCGCTTCGAGCGTCGATCCGAGGAGGTCGGTGTGCTCGAGCTCGATGGTCGTCACGACCCCCACCCGGCCGTCGAGAAGGTTCGTCGAATCGAGACGGCCCCCGATCCCCACCTCGATGACGCCGACGTCGACGTGCGACCGGGCGAACCAGTCGAAGCCGAGCGCCGTGGTGACCTCGAAGAACGTCGGCGCACGGTCGATCGTGCCGTGCCGCTCGAGTCGGTGCGCGAGGACATCGACCCGCTCGACTCCCCCAACGACCTCCGAGCGAGGGATGGACGTCCGGTCGACCTGGATGCGGTCGCGGTAGCTGACGAGATGCGGGGAGGTGAACAACCCGGTCCGGAGGCCGTGGGCGCGCAGGACCGCCTCGGTCAGCGCCGCGGTGGACCCCTTCCCCTTGCTGCCGGTCACGTGGACCGCGGGGAACGAGCGCTGCGGGTTCCCCAGCCCCTCGCACAGCGCGGAGATCACCTCGAGCCCCGGCCGGATACCGAAACGGCGTCGGGCGAACAGTCCCTCGAGGGTCGACCGGTACCGGTCGGAGTCGGCGGCGGGCTTGGGGGGAGCGGGAGGTCGGGGCATGAACGTCGTGCCGACCCCGGCCGTCAGTAGGTCGACCGCTCGCGGTACGAACCGAAGACGTCCTGGAACGCGTGCACGATCTCCCCGAGGGTGGCCCTCGCGCGCAGGGCGTCGAGGACGGCCGGCATCGTGTTCTCTTCCTCCGTCGCGGCGACCTTCTTGAGGCGCTCCAGCGCGGCCTCATACCGGGGTCGGGACCGTGCGGTCCGTAGTGCCCGGACGTTCGCGACTGGCTGCGGCGGGCTTCTTCCGAGATCTTGAGGCGGGAACCTTCACCGGCGCGTCGATCGGTGTAGGCGTTCACCCCGACGACCTTCTCGGTCCCCGCTTCGACCGCGCGCTGGTAGCGGAACGACGACTCCTGGATCTCGCGCTGGAAGAACCCGCGTTCGATCCCCGCCACCACCCCGCCCATCTCGTCGATCCGGTCGAAGTAGCGGTGCGTCTCCTCCTCCATCGTGTCGGTGAGCCATTCGACGAAGTAGCTCCCAGAGAACGGGTCGACCGACCCGGTCACGCCGGACTCGTAGGCGAGGATCTGCTGCGTCCGCAAGGCGATCCGAACGGCGTCCTCGCTCGGGAGCTGGAGCGCTTCGTCGTAGGAGTTGGTGTGGAGCGACTGGGTTCCGCCGAGCACGCCGGCGAGCGCTTGGACCGCGGTCCGAACGATGTTGAGCTCCGGCTGCTGCGCCGTGCACGAGCATCCGGCGGTCTGCGTGTGGAACCGCAGCCATCGCGACCGCTCGTTCTTCGCTCCGAACTCGTCCTTCATCACGTCGGACCAGACGCGGCGGGCCGCCCGGAACTTCGCGATCTCCTCGAAGAAATCGTTGTGGGAGTTGAAGAAGAACGAGAGGCGGGGCGCAAAGTCGTCCACGTCGAGGCCGCGCTCGACCGCGGCGCGCACGTAGGCGCGGCCATCGGCGAGCGTGAACGCGAGCTCCTGTACGGCGGTCGATCCGGCCTCGCGGATGTGGTACCCGGAGATGGAAACGGGGTTCCATCGCGGCGTGTGCCGGGTCGCGTACTCGATCGTGTCGGTCACGAGGCGCAGCGCCGGCCGCGGTGGGTACAGAAACTCCTTCTGGGCGATGTACTCCTTCAGGATGTCGTTCTGGGTCGTGCCGCCCAACCGGTCGAACGGGACCCGGTGCGCCTCCCCCGTCAGGAGGTACATCGCCCAGACGATGTTGGCCGGACCGTTGATCGTCATGCTGGTGGTGACGTCGGCGAGCGGGATCCCGCGGAGCAGGCGGCCCATATCGTCGAGCGAGCTGACGTTGACCCCGCACTTCCCGACCTCGCCGAGCGACTCGGCGTCGTCCGCGTCGAGGCCGTAGAGGGTCGGGTCGTCGAAGGCGATGGAGAGGCCGGACTCGCCGTGGGCGAGCAGATAGTGGAACCGGCGGTTCGTGTCCTCGGGAGAGCCGAACCCCGAGAACATCCGCATCGACCAGACCCGCCCCCGGTACATCGTCGGATGGACTCCGCGCGTGAACGGCGGCTGCCCCGGGTATCCGATGCGGTCGAACCCCGACCGTGGGGAACGCGGCGTGTAGACCCGATCGACCGGGATGCCTCCCAACGTCGTGAACGCATCCTTGCGTTCCGGGCCCTTCCCGAGCGCCGGAGCCAGCACCTCCGCCTCCCAGCGGTGGCGAGCCTCCACCACCGGGTCCGCGCTGCCGGCGCGGCTCGGCCGATTGGCCCGGCCCGGTACTTCCGGCCGACTGGCCGACATCGGAGAAACAGAAGCGTCGGGTCGGATAAGGCCCGCGGGGCGCGGGGACGACGACCTCTTCAACGGGCCGGGGTCGTGCCGGGAGCGGGGGGCTGGCCGCGGGGACGGCGAGGGAAGCGGAACCCCACGAGGTCGCCCGTCCCACGGCGGGAAACCCGAGCCCCCAGCTGGGCGGCGAACTGAGGAACGGCCTCCCCCGTCCATTGCGTGTTGTCCGCGAGCACCGGCGCCCCGGCGGTGAGCTTCGGACGGAGCGTCTCGAGCTCGAACGTGAGATGCTCCGGTGTGTGGAGATCGTCGTGGAGGAACAGGTCGATCGACGGCACCTCTTCGACGAGGCGCGGGAGCAGCAGTTGGGTGTCGCCGATCCGTAGGTCCCACCGCGAGGACCGGAACGGGATAGCCCAACCGCTCGAGAGGCCGGGGGGCAACGAGACCGGCGACTCGTCGGATTGCAGGATCGGTCCCCGCTGATGGGTCGGAAGGTCGATCGAGTGGAGTACCCCGGCGTGGTTGCGGTCCAGCGCGAGCAGGAAGTGCGCGGAGGAGACGCCGCTGCTCACGCCGGTCTCGACGACGTGCTTCGGTTGGAGCAGTCGGACCAGCGCGTACAGTTCGAAGGGAGCGCAGATCTGGGCATACCCCGGTCGACCGCCGGCCACGTGACGGCGACGCATCTCTTGTTCGACGGGGACGAGGTCGTCCAACTCCGTCAGCACTTCCAGGATCCGATCGACCGACGCTCCGGACAGCGTGCGCAACCAGCGGAGGTTGACCGAGGCCCGCGGGTCGCCAAGCGCTCGGCGCGCCTTCAGTCCGAGGTCGTGCGCCCGGTCGGCGGCGGACGGGGTTGGCACCTCCGGAGATCCGCTCATGCGCCCCGCCCTCCGCCGGGGAGGCCATGCTTTCGCGACGAGATGGGCCTTTCGGACCAACCATCGCGCCGTGCTCCCGGTGATCTCCCGATCGGCCTCATCGATCTCGATCCGTTGGCGGAAGAACGGAGCATCGACGACGAGCGTCTCGTACTCCCCTCCCTCGCCCGCCACGTGGACCCGTGGCCCCGCGCGGTCGGGGCGTTCGAGGGTGGCGAGCAGCTCGCGGTCGAGTCGCCGCCCGAGCCAGTCGGGGGGAATCGATTCGGCCGCCAGATGGACGAGGCGGATGTCGAGACCGGCGTCGACCTCGGCCCGAACGACGCGCGCGGGGTCTTTCCGCCACAGGGGAGTGAACACGGGTCGTCCCACCTGCCCCGCGACCCGGAGGAGGCGAGCCCACTGATACGAGGATTCGATGGCCCCCGCGACCACCCATCCCTGGGCTCCCTCGATCGCGGTGGTCAGCGCGGCGAGCTCGGCCGCCTCGTCCCGCCCCGCGACGGGGACCGAACGGCACGACTTCCCCCAACTCTGAGCCTGCAACGCGACGAGGTCCAGGTTGGGCGTGTGGAACATCATGGATTCGGGGTCGTCGGGGCGAAGGACGACGAGCTCGTCCACGGGCCAGCCCTGGGTCTCGGCCAGGTACGCCGAATAGATCGAGTCCTTGCCGCCCGAGACGAGCGCCGTGACCGTCACGGGGAGATCACCCCGGTAGCCCGAGCCCCTCGTGCCAATGAGGGTAGAGGGATCGCAGGGAGAATCGCACCAGCGGCGGGCCGTTCCAGTCGAGCCGTGCGGCCTCGGTGGTCACGGTCCCCAGACGGACGCAGGGGAGGCCACGGAACGATCGAGTGAACTTCGGGGCGCCCGGCGCGGGGACCTCGACCACGAATCGGGACCCGCCTTCCGCGGCCAACGCGGTGCCGGCGCTCGAAAGTCCCGTGGATGCGAGGTCGACGGCGAACCCGAGATCGCCGCCGAACGCCATCTCGGCGAGCGTGACGGCGAGGCCCCCGTCGGAGATGTCGTGGGCCGACAGAACGAGCCCGGCGTGGGCGGCCCGAAGGAGCCGCTCTCCCAGCCGGCGCAGGTCGGTCGGTGCCGTGGGCGGGACCCGAAGGCCGGTTCGCCCGTGCAGCCGAGCCCATAGCGAGCCTCCGAGGTCGGGAGAAGAGCGCCCGAGTAGGAACAACGCGCTTCCCGCCTCCTTGAAGTCGCTCGTAACCGCTTCCCGGAGGTCGGGGACGAGGCCCGTCGCGAGCAACACCGGGGTCGGAGGGATCTCGGCGCCGAGCCCGCCGTTGTAGAAGCTGACGTTTCCCGAGGGAACGGCAAACCCGAGCGCGTGCGCCGCGCGGGCGAGCCCGATGGTCACGGAGGAGAAATCGCCCAGGACGCGGGGGTCCTGGGGGTTTCCGAAGTTGAGGCAGTTGGTGAACGCGTCCGGTCGTGCACCGACCGCGTACAGGTTCCTCGCGGCCTCCTCGACGACCCATTCCGCGCCGCGCTCCGGGTCTTCCCGACAGGCCCACGGCTGGCTGGCGGTGGCGACCGCGAGACCCGCCCAGTCCTCGGGCCGGGGCTGCAGGACGGCCGCGTCGCCGTGGGAGGGGGACGTGACGCGACCGTGCAGGGGGCGGATCGCCGTACGTCCCTGGACCTCGTGGTCGTAGACGCGAACGACCGGTTCGCGGGAGACCGAATCGGGAGCGAGCACGAGGTCGGTGAACTGTTGCTCGAGGTCGTCGTTCGAGAGTGGCGGGGAGGGAGCGCGGGAGGGCGTGCGCTTTCGCGTGGGCCGATGCCGCGGAGGGGGGGCCACACGGAACCCGACCCGAAGGTGCGCGGCCGGGGTCCCGTTCCATTCGAGCGTCTCGAACGGAGGGTCGGTGACCCGGCCGATCGAGGTCGCCGGCACGTCGAACCGGCGAAAGATCTCGAGGAGCGGAGCGAGGTCGTGCGGGCGAACGTCGAGGATCATCCGTTCCTGGGACTCCGAGACCCAGACCTCCCACGGACGGAGCCCCTCCTCGCGGAGCGGCACTTTCGCGAGGTCGATCCGGGATCCGAACCCGCCCGCATGCACGAGCTCGCCCGACGCCGAGGCAACACCGCCGCCGCCCAGGTCCTTGAGCCCCTGGACGAGCCCTCGGTCGAAGGCCTCGAGGCAGGCATGGATGAGAGGTTCCTTCATGATCGGGTTGCCGAGCTGCACGGCCCCGCGAGACTCCGACTCGCTCCGGTCGGTGAGCTCTTTCGAAGCGAACGCCACGCCCCCGATGCCGTCGCGACCGGTGAGCCCACCGGCTAACACCAAGTGATCTCCGGCGGCCTGTGCCCGGTTGGGGCGGAGCCGCTCCACCGGCAGGAACCCCACGCACCCGACGTTCACGAGCGGGTTGACCACGTACGCGGGGTCGAAGCTGATCGACCCGGAGACCGTGGGAACTCCGACCCGGTTCCCGTAATCGCGGATCCCTGCGATGATGCCGTTGGCCAGGTAGCGCGGGCTCTTCACACCCGGCGGGAGGCTCGAATCGGGGAGGTCGAGCGGGCCGAAGAAGAGCGGGTCGCTCAGCGCGATCGGTTTGGCGCCGACCGCGAGGACGTCCCGTAGGATCCCGCCGATCCCGGTGGCCGCCCCTCCGTACGGCTCGACGGCGGAGGGATGGTTGTGGGATTCGATCCGCAAGGCGTAGGCGAAGCCGTCAGTGAACTGCATCACGCCGGAATCGCCGGTCCCGAGCACTCGAGGTCGCGGGTGAAGGGAAGAGAAGGCGCGGCGGAGGAACGGTCGGGAACTTTTGTAGCTGCAGTGCTCGCTCCAGCTCTGCGCGAGACCGGCGAGCTCGACATCGGTCGGTTCCCGACCTTCCCGCCGGAAATAGCTCCGGATGCGGGCGAATTCCCTCGCGTCGAACCCGAGGCCCCGCTCCGCCGAGAGGCGCGCGAGCGTCGCGGCCGAAGCACGACGGATCGGGACCGTGGTGACGCCGTCGGCCCAGTCCGCCATCATCCTACGTCGGGGCCGGCCGGACGGTGACCCGGTGGATCACCGGGTTCGCGAGAAGCCGGTCGACCGCTTCCTGGGAGAGACGGCGCGCCTCGCGGGCCGGCACGTTGCGGAATTCGAGGTCGTAGATGCGGGCGGTTCCGACCTTCGGTACCGACGCGAGCCCGAGGAGAGCCAGCGACTTTTCCACGCTCTCGGCCTCGGCATCGAGGACGCCCGGCTTCAGCTCGATCCGGACCTCCATCCGCACCGAACGGCCGGAAGAGGATCCCATCGAACCGTGCTACCGACGCAAGCAGATAATCCTGAGCCTTTCGGTCGGGCGGATGGGTCGACGCCGGTCCCGGACCGGGGCTGCCCGGGAGTCCCGAAGTCGCGGAACGAGCCTCCGGCGCTTCAAGTCGATGGGGAGGACGTCGGGCTCGCGAAAAAGCTCATATAGTGGGCCTTTCTCGGCCCGCCGGCGCGGTGGGGTCCGGCCATCATGGAGGAGTTCATTTGTGGCGTCGAGTTCCTTCGGGGGCCGACGGAGTTCTTCGCCCGCGTGTCGAGCGAAGCGGGCGGGGTTCGTGAGTACCCGTGGCCCCAGTTCGAGCACGGTGATCGATCAAGTGATCAACGACCTCCAAGAGGAGTTCGAATCCGCCCCCGCGGCGTAGAGGGGTCGGGAGCCGGGCATTCGCCATCCAGGGTCGGGAAGCCGCATTCGGGGGGTTCACACATGGAGAAACCGACAGGGTCCAAGGCGCCGGTCAGCCGGGCTGTGGAGAACGCCTACACGAAGGTATGGGGCGAGGAGAACGTCGTCGCACTCGTGGCCCTCAAGGTCGAGACGAGCGAGGCCGACTCGGTCGCGAGCGACGTCGCGAAGTTCGCCGAAGCGGAGGACGTTTTCCTCGTCACCGGCGACACCGACATCTTTCTCAAGGTCCGGTTCCCCCACTACGAGGAACTGAAGGAGTTCGTCCTCCACCGCCTGCCCGCGGTGCACGGGATCCGCGAGTCGAAGACCCTGCTCGTCGTGACCGCCTACAAGGAAGGCGGGGAGACCAAGTCGACATGACGGTCCCCTCGTCCTCCGCGCCGTCCGCCGGGGCCGCGACTTCCTCTCCCGGAACGATCGGCACCGAGACGCCGGCGTTCCTTCACCTCGTGGAGTCCCTGGCGCAGCTTGCGGATGATTCCTCGGTCCCCCGCAACATCCGGCGCGGGGCCCAGTCGGCCAAGGACGAGCTCGGCAAGCCCCGCGTGGCCCTCGACATGCGGATCGCGAGCGCCGTCTACGTCTTGGACGAGCTCGCGAACGACCCCAACATTCCCACCCACGGCCGAACCGCCATCTGGTCGATCATCTCGGGTCTGGAGAGCCTTCAGTGAGTCCCCTCGGGCATAGGTTGAAATACGGCTCTCGGGTCCTCGAGGATCGGAGCGGTCGCGGGCCCGTAGCTCAGCTAGGTTGGCCGCGCGGTCTCCCGAGCGGCCCTACAAAGAGCATCCGGCTTTTAACCGGTTGGTCGGGGGTTCGAACGATCGACCCCGCGCGCCGCGCGGAGTCGTTCCGGACGTCCCCCCGGGCCCGTTCCACTCCTCGGAGGACCGCATGACCCCCAGCACCGCTCGTCGAACAAGGAAGAAGGACACGAAGCCCGTATCGACCCGGCCGTTCATCGCCCACCACCTCGCGCCCGTGCACGAGGTACTGAGCGAGGACGAATCGCAGAAAGTGCTGGTCGGTCTCTCGACCACCTCGGAGCGGCTCCCGAAGATCCTCCTCTCGGACCCCGGCCTGCAGACCGACCTCAAGTTCGTCCCGATGCGGGACGCGGGGGAGAACCTGGTCGGCCGGATCGTCCGCATCCACCGACCGAGCCAGACCGCGGGCCAGGCGCTCGCCTACCGCGTGATCGTCCCTTCGATCGGGAGTTCGTAGTCCATGCGCGAGATCGTAGACGCCTTCTTCCGGGAGCGGTCGATCGTCAACCACCACCTCGCCAGCTTCAACGACTTCCTCCCGACCAAGGACAACCCGAACTCCCGGATGCAGCGCATCGTCGACGAGGCCCGCGTGAGCGAGGACTCGACCGAGCGCGGGATCATCCGACTGGACGTTCAGAAGACGAAGAGCTCGATCTACGTCCGCGTCGGCCGCCGGCGGGACGCCCGCGGCAACGTGAACCCGTCCGCCGAGCCGACCATCTTCATCGGGGCGCCGTTCGTCAAGGAGCCGGTCGGTTCGAAGCCCACCCTCACTCCGATGGAGGCGCGCCTGCGGAACCTCACCTACCAGGCCCCCATCCACCTCAAGGTCACGGTCGTCGAGAACGGCGTCGAGCGGGCGCCCGAGGACGTCCACATCGGCGACCTCCCCATCATGGTCAAGAGTCGCCCCTGCAACCTGAACCGGTACAAGGTCAGCGAGGACGACCAGATCTGGCTCTCCGACGACGAGTACCGCGCGAAGCTCGTCGAGTACGGCGAGGACCCCCTCGACCCCGGCGGGTACGCCGTCATCGGCGGGACCGAACGGGTCATCATCAGCCTCGAGGACCTCGCACCGAACCGGATCTTCGCCGAGCACAACGAGCGGTACGGCACCCCCATCGAGAGCGCGAAGGTCTTCAGCCAGCGCGGCGGGTACCGCTCGCTCACCGTCGTCGAGAAGAAGAAGGAGGGGATCCTCCAGGTCTCCGTCCCGACGGCGAGCGGCCAAATCCCGCTGGTCATCATGATGAAGGCCCTCGGGATGAAGAACGACGAGGAGATCTTCCAGGCGGTACTGGGGGAACTCTACCCGCTGGACGAGCCGTTCGTCCAGACGATGAAGCACCTCTTGAACGTCAACCTCGAGGAGTGCGTCTCGAAGAAGCTCTACCCGCCCGAGGGGATCCTCTCGACCGAGGACGCGCTCGTCTACCTCGAGAAGAAGTTCGCCACCGGGCAGGCGAAGGAGTACCGCCAGCGCAAGGTCGACGGGATCCTCGACCGGTCGCTCCTCCCCCACCTCGGCGACACGAAGGGGGACCGTCTCAAGAAGGCCCTCTACCTCGCGCGGATGGCCCGTACCGTGCTCGAGCTGCACTTGAAGGTGCGGGGCGAGGACGACAAGGACCACTACGCGAACAAGCGCCTGAAGCTCGCCGGCGACCTCATGGAGGACCTGTTCCGGGTCGCGTTCTCGCTGCTCCTCAAGGACCTCAAGTACCAGCTCGAGCGCTCGTTCGCGCGCAAGAAGGACCTCCGAATCGCGAGCGCGATCCGGCCGGACCTCCTCACGCAGCGCCTCGTCCACGCGCTCGCGACGGGGAACTGGGTCGGCGGGCGGGCCGGGGTGAGCCAGGTGCTCGACCGGACCAGCCACATGTCCACGATCAGCCACCTCCGCCGCGTGACGAGCCCGCTCACGCGCAGTCAGCCTCACTTCGAAGCGCGCGACCTGCACCCGACGCAGTGGGGCCGCCTCTGTCCCAACGAGACCCCCGAGGGCCAGAACTGCGGTCTCGTCAAGAACTACGCCCTGTGCGTCGACGTCTCCGAGGGGGCGGACGAGGAGGAGGTCACCCTCATCCTCCGCGACCTGAACACGCGCGAGATCGGCCCCGACGTGCTGGAAGAGTCGGCCGCGCCGAAGGGCCGGCGCGCTGCCCGGGTCTACGTCAACGGCAACCTGGTCGGTCTCCACTCTCAGCCGGTCGAGCTCGTCCGCGAGATCCGCGAGCGTCGCCGCACGGGCACGCTCTCGCCGACGCTCGGGGACAAGACCTACGAGATCAACGTCCGCTACGATGACGAGATGAACGAGGTCATCGTCCACTGCGACTCGGGCCGCCTCCGGCGCCCGCTCGTGGTCGTCAAGGGCGGAGTCCCCCGCGTCACCCGGTCCGACCTCGACGACCTCGCCCGCGGCACGCTCTCCTTCTCCGACCTCATCCGTCAGGGGAAGATCGAGTGGGTCGACGCCGAGGAAGAGGAGGACAGCCTCATCGCGGTCGACCCGTACGTCCCCCCCGACCGCTGCCCGAAGTGCACGAAGGCGCTCTCCCGGTCCGACCTCCGCTGGATGTCGATGGGCGACAAATCGGAGAAGACGATCGTCGAGTGCGGGATCTGCCACCAAGAGTTCCCGACCTCGAGCCTGCTCACCGAGAAGCACACGCACCTCGAGATCGACCCGAACCTGATGCTCGGCGTTTGCACGGGGTTGATCCCGTACCCCGAGCACAACTCGGCGCCGCGCAACACGATGGGCTCCGGAATGGCCAAGCAGGCGCTCGGAGTCGAGTCGGTGAACTACCGCCGCCGCCCCGACACACGGAGCCACCTCCTCCACTACCCGCAGGCGCCGCTGCTCCAGACGCAGACGATGCGCTACGTCCACTTCACCGAGCGACCCGCGGGTCAGAACTTCGTCGTCGCCATCCTCTCCTACGAGGGGTACAACATGCAGGACGCGCTCGTCTTCTCGAAGGGCGCGATCGACCGCGGTCTCGGCCGTTCGTCGTTCTTCCGGACGTACCGCGGCGAGGAACGGAAGTATCCGGGCGGTCAGGAGGACCGCTTCGAGATCCCGCGCCCCGACGTGGCGGGCGCGCGCGTCGACACGGCGTACCGCAACCTCGGCGAGGACGGTCTCATCTTCCCCGAGCTCGAGGTCACCGAGGGGGACGTGCTGGTCGGTAAGACGAGCCCCCCGCGCTTCCTCGAGGAGAAGACCGACCTGCTCACCCCGCAGAAGCGGCGCGAGACGAGCGTCACGGTCCGGTTCGGCGAGTCCGGATGGGTCGACAATGTCATCCTCACGGAGGGGGAGAACATCTCGAAGCTCGTCAAGGTCAAGGTCCGCAACCAGCGGATCCCCGAGCTCGGCGACAAGTTCGCGAGCCGGCACGGCCAGAAGGGCGTCGTGGGCCTGATCGTCCCGCAAGAGAACTTGCCGTTCACGCGGGACGGGATCACCCCGGACCTGCTGATCAATCCGCACGCCATCCCGTCGCGCATGACGGTCGCCCACGTGTTGGAGATGCTGGGCGGCAAGGTCGGCGCGCTCGAGGGCCGTACCGATCGACGGGACCGCGTTCTCGGGGGCCCGTGAGGAGGCGCTGCGCGACGGCCTCAAAGCCCTCGGACTCCACCCGAGCGGCCGCCAGACGCTCTACGACGGGCTCACCGGTCGCCGGTTCGAGGCGGAGATCTTCATCGGCGTGATCTACTACCAGAAGCTCCACCACATGGTCGCGGGCAAGATGCACATGCGCTCGCGCGGGCCGGTCCAGATCCTGACGCGGCAGCCGACGGAAGGTCGCTCTCGGCAGGGCGGTCTCCGGTTCGGAGAGATGGAGCGCGACTGCCTCATCGGCCATGGCGTCGCGATGGTCATCAAGGACCGCCTGCTCGACGAATCGGACGGCACGGTCCAGTACGTCTGCGGTAATCCGGAGTGCGGCCACATCGCCATCCCGGACTCCCGGGCGAGCTCGCTCCGCTGTCCGAGCTGCGGGAACACGTCGTCGATCTACCCGGTCGAGATGAGCTACTCGTTCAAGCTCCTCCTCGAGGAGCTGATCAGCCTCGGCGTCGTCATGCGGCTCCAGCTCGAGGAGATGCGGTAGGGAGGATTCTCATGGCGCAAGGACTGTCCAAGAAGATCAAGAGCCTGCAGTTCGCCTTCCTCTCGCCGGACGATCCGCCGCATGAGCGGCGTGAAGATCATCACCGCCGACACGTATGACGACGACGGCTACCCCATCGAGATGGGTCTCATGGACCTCCACCTCGGGGTCATCGAGCCGAACCTCCGCTGCCGGACGTGCGGCGGCCGCGTCAACGAGTGCCCCGGACACTTCGGGATCATCGAGCTCGCCATGCCGGTCATCCACGTCGGCTACGCGAAGGAGATCAAGCGCCTCTTGCAGTCGACCTGCCGCGCATGCGGTCGGATGCTCCCCGACGCCCCGAGCCCCCGCGCCGAGGCGGTGTCCGACTCCGACGACGCGACCCCCGCCCCGCGCACCCGCGAGCCGAAGGACGAGCGGACCTGCCCGCACTGCCACGAGATCCAGCAACGGATCGTCCTCGACAAACCCACGACCTTCCGCGAGAGCTCGCACAAGATCACGCCGAAGGAGGTCCGAGCGCGGCTCGAGCGGATTCCGGACGAGGACGTCCGCTTCCTCGGCCTCAACCCGCGCTTCGGGCGGCCCGAGTGGATGGTCCTGACGGTCCTCCCGGTCCCGCCGGTCCAAGTCCGCCCGTCCATCACGCTCGAGAGCGGCGAACGCAGCGAGGACGACCTCACGCACAAGCTCGTCGACGTGCTCCGGATCAACCAGCGCCTGCGCGAGAACCGCGACATGGGCGCTCCCCAGCTCGTGGTCGAGGACCTCTGGGAGCTCCTCCAGTACCACGTCACGACCTACTTCGACAACCAGACGAGCGGGATCCCGCCCGCCCGTCACCGCTCGGGACGCCCACTGAAGACGCTCGCCCAGCGCCTGAAGGGGAAGGACGGACGCTTCCGTTCGAACCTGTCCGGTAAGCGCGTCAACTTCTCCGCGCGGACGGTCATCAGCCCCGACCCGCTCCTCTCGATCAACGAGGTCGGGATTCCGGCCGAGGTCGCGCGAGGCCTCACCGTCCCCCTCCAGGTCACGCCGCACAGCCAGGAGGTCGCGAAGGAGCTCGTGAAGCGCGGCCCGAGCCCGCCCCCCGACGCCGACGGACGGTACCGGTGCGGCGTCAACTACCTGATCCGCGAGGACGGCCAGCGGATCAAAGTCATGGAGAAGAACGCCGAGGCGTGCGCGGAGCTCGTCACGCCCGGCTCGGTCGTCGAGCGCCAGCTGATCGACGGCGACATCGTCCTGTTCAACCGGCAGCCGAGCCTGCACCGGATGAGCATGATGGCCCACTTCGTCCGGATCCTGCCCCACAAGACGTTCCGGTTCAACCTGTGCGACTGTCCGCCGTACAACGCGGATTTCGACGGCGACGAGATGAACCTGCACGTCCTCCAGAGCCAGGAGGCGAGGGCCGAGGCGAAGGTCCTCATGAAGGTCGAGGAGCACATCCTCTCGCCCCGGTACGGCGGCCCGATCATCGGGATGCTGCACGACCACATCACCGCCGCATTCCTGCTCACGTACCAGAACCCGACCTACTCGCGCGCCGAGGTGACCTACCTGCTCTCGAAACTGCACTACCCGATGCCGCCCCCCGCCGGCGAGAAGGAGGGCGTCGAGTACTGGACGGGCAAGCAGCTCTTCTCGCTCACGTTGCCGAGCGACCTCACGCTCGAGTTCCACTCGAACATTTGGGCGCGGTGCGACTGCTCGCCGCTCAACTGCAAGCACGACGCGTTCGTCGTGATCGAGAACGGTGTGCTGAAAGCCGGGACGATCGACAAGAAGGCGATCGCCTACGAGAAGGGCGCTGTCCTCGACGCGATCGCCCGGAACAACGGGATGTCGCGGGCGCGCCAGTTCCTCGACGAGATGAGCCGTCTCTGCATCACCGCGATCGGGCTCAACGGTCTCTCGACCGGGATCGACGACGAGGACGTGCCCGAGGGGGCGCAGAAGGAGATCCGCACGGCCCTCGGGGACGCGCGGCTGAAGGTCAACGAGCTCGTCGAGCAGTACCGGGACGAGAAGCTGGAGCAGATGCCCGGCCGCTCGCTCGAAGAGACGCTCGAGGTCATGGTCCGACGGGAGCTCGGCCAGGCGCGCGACAAAGCCGGTGACATCGCGGGCCGGTTCCTCGGACTCGAGAACCCCGCCGTCATTCTCGCGAAGTCGGGGGCGCGCGGCTCGATGCTCAACCTCACCCAGATGGCCGGCGCGGTCGGCCAGCAGTCGGTCCGGGGCGAGCGCCTGATGCGGGGGTACGTCCACCGAACGCTGCCGCACTTCCAGCGGGAGGACCTCGGCGCGGACGCGCGCGGGTTCGTCAGCTCGAGCTACAAGCTCGGTCTCTCCCCGACCGAGTATTTCTTCCACTCGATGGGCGGCCGGGAGTCGCTGGTCGACACGGCCGTTCGTACGAGCCGGTCGGGATACATGCAACGGCGTCTCATCAACGCCCTCGAGGACGTCAAGGTGGCCCCGGACGGCACCGTCCGGAACACCGCCGGGACGGTCATCGAGTTCCGCTACGGCGAGGACGGGATCGACCCGACCCGCTCGTTCCAGGGCGAGGCCGTCGCGCTCGACGAGGTCGTCTCGCAGGTGCTCGGGCGCCGCGTGCGCACGGGCGACCTGAAGCGGCCGGACGAGGTCGAGGGCGCTCCGCCCGTGACCGAGGAGGAGATGGACCTCCAGGCCGAGGCCCAGCTCGAGGAAGAGGAGAGCGAAGAGGAAGGCGAGGAGACCGGCGGGCCCGAGGAGGGTCCGGAGTTCGGAGGGGAGTAGGTTCGATGCCCGCAGAGAAGAAGAGCGCGCCCAAGACGGCCGTCAAGACGCCCTCGAAGGCGCCCCCCAAGGACATGGTCCAACGCATCCTCGACGCCGCCCGCGCGGAGCACGTCTCGCTGCCGCCGGCGATGGTCGAGAACTTGAAGGCCAAGGTCCAGGGGCTCCGCCTCTCCCCGGGCGATACCTCCAAGATCCTGCACGAGGTCGCGCGCCGGTTCGGCCGCGCCGAGGTCGACGCCCACGAGTCGGTGGGGGTCATCGCGGCCCAGTCGATCGGCGAACCGGGGACGCAGATGACGCTGCGGACGTTCCACTACGCCGGAGTCGCCGAGATGAACGTGACGCTCGGTCTGCCCCGCCTCATCGAACTCGTCGACGCGCGGCGCGTTCCGTCGACCCCGATGATGACGGTCCACGTCGACAAGAAGCTGAAGAACGACCGCGAGGCGGTGGAGGAGATCGCGCTCCGGATCGAGGTCACGACCGTCCCCGACGTCGCGGCGATCGGGACCGTCGTCGAGGATCTCAAGGTCGTCGTCTCGCCGCAGGCCGCCCTCATGGCGAAGCGGGGCGTCAAGCGGGCGGAGATCGAGAGCGCGCTCGCGGAGAACCTGGACCTCCGCCTCTTCGAGATCCGCCCCGGTTCCGGGAGCGGCGAGACCCGTCCGTTCGAGATCCACTTGAAGGAGGCCGGTACGTCGGGCGCGAAGACGAAGTCGCGCCGGGAGGAGCTGGTCGAGGAGATGCCGTTCAAGAAGCTCCTCATCGCCAGCGAGGAGTCCGCCGCGATCCGGATCAAGGGCGTCCTCGGCATCCGCCGGGCGCTCATCCGCCGCGAGAAGGACGAGTACGTGATCTACACCGAGGGGTCGAACCTCGACGGCGTCCTCGAGATCCCGGGGGTCGATGGGGTCCGCACGACCACCAACTCGGTCTTCGAGATCTACCGCGTCTACGGGGTCGAGGCGGCGCGGGCCGCGCTCATCCACGAGACGAACCGGACGCTCGCCGAGCAGGGCCTCGGGGTCGACATCCGGCACTTGATGCTCGTCGCGGACGTCATGACGAACGAAGGCGACATTCGGGCGATCGGACGGCACGGGATCTCGGGAAAGAAGACGAGCGTCCTCGCTCGGGCGGCCTTCGAGATCACCGCGGCCCACCTGCTCCGCGCCGCGATCATCGGCGAGGTCGACGAGCTGAAGGGCGTGGCCGAGAACATCATCGTCGGCCAGCCGATCACGCTCGGCACGGGGGCCGTCAACCTGGTCTACCGGCCCCTCCCGGGCTCGCTTCCGAAGCGAGCCCCCTCGCCCCCCGTCCCGGAGGCGCCGTCGATCCCAGCCGCGGACCTCGACGAACCGATGGTCCCGGAGGCCTAGGATGGACCTCGCCCACGCCCTCAAGGTCGCCCTCGAAACGGGGAAGGTGAGGCTCGGCGTCCACGAGACGCTCGACGCCGCCGAGGGCAAGAAGGCCAAGCTCCTCATCGTCACCAAGAGCTGCCCGAACGAGCGCTTGAAGTCCGAGCGCGTGTACGGCAAGATCCCGATCTACCACTACGAAGGGTCCGCCGTCGACTTGGGTCAAGCGTGCGGCCGTCCCTTCCCGATCAGCGCGATGGCGATCCTCGACACCGGCTCGAGCGCGATCCTTTCCCTCGAGACGTAGGGTCCCTCGAACCCCTTCTCCCATGGCCGAGATCTCCCTCGATACCGAGACCCTGGGCTACATCCGCCTCTTTGAGGAGCGGACCGGCGCCCGGGTCAAGGACTGCCTGCACGCCGAGGACAAGCTCGTCTTCCTCGTCTACCCCGGCGAGGTGCACAAGGCGGTCGGCCCCGGCGGCGTCCTCGTCGACCGGCTGAAAGGGATGCTGAAGAAGGAGATCCAGGTCGTCGAGTACGCGGACGACCCGGAGGCCCTCGTCAAGAACATCTTCTACTGGTACAGCCCGAAGCACGTCGACCTCGTCCCGAAGGGGAAGGGCCGGCACGCAACCGTGACGGTCGACCCGGCCTGGAAGGCCCGCGCGATCGGAAAGGCGGGGAAGAACCTGAAGGTCGCCCGCGCAATCCTCGTCCGGCACACGGACATCGGCAGCGTGAGCGTCGCCTAGGGTTCCGTCGCCTCCCTTCGTTCGACGGGCCGGACGGCGCGCACCCCGTCCGGACCCTTCAAGACCTCTGGCTTCATGGGCGCCGGCACTTCGTCCATGCTCGAGGTCCACCTGGATGGCTGGCTGCGGGGGTTCGGCCCCCGGGGCCACGAGAAGGTCGAGGCCGATTCGGTCGAGCACCTCCTGGACGCGCTCGAGGGGCGGTATCCCCGCCTTCGCTTCAAGTTGCGGGACGAATCCGGCGCGTTGCGCAAGTACGTCCGGGTCTTCGTCGACGGGACCGACATCAGCGGGACGACCGGGGTCGGCACGTCGCTGACGGGCGCCCGGACGATCGATATCCTCCATTCGATCACCGGCGGATAGGAGGATCGGAAGCAACATGGCGCAGGACGATCGGGTGCGGATCTTGGTGGGAACGCGGAAAGGAGCGTACATGGTCGAGGGGGACCGACGTCCGCGCGAGGTGGAAGGTCGGGCCCATCGCCCACGAGGGGGCCGAGGTCTACCACGTCGCGGCGGACCCGCGGCACCCGGGCGACCTCTACGCCGCCGTGAACAGCTGGTTCTTCGGACCGACCCTGTGGCGCTCGCGCAACTGGGGGAAGGCCTGGAAGGAGACCGGCACCCCGATGACGCCGCTCCAGAAGGACCGGAAGCCCGAGTCCGGCGAGCCGAACCCCGCGAACCCCGTGAAGCGGGTCCTCAACAACATGTGGCACATCGAGCCGGGCCTCCACAGCGAGCCGAACACGCTCTACGTCGGCGCCGACCCGCACGTGATCTTCCGCAGCACCGACCTCGGGACGACCTGGGAGCCGATCGACGCGATCAACAACCACCCGGCGAAGAGGGACTGGTCGCCCGGCGCCGGCGGGGCGTGTCTGCACACCATCATCGTCGACCCACGGGACGCCCGCCGTCTGTATGTCGGCCTGTCGGCCGTCGGCACCTTCCGTTCGGACGACGGCGGTGCGAGCTGGAAGCCGACGAACAAGGGGGTCGAGACACCGTTCCTTCCGGAGAAGTTCCCCGAGACCGGCCAGTGCGTCCACCACGTGGCGATCGACTCCGCCGACCCCGACACGTTCTACCGTCAGGACCATGGCGGGATGTACGTCTCGCACGACCGGATGGAGAAGTGGACGCGGATCGGCAAGGCGCTCGGCGACGACTTCGGGTTCGGCGTGGCGTCCCCCGCCGCCGCTCCGGGGCGCGCCTACTTCGTCCGGCTCGACGGCATGGCCCGGGTGACCGGTGAGGGCCACTTCCAGGTCCACGAGTGGAACGACAAGACCCGCAAGTGGCGCAAGCTCCTCTCCCCCAGGGCCTTCCCCGGCAACTACGGCGTGCAACGCGAGGGGATCGCGACCGACAACTTGGACCCTGCGGGGATCTACGTAGGAACGACCACGGGGCAGCTGTTCGTGAGCCCGGATGCGGGGAAGAAGTGGCAACTCGTCCCCTTCGGGTTCCCGGGGATCCACTCGGTGAGCGTGGCCAACCCCTCGAAGTAGCGGCCTCGCGGTCCGACGAACCTTTTCAACGCCCGAGCGGGCGCGGCGCTCCCTCGGGCCGGTCCGGCGCCCGCCACTTGGAACGGAGCTCCGGTGCGGGGAACCCGTCAGGGTTATCTCCGGGGGGTACGTTTCCGGCCCGAGGAGCGCGCACTTCGACGGGACCGGATCCACCTCCGGTCGTCGGCCCGGCCGCGCGTGGGAACCTGAGCGAACCAACGCGGAGTGGGTCCCCGAAACCACCCCGTATCACGACCGTCTTCTTCGACCTGGGTGGGACCCTGGTCGACGAGCGCGACATCCTCGGGTGGGTGGAGGAAGCCACGCGCCTCGGGGTCGATATCCCCGCCGACGACCTCGCGCACGCCTACTCGGACGTGCTGCGCGAGACCGACTGCACTCCGCGCGTCCCGTTCGAAGAGTTCTGGCGCCTCGTCCTGGAGCGCGGGTCGCAGCGACCGGTCACCCCGGCCACCTCCCGGCGGTTCACCACCGCCTACCTCCAGCGCGAGCGGCCCCTCCCGCTCTTCTCGGACACCCGACGTTGTCTCGAGGACCTGCAGGCCCAAGGACGCCGCCTCGCGATCATCTCCAACTCCCGGGGGGAGGACCACGTCCGCGAGATCCTGATCCGACGCGAGATCGCCGAGTTCTTCCAAGCGATCGTCTCGTCCGGGACCGAGGGCGTCGCGAAACCCGACCCGGAGATCTTCCGTCGGGCGCTCTCCAAGGTCCACGCGGCTCCCGAGGAGTCGTTCTACGTCGGGGACCTCGCCTTCACGGACGCGAAGGCCGCGGCCGCGGTCGGGCTGCACTCGGTCTGGCTCAACCGGTGGGGGACCGGGTTCGGGGACGACCCGCCCGAGATCACGTCGCTGCTCGAGGTCCCGCTTTGGATCCAGCAGCTCGAAACCGGCGCGTGAGGGGAAGTCCCCGGAGGCGACCCGCCAAGGGGATGTTAAATAGGAACCCGAACTCCCATCGCTGTTGCGCCCTTATCCTTCGGGAGCGGGGTTGCGGCGACGCCGCCACGGCGAGCCGGGGACGCATGATCCGCGCTCTTCCAGGGCGACGCCACAGATGGCCCGATGGGGCGTGGAGCACCGAGAACCCCTCCCTGGAGACGGGGAGCGACCTCTCGGAGCCGACAGACGAGATCAAGTCAGCGAACGCGAATCGCTCAATTTAGCATAGAGCAAGACCGCCAGCCAGCGAAGGATCGGTCACGACCAATATACTCCGCACACGCGAGAGTGTGCTTACAAATCCGGTTGATCCTGCCGGCGGGCACCGCTATTGGAGTTCGCTTAAGCCATGCGAGTCGAGAGGGGTAAGCCCTCGGCGCACTGCTCAGTAACACGCGGACAATCTGCCCTCGAGACGGGGATAACCCCGGGAAACTGGGGATAATACCCGATAGGTCTGGGATGATGGAAGGCTCCCAGGTCCAAATCCTACGGGGCTCGAGGATGGGTCTGCGGCCTATCAGGTAGTAGGGGGTTTCACGGACCCCCTAGCCGTAGACGGGTACGGGCTTTGGGAGAAGTCGCCCGGAGATGGATTCTGAGACACGAATCCAGGTCCTACGGGACGCAGCAGGCGCGAAACCTCCACAATGTGGGCAACCACGATGGGGGAACTCCAAGTGCCTACACTTTTGTGTAGGCTGTTCTCGAGCCTAAAAAGCTCGAGAAGTAAGGGCCGGGTAAGACGGGTGCCAGCCGCCGCGGTAATACCCGCGGCCCGAGTGGTGCTCATTATTATTGAGCCTAAAGCGTCCGTAGCTGGCCGGACAAATCTCCGGGTAAATCGGGCGGCCCAACCGTCCGAATTTCCGGAGACACTGTTCGGCTTGGGATCGGGAGAGGGTGAAGGTACTCCCGGGGTAGGGGTAAAATCCTGTAATCCGGGGGGGACCACCAGTGGCGAAGGCGTTCACCTAGAACGAATCCGACAGTGAGGGACGAAGCCCTAGGGCGCAAACGGGATTAGATACCCCGGTAGTCTAGGGTGTAAACTCTGCAGACTTGGTGTTGGGGGTCCTGCGTGGGCTCCCAGTGCCGGAGTGAAGATGTTAAGTCTGCCGCTTGGGGAGTACGGTCGCAAGACTGAAACTTAAAGGAATTGGCGGGAGAGCACCGCAACGGGAGGAGCGTGCGGTTCAATTGGATTCAACGCCGGAAAACTCACCGGGGCGACGGAGGGATGAAAGCCAGGCCGAAGACCTTGCCCGATCCTCCGAGAGGTGGTGCATGGCCATCGTCAGTTCGTACCGTAAGGCGTTCTGTTAAGTCAGATAACGAACGAGACCCTCGCCTTCAGTCGCTATCCCACGAGTGGTCGTGGGAGCACACTGAGGGGATCGCTGCCGCTAAGGCAGAGGAAGGAGAGGTCTACGGTAGGTCCGTATGCCCCGAATCTCCCGGGCAACACGCGCGCTACAAAGGTGGGGACAATGGGATCCGACCCCGAAAGGGGAAGGCAATCCTGAAACCCCATCGTAGTCTGGATTGAGGGCTGTAACTCGCCCTCATGAAAATGGATTCCGTAGTAATCGCGGGTCAACATCCCGCGGTGAATGTGCCCCTGCTCTTTGCACACACCGCCCGTCAAGTCATCCAAGTTGGGTCGGAGTGAGGGTGGCTCATTAGGGTCGCTCGAACTTCGGTTGAGCAAGGGGGACTAAGTCGTAACAAGGTATCTGTAGGGGAACCTGCAGATGGATCACCTCCTAAGAACGCTCTTCGGAACGTTCCCAAAATCGTGGTCCGATTCCGCTGGCGCACGGACGTGACCCCGTCGACCCACGGCCGTCAACCCTTTTTTGAGTAGTTACACTTTCCTTATTAGGAGCCCACGTCTTCCCGGGCCGATGTCCGGGTCGAGCCTCCTCGGGCGCTCGCGGCCG
>CAWJFK010000001.1:0-14565 GCA_963842165.1 uncultured Thermoplasmata archaeon | reverse complement strand
CCACGTATTGCTAGAAGGTGGACGGGTCGACGCCGGTGAACGCTCCGGTGAGGTGGAAGTAGCTGGTCGTCGACCCGCTCACGGGCTCGAGACCGGCGAGGGGCAGGACGAGCCAGTAGACGGTCACCCCCAGCGGGCCGCTCGGGCGGACAGCGGGGAGACGAGCGTCTGCTCTACTCCGGTGGGGAGAGGTAGGAGACCGCCACCCCGAGGAACCCGCGACCCTTCACGCTCGGGCTCGGCGCGAGGACCACCGAGACGGTGGTGGTCGCGTGCTCGGAGCTCGAGTAGTATTCGACGGGCGACCGTCTCGCCGGGCGTGGTGTTCGCGAGCGACGAAACGAACTCGGACCCGGTCGTCGTCGGGGTCCCGTTGATGGAGGTGATGATGTCGCCGGGCACCAGGCTCGCGTTGGCCGCCGGAGACCGGGTCGGACGTAGGCGACCCCGACGCCGTTCGCGTTCGCCGCGACCGACGCGGAGATGACGGCGGCGAGGAGGAGGAAGAAGACGACGGCGATCACGAAATTCGCGAGGATGCCGGCGGCCGCGACCCGGTCCGCGACGGCGGCGGTCGCCGCGTTCATGTCGACATCGTCCTGCTCGACGAAGGCCCCGATCGGAACGACGCAAGAGAGGATCCCGAGACTCTTCACGCCGATCCCCTGGGAGCGGCGATCACCCCATGGGAGAGCTCGTGCAGGACGATCCCGACGACGAGGGCGACGATCCCGTAGCCGAGCGGTATGATCGGGTTGATCCCGGGGAGGCCGAGCGCTTCCTGCGGCGAGGGCGCCTGGGAGGACGGGACACGGAGCGAGACGAACGCATCGAGGAGGAGGAGCAGAACGATCGTGACCATCGCCACCACCGCGAGCGCGACGCCGAGGTCGCTGACGGCCGTCCAGAACCGCCGGAATCGGGCCCAGCGGTCGATCGCGGCCCGGCCGCGCTGGGTCTTGATCATCAGGGCCGGGCCGAAGAAGGAAACGACGCGGTTCGGCGCGATGTAGCCCGCGCGTCCGAGGACGACGACCAGGACGAGATACGCGGCGATAACGGCCGCCGCGATCTCGTAACCGAGGTACGGGTCCACGAACTCCTCGGCGCCTCACGCCGGGTGCGGTTTATGAGGTCTTCATAGGAAAGGCGTGCGTCCGTCCATTAGAGTTAAACACGGTGGCCGCGTCGATACGCTCGTGGGACTCCGCACGAGGCGAACGACCGGAGCCCTGATCGCGACGATCGCGTTGCTGGCCGCCGCCGTCGTCGTCCTCCCCACGGGGGTGGGAACCCACCCCTCCCCTCTCCTTCCGAGTTCCGTTCCGACGACGGGCGAGCGGAGTTCAGGCCCGGTGCTGGTGGCGGGCGGTTACTCCCCCGGGGCGGGCGTGCGGACGGTCGGTCCCCTGCCGGACGGCACCGGACTGACCTTCCTCGTCGGCCTTCCCTCACGGGACCCTGGCGGTTTCCTAGCGGACGAGTCGGCCGCCTACATTCCCGGGTCGGGCGCCTACCACGTCTTCCTTTCTCCGAGCGAGATCGCCCAGCGGTATGGCCCGTCGACCTCCACCGTGGCTCGTACCGAGTCGTTCTTCTCGGGGTACGGTCTCCACTCGAGCCTGAGCCCCGACGGCCTGCTCCTCTCGGTCTCGGGGTCGTTGGCCGCGGTGGCCCACGCGTTTGGCACGTCGTTCGTAGAGGACCGCGGGCCGGACGGTCGTCTCTTCTTCAGCCATCCGACCTCTGCCCGCCTGCCGGACTCCGTTCCGGTCTCGGGGGTCTACGGTCTCGGGAACGTCACCCCCCTCCGCCCACTCGATCTCCGCCCCACTTTCGCCACCCCTGGAGTGGTTGCGCAGGCGACCTGCGCCACCGGCCCGGGTTGTCCCCCTGTCAGATCTGGGGGGCGTATGATTCAGCGGACCTGATCGCCAACGGGACCGACGGCACGGGGGAGCGCATCGGCGTGGTCGATACGTACGACGGGGACGAGCCCGCCAGCCAGCTCGCCAGCGACCTCGCTTCCTTCAATTCCGTGTTCGGCCTTCCCACCCCAACGGTGTCGTACAACTATCCCGTCCCGACCACCGTGAACTTGAACGCGACCTCGACCGGTTGGGGGGTCGAAGAGGCGCTCGACATCGAATGGACCCACGCCTCGGCCCCGGGCGCCTCCCTCGCGATGACGTTCGCCCCGAACTCGGGCGTGGGGCTCTACCTCGCCGTGGATTGGCTGGTCTCCCACCGGCTCGTTGACGTCGATCTCCCTCAGCTGGGGCGAACCGGACGTGGGCGTCTTCAACGCCTACAGCGGGGCCTGCACGTCCGAATGCAATGCGAGCACGGACGGGTCGTACGAGACCCTCGTCCCGTCCTGGAAGCCGCGGCCGTGGAGGGGATCGGGGTGTTCGTCGCGACCGGGGACTGCGGTTCTGCGGACGGGACGAGCGGATGGTCGACCGACTACCCGGCCCTGGATCCTTCGGCGGTCGGCGTGGGGGGCACCTATCTCTCCGTCACTTCCTCGGGGGTCTACCAGTCGGAGTCGGCCTGGAGCGGGAACTCCTCGGGTCGGAGCTCCCCGGGCTGCCAGAACCAGGGAGGGTCGGGGGGCGGCTTCTCTCCGTTCCCGCGCCCCTACTGGCAGGGGGGCCCGGGCGTGCCTTCGTCGCCAGGGACCCGCGGAATCCCGGACGTGGCCGCGGACGCTTCGAACGGGGTGACCATCGTGGCGGGTGGCGGGGAATTCGGCGTGGGCGGCACGAGTTTGGCGACCCCGATCTGGGCCGGGTTCGCGGCCCTCGCGGACCAGTACGCGGGCGGGGACCTCGGTCAGCTCGATCCGGGCGTCTACTCCATCCTGCGCAGTTCGAACTATTCGACCGACTTCCACGACATTCTCACCGGAACAAACGGGTATTCGGCCGGCACGGGGTGGGACCCCGTGACGGGGATCGGCACGCCGATCGTAGGGCAGATGGTCCGGGACCTGACACAGGCCCCGCCCACCGGCTCCTCTCTACGGGTCATCCTCTACGCGAACCAGACGTACAGCCCCCGCGCCTCTCACGGTGCGCTTCGGGGTTGCGGCCTCCGGTGGGACATCGTCCTATCCCCTGGAGGGCGTGTACTTCGGCGACGGGACCTCGGCCCTCGCGACCGACGGGATCGTCACTCACACGTTCGGTGTCGCCGGGGTCTTCGCCGCCGTCGCGTTCGCGGCGGACTCGTCGGGGAACTTGACGTCCTCGGATCCGGTCGCCGTGGTGGTCGGTGGGGGCGGGCCCCTCAGCGTATCGCTCTCCCCGTCCACGTCTTCCCCGGGGGTCGGTGTGGACGTCACGTTCACCACCTCCGTGCTGGGAGGCTCGTCCCCCTACCAATACATCTACGCGTTCGGTGACGGCACGTTCCTCAACCTCAGTTCCGCCGCCTCGACCGTCCACGCGTACAGGATCTCCGGTGGCTTCTGCGCCGCGGTGATCGCCGAAGACTCCGGTCACCCGATCGACGGGGCCCGAAGCTCACCCGTGGCGATCGCTGTCGGGGGCGCCCCAGCGCCCGTTTGCTCGAACGCATCGGCTCCCCTGACCGTCCTTTCCCTCGCGAACCCCGCCGTGCGGGACGCGCCGGCCGACTTCCCGTCCCTGTTCAACGTGAGCGGCGGTGTGACGGGTCCCCGAGGCGCGGGGGTCGTCGAGTCCCTGTCCTCGTCCGACCCGTACGTTGCTGCGTGCATGTGCACCATCTTCCGGGCCCCGGGGACCTACCCCGTCACGCTCACGGCCACGGACCTCATCGGGGAGCAGGCTACGAACGAGACGAACGTCACGGTGGCCCCTCCGCTGGAGGGCTCGTTCACTGCCTCCGCCACCTTCGGCGGCGCCCCCTTGACGGTCCAGTTCGGCGCGACGGTCTCTGGAGGGTACCTGCCCAACGCGGGCCAGACTCACTGGGACTTTGGGGACGGCACCGCCCTCACGGGGGCGCAGGTCCAACACACGTACTCCGAACCGGGATTCTATTCCGCGACCGGAATCGCGACCGACCAAGGCCAGGGTAACTCGAGCGAGGGATTCCTCATCGAGGTGCTCCCCTCCGGCAACTCGGCGACCCCCGCGCTGACGGCCACCTTCGCCCCGGCCGTCAATCTCTCTTCGGGGACGACGGTCCATTTCGTCGCCCACACCTACTTCCCGAACGGGTCAGACGCCCCGGCCCAGATCCTCTGGGGACTCGGCGTCAACGGCACGGCGTGGGGAGCCCATGCGGCGGAGACGTACTATGCGGGCGCATCGGGCGCTTCCGAGTATCTCTACGCGAGCGTGAGCGCCGAGTGGGCCGACGGCGCGCCGACGACGGAGGCGACTCTCGTGACGCCGCAGCTGTTCGCGTCCGAAGCGGGCGCGTTCGTTCCCGCGGCCGATGCCCTCCGCATGGCCGCCAACGGCACCCCCACGGCGGGCGCGCCGGGCCTCCTGTGGACCGGCGCCGCCGAAGTCACCGCGCCCGGCGGCGGTACCGCGAACTGGAGCTTTGGGGACGGCGGGGTCGCTCAAGGGTTCTCGGTCCAGCACACCTTCCTGACCTCCGGGGCGTACTCGGTCAATGTGACCGTGAGCGACTCGTGGGGGGATGCCGCCCTCGAGCCGTTCGGTGTCCTGGTCGGTTCGGGCGTCACGCCCACCCTCCTCGTCGGGGGCGGCCCCGCGGTCCAGAGCGGCATCGCGCCCCTCTCCGTCCTCTTTGCGGCCAATGCTTCGGGAGGTTCGATCCCGTACACGTTCGCCTGGCAGACGGGAGACGGCACGTCGAATGCGAACGCGACGTTCCTCCACACGTACCCCACGCCCGGGAACTACACCGCGCGGCTGACGGTCCGCGACTGGGGCGGCCGCTCGGTCGAGCTCAACTGGTCGATCCTCGTCGAGCCGGTGCCGGCCGCGTCGACCTCCGGCACCTCCTCGCTCGTGGTCTACGCCGTCATCGGCGGCGTCGTGGCCGCGCTGGCCGCGGTGTCGGCGGCGTGGTGGAGCCGTCGGCGGGACGCCCCGCCTACCCCTTGACGACCCCGAGAGGGGTGAGCCGGGCGACGCTGTCGGGTGAGCCCGGCACCTTCGGCGACCCGCACGACCTCTTCGACGTCCTTGTAGGCGCCGGGCGCCTCCTCGGTGACCCCTTCCCGGGACGCCGAACGCACGAGGATCCCCTTGGCGCGGAGGTCGCGGGTGACCTCGTCGTACCGGAAGGCGCGCACCGCCGCGTGCCGGCTGAGCCGACGACCGGCCCCGTGGCAGGACGATCCGAACGAACGTTCCATCGAGGTGGGCAGCCCGACGAGGACGTAGCTCGCCGTGCCCATGTCGCCCGGGATCAGGACCGGCTGGCCGAACCGCCGGTACGCGCTCGGCACTTCCTCCCGGCCGGCGGGGAACGCGCGGGTCGCGCCCTTGCGGTGAACGAGCAGTCGCTTCGTCCCTCCTCCGACCGCGTGGGTTTCTACCTTGGCCATGTTGTGCGCGATATCGTAGACGACCGAGAGGTCGAGCTCCTCGTCCGAGCGCGCGAAGACGGCGGAGAACGCGCGCCGGACCCCGTGCGTGATCGCCTGTCGGTTCGCCCAAGCGAAATTGGCCGCGGCGGCCATCGCACCCAGATACCGCGCCCCGTCATCGGACCCCACGGGAGCGCACGAGAGCTGGCGGTCGACGAGCGTCGACGCCTTCGGTCGCGAGGCGGTGGTCCATCCGGGCGATGAAATCGGTCGCGACCTGATGGCCGAGGCCGCGCGAACCGGTGTGCAGCATGACGACGACCCGGCCGCGCGCGAGCCCGAGGACCTCGGCGAACTCGGGTTCGAAGACGCGGTCGACGGTCTGGACCTCGAGAAAGTGATTCCCCGACCCCAGGGTCCCCAGCTGTCGAAGGCCCCGCTTGCGCGCGCTCTCCGAGACCTCGGCGGGGAGGGCCCCCTCGAGACGGCCCTCCTCCTCCTGGAACGTGAGGTCCTTCGGGCGACCGAGACCCCGCTCAACGGCCCATCGCGCACCGCCGGCCATGACCTCGTCCACCTCGGACGGGGTCAGGTGCGTGCCGCCCTTCGAACCCACCCCGGAGGGCACCTCGTGGTAGAGCCGCTCGATGAGCTCGGCGAGCCGGGGACGGACCTGGTCGGCCGTCAGGTTCGTCGTCAAGAGCCGAACCCCGCAGTTGATGTCGTACCCGATCCCGCCCGGAGAGACGACCCCCTCCTCGAGGTCGAACGCCGCCACCCCGCCGACCGGGAAGCCGTAGCCAAAGTGGATGTCGGGCATGGCGAGCGCGTTGCGCTCGATCCCGGGCAGGGTCGCGACGTTGGCGAGCTGCGCGAGCGACGGGTCGCCCTCCACGTTCGCGAGCAGCGCGTCGTCGGAGAACAAGATCCCGGGCACCCGCATTCCCGGTTGTTCGGCCGGGTCGATGCGATAGGTGAACTCGTCCAGTCGGACGAGCTTCGGGACCTTCTCCATGGCGGGCGGCCAACCCGGCACCGTATAGAAGGAATGGCCCCGGGCGGGCCGCCCTCGGGGGCCGTGCCCCGAGGGATGGTCCGCTCCCCGGCGAGACCGGTCGGCGCATAACGCCATGAGCTACGAACGGCTAACGTCCTTCGACCAGGCCCGCATGCTGCTCCGAACCCTGCTGACGCTCGTCAACCTCGCCACGATCACGGTCGCCATCGGAGTGCTCTTCGCCTTCCCCCAGTACGCCGGCATCGCGTTCTACGTCCTGCTCGGCTGGATGATCGGCAGTCTGGTGCTCGTCTACGGACCCTGGTCCAACCGGCAGATCGGCCGGCGCGCTCCTGCCGGTGGCGCTCCGGGCCCCTCCGTCCCCGGACCTCCCCGGGTCCCCTCGCATCCGACCTCGGCTTCTGCATCTACTGCGCGGCCCCGCTCGCTCCCGGGTCGGTCACCTGCCCGGCGTGCGGGCACGCGACCCCGCACTTCTAGTGCGGCGCTACGTACAGCATCGGCTCGTGGGACCGGACATTCGACCCCGCCGTGACGCGCAGGCCACGGACGACCCCCGCGACGGGACTCGCGACCTCGTTCCGCATCTTCATCGCCTCGACCACGAGGAGGACGGAGCCGGCTTCGACGCGCTGTCCCTCCGAGACCCGCAGCTCGATCACTCGACCCGGCATCGGTGGCATCACCGGCGTGCCTTCGCTCGGGGGAGACGAGGAACTCGGCGGGGGGGCGGGGTCCGTGCGGGCCGTCGGAACCGGAGAGGAGGTCGCCGTAGATCCCGACGACACGACCTCGATCTTGACCGGGGCCCTCTCACCGTTGACGTCGACCGCGGACGGCGGGACGGGAAAGTGGTCCGGCCAGTTCTCGACGAGGACGCGCTCTCCGCCGATCTCGAGCTCGACGCGCAACGCCTCGGTGCGAACGACCACGACCGGATAGGTTCGGCCGGAGAGCGTGACGGAGGAGAGGTCGGACGCGACCTCCACCTCTTCGGTCCTACCGTCCCGCACGACGCGTAGACGCATCCACCCACCTCCGTTGAGCGTGCAGCCGGGCGCGGCCCTCATGGGCCCACGGGCTCACCCCGCCACCGGACGTCGACGGAGCGGCCGTTGGGGCGGACCGAGGCGGCGGTGCGGGGGCTCGCAACGCACCGATGACCCCTAGGGCCGCGGCGGTGAGCACGTCGGCCGTGAGCCCCCGGTCGACCGCGGACCGGTACGTGCGGTACACGGCCGGGAACATCGCGTAACTGAGCGCTTCGGCGTCGTCCGCCGCGGGGACGAGGGCGCGGACCTCCGTCAGCGCCTTGGCCAGCTCGGGACCGAGCAGGTCGGCCGGGCGCCCGGTGATCGCCGGGGCCGCGGCGGTGACCGTGCGGTAGAGGTCGGGATCGATCGGTGCGGGCGGCTTCCCGTAGAGCCCGCGGACGTAGTCTCGGACCTCCTGGGTCACCTGACGGTACCGGGCTCCGGTGAACACGTTCACGACCGCTTGGACCCCGACGATCTGGCTCGTCGGGGTGACGAGCGGAGGGTATCCGAGGTCGGCGCGGACGCGAGGCACCTCGGCGAGGACCTCCGCCAACCGGTCGAACGCGTCTTGCTCCGCCAGTTGCCCGAGGAGGTTGGAGAGCATCCCGCCGGGGATCTGGTGGGTCAGGATCCCCGGGTCGGTTTGGAGGGATCGGAGGTTCAAGAGGGGACGATACCGGTCCATGACCTTGGCGAAGTGCGCGGCGAGTTCGCCGAGAGCCGTGAGGTCAAGCTTCGGGTCGAGGTCGGTCCCCCGCATCGCGCCCACGAGGGTCTCGGTTGGGGGCTGGGACGCTCCTCCCGCGAACGGGCTGAGCGCGCTGTCGACGGCCGCCGCGCCGGCCTCCGCCACGGCCAAGCACGTGAGCGTGGACATGCCGCTCGCGGAATGCGTGTGGACGACGACCGGGAGCCCCACTTCGTTTCGGAGAGCGCGCACGAGGGACGCCCCCTCCTTCGGTGGCAGGAACCCCCCCATGTCCTTCACGCACAGTTCGTCCGCGCCCATTTCGGCGAGGCGGCGGCCGAGCGCTACGAAGGCGGCCTCGGTGTGGACGGGCGACTGGGTGTAGCAGATCGTTCCCTGGGCGCGGGCCCCGGCTTTCTTGACGGCGGCCATCGCCACGGCCATGTTCCCGGGGTCGTTCAGCGCGTCAAACACGCGGAAGATGTCGATCCCTTGCCGGGCGGACTCGGCGACGAACTTCTGGACGAGGTCGTCCGCGTAGTGTCGGTACCCGACCAAGTTCTGACCGCGGAGGAGCATCTGGAGGGGGGTGCGGGGCATCGCGCGCTTCAGCTGACGGAGGCGCTCCCACGGGTCTTCTCGGAGGAACCGGAGACAGACGTCGAACGTCGCGCCGCCCCAGACCTCGAGGGATCGGTAGCCGATGGCATCGAGCCGCTCGGCCGCCGGGAGCATGTCCCGCGTCCGCATCCGGGTCGCGATGAGCGACTGGTGACCGTCCCGCAGTACCGTCTCGGTGATACCGACCATCGCCGACCGACCTGCTCTTAGAGCGGGATGTTCCCGTGCTTTCGGGCGGGCCGATCGTCCCTCTTCGTCGCGAGCAGCTGGAGTCCGTCGAGCAGGCGGGCCCGGGTCTCCGACGGGTCGATGACGTCGTCGATGTACCCGCGTTCGGCGGCGAGGTACGGGTTCAGGAATTCCGCGCGGTACTCGGCCACGCGCTTCGCGCGGAGGCCGGCCTGTTCGGAGGCGGGAGCGCTTTCGATCTCCTTCCGGAAGAGGATGTTGACCGCTCCTTCGGCCCCCATGACCGCGATCTCGGCGGTCGGCCAGGCCAGGTTCAGGTCCCCCCCGAGGTGCTTCGAGCACATCACGTCGTAGGCTCCTCCGTACGCCTTGCGCAGGATCACGGTCAGCATCGGGACCGTGGCCTCGGCGTACGCGTAGAGGAGCTTGGCCCCATGCCGGATGATGCCCCCGTACTCCTGGGCCGTGCCCGGGAGGAACCCGGGGACGTCGACGAACGTCACCAGCGGGAGGTTGAACGCGTCGCAGAACCGGACAAACCGGGCCGCCTTCATCGAGGCCGGGATGTCCAACGTTCCGGCGAGGACCGCGGGATTGTTCGCGACCACGCCGACGGGACGGCCGTCGAGCCGCGCGAAGCCGACGACGATGTTCGCGGCCCACGCCGCGTGGATCTCGAAGAACGAACCTACGTCGACGACCCGCTCGATGACCCCGTGCACGTCGTAGGGGAGGTTCGAGTCCTCGGGGACGATGCGCACGAGCTCCGCGGCGGCGGCTTCGGTCGGTGCGGCGCGCGGGGCGACCGGAGGTTCCTCGAGGTTGTTGAGGGGCAGGTACGAGAGGAGGCGGCGAGCGAGCGCGAGCGCATCGACGTCCGAGGTCGCGGTCACGTGCGAGACCCCGCTGATCGAGGCGTGGGTGTCGGCGCCCCCCAACCGGTCGAACGTGACCTCCTCTCCCGTGACCGCACGGATGACGTCGGGGCCGGTGATGAACATCTGGGCCGTGCCGCGGGCCATGATCACGAAGTCGGTGATCGCCGGCGAGTAGACCGCTCCCCCGGCACACGGACCCAGCACGAGGGAAAGCTGCGGGACGACCCCGGAAAGGGCGACATTCCGGAAGAACACCTCGCCGTACCCCCCGAGGCTCATGACTCCCTCCTGAATGCGAGCTCCGCCGGAGTCGTTGAGCCCCACGATCGGGACGCCGGCCTTGCGGGCCGTCTCCATGATCTTCACGATCTTCATCGCGTGGGCCTCGCCCAGGGCTCCGCCGAAGACGGTCGCATCCTGCGCGAAGGCGCAGACCGGCCGACCGTCGACCTCGCCCCAACCGGTGACGACCCCGTCGCCCGGGACCTTGCGCTCGTCCAGACCGAACTTCTCGACCCGGTGGGTGACGAACGCGTCGATCTCGGTGAACGTTCCCGGGTCGAAGAAGCTCTCCAACCGCTCGCGGGCGGTGAGCTTGCCGCTGGCGCGGTGCTTCTGCACGCGCTCCGCGCCTCCGCCCTCTTTCGCCGACTTCTTCAGCGCGGCCCACCGGTCGAATGCTTGCGTCATGCTTCCTCCACGACCAGATCTCCCGAGCGTACGGCGACCGGCCCGGTCGGAGTGTCGAGCCACAGCTCGCCCTCCTCCCCCAACGTGCGGATGACCCCGGAAAGCGTGGAGTCCACGGTGGCGCGTCGGCCCACCGCGTAGAGGGCCGCCCGGGCATTCCGCCAGAATCTCGGACGCGCCTCCCGGTGCCGCGAGGTCGCGACAGGCGGATTCGGCGGCCGCGGCCGCCACCTCCTCCACGTCCTCCAGCGCGGGCTTCGAACGGTTCAGTTCACCGAGGGAGACGACCCGCGGCCGGAGTTCTAGAGGGTACTCCTCGGAGCGCGCCCCGACGTTCACTCCCATCCCGACCACGGCCGCAGTTCCCAGAGTGGGCGAGGGCACCGCATCGACGAGGATACCGGCCAACTTTCGCGGTGGTCCCTTCCCCAGCACCAGCAAGTCGTTGGGCCATTTGAGGACGCTCCGCGCGTGGTAATGCCTCTCCAGGGCGACCCGGAGGCGGGCGCCGATGGCGAGCGGCAACAGAGTGCGGTGCTCCGCCGGAGCCCGGAGGATGAGGCTGAGGTGGAGGTTCCCTTCGAGCGAGGTCCAACGATGGCCGTCCCGACCGCGCCCCTCGGTCTGACGGCGCGCGACGATCCGAGTACCTTCGGGGGCTCCTTCCCGGGCGCGACGTATTGCCTCGGCCTGGGTGGAGGCGAGCTCCGCCCGGAACTCACGGAGTTCCACTCGGACTCCTCCTCGCTTCGGGACGGTGGGTCGGCCTTAACGGTTTGTGCGCGGAGTCCGAGTCGCCGTGCCCTACCGTCCGACCGAGCGCGGTCTCGCCCGAGAGGGGTCGACCCCCCCTGGGCCGGGCGTCAGCCTCTTAGGACCGGGAGTCTGGGGCGGACGTGGTCACCACGGCGTCCCTCCTAGAGAAGGTGGCGCCCGGCATCGAGAAGGAACTCAAGCCTCGCTTGCACGGTCTGATCGGATCGTTCGTGCGGGCCTACCTTCCCCAGGTCTGGGTGTTTGAGACCGACGAGGACTCCGCCACCGTCCGGGTCGAGGCGACCGGGTCGGTCGCGGTCACGGCGGGGACCGCCCCGTCGCCGGACGTCACGATCCACGCCCCCAAGGCCCGCCTCCAGAAGATCCTGACGGCGCGAACCCCGCCGAAGACGATCCCGGCCGACGTCCGGGTCGTACCGCACTCGACGAAGGGACGGGTCGCGTTCGACCAGGTCCGGGGCCGGTTCGGCCTCAGGCGCCTCGGGCCGCGGTCCGGCCGCCGCCCTTGGTGAGCGTCACGTACAGGTTCCGTTTCCGGCCCACCCGCAGCGCGCACAGGAACCGGTACACCCGCGGGAGACGGTGCTCGACGTGCCACTCCCGGAACCCGAACGGGTAGGCCGAGCCGAACTCCCGGTCGACCCGGATGGAGCTCTTCTCAAAGAGGGGCTCCCGGCCGATCCCGTCGGGGCTCTCGAGGGAGTAGACGCCGGTCCAGAGGTCCCGGCTCGAAGTGCGTCCAGGTCGTCTCGTTGAAGACCCGGCGGTGGGTCGGGACGCCCCAGGCGTAGCGCGACTGCTGGTGCGGCGTGATGACGACCAGCTGGCCGCCCGGCTTCAGGACGCGGTGGATCTCCCCCATCACGGCGAAGAGCCCGTCCTCGTACTGGGGCTCGAGCGAGAAGGGGATGTGCTCGAGGACGTGGATCGCGTAGACGGTGTCGAACTTTTCCGCCTCGAACGGCCAGGGCGTCTTCCGCAGGTCCCAGACGACGTCGACCTGCGGCCCGGGATAGATGTCCATCCCGATGTCGCCGCGCTTCTGCTTGCCGCAGCCGACGTCCAGCGATACCATCCGTGCTCCCGGTCGCGCGCGGCGGGTCCCCTCGCGCGGGGCTACCCGAGCTCGCGAAGCCGACGGACCATCTTGACGGCGGCGCGGACGGCGTTCCCGGCGTTCTCGATCCGGTCGGACGCCTGCAGCCGGGTCTCGCCCGGCCCGGAGATCCCGAGTCCGAGCGGCTTTCCGTGCTCGACCGAGAGGTCGGTCAGCTTTCGGGACGCCTGGTTCATGACGACCTCGTCGTGGTCGGTCTCGCCCTCGATGACGGCGCCGAGCGCGACGACCGCGTCGACGTCCTTCCGCCGATAGAGCGCCTGGACCGCGAGCGGCATGTCGAAGACGCCGGGCGTCTTGACGACCGGCCCGAGGGTCGCCCCTAGGAACTCGATCTCGTCCTTCGCCCGCTCGAGCATCAGGAGCGTGATGTCGTAGTTGTACTCGCTCGCCACGATCGCCACGCAGACCCCCGCTCCGACTCCCTTGGATTTCGCCATCGTTCCTTCCTACCTTCGTGCGTTCTATCGTCTCGCCGGCGCGCCGGTCCCGCGTCGGGGAATCCCTGGCGCAGGCCCTCCCCCGCCCGTCGGGCGAGGTCGTGCGGCCGGAACAACAGGGAGTAGGCGTTGAGGGCATGCTCCTCGGCCCGGCGGCGGGCGAGGGTTTCGAGCTCGCGCGGTCCGTCGGCCTCGCCTTCGAAGACGAAGCACTCGACGATCGGCTTCGCCTCGAGGACCGAGGTGAACATGAGGCCCAGCGACGCTTCGTGGGCACAGGTCTTGTCGTACTCGGCCTTCCCCGGCATGCCGAGCGCGAGGCAGAGGTCGACCCCCTCCTCGAGGAACAGCTGGCGGCAGGCGACCGGGAGGTCTTTGATGCCGGGGACCGTCCGTCGCACGATGCGGAAGCCGGTGCCGCGTCCCTTCACCGCGCCGATCGCGGCGTCCGCCATCCCGACGCGCGCGAACGTGGTGTCGGCGACCCCGATCTTCTTCAGGGCTTCACCTCCCGCGAGGGAGGCCCCCGCTCGAGGATCCGCTCGACGATCCGCTTGCTCGCGAGGTCGTCGTGCGGGAACGGCCCGATTCGGGCCACCTTGACCGGCACGCCGCGGCGGGCGCACTCCCGCTCGACCTCCGCCTCGTTCCAGATCTGGTCGTAGCCGAGCGCGATGATGGACGGGCGCTCCTGCACGACCGTTTCGTAGATGTCGGTCGACGAGCCGAGGATCGCGCGGTCGACCGGCTTCAGCGCCTCGACCATCTCCCGGCGCATCGCCTCGGGGACGTACGGCTCCTGCTTCAGGCGCCGGGCCGTCCGGTCGCGGGCGACGACGACCACGAGCTCGTCGCCGAGCTTGCGCGCCTCGCTGAGGAAGTAGACGTGCCCCGGATGGAGGAGGTCGAAGACCCCCGTGGCCATTACGCGGACGACCATGCCCGCCACGCCGCCGCGATCGTTCGGCCCTCGAGGAACGGCCAGCCGTGCTCTTCCGCGTAGTGGCGGGCGGCTTCGGGTGCGCGGGCCCCGCCGGAGTCGCCGAGCATCTCCGCGACCGTCACCGACTCGGAAAGACCCCCCATCCGCGCGAGCGAGATGGCAAGTTCCGTATGTCCCTTTCGCTCGTCCGTCAGCGTCGGGGCCGCGTAGAGCAGGGGGACGTGGCCCGGGGAGATGAACGACGTGCGGAACCGCTCGCGAAGCTCCTCCTCCGTGAGGGGGGCCGCGTCGCGGGCGAGCTCGCCGAGCGCCCGGATCGTCGTCGAGCGGTCGTTGTCCGGCACGCCGGTGAAGTTCGTCCGATGGTTGACGGTGATGCCGAACGCGCTCCGTCGGTCGTAGCGGGGGCGCTCGGCCAGCCCCGCCAGGGCGGGGAACTCGGCCGTGCCGAGGGCGAGGAGGTCGGAGAAGAACGGGAGCCCGAGGCGGCGGCGCAACTCGTCCGAGATCGCCGTACAGATGAGGCCGCCCGCGTCCCGCCGCGCCAGGCGGACGAGTTCCGGGGTCGCCTTCTCCGACAGGAAGACGAGGTCGGTCTCCCCCTCCCGGTCCGGAGCGTCGAAGATGAGGACCGGCTCGCCGTCCGAAAGGGAGCGAATGGCGGGCAACA